>NZ_JACSMQ010000010.1:0-55521 GCF_018618705.1 Exiguobacterium sp. H66
CGGATGACCAGGAAGGCATCAACGCTTCGAAAGCCGAGACAGAAGAATTCGTCCAGGATCTCTCGACATTCCTCGACGCTGCGACAGAAGGCGAACTTCCGAAGGAAACAGCTGAAGAAGTCCTTCGTGCTCACGAAGCGGACGTCTATAAAACATTCCAAGAGTATGCAGCAGGCGACTACGAAGGATCGTACAACACGTTCCGTGAAGGATACAGCCGCATGTATGACATCTCGAAAGCACTCTCAGTCGCCATCACAACACAGATGCCTGAGAAATTCGATAACTCGAAAGCTGATACGAAAGCGGCTGACCTCCGGTCAACACTCAACAGCCTTGCTGCTGAACACGTCGCTCTTGCGAACCTCAGCATGACGGCAGGCGTCGATCAAGCGAAAGACTACGATGCTGCAAACTGGGCGGAAGACATGCACACAGCTGACTTCAAAGCCGCGATCAAATCGATCTACGGTCAAGCCGGTGCGGATCAGTTCGAGCAAGTCTGGACGAAAAACCACATCGAAGCACAAGCAAATCTCGTCACAGCAGCCATCAACGATGATAAAAAAATGATGGGTGACGCACAAGACATGCTCAAAATGTTCACGAACGACTTCGGTGCGTTCCTCGGAGCAGCAACGGAAGAAAACCTTCCGACGAAAGCAGCAACTGAAGCGGTCGCTGGCCATGAAACATATATCCAAGACACGTTCATGCAGTACACGGAAGGCGACTACAAAGGATCAGTCGATACGTTCCGCGAGTCATATGCTTACATGTACGGTGTCGGTGAAAACCTCGGTAACGCGATCGTCATGCAATCTCCTGAGAAATTCATGGACGGTACACCAGGTTCAATGCCGAACACAGGTAACGGCGGCATGAGCGACACAAGCAACAACGCAACAACAGGTGCACTTGCACTCTTCGGTCTTGCACTCGGTGCAGCTGGAATCGTCGTGGCACGCAAACGTCAAAACGCATAAGAAATCGGGTATACTAAAAAGGATAGCGCCCTCGGCACTATCCTTTTTCTTACATAGAGAGGTCTCCCTCTCGGAAAGGAGTGACGTGTTTTGAAAAAATGGTTATTCCCGATCAGTATCGTCCTGATGCTCGCTTCAGTCGGTACATTGATCTTCTTATTATTCGGAAACACGAACGACACAGAAACGAACATCACGCAAGGTACGGCTGAATCACAATCCGCGGCTTCTTCCGAGACAAAGGAGGATCCACTCAAACCATCTGAAATCTTCAAAAAAGAATTTAAGACCCTCTCGACCAATGAAGTCGAACTTCCGAAGACATTGACGATCGACGCCCTCGACGTCAAAACGAACATCGAACAGGTCGGTCTCGATAAAAAAGGAGCGATGGGGACTCCGAAAAATGAACAACAAGTCGGGTGGTATAAATTTGGACCACGACCAGGGGACGTCGGAAATGCCGTCATCGACGGACATACGGATACGAAAACTGGTCCTGCCGTCTTCTACAAGCTGCATGAACTAAAAAAAGGTGACGCCATTAAAATCAAAGATGAGTCTGGACGCCTGCTGGTCTTCCGCGTCAAAAAACTCGTCGAGTACGACCATCTCGATGCCCCACTCGAAAAAATCTTCGGTGCTGCCGACACCCGTAACTTGAACTTAATTACGTGTATCGGTACGTACGACCAAAATGCAGGGACGTATGACAACCGTCTCGTCGTGTTCACCGAGCTTGATGAGAAAGCATCCGATCCCGTCAACACACCACCAAAACCAGCCACCAACGTCCGCATCAGTGGTGGTTTCGTGAACTGGTATGCTTCAAAAGACGATGAAGTCGTGACGTATAACATCTATCAAGAACAAGATGGAAAACGGAAAAAACTCGGTTCAACGGAATCGATTGAACGGAAAGCGTTCCCGCTTCCGGAAGATGCGACAGGTCGCTTCATCATTACGGCCGTCAATAAAGCAGGCATCGAGTCACCAGAAGCGTTTAGTGTCACTCAAAATTGAACTACCTCCACCTACACTTCGCTTAGAGGTAGAGGATTCCTGAGTTATCCGACCTAACGGTCGAAACCTGATCAGGCTAACCCCGTCGTCCCGACGGTTGAAGAAGCTAGGATGCGTTCAGCTTCTTGTTTGAGGTTCAGTCCTGCGTTCACATCACGGTCGTGGTGGATGCCGCAACTCGGGCATG
The DNA here is from genome assembly GCF_018618705.1 of Exiguobacterium sp. H66. Taxonomy (NCBI): domain Bacteria; kingdom Bacillati; phylum Bacillota; class Bacilli; order Caryophanales; genus Exiguobacterium; species Exiguobacterium sp. H66. The sequence continues at coordinate 2,197 of NZ_JACSMQ010000010.1, forward strand.
TCCATTCACGCAAGCCAAGATGTTTCACGTCTTTGTGTTGATGTCCGCAACTGGAACAAAGTTGACTAGAGGCGAAGGTCTTGCCGACTTTCACGACGGTCTTTCCGTACCATGCCGCCTTGTATCCGAGCATGCGGAAGAACTCCGACCAACTGACCTCAGAGATGGACTTGCTCAACTTGCGATTCTTCTGCATGTTCTTCACCTGCAAGGTCTCGATGCCGATGACGTCGTGGTTTTTGACGATCTCGGTCGATACCTTGTGCAGGAAATCGGTTCGCTTGTTCGCGATCTTCTCGTGGATGCGGGCAACCTTCCGCTTCTGCTTCTGATAGTTCTTCGCCTCGGAAAGTGTTACTTTCTTGTCCAAGGCCAACCGTTGACGACGAGAGAGTTTGCGTTGCTCGCGCGCCAGCTTTTTCTCAAGCGAACGGAAGTAACGGTCGTTCTTGTATACCGTGCCGTCCGACAGGACGGCGAAGTGCTTCAATCCGACATCGACGCCGACGGATGAGCCCGTCTTCGGCATTTCGTTGCTCTCCTGCTCGACGAGCAGGGAGACGAAGTATTTTCCTGAAGCGTTCCGCCGGATGGTCGCGTTCAAGATGCGTCCTACGACCTGCCTCGAGTTGGCGAAACGCACCCACTTCAGCTTTGGAATTTTGATCTTGGCGCCGACGATCGAGACTTCTGGAAGTTGAGACTTACCTTGAATGTTCGTCTTATACGATTGAACAGGGTTGCACTTCGACTTGAAGCGGGGTCGTTCGTTCTGCTTCTTGAAGAAGCGGTCAAAGGCATCAGCAAGATGCTTGACGCTCGTTTGAACAGACGTGCTATCGACTTCCTTCAGCCAGTCGAACGCCTGCTTCAACGACGGGAGTTCTTTCGAACAAGACCCGTAGGACAGTCCTTTACCTGTCGCTTTATACGTCTCATCCCACTTCGCCAAGAAATGGTTGAAGACGAAGCGCGAACAACCAATCGTCTTCGCGATCAAAATTTACTGCTCTTTTGTCGGGTAGATTCTGAATTTGTAGGCCTTGTGAGTCAACATGATGTTCACCTCCTTACAAAGGATATACCCGAAAGAGAGGTTGGCGATTCATCTCCCACTTTCACTAGGGCTTCACCCTGATCGTTTAGAAGTGGGCGTATTCTCGCCTGATTTTGATAAACACAACAAAAAGATCTTACGTTCAAATCGAGCGTAAGATCTTTTTAGTCTGCCCTTTCGTTCAGGGCAATCCGTAATTGTTTGTCACCGGAAGCCGTCGTATAAAACAGATTGAGCCGACCCGGTCTGATTTTCGTTTCCGTCGTCGGGATGAAGACGATTCCGATTCGTTCTTCCCCACTCTGATACGTTCCATTTAATGCGTTAAACTGATCGGCAATCGTCACAATCCGCCCATCCGTTTCGTATTCCCCGAGCTTCGGGGCGATCTCAATCGAATCGGCGGATTGATTTTTGATTTTGACGGTAATCGCGAGCAGGCGATTCGCCTCACCACTGACCTGTAGGACTTTTTCTTTTTGAACGTTTACAAGTAAGAGCGGTGTTTGACGGGTCGCGTCCATCCGCTTGACGGCAAGCGTCTTGAGCGAGAGTCCGGCCATCTCGTAACTGACGCCAATCCGGTCTTCCCGATCAAATTGTTTTAGCTGGGCTTCCGTAAGACGCAGGCTCGTCCGGTCCGTCTGTGGCTTCGGTTCGTCCGCCTCGAAAAAACCGAGCAACGGAACCATGAATTTCGCAAGGATGATGAGGACTAGCGCCGCCGTCATCAGATAAAACAAGAACGTCTTCACACGTCACCTCTTCTCTAAGCGCGCACCCGCTGTTTCATCCAGCCCGCCTTCAATCCATTGCTGGCGGTGTACGGTTGCTTCGCTAAAAAATCGCAGTACTGAATCGCTAAATATTCTGCCTGGAATTCAACGTAACGCGTCCCCGGCAGACTGTTTACTTCATACAGATAAATCTTTCCGTCCGCTCCAATCCCGACGTCGATGCCGAGCGCATCGAGCGGGTAGTCATAAAACGACTCGAAATATGCCGGGAAGCGACGGGCGAACAACACAATCTGCCGGGAGATTTCTTCGTGTTGCTCCGGATAGTTTTGCTTCATGAAGATATCCATCCGCGTCGTCGAAAAGGCACCGTGACTCAAGTGACTAACGGACTCTTGCTTGTTGTTACTGACGAAAGGAAAGAACTTGACGAGCTTCCACGTTCCATTCGCCCCTTTTGCGACATGGATCCGCATACAATAGGAATGTCCGTGGATGGTTTCCGAAGCGATGAACGGTTGGACAATCATCGGGTTCCGTTGAATCTCTTCTTCGATACGGTCAATCAATTGTCCTGTCGAACAGGTGTCACTTTGTAAAAGATAATCGAACATATACTGATCCGGACCGACCTGTTCAATCGTATAAATTCGTTGCCCCTGCTTGCCGTTAGCCGGTTTGAAAATGATTTTCCCGTACCGTTCCAGTAGAGCGATCAAATCCTTCCCCGCACGGATCCGGTGCATCGGAATCAAATACTGTTTGAACGTTCCGTCAGCCGCAAGTTTTTTCAGGACGACGTTTTTGTTGCCGATCCGGTGTGTCGTAAACGGAATCTCGTCGGCCAAGCGCGAAAAGATGTCTTTTTGCTCGTCCGTCAACGGCAGGTGATTGTAGACGACATCCGGAAATTCGCACAAGCCATTATGCCAGCGGTCATCCAAAAAGTGCATCCCCCGAATCATCCGCTTCTCAAAGTCGATATCTTGCGGCCGGAAGAAAAACGCTTCAATCCCCATCGATGCTGCGACGACGCAGGCGATCTTATCACGAAATTGTGGTTTATCGTTCAAGCGTAATATGCCGATTCTTGTCATGTCCGTCTCCCCCTACTCAATCGGTTCTAAGAAAATCAAATAGCGTTCCGTACTGTTCGCAATGTTATAAAACGGGTAACAGGTCGAGATGACGAGCGACTCCGTTCCTGTCGCTGCCAAGACGCGTGTATCTTCATCGTCGACGATTTCACTCGACCGCATGACATAGCGGTATGATCCATCCGCCAAATAGAGTTCGACCTCATCACCCGGTTCGAGCTCACTGATTTTTGAAAACGTCGTATCGTTATGCCCTGCGATGAAGATTCGGTCACCCTGTCCAGGAAAAGCCGTTTCCGGGTGGTGCCCGACGCCTTTCGCAAGCGTTTTGTCCGTTACCCCTTCGAGGAGCGGTAATTCCATGTCGAGCGATTTAATGCTTAAGAAACCAAGTGTCTCGCCTTCTTTAAACGTGACCGGCACCGCCTCCGTGTCCGTTGCCTCTGGTTCAGCCGTCTTCTTCTGTTCCTCCGCCTCCACGACAACGGCTTTCGCCTTTTCCAGTTCGGTGGACAACGTTCGATCAATCGTGAATTTCTGATAGCCGACGTAACCTAACAAGAGAACACCGATGACGAGCAAGAGTGTCGAGACGTGTCGTCTCATCGTTTTACGACCTCCTCCTGACGGATTTGTTCGAGTGCACGACAGTACCCGGAGATATTATGCTCGACATCATCAATCCGGACACGGAAGGAGTGGTGACGGATGTAGAAACTACCGAGTATGCGCTCCGGTACTTTCATATACATCGCGACTTCCGGGTAGTAAAAACCAGTCAATTGGTACTGCATCCGGCGTTCAATCGTCGCTTCGAGCCAGTCGAGCGGAAACGTCTTCAATAAGTCCGTCTGCCCGTCCGCTTGCATCCGGCCGATCATCTCGCGGGCCGCCAGCATCAACTCAAGAAACGTCGGATACGTCGTCTCGCGGTGATGAATGAAATCAAGCTTTTGTTCGACATTTTGAAGTCCGAACCGATAGTACCGTTCATCCGGGACATACTTCGTCAATTCATTGACGCTGTAGCTGAGCCAGTGGTCATGCTGCTTCCAGTAATCGTGCGCGATAAAGTAGTTGAACGCTTGCGTCACACTCGTCAACCAACGTTCTTGTCGATCGAGTTCGTATAGACGAAGCAGCGCAAACGTCGCTTCACCTTCGTAATAGATAATCCGAAACGCCTCTTTCAGTGCAAGCGACGGATACGATAACACATGGTTGAAGTTGCCTGCCGGCTGCTGCAACCCTAACATTCCGTTCGCAAGGGCGCGGCACAACGCGAGTTCGCGACGCGACTTGAACGTCGTCATGTATTTCGTCAACGCTAAGATGGCCGCAGCATTGGCCCCGAGCTTAATTTCCGCATCCTGCTCCCAATCGACGACATAGGCCGATTCGTTCGGTTGAACGATCAAGTGCTCGATGAGATAGTTTTTCGCGCGATCGATTGCGTGTTGAAGTGTCACGTCCGGTCGGACTGCATACGCTTCAATCATCGAGTAAAGTGTACTCGCATGCCGTAAGCTGTTGTAAAATTGAATCGTTTTGTCAAAACATGAAAAGTAACCATATATGAAGCGGCCATCCGCCTGAACTTGGCGAGCTAAGTAATCACTCGCTTGCGTGACGACCGTTTTGATTTCAAAGGGAGTGGTGCGTGGAGAGACTCTGATTTTTTCCACTGTCCCTGTCATTTCGATGACGATCGGTTCTTCTTCACTGAAGACGCTCGTCGTCTCAAACAAGATACAGTTTGTCTGGTCTGTGAAAACCAAGCGTGGTATTTTTCGACGCTGCTGTTCAACATATCGTGTCATGTTCTTCAAATTCACCCGGAGTTCCGGCGTGTCCTTATCCGGCGTCAACATCGCATTTCCATTTAGTTCTTCTTCTAAAAAGGCACACGTGAAGCGAGCATCAAAAGCGATGCCTTTTCGAAAATAATTCTTACGTGTTGCACGAAGTTGATCGTTTAATTCTGCGAACGAACAAAAATGAAAATTCTTTGCAACATCTACTTTAATCCAGTCGTAGTCGACGGGATGTTCAAGTAAGAAGTTTTTGATTTTTTGAAAGATACTCGCCATTCGTTTCCCACGAAATGTATGGACCCGTGCGCGGCGTTTCTTCGTCCCGACTGATAGAAAGACGGTGAGGCGTTGATTTAAAAAGTAAGTTGCCTGATCTTCTTTCATTAGCGCAAAAACTTGTTCTTCGATTCGTTCTATCCGTTCCATCAATTCCATCCGAAGTCACTCCTTCAAAAATAATGAAAATTGTAGCAGAGAGTTTCCCCTCCGCTACAATGACTGTTATTTAATCGGTCTGCTTATTGCTGGGGACGGCGACGGAATAGTTTTGCAAACAATCCGGTTACTACCGCCAACATACCCATCATTGAAACAAGGAAAAGATTTTCTGATGTGTTCGGAAGCTTACTTGCTACGGTTCGAGTGACCGGTTTACTGATTGGTGTCGATAGAATCGGTCGGTTTTTCGGAACAACTGTCGTATGTGTCGGAACGGTCGGCTTCGTCACAACACCTGGATGCTTAGGCGGCATCGGTTTATTGATGACTGGAACCGGGACGACTGTACCGTGATCGTTGTCTTTGTCATTATCGTTATCCTTGTCCGCATCGGCATCCGCATCCGCATCGGCATCGGCGTCAGCATCCGCATCGGCGTCAGCATCCGCATCAGCGTCAGCATCCGCATCGGCGTCAGCATCCGCATCGGCATCGGCATCCGCATCGGCATCCGCGTCGGCATCCGCATCGGCGTCAGCGTCAGCGTCAGCGTCCGCATCGGCATCCGCATCAGCGTCCGCGTCCGCATCGGCGTCAGCGTCGGCATCCGCATCCGCATCCGCATCAGCATCCGCGTCGGCATCCGCATCAGCATCCGCATCGGCATCAGCATCAGCGTCAGCATCAGCGTCAGCATCAGCATCGGCGTCAGCATCGGCGTCAGCATCGGCATCCGCATCCGCATCAGCGTCCGCATCGGCGTCAGCGTCCGCATCGGCGTCAGCATCCGCGTCAGCATCAGCATCCGCATCCGCATCGGCATCCGCGTCCGCATCCGCATCCGCATCGGCATCCGCGTCAGCATCCGCATCCGCATCAGCGTCCGCATCAGCATCCGCATCGGCATCAGCGTCCGCGTCAGCATCGGCATCCGCGTCGGCATCCGCATCAGCGTCCGCATCGGCATCCGCGTCAGCATCCGCATCCGCATCGGCATCGGCGTCAGCGTCCGCATCGCCTTCTTCATCAAACACAATCGTCGTTTGACCATCTAAATCACTTAATAACTCAGCATCAATCGCTGTAGTACTGACGGCTGATCCCGTAACGACAATTTCACCATCAACACCCGCTGGCTTGTCGACGAGCACATTTAAGTCGACCGTCGTCGGTCCAAGAACCTGAACGCCGGCTAGTTCATTCGATAAGTTGACCGTATCGTTCGTGACTGCATCTAACAAGTCATTGACGGATGGTAAAAGTGCTTGGACCGGATTTAAGATTGGATCAATCAAGCTGCCTACAACACCACTTAATTCTAGGTTGGTAATTGCCGTGATTAAATCATTCAGAACTTGTTGAATAACTTGCGTAACAGCAGTTTCAAGGTGTTGTCCTAACCCGTCGCTAAAATCGACGACAATCGTTCCGTCCGGATTAATTGTCACGGGTACTTGACCGTTATAATCCAGCAAATTCGATAGTGCTACATCCAGATTATTTAAACCGTCTAAAGCATCTTCTAATTCTTCAAGCCCTTCTACTCGAAGCGCTGCTCCAACAATTGGTATGGCTTGAATATCTGCGATTCCGCTGATTAACGCTCCAACAAGGGTGTTAACATCCGTTGTTAAAGGATCAAGTTGACCTTTGAGCGTCGGCAAGTCTTCCAGTGTGATTGGCAATAGTTCTACGCTTACATCGGCATTACCGTTCGCCGTCATTTTGCCCGCGAGATCCGGAATATTAAAGACGGCGACACGTTCTGGCGACAAAATTTCTGCATCGGCCAATCCTCGGCCCGTTAAACCAAGGGCCAAATTATAATTATCTAATTGTTCTGTTAAATTCGCTCGGACTTGTACATCTGTCAATAATTGTACATCCGCTAGACTCACTCGATTTACTGGAGCAAGTGCTAATGAATTTTTAATGGATGAGGCAAATTGCTGCTGTTTTGGCTGAAACTTTTTTTCAGCTGCTTCTGTCTTGGTGTAAGTAAATGAAATTGGGGATAATGCCAGTGAGGAAGCTGTGAGTAGTTTGATCAAGCGCTTGGTGTGGTTTCTGTGGTGTCGGTTCATCTTCTTTCGGAAATCAGGCGTTTTCTTGTTCATTTGAACACTCCTTTTCTTTGAGAAAAATAACCTTACACCCATTATTATGCAGGGTTTCACCAATAAAAAATACATTTTTTTACAATTATAATATGATGATAATGTCCATTATCTAGTATATTTAATGTTAATTTTCACCTTAAAATATAACTTAAACTCATTTTTATTTTCTTTCATTTAATATATATTGTAATTTTATTTCATTACTTAATAAACCATAAACACCCATATTCATTTTTAGGGTGTTTATTCTCCTATAATGTAGTCAAAACAAAAAAAGGACCTCCCCGAGCGAATTGCCCGGAAAGGTCCTGATGATTTAATAGGTAATATGTTGCTTACTCCACTTAATCGACTCTTTAAACTGTCGAACGAGATCTTCGGCCGGTGCGGTCAAAAAGTACGCCAATCCGTCGACTTTTTCTGACATTTGCTGAGTCACGAGTCCATCTTCAATCAACTCTTGAAGTTGCTCTAAAATCTGACCATGTGACTGATCGATTCGCTGTTCAATCTCACCAATCGTCAGCGCCCCATCCCGTAAAATGTAGATGACGCTCGACTTTAAGCTGTTCTCGAAATTATGCTGAAATTTTTGCAGGGCTAATAAATCGGCTTGTTCTTCTGTTTGACGTTGATCCATCTGTCACTACCCCTTTCCTAACACATCAGACTGCTTCTTTATTATGAAGGAACGACGTTAATAATTCAAAAAGTCATTCTTTTTTTGTGATGATGGTATCAAACGTCTTTTCCTCATCTGTGATGACCATCTTCTTTTGTGTCCGGAGATGGTAGAGCCGTTGCAAATTAAGAATGATGACTTTCATGACGGCATAAAACGGAACCCCGAGTAGGACGCCGAAGAAGCCGGCGATGTTCCCTGCGACAAGCAGGACGATGATGATCGTCAACGGGTGAACATCAAGCGTTCTTCCTTGAACGAGCGGTGACATGATGTGCGAATCGATTTGTTGCGCGACCGTCATGACAATGATGGCATAGATTGCAAGAATCGGATCCTGGATAAACCCGACGATCAAGGCCGGTATGACACCGATGACTGGTCCGAGAAACGGAATGATGTTCGTCAATGTCGCAAACATCGCTAACAAAATCGCATAGTCGATGCCGATGAAGAGGTATCCGATATAGGCGATGATGCCGACACCGATACTGACGATGACCTGTCCCCGGATATAGCTCATGATCGTTTCATGGACATCTTCTAAAATTTTCTTCGTTTCTTTATGAAATTCAAACGGCATCATGTTAACCAGATTGCCTTTTAGCTTATGACCGTCTAACAACATATAAATCAACATGATCGGAATGATGATGATCGTGATGACGGTCGTCGTGATTAAGCTGACAAACCCGCCGACCCCTGCCCCGACATTTTTTAAGAAGGATGACGCGTACTCGGAGAGATTCGTCGAGAATTTATCGAACAAGTCGTCCGGTCCCCCGACGAAGCGAGAAAAAATACTGCTGTTTTCAAGCTGACTCCGGACTTCGACGAGTTGACGCTGAAATTCCGTCGCGAGGTTCGGAATCGAATTGACGAACTCACTGATTTGTTTCGATAAGGACGGACCAAAGATAAATCCAAGCGCCGTCATGATTCCAATCAATCCGAACAAGACGACCATCACTGCGGGACGCCGACTCATCTTCTTCTCAAGCATCTCGACGATCGGCAAAAGGACGTAATAGAGAATCCCGGCGATTGCGAGCGGCGGGACGACCATTTGCCCGAGTATGGCGAGTGGACGAAATAAAAAGGTCACGTGATTGCCGACCCAGACGATGACGAGCAGCGTCATGACCCACCATGCGCCACGATACCACTTGTTTTCAAACATTTTTTGCATTCTGTCACTTCCCTATACGTAATAATGATAGCTTTCACTCAGTTAGTTTTCCTTTATCCGGCTGCTTCTAATCCTCCTGCCAAAAAATAAGCTGGACCGTCATCTAAATATAATATTTATTTTACATCTTTGCGTGTTAAAATTTGATGACTGCTAACAAGCAGAGTAAAATCTACATATGTCTTCACACATTTACGTACATATACAAAAGAATATGGAGGATTCGAACGTGAAATGGATTAATCAAAAGATTGGTCGACAATTGATGTTTGCTTTTTATGCAGTCTTTATCGCACTCAGCATCACATCCGCTATCGTCTATACGTATACTGAACAAAAAATCAGTCAAACCGATGCGACATTCGATGACTTACGTGAACGAAGAACGAATGCGAACGCGTTGGCATACGAATGGTCCGCTGCACAGAGCAATGTAAAATCATACCTCTTGTTCGGAACACCGGCGATGCTCAATGCCGTCAAAACAAACCAAGATGAAATCAACCGCTTGACGACCTGGTTCGAGCAAAACGCCATCTATACGCAAGGCGATCAATACGCAACTGCGACACGAAACGTATATGACGATTATTTCGGTACTGCCGTCCCCTTGTTACGTCAATACGTGGAACAAAAACAGGAAGGCTCGGTCGACGAGCAGTTCGTTGATCCGAAAACGCTCGCTTCGCTTTCGAACGGGAGCGAATTATTCAATTCTGACGGAACGCTAAAAGGCTCAAACAGTCAAATTGACGGTGAAGCCGATACGGCTGGAATCGAAGCCTTGCTGACAAACTATTTAAACCTCATTCAGACTGAAGAAGATGAAGCAAAGGCCAGCCTGCTTAATGAAATGCGCATCGCCCAGTTCATTTGGCTGTCAAACCTGCTTGTCCTCGTCATCATTCTTGTCTTACTCGTCCGCCCATTCATCAACCGGGTGACGAAACAAATTAATTCGTTGTCTCGGGACAGTGCACAACTCGCAAGTGGTGAAGACGTCAAAGAGCTTCCCTTACCGAAACGACGCGATGAATTACACACGTTAACCGCGTCCTTCAATCAAATGGCAGCATCGATTGCGGATAATAAAGTCCATATGCTGGCGAAGAATGAAGAGTTGCAAGCACAACAAGAGGAACTCGTTGCGCAGCAGGAAGAGTTGCAGGCGCAGCAGGAAGAACTCGAAGAAGCACTCGAAATCACCCTGCAAAGCGAACAACATCTAAAATATCGTAATGAACTGACGGAGACGCTCGCATCCCGCGAAACATTGACGGCGTATCCGGAAATCATCGAGAAGCTCGTCTCAATCACCCATTCGGAAATCGGAGCCTTGCTGTTCCTCGATCAACACGATGTCCGCTCGACGATTGAATACGGGATGACCCCTGATATGGTCGAACAACTGATCCACGAAGATCAATCGTTGTTCCACCGGGCGCGCGTCTTAAAACGTCCGGTGCACTCGTCTAAACAGGTCGCACACGAAAGTCCGCTTCCGTATCCGTACTACATGTATGAAGTCGCCGTGCCGATCCTTGATCCGAACGAAGAAAAAATCATCGCCTGCATCTATCTCGTCCGGTACCGTGACGCCTTCACGCCGGAGCAGATGAGCGATATCCTTTCCTTCTCGCACCAGCTCTCACTTTCGTTGATGCGGATGGGGATTTACGAAAAAATGATTCATGAAAAGAACAAAACCGGACAATTGTTGAACTCGATTCGGGAAGCCGTCGTCTACATCGAACATGAATCAGATGAACTGCTCGTCAACGAACCGTTGATGAAGCTGTTCCCGGAAATTCAGACGGAACATCAGGATGAAAGTAATCTTTCCTCTTTCCGTCAAGCGATGTCCGCCTTGTCTTCCATCATCGATGAAGCAGAACCGTTCGAACAATACATCGAACAAATCGTCGAGCAGAACTTGCCGAAGGATAGTCTCGTCGTCTCGATTCGCGCGCGCAGTGCCTATATCCAAATTTACGCCGAGAAGATTCAAATCAATAACGTTTGGGTCGGAACGATGCTCGTCTTACGGGATGTCACGAAAGAAACGGAGTCGGACCGGATGAAAGAAGAGTTCGTCTCGACCGTCTCGCACGAACTTCGGACTCCGCTCTCATCAATTTACGGTTTCACGGAGTTGATGCTCAATAAATCATTTGAAGAAGAGCGTCAGCTAAAGTACTTGCAGACGATTCACTCGGAAACAGGTCGCCTGACGACCCTCGTCAACGACTTCCTCGACGTCCAGCGTATGGAATCGAGTGAGCAACGTTATCAGATGTCGACGTTCGACATCGTCGAACTCGCAAATGACGTGACCGACTTCTATGGTGCCTCGCATACGACACATACGTTAGTGTTCGCAGGTAACGGACCGATCATGATTGACGCCGATAGCGAAAAGATTAAACAGCTCTTAAACAACCTACTCAGTAACGCTATCAAGTATTCTCCTGACGGCGGAACGGTTTCAATCGAAGTCCAGCACCAGGATGGTTTCGCTGAAATCAAGATTCGCGACGAAGGAATGGGCATCCCGCAAGAAGCGATGTCGAAGTTGTTCGATAAGTTTTACCGGGTCGACAACTCAGAGACACGCAAAATCGGTGGAACGGGTCTCGGTCTATCGATTTGTAAGGAAATCGTCAAACACCATAACGGAACGATTGATGTTGAATCGACCGTCGGTGTCGGCTCGACCTTTACGATTCGTTTTCCGGTCGCTGTCATTTCCACCATCTTGACGTACGAAACTGAATGAGTCTTTACCCCGTGTCCACTAAGACGCGGGGGTTTTTTGACCTGTTCATGTTCAGGTTCCGTCAAGGGCGGGTGAAACACGGTCTGCCGGTAAGAAGAACACCGCTTACGTCGCGTTTAACATAAGGTTCTAAAAGGGAATAGCTAAAGCGACTCTACACATACAGGAGGAATCAGACAGATGCAACTTGGTTGGATAGGATTAGGTCATATGGGTATCCCGATGGCGTTACGTCTTCGCCGTGCCGGACACCCATTATACGTCTACAATCGAACAGAAAGTAAGACAGCACCGCTCGTCGCGGAAGGGGCAACGTCGCTACGCTCACCACGCGAACTGGTCGAACAGTCGGACATCATCTTCATCATGCTCGCAGACGGAAAAGCGATTGATCATGTCCTTCACGAAACAGACGGGCTGCTCGCAAGCGACTTGACGAACAAAATCGTCGTCAACTTGAGTACGATTTCGTCCGAGGAATCAACACAGGCAGCGCAACTTATCGAACGCGCCGGTGCCGCCTATCTCGAGTCTCCCGTCTCTGGTTCAGTCGGTGTCGCAGAAGCCGGCCAGCTCGTCATGCTCGTCGGTGGTGACAAACAGACACTTGCGACATGCCGGCCGTATCTCGATGTTCTCAGTAAAGAAAGTATTCATTTCGGTGACCACGGAACAGGCAGCTCAGCAAAACTTGCCATCAATCTCCTGCTCGGCATCGTCGGTGAAGGACTTGCTGAAACGTTCCTGCTCGGAGAAGCGGCCGGGCTCGACAAAGAAAAACTCATCCAGATGATTTCCTTGTCCGGCATGAATACACCACTCTTCCAAGGCAAACAGGACATGTACCGAACAGAAGAGTTCCCTCCTGCTTTCCCGCTTCGGTTGATGGCGAAGGATTTAGGGTTGATCACGGACGCCGCGAAACGGTACACGTTACGTTTACCGCTGGCAGAAGCAGCACATGAACAGTATGAACAGGCGAACACGGGAGACCAAGCCGATTTAGATATGGCAGCGGTCTACCTGAGCTTAAAAAAATGACTCCATCAGAAAGCCGCGCCTTCCGAATTCTGGAAGGCGCGGCTTTTAGCAGATGCGTTATTTGAGTGATGTGACGATTCCCATCATCTGATCGGTCGTCATCAAAGCTTTCGAATTAAACTGATAGGCGCGTTGAATTTGCGTCAAGTTCGTCATTTCCGTCCCCATGTCGACGTTCGAGGACTCGAGCGTCCCGACCGTCAACGGGTTCCCTTGAGCATTTTGATATTGCCCGGTCGCCGTATAGAGTCCACCGCCGACATCCGTCAACTCGCCATGGTTCGGAATATCCGCGACACCGATTCGGGCAAGGACACGACGTTCTCCGTTGAGGACACCTGTGATATTGCCATCTTTGTTCAGCTCAATCGCCGTCGCATTTTCCGGTAAGGTGATGGCATCGTTCGCTTGATTGATGACGGAGCGTCCCGCATCATCCGTCAACAACATCTGTCCGTTGCCTTGCGGTGATAACTCAAAGTTGCCGTCCCGCGTGAATTTCGTCACACCGTCTGCATCGATGACACCAAAGAAGTGATGCGGATTACCGAGTGCCGCATCCAAATTCCGTCCGGTCGTTTGAAAAGCACCGACGGTAAAACGTGTCGCTTCGTTCGCGACATACCCACCGACACCAAGACGAAGATCGACCGGCGTCGTCAAAGGACCTGTTTCCAAGCCGCCCGGTGTGTTGCTAATGTTGCGGACGAGTAACTCATTGAACTGTGCATCACGACGCTTGTAGCCGTTCGTGTTCGCATTCGCGAGATTATGTCCCGTCGTATCGAGTTGTTTTTGTAATTGAGCCATCGTACTGGCTGATGTATAAAGTGATTGCATGACTTCCTCCTCCGATTAACGAACGCGACCGATTTCAGAAACAGCTTTTTCAGCCGTCCGGTCGTAAGCTTGAATGACTTTTTGATTGGCTTCGAACTGACGAAGTCCACTGTTCATCTCAGCCATCGTCTGCTCGATTTCGACGTTCCCGAGTTCGAGCACGCCTTGGTCGACTTTGACGTCTCCCGCGGCAAGTGCTGCCGGAGAGCGGAATAAACCGTTGCCTGTCCGCTCGAGTGTTTCCGGTTGATCCGTTACGACAAGTCCAAGGTTTCCGATTGCTTGTCCGTTTCCGTCCGTCACCGCTCCGTCTGCGCTGACAACGAAGTCTTCATTGACGACGTTCAGCGCCTGACCGTTTGCATCAAGGACGAGATCATTTTCTGTCGTCCGGAGCAAACCATCCTGCCCGACGGCAAATTGACCGTTCGTCGTGTAAAGCGTCTCTTCCCCACCTGTCAGCGGATCCGTATGTAAGACGGTAAAGAGGGCGGACCCGTCCCGTGAACTGATTTGGAGATCCGTCGCGTTGCCCGTTTCCGTAATCGAACCGAGGGCAAAGTTCGGCGTCGCTGCCTGCATGAAGACACCTGTCGCGAGCGTGCCGACCGTCCCTCTTGATTGAATTCCCGTTCGTTCATTGACGCCTGATTGTTGAATCATCATCTCCGGAAACGTCCGGAGCGATGCTTGATCGGCGCGGAAGCCAGGCGTCCGCGCATTGGCCAGGTTGTTACTTAACATTTCTTGTTGCCGCTGTAACGCCTGCATCGCACCAGACGCCGTGTACATTCCTCGTAACATATGTTTTTGTCTCCTCATTGACTTAATGTTCAATTCTCTTATGTTTAGTATATCGGTCAGGTTCTGTTGAATTATGAGTTTTTTTCAAAAAAAGGTAATGAGAAAAATAGTTGAACCGAAAGTCCTAGCTCTTGATTGAAATATTCTGGAGTAAAAAATCCCAAAAATTGCTATAATGAACTATAGACATTTTAATCGAGGTGACGAGATGCCGTTCTTCAAAAAGAAACTTTCAGAAGCGCCCCTGCAAGGATCACTGGATTTTAAAGAACTGACAGACCCGACCTACTTTTTAGAAAATCATCCCGATGCCGTTTACACCTTGAACTTAGCTGGAGAAATCGTCTCCTTTAATCAAAAACTCGCTTTCCTGCTCGGCTATGAAGGAACGACACTCGCGAATCAACCAATCCAGTCCTTCCTTCGTCCGAGTGAAGCGGAGCGCATCGCCCCCTTTAAACAGCGTGCCCTGCACGGGGAGACCGTTCATTTCACAGCAGAAGTCCGTCATAAGGATGGGCGCCGCTTGACAATGACCGTGACGAACATCCCGATCTACCAAAACCACATCATCATCGGTCTGTACGGAATCGCCCGTGACATTTCGCAACATGTCGCGTTACGAAAACAACTGCTTCGATTAGCCCAGCAAGAACAGTTGACGGAAGTGACGACACCGATTGCCTTTCTCGATTATCTTCCGGCATCAGACGAGTGGTCGTTCTCGAAAAACTTCACGTCACTCTTGTCGATTTCGAGCCACCGCTTGGCGTCGATGGACGAAGCGGACTTCCTCGGCGAGATTCATCCGGACGACCGTAGCCTCTTTCAAGAACACGTGGCACAGTTAACGACGCCGTCCAACGTCAGCCTCACTTTACGGATGAATCAACAGGAACAGTATCAACGGGTCGTCCGCTGTGATGCCTTATCGTCACGGACTGACGATCATCTCTGCATCAGCATGATGTTTCATGACACTGCGACGACGCGTGAGACTCCTCCCGCCGATTCGCAGGACTCACTGACGAATTTTTTAGCGACTGTCGAAACAATCGTTTACCAACACAGTGAAGCCGATCAGGCGTTGACGTTCCTCGCCGTCGGCTTTTTGCAGCAATACCCGGAACATTTGCGCCGGCTCGAACTCGATCCCGCCTACTGGAAAGAACTGCTTCATCCGGACGATCGGGACCGGATAAAAGCTGCACGGGAAGGACTGCAACAAGGAGAAACCGTCCGGCTGACTTACCGGCTGAAATTAGAGGACGAATGGCGCTGGCTCGAAGAGATTCGTCTTCCTTTAAAGGATTCGAACACTCAGGTCTTCACCGGCTATCAAGGTGTCGTCACGGACATCACGCTCGTCAAGCAGCAACAAGAGGATATCTTCCGCTTATCGCGGCATCACGCGACAACGGGGTTGCCGAACCGGATTGCCCTGCTTGAAAAAATGGAGGACTTGCTTGAAAACGGGCTTCCTTTTTCCATCTTCGCGATCGACTTCAATCAATTCCATAAAATCAATACACAACTCGGATATGAGATTGGCCAACGCTGGCTGCTTGATACACGTGATGCGTTGACGGAACGCTTGCCGAACGTCTATTGCGGTCATCTCGAAGGCGATTACTACATCGCCTTAATCGAGCAACCGTTCGATGAGCTCCAGTTGAAGAAACGTTCACTCCATGTGCTCGAACTCGCGACGCAACGCTTCTCAATCGAGGCGTATGCCCTGATTCCGGAACTCGCCATCGGCATCAGTCACAGTCAGGACAAAAAGACTTCAGCGGCCGAACTCCTGCAGGCTGCGAATACTGCCTTGACCCGCGCCCGCGCTAAGACAGGTCCCGCCTATGAATTGTATACGTCACAGCTTGACCTTGAAATTTACCGCCGCCACCAACTCGAACAAGGTTTACGGTATGCGATCGGACAGGACGAACTGTTTCTCGAATATCAACCGAAAGTCGATATCTGGAGCGGGCAGCTCTTGGCCTTCGAGGCATTGATTCGTTGGGATCATCCGGAGTGGGGACGGATTCCCCCTCAAGATTTCATTCCGCTCGCAGAAGAAGGACGGTTTTATCTGGCGATTGGCGACTGGGTCCTCGAGACCGTTTGCCGGACGCTACAGGACTTGAGTACGTCGGGTTTCCCCGTCGTCCCGATTTCAATCAATCTGTCGGCGAAGCGACTGTTGCACGGCAACTTCGTCGAAACCGTCAAAACGTGTTTGAAACGCCATAACATCCAGGCCCGCTTCCTGCAGTTCGAGCTACCTGAAAATGTCCTGCTCGAGAACAATGAGTTCGTCAAGGAGACACTTACGCACCTGCATCGTCTCGGCATTCGCCTCACACTCGATCGTTACGGCAGCAGTGCTACTTCCTTAGCTTGTCTGCGCGACTATCCGATTACGACGTTAAAGCTGGATCGTTCGTTCGTCGCTCAACTCGAGGAGGCGGATCAGTCGCCGGCGCTTCTTAAAACCATCATCTACTTTGCAAAAGCACTCGAACTGACCGTCGTCGCCGAGGGCGTCGAAACACTCCATCAACTCGATTTGTTCCGCGATTTCGAGTGTCATGCCGTCCAAGGTTACCTGTTCAGCCGACCCGTCAGTGCGTCCGAACTTGTGAACGTATTGCGTCTCGGTGTTCTTTCACCGATTGAGTCTTTGAAAGCCTCACCGAAACAACAATTGCCGTCCGTCCATGCCCAGGTCACGATCACCCGCCTGAACGGCAAGGCCGTCAATGTCGGTGCTTCGCCAATCCTCATCACGCGGAGTACGAACCGGTCCGTCCATTTTTATGCATCGATTCGCTTGCCCGTCGATCACCAAATCGAGCTGTCATTACGATTGAAGGATGTCGATCATCCACGGACGATCATCGAACCGCTTGCGATCACGGAACTCGACAATGGACTGTTCCATTATTCTGCCGACTATAAAGTACGTGCCCAGTCCATCCTTTTGATGAAGGCACTCGAACACTCGGAGCAACAAAAACTCGATGACTTCTTTTCGTTGACATGAAAAAAACGCCTCCCGTACTGACCGGAGAGGCGTTCCGTGTTAGGAATGTTTTTTACTGAGTACCGCTGTTTGCGTCCGTTCGAGGACAGCATTCGTGATGACGATCAAACCGGTAAACAGGAACAACGCTTCAAAACCGAAATGACCGGCAATTTGACCACCGGCGAGCGGTCCGAGGAAGTTTCCCATGAATTGGGCCGATTGATTGTAACCGAAGATTCGTCCGGACGCATTGGCTGGTGTGTGTTTACGAAGCAGTGCTTGGACCGATGGCATCAAGGCCGCTGTCGCAAATCCGATTCCCATCCGTAAGACGATCAATTGACTCGTATCCGTGACGAACGCTTGCGGAATCAAGAAGGCGGCAAAGACGAGTAAGGCAACGAACAAGACACGTTCCGCCCCAATCTTGTCGGACAGTCGTCCGAGCCGCTGGGCAGCAATCAATGCCGCAATCCCGGGTGCTGAGGCGACGATACCAGACAGTAACGCCAGTCGTTCCGTTCCGGGACTCAGCTCTCGCACGTAAAGCGAGAGAATCGGACTGATGGATTGCGCTGCGAACTGAATCAAGAACGTCGTCAAGAATAGACTCAAGATGAGCTCCGGATGACGGAGTGATTGAATGATTTCTTTCGCGGAAGCCATTTTTTTAACTTCAAGCGGGACGAATTCTTCTTTAACGAAGAAATATGTCACGAGGAACGTCAAAAACAACGGTACGCTCGTAAAGAGAAAAACGGGTCGAAGCCCAATCATGTCGGCAAGGAATCCTCCAATCAGAGGTCCGAGCAATCCACCGGCAATCCCACCGGTCGACAATGTACCGAGCGCCCAGCCACTTTTCTCTTTCGGGGTTTGAGAAGCAATCAAGGTGATTCCGGCTGAAATGAATCCGGAGACCGCTCCCATGACGAGCCGTAAGAAAACAAGCTGATACACATCTTGCACAAAACTGATTAAAAACATGACAATCGACATGCCGAGGCTTGCTCGGAGTAACATCAATTTCCGGCCTTTTCTATCGGCAAGGCGTCCCCAAATCGGTGAGACGATTGCTGCGACGAGGAACGTTGCCCCGAACGCAATCCCGGACCAGGTCGTAATCTCCTGACGTCCATCGACGCCAAGCTCTTCAATGAATAATGGCAAAAACGGTAAAACGAGACTGAGTGCAGCGGCAGTCAAAAAACTCCCGATCCACACGACGATTAAATTTCTTTTCCACAACGGCATTGTGGCATCACTTCCTTTTTAATGGTAATTCCGGGGTCAAGCAACAACTTCTAATATACACTTCACAATGTGAAATGTCTAGGTTTTGAACTGATGCAATAGTCTCAAAGACTATTGATGGATACCTATTTTAAGCAAACGAACCGATAGTAGGAGTACTATGCAGAAGGAGTGAACACTACCATGAAACGTTTTCTCGTCAGTCTCGTCTGCGTCTCGTTTTTCAGTCTGTTGCTGCCGTCAAGCGGTCAAGCCGCTCTCCCCGTCACGCGCCATACGGTGATGTGGTCGATTCCGGAAGCGAAGTCCATCCCCGTGAAAATCAATCAGCTCGCCAACCGGCAGATGAAGCGTGTCTATCTTCATGTTGCTGTGGAGGGGGACCGGATTCTCTATCGAACATTCGTCGAGGTCGCGCATGCAGCAGGAATTGAAGTCTACTTCCTGTTCGGACAACCACGCTGGATTACGAATGAAGGCACGACCTTCCGACCGAATGTCGAAGACCCGCTCGCCTGGATTACCCTGTATCAAAGTGAGACGATGCAGCATCCGGATGGAATCAGCGTCGATCTCGAACCGTATGCCCTACCGGAGTGGACGACGAATCAATCTGCCGTCATCGCTTCTTATCAACGAATCCTGACTGCCTTTCAGGAGCGGGCAACGGCGGAAGGGCTACCGTTGCAACTCTTTCTTCCGTTTTGGTTCCATACGGTCACGGATGTCTCCGGACGTCCTGTCAGTGCCTGGGCGTTGGATCTTGCAAGCGAAGTGACCTTAATGAGTTACCGGACTGTCTACGGTGGTGGAAACGGCTTATCCGCCATCACGCTCGTCGATACGTTGTATGCGGCAAACCACCAGCACAACCTGTCGTACGCTCTCGAGTTCACGGAACTACCGGAGACACCGAGCATCACCTTTTATGGTCAGTCACGGCAAGCCTTGAACCAACTCGTCAATCAGACGATGAATAGCTCCCTCCCCCCGCGTGCCATCGTCTATCATGACTTTGAGGCCTATCAGGCGTTCATGCAAAATACGAAGTAACTGATTGGCAAAATTCTTTAAGCTATCGATGAAAAAAAGATCAATCCTTAACGGACTGATCTTTCAGACTGTAGACAACGTGCTATTGGGAGATCAAGCGTCTTTTTTCGTTGCTTTCCTCGGGCGAGGCGCAAGCCGTTGCTCCTTGATCCTCACGGACAACGAGCAGGGTCTTGCCTGCCTCTGGCAAGTCGCGTTAAAAACGCACTTTTCCCGTAGGAGTCAACGAAACGTGACGCTTTTTAGGTAATACCGTGACAGAAGTCCAGTCATACAGACGCTTTAGAGCGCAATCCGTCTCGAATCGCTTTAGAACCGCGAAAAGCTCAGTCCTTAACGGATTGAGCTTTTTTGCTGTTACAGTGCTGTTTTGATTTCTTCCAACATCTTTTCGATCGATTGGATACCGCCACCGGACAGATACCACACGTCTCCACTCAAGTAGACGACCTTATTATTTTTGACGGCATCAACGTTTTTCAATAATTCATTGTCCATCGCTTGTTTCGCCGTTGCCCCTTCACCGATTGCTTCTCCACGATCGATGACGAAGATGATGCCCGGATTTTTCTTGACGATGTATTCGTACGAGACATCTTGTCCGTGGACGGCTTGATCAAGAGTCGTATCGATTGCTTTTAAACCAAATGCGTCGTAAATCAAGCCAAAACGAGAGCCCGGTCCGAACGCACTCATGCTCTTATCCCCCGCGAGCAGGACAAGTGACTCAGGTGCTTCTTTAGCATCCTCTTTGACTGCCGCGATTTTTTCATCTACTTCTTTTAATGCAGCTGTCGCTTCTGCTTCTTTTCCAAACAACTCACCGAGCATGTTGACGTTATCTTTGAACGATGTCATGTAGTCCTGTGTATCGATTCCTACATAAATCGTCGGTGCAATCTTGCTGAACTCTTTATACATTTCCGATTGACGGGCTGAGATCAGGATGACGTCCGGTGCAAGTTCACTGATTGCTTCAAAGTTTGGTTCTTTTAAACTTCCGACGTTCGTATACTGCTCTGCTTCATATTGCTTAAGATAGGCTGGAACGAGTTCTTTCGGTAGACCTGCCACTTCGACACCCAGTTCATCGAGTGTATCAAGTGCACCAAAATCAAAGACGACGACTTTTTTCGGGTCTTTGACGACCTCAGTTGAACCTAATTCATGTTTGATTGTTATTTTTTCGTCGCTTGAAGCGGCTGATTCATTTGTTCCTTTTCCACACGCACCGAGTGCGACGACACAAATTGCAATAACGAGTAAGAACCACTTTTTCATGTGAGTTGATCTCCTTTATGTTAAGTATAGTAGAGGCAAATTTTATGATCATCCATCTGTTCCAACGTTAAATCCATTTCATACAGGTTTTCGAGTAACGACTGTTCCATCAATTGGTCTGTCGGACCCGTCGCAACGATTTGTCCTTCTTTCATCGCGACCATCTGATCCGAGTAGACGGATGCGAAGTTCAAGTCGTGTAAGACGACGACGATCGTTTTATTTTCCTCGTCGACGAGCTTCCGGAGTAACTTCATCACCTGGACGGCATGACGCATGTCGAGGTTATTCAATGGTTCGTCGAGCAAGATATAATCCGTATCTTGGGCAATCACCATCGCGATGAAGGCGCGTTGCTTCTGACCTCCGCTGAGGGCGTTGATTTGTTTGTCTTGCATCTCTTCGAGGCCGACGTATGCAATCGCCCGCTCGATTTTCTCGTGATCAAGGGCGGTCAGTCGTCCTTTCGAATACGGAAAACGACCAAACCCGACGAGCTCACGGACCGTCACACGCAGTCCGAGGTGGTTGCTTTGTTTTAAAATCGACAGTCGCTTCGCCAAGTCATCTGACGGAAATTGACTGATGGCCGTCCCTTCCAGTGTGACGACGCCCGCATCCGCTTTCGCGAGACGGCTAATCATCGAAAGGACCGTACTTTTACCCGCACCGTTCGGTCCGATGAAGGATGTCAATTTACCTTTCGGGATCGTGAACGTCGCCGCTTCGACGACGGTCTTCGTTCCGAACCGTTTCGTGATGTTGTCAATCGTAATCATCGGTTGACTCCTTTCAGCAAGAGATAAATAAAGTAGCTACCACCAATCAAGTTCAAGATGACACTAAGCGTCGTCGAGAAGTTCAAGACGTGCTCGACAATCAACTGCCCCCCGACTAACGCGATCACACCAAGTAAAACTGTCGCGACCGCTAAAGCGTGATGGCGGTACGTCGGGATGAGTTGATAGGCGACGTTGACAATCAATAGCCCTAAAAACGTAATCGGTCCAATCAAGGCCGTTGCAATCGAAATATAGATGGCGACGATGATTAACAGACGTTTGACGATTTTTTCATACGGAATGCCCAAGTTAATCGCATGGTCGCGTCCGAGTGCCAATACGTCGAGGAAGCGGACATACCGCCAGAGCCAAGCCGTATTCAAGACGAGGAGGACTGTCGCTAACATCAATAAGTCCGAATCGACGTTGTTGATGCTTGCGAACGAGCGATCTTGCAACAATTGAAATTCGTTCGGGTCCATCAACAGTTGAAGGAACGAGGTGATGCTGCCGAAAAACGTTCCGAAGACGAGACCGACGAGGAGAAGGAAGTAGACGTTCCGCCCTTCCCCTCGGAACAACAATTGATACAGCACGATTGCAAAACCGACCATTAAAAGAATCGTTGCGATGAAGCGGACTTCGATTCCGACTTCAAGCAGGATTGAGCTGCCGAACAAAAACAAGAGTCCGGTTTGAAGCAACATATACAGTGAATCGAGACCGATGACGTTCGGTGTCAAAATCCGGTTCATCGTCACGGTTTGGAAGATCAAGGTCGAGACCCCGATCGCGACACTCGTGACAAGCATCGCTGCTAACTTTGTAAAACGCCTTGGAATGACGTATCCGAGTGCCCCTTGTAAGTTCAACGTCATATAGCCAACCATGCATAATAACGCGAGGACGCCCAGCCAAATCAACCGTTTACGATAAGCCATAACGATCCCTCCTAAACAAGAGGTAGAGGAACAAGCCACTCCCGATCGTCCCGACCATCAAGCTAATCGGAATCTCATACGGTGCAATCAACAGGCGGCCCGCAATGTCACAGACGAGGACGAACAAGGCACCGAACAGAGCCGTCAACGGTAACGTCTTTCGTAAGTGATCGCCGTACCAAATCGAAATCAAGTTCGGCACGATCAGACCAAGAAATGGAATCACACCGACCGATAAAATCACGGCTGAAGCAATCAATGAAACAATCGCCAGCCCGAGCTGCATGACACGCTTATGGGAGATACCAAGATTTTGTGAAAATTCTTCGCCCATTCCGACAATCGTAAACCGGTGGGCATAACGATAAGCAATGAACAGCAACGGAACAGTTATGTAAAGCAATTCGTAGCGTCCCTTTGTGATCATCGAAAAGTTTCCTTGCATCCATCCTTCTAAGCTTTGCAGCAAGTTAAACCGCAATGCGAGAAACGTCGTCAAGGCACCGACGATACTGCCGAGCATCAACCCGACGAGAGGAATGAAAATGACGTCCTTCATTTTGATCCGTTCGAGAATCCGCATGAACAAGAGCGAACCACCAAACGCAAATCCAAATGAAATGAGCATCTTAATCAGTGGATGTGCATCACTAAAGCCAATCATTGAAACGACGATTCCGAGTTTTGCGAAATCCATCGTTCCCGCCGTCGTCGGTGAAACGAAGCGGTTTTGTGTAATCTGTTGCATGATCAATCCCGCAATGCTCATACCCGCTCCAGCCAATAAGATACTTAAAAGTCGTGGTATCCGACTCATCAAGAACAATTCCCATTCCGTCTCGCTCCAAGATAAAATGTCTGTTAAATCGAGGTCAGCGACACCGACAAACATGGAGCCGATCGAGACACATACGAGGAGGATTCCCCAAATTATAATCGACATCGTAGTCTCCTTGTGAAGATAATGATATTCATTCTCATTGAGAACATTCTCATTCTCTCTTTTTTCCAGTCTTCCGTCAACCGTTATTCTGATATTTTTTTAGAAAGTCTTTTTCGCGGTCACATAAAAGTGCGTTTTTTTGAACAACATTCAGTACAGTGACCTCGTGGGTTTTGAACAACATTCAGTACAGTGACCTCGTGGGTTTTGAACAACATTCAGTACAGTGACCTCGTGGGTTTTGAACAACATTCAGTACAGTGACCTCGTGGGTTTTGAACAACATTCGCTTCTACCACGGTTCGCTTGCTTAGGGGCAAGCGGGAAGCCGCTTCGCTTTTTACAAAAGCTGGAGGGTCTCCCCTTGCTTGCTCGTGAACCTTTTCAAGGTTCACTGATTCCCTCAAGCGTCTCACCGTTTTCGAAGCAAGTTGTTCAAGTTATCCCTATTTCCGTTTAAGGCGCTACATCTTATCGATTGGCGTTCTCACTTCTGTGGAAGCTCAGACACGCGTTAACCGATTTGTTCTAGAACGGCATTTGTCGGAAAAGCACCTGTCTAAAAGATTCGCTTCCCGTGACTCCTACGGGAAAAAGCGCAAGAAACTCTTGCGCTGTCAGAGGCAAGCGAGACCCTGCTACTTGTCCCAGTAGGATCAAGTAGCAACGGCTTGCGCCTCGCCCGAGGAAAGCACGGGAAGAAAGAATCTTCATCCCCCAACATTCTTGAATCGTTCAAGGCACTGTACTTTGTCTATCTGCAATCTAATCCGATCTATTCGAGAACGGCATTCGACAAAAACGCATCTCCCTAAAAGATTCGCTTCCCGTGACTCCTACGGGAAAAAGCGCAAGAAAATCTTGCGCTGTCAGAGGCAAGCGAGACCCTGCTACTTATCCGGATAGGATCAAGTAGCAACGGCTTGCGCCTCGCCCGAGGAAAGCACGGGAAGAAAGAATCTTCATCCCCCCAACATTCTTGAATCGTTCAAGGCACTGTACTTTGTCTATCTGCAATCTAATCCGATCTATTCGAGAACGGCATTCGACAAAAACGCATCTGCCTAAAAGATTCGCTTCCCGTGACTCCTACGGGAAAAAGCGCAAGAAACTCTTGCGCTGTCAGAGGCAAGCGAGACCCTGCTACTTGTCCTGGTAGGATCAAGTAGCAACGGCTTGCGCCTCGCCCGAGGAAAGCGCGGGAAGAAAGAATCTTTATCCTGCAACATTCTTGAATCGTTCTCTACGCAAAATAAAAAGAGGTAACCCCCACAATTAAGTGAACGGTTACCTCATCGCTTGACGATTTGTGCCAAACAAGCATTTCTTATTTTCCTAAGTTATCGAGCATGATGCCTGTCCCGCGTGCGACACATAACATTGGATCTTCTGCAATCAAGACCGGTAACCCAAGCTCTTTTGCCAACAACTGATCGATTCCGTCGAGCAATGCCCCACCACCCGTTAAGATGATGCCGCGGTCGATGATATCTGCTGCGAGTTCCGGTGGTGTCTTCTCGAGAACCCGTTTTGTCGCTTCAACGATTTCCATCGCTGATTCTGCGAGTGCTTCATGAATTTCCTGTGAGCTGACCGTAATGTTATGCGGCAGCCCTGTGACGAGATTGCGTCCCCGGATGTCCATCTCTTCCTGACGTCCGTCTTCTGAGACCGTTGCTACCGTCATCTTGACGTTTTGCGCCGTCCGTTCACCGATGATTAACTTATGCCGATCTTTGATCGCCCGAATGATATCGTGATCAAATCGATCTCCTGCAACTTTGATTGTTTCGCCACAGACGATATCTCCCATCGAGAGTACCGCAACATCCGTCGTCCCGCCACCGATGTCGATGACCATATGTCCCGCAGGCATCCAAATGTCCATCCCTGCTCCGACTGCGGCTACTTTCGGTTCGACTTCGAGGAAGACGGTTTTCGCGCCCGATTTTTCTCCTGCCTGACGAATCGCTTTTGCTTCGACCGTCGTGATGCTCGCTGGTGTACAAATCAACATCCGAACGCCACCGAACATGCTGCGGACCTCAATTTTATCGATGAAGTGACGTAACATGGCTTCCGTCATCTCGAAATCTGCGATCACACCATCTTGGAGCGGACGAATCGCGACGATGTTTCCCGGTGTCCGGCCTACCATTAAATGTGCTTCCGTACCTACTGCATGAATTTTGCCGGTCGCTTTATCAATGGCGACGACTGAAGGTTCATCGAGGACAATTCCTCTTCCCTTTACATGAATGACGACATTGGCAGTTCCTAAATCAATTCCGATATCTTTTGAAAACATCTCGCGTGATCTCCTTTACCAGCTGGCTATTATTCCATAATTTAGAACGTCGTTTGGACGTCTAACCCATTTATGTATACATACCTTTCAATTTTAGCACAGGCAAGCAAAAAGAGACGACTTTCTTTTTCAGAAAGTCGTCTCTCGTTAATGAAATGGAATAATAGCTTAAGATTAAAGCTTTGTCGCTGCCGTTTCTTCGACAACCGCTGTTTCTTCCGTGATGCGCTCGACATCTGCGCCAAGGGCTTGCAGTTTCAAGTGGAAGTCAACGTATCCACGATCGATGTGATGGAGTGCACCGACACGTGTTTCACCTTCAGCAATCAAACCAGCTGTGACAAGCGCTGCACCAGAACGAAGGTCTGTTGATAAGACTTCTGCTCCTTGAAGCTGAACACCACCTGTGATGATGGATGAGCGTCCTTCGATTTTGATATCAGCATTCATACGGCGGAATTCTTCCACGTGCATGAAGCGGTTTTCGAAGACCGTTTCCGTGATGACCGATGTTCCTTCAGCTTTTAAGACAAGCGCCATCATCTGTGCTTGAACGTCTGTCGGGAAACCAGGGTGTGGCATCGTCTTCACGTCGACAGCAACCAATTTCTTAGGTCCGACAACACGAAGCCCTTCTTCTGTATCCGATACTTGAACACCCATCTCTTCCATTTTTGAGATCAATGGACGAAGATGCTCACGCTCAGCACCGATGACTTCGACGTCACCTTCTGTGATTGCTGCTGCAATCATGAATGTTCCGGCTTCGATCCGGTCTGGAATCACGTAGTGGTTGCCACCATGTAATTTTTCGACACCTTCGATACGGATCGTTTCCGTACCTGCGCCACGGACTTTCGCGCCCATCGCGTTCAAGAAGTTCGCGAGGTCAACGATTTCAGGTTCTTTCGCAACGTTCTCGATGACTGTCGTGCCTTCAGCGAGTGTTGCCGCCATCATGATGTTTTCTGTCGCACCGACAGAAGGGAAATCAAGATAGATTTTTGCACCTTGGAGACGACCATCGACCTGTGCTTCAACAAAACCGTTTCCGATGATTGTTTTAGCGCCCATCGCTTCGAATCCTTTTAAGTGAAGATCAATTGGACGTGATCCGATTGCACAGCCACCCGGCATCGCAACGCGTGCGCGACCGAGACGTGCAAGGAGTGGACCCATGACAAGAATCGATGCCCGCATTTTACGGACGTATTCAAGTGGTGCTTCGTCTTTTAGTTCCGGTTCTGCATTGACGGTAACCGTGTTCGCTTCTGCATCGAATTCGACTTGTGCGTTTAAGTTCCGTAAGACATTGTTGATTGTATAGACGTCTGCAAGACGTGGTACGTTTTGAAGGACCGATTGACCTTCTGATGCGAGCAATGTCGCAACCAACGTTTTTAAGACTGCATTTTTTGCACCTTCTACTTTTACTGTTCCAGCTAATTTACGTCCGCCACGGACAACAATTTTTTCCATTACCCATACTCCTCTGCTTCGTTTCTTTTCTATTCGTACAATTCGTGATTGGTGTTGATCATAGTTGAAAAGTCAACGAATGATAGAAAGAAACTTTCCTATAGTTATCTCTCGTGCCAAAAGCCAATACGATTTTCAGTGTCATAATCAATGTGTTTCTTCATTATAAGAATACTATCCTTTTCCATACTAATTCAGATGACCAAATTAGGGTTTACAAGGAAGTTACAAGTTCAGCCTACTAAAAATTGAAGACGTTGGGCGAATCCCGAATACTCCAGCAAAAAGCGACCGACGAGGGAACCGAGTGCAATCGCAAGCAACGTCCGTAACGCAATGGCGTGTGGACCTTTAGGATGTTGGAGGATTTTTTCCCACTTGACTGGTAAGAGAGACCACCAGGCAAGAACAATTGCCATTACATAAACGAGCATACTTACTAAAGCACTTAAACCAATTGACGTCACGCGCTTGCACCTCTTCTTCGTGTTTTCTTCAACCTTACCATGATTTCACAAAATGAATGATTTCGCAAACAAAAAAGCACAATATGCATTTATTTTAGCGCATAAAATATATTTATTAAAGATGATTGTCACAATTTCTATAGAAGTAAGGATGAAAAGTTTGTGAATAAGAGGTCTATATGGTACTTTTACTATTTTTCGCCATCTTAAACCTGAATCGCCTTAATCCTAAAGAAAACGCTTTTAAATCGACGTTTTCTACAAAAAAAGACCCGATTTCCACGAGGGAAACCGGGTCTTTTACTTGAATCAATCGCGACCGTAGTCTTTTAAATCGAGACGGTTAATTGCCCGTTTCAATGAAAGCTCTGCGCGTTTGAACTCAAGATCTGATAATTTCGTGTCCTGGAGACGTCGTTCTGCACGAACCTTCGCAGCCGCAGCACGGTCATAATCGACCTTATCTGCCTGCTCCGCTGTTTCTGCAAGAACCGTTACAGTATCCTGGCGCACTTCCATAAAGCCACCGCTGATAGCGATCAACGTGCGTCCGCCATCTTCGTGGCGCAACTTCAAGATGCTGATGTCGAGTGGTGTTACGAGCGGTACGTGGTGCGGGAGGACCCCGATTTCACCCGTTATCGTTTTCGCAACGACCATACGGACATCGCCATCATACACTTCGCCATCCGGGGTGACGATATTGACATGAAGTGTG
Source organism: Exiguobacterium sp. H66 (assembly GCF_018618705.1). Taxonomy (NCBI): domain Bacteria; kingdom Bacillati; phylum Bacillota; class Bacilli; order Caryophanales; genus Exiguobacterium; species Exiguobacterium sp. H66. Next base: position 31,046 of record NZ_JACSMQ010000010.1, read on the forward strand.
TTCATCTCAAGTCCCCCTTATGCTTTGTCACTTAGACAAGCGCCTTCGCTTTTTCAATCGCATCTTCGATCGGACCGACAAGACGGAATGCTTCTTCCGTCAAATCATCGTGTTTGCCATCGAGGATTTCTTTGAAGCCGCGGATCGTGTCCTTAACTGGGACGTACGATCCTTTTTGTCCTGTGAACTGCTCAGCTACGTGGAAGTTCTGCGACAAGAAGAACTGGATACGACGCGCACGGTGAACACTTAACTTGTCATCTTCCGACAACTCGTCCATACCGAGGATTGCGATGATATCTTGAAGTTCTTTATAACGCTGAAGTGTTTCCTGAACTTGACGTGCTACAGCGTAATGCTCTTCACCGACGATTTCAGGTGAAAGGGCGCGTGATGTAGAAGCAAGTGGATCCACGGCAGGATAAATACCCATCTCAGAGAGACGGCGCTCAAGGTTCGTCGTTGCATCTAAGTGAGCAAACGTCGTCGCAGGAGCCGGGTCAGTATAGTCATCGGCTGGTACATAAACCGCTTGGATTGATGTAACCGAACCTTTGTTTGTTGACGTGATACGCTCTTGAAGCATACCCATCTCTGTTGCAAGTGTCGGTTGGTAACCAACGGCAGATGGCATACGACCGAGAAGGGCCGATACCTCTGAACCTGCTTGCGTATAACGGAAGATGTTATCAACGAAGAGAAGAACGTCCTGTCCTTGCTCATCACGGAAGTATTCTGCCATTGTCAAACCAGTCAAGGCAACACGAAGACGTGCACCAGGTGGTTCGTTCATCTGACCGAAGACCATCGCTGTTTGTTTGATAACGCCTGAATCCGTCATCTCATGGTACAAGTCATTACCTTCACGTGTCCGCTCACCAACACCTGCGAATACCGAGATACCGCTGTGCTCTTGGGCGATGTTGTTGATCAATTCCTGGATGAGGACGGTCTTACCTACACCGGCACCACCGAAGAGACCGATTTTACCACCTTTGATGTAAGGAGCAAGTAAGTCAACGACTTTAATTCCTGTTTCAAGAATTTCAACTTTTGTTGAAAGGTTATCGAACGTTGGTGCTTTTTTGTGAATCGGAAGACGTTCCACGCTTGCATCAAGTTCTTTTTCATCAATTGGGTTACCGAGTACGTTGAATACGCGACCGAGAGTCGCTTCACCGACGGGTACCGAGATTGGAGCGCCTGTATCCAGGACTTCCACTCCACGGCGTACACCATCCGTCGAATCCATCGCAATGGTACGGACGACATCGTCACCAAGGTGTAATGCGACCTCAAGCGTTAAGTCGATAGCCACTTCTTCTACAGTTTGCGGCGTATATTGAATACGAAGCGCGTTGTAGATGTTCGGTAAGTGTCCTTCGAACTTAACGTCGATGACAGGTCCCATGACCGCGACGACGCGGCCTTTTAAACCGAGTTCGTTCATCGTGTTTCCTCCTACCTATCATTACGTCCTTGGGGCTTACTGCTGCGCAGCTGCTCCACTGACGATCTCTGTGATTTCTTGCGTGATTGCAGCTTGTCGAGCCCGGTTGTAGACGAGAGTCAATCGACCGATCAAGTCATCTGCGTTATCTGTCGCACTTTGCATTGCTGTCATACGTGACGCATGTTCTGCTACTTTCGCGTCAAGAAGCGCACCGAAGATCAAGCTTTCCGCATAACGCGGAAGGAGTTCAGAAAGGATTTGCTCCTCACTTGGCTCATACTCATAAGTCGTCGAAGACGAAGCTTCGATTTCTCCGAGTGGGAGAAGGGTTTCGACTTTCACTTCTTGGCTGATGACAGACAAGAAATGGTTGTAGCTCAGCTTGAGTTCGTCGATTTCACCGTTCGTGAACGCACTCACTGTACGCTTCACGATTTCAGCTACATCAACATACGAAGGAGAATCGTTGAGTCCTGTGATCGCGTCTGTGACCGTGATTCCGCGTGAACGGAAGAACTGGACACCGACTTTACCGACCACATACAGAACGTAACTGTCCGTAGTGTGCTTTTCTTTGATTTCCCGGTAGACTTCACGCAGCACGTTGGCGTTATATGCACCAGCTAAGCCGCGATCCGATGTGATGACGATAAATCCAGTCTTTTTGACGGGACGTTTCTCGAGCATCGGATGGCTCGCACCTGTCGTGCCATTCGCAATGGTTCCGAGAACCTCCTGCATTTTCAGCATGTAAGGCTGGAACTTCGCGCTATGTGCTTGAGCGCGGTTTAGTTTCGACGCCGAAACCATGTTCATCGCTTTCGTGATCTGTTTCGTACTTTTCGTCGAGTTAATCCGCGTTTGTATCTCGCGCAACGATGCCATTTCGATTCACCACCTTGTTAGTATCAAGAGCGTTCAGGCGAAGCCTAAGAGTTGACCCTTAGACTGTCGCTTGGAACGTTTTCTTAAATTCTGAGATTGCTGTAACGAGTTCTTCGTCAGCCGGAAGGTTACCTGTTTTACGGATCTCATCGCAAAGCTGTTTGCGGTTTTGATCGAGCCAGAGGTTGAGTTCCTTTTCAAAACGACGAATATCCGTAACGGCAACATCATCAAGGTGACCACGAGTCAAGGCATAGATGATGATGACTTGCTTGTCGACAGTCAACGGTTGGTTAAGATCCTGTTTCAGAACCTCTACTGTCCGCTCACCACGGTTAAGCTTCGATTGTGTCGCTTTATCAAGGTCAGATCCGAACTGTGAAAAGGCTTCGAGCTCACGGTAAGAGGCGAGGTCAAGACGGAGCGTACCCGCTACCTTCTTCATCGCTTTTACTTGAGCCGATCCACCAACACGCGATACCGAGAGACCCGGGTTAATCGCTGGACGGACACCTGAGAAGAAGAGATCCGATTGAAGGAAGATTTGACCATCCGTAATCGAGATAACGTTCGTCGGGATGTAAGCCGAGATATCCGACGCTTGTGTCTCGATGAACGGAAGTGCCGTTAAGCTACCTGCGCCAAGCTCGTCGTTCAATTTCGCCGCACGCTCAAGAAGGCGTGAGTGAAGGTAGAAGACATCCCCTGGGTAAGCTTCGCGGCCTGGTGGACGCTTCAAGAGAAGCGAAAGCTCACGGTATGCAGCTGCTTGTTTTGAAAGATCATCATAGATGACAAGAACGTGCTTGCCGAGATCCATGAAGTGTTCACCCATCGCTACACCAGCGAATGGTGCGAGGTAAAGAAGTGGTGCCGGCTGTGAAGCAGCGGCAGAAACGACGATCGTGTAATCAAGTGCACCGTTTTTACGGAGTGTTTCAACAACACCACGGACTGTTGATTCTTTTTGTCCGATTGCGACGTAAATACAAATCATGTTTTCTTCTTTTTGGTTGATGATTGTATCGATGGCGATCGACGTTTTACCTGTCTGACGGTCACCGATGATCAACTCACGTTGTCCACGACCGATTGGAACGAGGGCATCGATTGCCTTGATTCCTGTCTGAAGTGGTTCGTGAACCGATTTACGTGCCATAACGCCAGAAGCTTTACGCTCGATTGGGTTATAGTGTTCCGTTTCGATTGGACCAAGACCATCGATTGGCATACCGAGCGGGTTAACGACGCGACCGAGCAATGCGTCCCCTGTTGGTACTTCCATGATGCGTCCTGTACGGCTAACTGAATCGCCTTCTTTAATATCAAGGTAGTCACCAAGAATGATGATACCAACGTTGCCTTCTTCTAAGTTTTGCGCCAAGCCCATTGTGCCGTTAGCGAATTCTACGAGCTCTCCCGACATGACGTTGTCGAGTCCGTGTGCACGAGCGATACCATCACCAATTTGGATGACCGTACCCGTCTCGTTCACTTCCATCGTAGAACCGTACTGCGCGATACGCGCTTTAAGCAGGGCGCTGATTTCTTCAGCTCTAATGCTCATGCGTTTCACCCCTATTTTCTTACGCTTTTAACAGCTCACGCTCAAGTCGCGTTAGTTTCGTTTCGATCGTGCCGTCATATGTCGTGTAACCGATTTGGACGCGAAGTCCTCCGATTACATTCGTATCAACAACATTTTCTACTTCAAGCGTTTTACCTGATTTTTGGCCGAACGTTTCTTTCACTTTCGTGATTTCCGCGTCTGACAATTTGTATGCACTCGTCACGACGGCTGTCGCAACGTTACGGTGTTCATTCAATAACGCAATGAAATGCTCCGGCAAAGACAATACTTCCGCCGCACGGTCGTTTTCGACCATGACGAGGATGGTATTCAAAACAATCGTGTTGAAGCCCGTGAAGCTCGTCTGTAAGACTAACTTCAGCTCTTCCGCAGAAATCGATGGGTTACTTAAAACCGATGCGAGCTCTGGTGTTGCGTGGAGCACTTCGCCGAGCGTCCGCACATCAGCTTCTGCTTGCTCGAGCACATGATGCTCAAGCGCAAGATCGAAGAGCGCTTTTGCGTAGCGTCCCGCTACGTGATCACGCATTAGTTCGTGCCCTTAGTGTCAGCAAGGAATTGATCGACGAGCGCGCGCTGAGCGGCTTCGTCTGTCGCAAGCTGTGTTTTCATGACGTGGCGTGCTGCAGCGATTGCTTGAAGAGCAACATCGTTCTTCAAAGCAGCTTGTGCTTCAGCGCGTTCACGGTCGATTGCACGGCGAGCTTCTTCCTTACTCATTTCTGTCTCAAGACGTGCCTGCTCCATCGCACGTGCTTGTTCTGCCTCAGCTTGACGGCGTGATGATTCTAATAAGTCACGTGCTTCCGTACGTGCCTTATTTAATTCTTCTTGTTGTTGTTCTACGTAGACTTCAGCGTCTTTACGGCTTTTTTCAGCCGAGTTGATCTCGCTAGCCACATGCTCTTCCCGCGCTTTCATCATGTTGATGAGCGGGCCCCAAGCGAATTTCTTCAAGAGGATGAGGAGCAAGAGGAAAACGACGATCGTGACGATCATATTGGCAAGTAAAAGGTGGCTTTCTTCGCCGCCTGCTTCTGCCGCAAGATACGTAAGATTCATTCGATTACACTCCCCTCGTGGTTGGTCCAACTTCTTATATCTACATAAGGGAGCAAAAGCTCCCGTGACGGTTCACTCCTGTCGAACGAATAACGCCCTATGTAGCTCGTTTCTTAAACTATGGATTAAGAGTTGAGGAGAAGGAAACCGACCGCTACACCGATGATTGGAAGTGCCTCAACAAGACCGATACCGATGAACATTGTTTGACGAAGTTCGTTTTTGAGTTCTGGCTGACGTGCTTGTCCTAATACTGTACCGTTTACGATAAGACCGTTACCGATACCAGCGCCAAGTGCGCCGAGTCCGATGATGATCGCTGTTGCAATAAGTTCCATTATAAATTGCCTCCCTAGATTGTGTTCGAAATTTGGTCGTGCGATTATCGGAAAAGCAGATGCTTTACCTTCGAATTAATGGTCGTGCGCTGCCTTATGTCCGATGTAAACCATCGTTAGGATAAGGAAGATATACGCTTGGATTGCTCCGATGAAGAGTGAGAATCCTTGCCAAATCAGCATTGGAATCGCTGAAAGGATGACACCGACTGGTCCGAGGAATTGGAAATCGTTCGTTCCAGAGATGATTCCGATCGAGAGAATGATTCCGATCATGATTTCACCAGCGAAGATGTTCCCGTAAAGACGAAGACCGAGTGTCAACGTGTTTGCGAATTCTTCAATGATGGTAATAATAAACATCGGCGTCATAAACGTTTTCGCATATGAACCGAAGCCGCGCATTTTCACACCGTAATAATGGCTCATGACCACTACCATAGATGAAAGTGCAAGTGTCACGTACGGATCCGCAGTTGGTGAGTTGAACCAAATGTAGTGACCCGTCACAACGTTAAATGGGAGACCCATTAAGTTGGACACGATGATGAATAGGAACAGTGTCATTCCGAAAGTAAGGAAGCGACCCCCTGTTTTCCAATCCATCGTACTGCTGATGATTCCGCGAACGAATTCGAGGAACCACTCTAGCGTGTTTTGAAAACCGGTTGGCTTCATCGCGAGACGTCGCGTACCGGCCACGGCAATCAGGAAGACGAGAGCAGCTGCTATCAGCACTGTGATCAAGTTCGTCCAGCTACCGTACAGAACGAAGTCGCCCCAGAGTGGGATTTCGTAAAGTGGCATTTCGTGGTTCATTTGACTATTCACCTCTTTTCCCGCTTAAGTTCGTGAGTCAAGAACTCACAAAATTGTATGACGTGGCCGGCGAGAAGGCCTATTACCACCGCAGTTAATGACAATTCGGCTTCGTACTTCAAACCGATCATCACACAAAGTACCGCGACCGCCATGCGTGATACGGTCCCTCGAGACATCGGCTTGCGCCCACGCTCGATTACACGATACATTCGATCGACGCTTAATCGTTGCAGCGTCAAGATCATGAAGCTACCTGCCCCACCTAATGCCAGCCCATAAATCACTGGATCACTCGGATAACCGACAAGTAACAAGACAGCCAGGATTCCATAATAGAGTCCAAACCATCGTAAGTACGCACGATACAACGCATCTTGAAGGATTATGTTCATGTCTTGTCTCCTAACAAGTGCCTGATCATTGCGATCATGCAAAGAATGCCGATGAAAATCCCGATGAACACCGAGAATGTCGCTCCCATCTTTTGCCACCAGTCCTGTTGTTCCCCATAGTTCCCAACAAGGAAGCCGATGACGATTGGTGCGGCAAGTGCCGTCGAAATTTGCGAGGCCATGACCATACTCGTTGCGAGCCCTTTTTGGCGCACTAGAGACGACCCCCTTTTCCCAATTGCAGGTTCTTTTTCTTTCCCACAATTTGCGGATTTTCATACTAGTCAAGAATACAATGAGAACCATTTCATAGTCAAATGAATTCACAAATAAAATAGACCGCTGAAACCATTGTATATCAACGATTGATAAGGTTTTCACAGAGGTACCCCATCCACCTCTTTTCACGAAGATGTGAAGAAAATATGTAGTGCTATCAACGTTTAAAGAGATGGTTCACTTGATGAACAAAACCATTGAACAGTAACGTTATATCGCGTTCTGGAATGAGAAACAAGCCGTCTAAAATTGATTTGTGTCGATTTTGTGAAAAAGTAATTTTTGTTCAAGATTGGAAGCGCTTTCGATTCGGGACAGAAAAACGCCTCTGACATCTGTTTGTAACAAAGGATTTAAAGCATTTCCAATTTGTCTGTTGTGTCGCTTGTCACAGCTTGAAATGTCATGAATGGATTATAGGTTTTAAGGTCAGCACGGTGATTTAGATTTTACATTTTCTTCACAATCAGGCAGATTGAGGCGTTTGTTTCTTAGTTAAAGATATATTGATGTATGTTTACTCACTACTTTTTGTTTAGTGATGATCGAATAGACCTTTCGCTATTTCCTCTCGCTTTCCTTGGGCGGGACGCAAGCCGCGGTCTTCCTTCGGATGACCGGGTCTCACTTGTCCCTGACGGAAGCGTTCCGCTTCCTCTTCCCATAGGAGTCGAGAGGAATCGCTCAAGGCGATTCAATTTACAAGTGACTAACAACACTACGTCTTGATCAAAATTTAGTAGAGCGTAATTGAAAAGGACGTACCCCGGTCGACTCGACTCCTACGGGAAAAGAAACCACAGTTCATCGTGGTTTCGTCAGAGGGAAACAAGACCCGGCTTGGCACACACCGTGTACCGAGTCGCGACTTGTCCCTCGCCCGAGGAAAGCGAGGTCGACGGGAACGTCTGAGACAACTTATGGAAGTTAACCTTAAACGGAATCATTAAAAAGGACGCATCCGTTCATCTTGATTCCCGTGGGAACGGCAAGATATACGGAAACGCCCTAAATAAACATTTTTTGGACTGGATTACTTCATTTTAGATATCTGCATGAAAAGGTTCTGGAGTTTCCCCTTGATTGAAGTGCGCTAAAATCGCTGCTGCAATCCGCTCCGACGCATGACCATCCCCGTAAGGATTTGAAGCATGCGCCATTTTTGCATAGGCCGCTTCATCTTCAAGCAACTCGCTCGCCATCCGGTAAATCGTCTCTTCATCTGTTCCGGCAAGTTTCAACGTACCGGCTTTGACTCCTTCCGGACGCTCCGTCGTATCGCGTAACACAAGGACAGGTACGCCGAGCGAGGGTGCCTCTTCCTGGACACCACCCGAATCCGTCAAGATGAGATGCGCCCGACTTGCGAAGTTATGGAAATCAAACACATCGAGCGGCGGAATTAACGTGATGCGGTCATGTCCCCCAAAGATTTCAGCCGCTGTTTCCTGGACGACCGGATTCAAATGGACGGGATAGACGACGTGCACGTCCGGATATGTATCGACGAGTCGACGGATCGCCCGGAACATCTGCTGCATCTTCTCTCCAAGGTTTTCTCGCCGGTGTGCCGTCATCAAGATGAGGCGCCGTTTGCCGACTGCTTCGAGCACAGGGTGGACATAATCCGGCTGGACCGTCGTCTGCAGGGCATCGATTGCCGTATTTCCTGTGACGTAGACACCTGCCTTCCGGTTTTCAGACGCAAGGTTCGCCGCCGCCTGATCGGTCGGTGCAAAATGTAAATCCGCGAGTGTCGACGTCAATTGACGATTGACCTCTTCCGGAAACGGTGAGTATTTATTATATGTACGGAGTCCGGCTTCGACGTGTCCGACGGCGATTTGATTGTAGTAGGCAGCAAGACTACCGACGAACGTCGTCGTCGTGTCGCCATGAACGAGAACAAGATCCGGTTTGACATCCTTCATGACGAGATCGAGTCCTTCGAGACCACGCGTCGTGATGTCGACGAGCGTCTGACGGGGTTGCATGATATTGAGGTCAGAATCCGGTTCAATCTCGAACATGCGTAACACTTGATCAAGCATTTCTCGGTGTTGCGCCGTGATCGTCACATGGACATCGAACGCCGGATTTTGTTTTAAGGCATTGACGAGCGGTGCCATCTTGATGGCTTCCGGTCGTGTTCCAAAGATGGGCATGACTTTGATGGGCATCATTACTTCCTCCTTTTTCTACTTCCTCCATTTAAGCATAGTTGAAAGCTGTCCTGCATCTTACAACAAAAAAGCAGCCTGCCGAGAGTGGCAGACTGCTTCTGTCTTACTTCGTACCGAACAAACGATCACCGGCATCCCCTAGTCCAGGAACGATGTAGCCGTGGTCGTTCAGTTTTTCATCGAGTGCCGCGAGGTAAATATCGACATCCGGATGCTCTTCCTGAACGCGTTTAACGCCTTCAGGTGCTGCACACAGGCAAGCCAGTTTAATGCTTTTCGCGCCTTGTTTCTTTAAAGAGGAGATTGCGTCAGCAGCCGAGCCGCCTGTCGCAAGCATTGGGTCGACGACGACAAAATCACGTTCTGCGACGTCAGTCGGCAACTTGAGGTAGTATTCCGTTGGTTCAAGCGTCTCTGGATCACGGTAAAGACCGATGTGACCGACTTTGACGTTCGGCATCATCCGAAGCATCCCGTCGACCATCCCTAGACCTGCGCGAAGGATCGGAACGATTCCGAGCTTCTTGCCTTCAATCATCTTCTGCGTCGTTTTCGTGACCGGTGTCTCGATCGCGACTTCTGTGAGTGGAAGGTCACGCGTGATTTCATATGCCATCAATGAAGCCACTTCGTCGACAAGCTCCCGGAATTGTTTCGTCCCCGTTTCGACTTTACGCATGATTGTCATTTTGTGCTGAATCAATGGGTGATCAAATACATGTACTTTACTCATTGTTTGCATCTCCTCTCAATTCTCTTTTCGCATTGTACTCCAAAAAGTGACCGCTTGGGAACTGTTTTTTTGGAATCACTCCTCCCCAAGCGTACTTTTCCCGTCAAGAATCGCTTGCGCCGCATAGGACCATTCATTATCTGGTTGCTTCGCTAATTCTTCTAACGTCGCCTTATAATTGCCGACCTTATTCTTTTGTTCATAGACGGCCTGCATCCATAACACATCACTCATGTAACCGGAATCCGGGAAGTCCTCTCGATACGCGACATAATCCGTTTGTTTCGTTTCACCTAACTTGCCTGCAGCAATCAATTGATAAAAACGTGCCATGCCCTTCGTTGCGTCATCCGTTAACACAGTTCCTGTCAACAAGCGGTTCGCTGACTTATAATCTTTTTCTTGCGTCGCAGCGATTGCCTGTTTCAATGTTTCTTCAGGAGAAAGCGTCTTCTTTGCATCCGTAGTCGCTTTTGGTTTCGCTGTCTCTTTTGGTTTCGTTGTGTCTTTTGATTTCGCTGGTGCTTGTTCTGTCAGCTGTTCATTTTTTTCTTTTAATTGCTCGACTTCTTTTTCAAGCGCAGCCAATTTTTGTTCAACGTTCTCTTGATTGGTCACGACCGGCACTTCTTCCGGTTGTGAGAAATCAAGTTGAAAGAGACCGAGAACGGCAAGACCCGCAACAAGCAATCCGCCGAGCATCCACGGATTCGATTGCAGCTGCTTTTTCCACGGTTTGAGCTGCGGATGATTTTGGACAGCTACTGGGAGCATGGAAAAACGTTTTTTGACGAGTCGTTTCCCGCCCGCTTTTCCGGCGATTGCTAACCGGTACCGCTGGAGCTCCGCCGGAATCCCTTTGTTCTTCCACTGGCTGAACCGCGTGTCCGCTTGTTCATAAAAGGCTGCTTCTTGCATGATAACGATTGCTTTAAAGTCTTCACTGAGTCGTTTATATTCACGTTCTGTTTGACTTTTTTTAGTCAGCCAGTCCGCAATTTGAGTCGTATTGATTGTTTCAAGTTCTGATTGGACCAGTGCTGAAAATTTCATCTGACAGTTTCCACCCTTACCTTATTTTACTAAGGTTAAGTATACCAAAAATCATGGTCGTAAAATATAAGTCTTCTGACGCATGGTGGACAAAACACGGACGCCGCCTCTTGTGTCGAGACGACGTCCGCGTTATTCCACTTCGCTCAAGTAACCATCCTCGATCCGCAGGACACGGTCACAATACTCAAGCATCCGCTCATCATGGGTGATGACGATGACCGTTTTTTGTTCCTCATGGGCTTGCTTTTGTAACACTTCCATCACTTGGCGTCCGTTCGTATAATCAAGGCTTGCCGTCGGTTCATCTGCGAGGACGAGTCGCGGCTGATTGACGAGTGCCCGAATGATCGCGACACGCTGTCGTTCTCCACCCGATAAGGCGTGTGGCAAATGGTGTGCACGGTCTTTTAATCCAAAAGCGGCGAGCATCGCGGCGGCATCAATCGTCCGCCCTGCTTCTTCTGCGACGAGTTCGAGTTGTTCCGCCGCCGTCAGGAACGGAACGAGATGCGATTCCTGAAAGATGAACCCGATCTCTTCGAGGCGCATCTTTCGGCGTGCTTCGTCCGATTGCTGATTGACGTGCTGTTCCCCAAACTGAATGTCTCCCGCTGTCGGTGTTTGCAACAATCCGAGCAGTTGGAGCAATGTACTTTTTCCACTTCCGCTCGGTCCGACTAAAGCAATCAGTTCACCCACGTTCGCTTCGAATGAAACGTCATGGAGCACGGGGACGTCACTGTAGGTCTGTTCGACATGTGTCATCTTAATCATCCTGCCATTCCTCCCATCGCGTCTGCCGGCTCAAGTTTTTTTAAGGCCCGGAGCGGAATCACGGATCCAATTAATGCCGTACCGATCAACAATGCCCCGTAACCGAGACTCGTTTCCCACTCAAAACGAAACGGAATGCCCTCCGGTAAGAATTGACTGACACCGAGCGTCACGCACAGGCTGAAAGCAAGCGACAGGAACGTCAAGACGAAGACTTGCAAGACGAGCCCGCTTCCAATCGTCCGTGTCCGAATCCCAATCGCCTTCAAAATGCCCAGTTGCTTCATTTTTTGCATCGTCAAAATATAGAAAAACGCCGTCAAAATCAAGGCGCCGATTACGACAAGCGCCAGCCGCATCATTTGGAATGAATTTTGTTCCGCTGCGTAACCGGGAACTTGCTTGACGATGTCTGCTTTCGTATACGTCGTCAGGTCCGTTTTAAATGAATCCTGACTGACGAATGCCGAGACATAGTTCGTCTGCATCTTCGCTTGCCAGTCGTCCCATGACGCAAGCGTCGTCCATAACACAGGCGCATGGCTGTAGCGTCCATCCGTGACGGTACCGACGATCGTAAACGTCATCTTCGTCCGAAAGTCCGTTACTTTGTCGCCGACTTCAGTCCCGGTCTGTTTCGCATAAGCGGTATCGACGAGAACTTCGCCTCGTTTCAACGCTTCCAGTTGCTTTGGACCGTACGCCGTGTCAGCAGGTAACGCAAACACCGTCACATCGTCCTTCGTCCCGTCCTGTTTCTCGAGGACCATGTTTTGGACGCCGAGTGCTTCCGTCCCTTTTGGTTGCTCCTGTTCCTCTAAAAACGACCGCGTCAGTTGCCCTTCCGCCTCTTGACTGAGTGCCACCTGCTCAACCGGTAAATTCCGGATGACGGCTCCATTATCGTATGCCAGTCCGTCTGCGAGCCCGGTGATCATTAAAATCAAGACGATGATCAATGTCGTCACGAGCCCCATCAGACCGAAGCGTTTTTTCATCCGGATTAGTTCGCGCCAACCCATTTTCATTTAATATCCCTCCTGTATGTGCGTTACAGGTCTTATCTTACGGATACTATATGAACGGAGCATGAACAACTCACATCGCCCGTGAAAACGTCAGGATGAACGTCGTTCCGCTACCGATTTCCGAATCAATCCCGACCGTCCCGTGCAACTGCTTGACGGTCTCGGCGACGATGGCGAGCCCAAGCCCCGTCCCGCGCGAACCGCGTGCCGTGTCGGCTTGATAAAAGCGGTCAAAGGCATGGGCAATCATGTCGTCCGACATACCGGGGCCTTCATCCGTGATGCGAACATTGACGCGCTCCGCGGTCTGTTCGGCTTCAATCGTAATCATGTCCCCGTCGTTTGAAACATGGAGGGCGTTCCGGATGACATTTTGAAAAACATGTTCGAGTGCGGCGGCATCCGCCTCGATCGTCATGTCACTCGCGACATCAACAGCGACAGCGACACCACGTTCATCGATTTGGTAGGCGAGTGTCGCGAGCGTCGTCCGAATCGCTTGTCCAAGATGGATTGACTCCAGTCGCATCCGACTTCCTTCATCGAGCCGGGCGAGGACCAGCAGTTGCCGGGTCATCTCTGCCATCCGGTCTGCTTCACGCGCAATCGTCGCCAGTTTATCCTGTCCGGCAGGTGCGACATGCGGTTGCAGTTGACCGGCGTACCCTTTAATCGTCGTCAGTGGCGACTGAAACTCGTGCGAGACGTTGGCGACGAACGTTTTGCGCTCAGCATCCGACTTCGCGACTGCTTCCGCCATCTCACCGAACCGCCGTGACAACTCTCCAATCTCATCGCGCGAGGTCGTCGCCACATGAACGGCATAGTCACCGGACGCGACTTGTTTTGTCGCATCCGTCAAGCGTTTAATCGGACGAACGAGATAGCGGATTGAGAAGGCAAGCAACAGAAAACTGATGACGACGAGTAAGCCGAGGAAGGCTCCGACGAACAAATGGAGTTCGCGGATTTGTCGGCTCAAATCCGGCCGGATGAAGACGGCGTCTGTCCCGTTTGGTGTTTTGAGCGACGCACCGACTGTATTGACGACTTCGTTGTCAAACAGACCGAGCAAAAAGAGATGAAACGGATAGTCCCGCATGCCGTGATAGACTTCCCCGGCGCGGACCCGTTCGATGATCGCCGGTGCCAGTGTTTCGTCGCGGAATGCATTGCCGTGGCGAATGACGGGGCCTGTCTCCGGGACGACATAGAGCTGAAAACCCGTCGCGCTCAACATGTCGTAAAAGGAACCGGTCTGTCCGTCGCCATGCCGTTCATAGTAGGCAAACGATTGATCGACCGCCTCTTCGACCTTTTGACTATAGGAAGACTGCAAGACATTGTAGTAAAACAAGTTGCTGATCAGTAAGGAAATCAAGGCCGACACGAGCAGGACAAGACAGACGAGTCCGACGATTTTCGTATAAAGTGACTTCATCCCTTCGCCTCCAGTCGATAACCGAGACCGCGGACGGTACTGATGTGAATCGCGTCCGTATGGCGCAAGCGACTGCGCAAGCGTTTGATATGGACGTCAATCGTCCGATCATCACCCATGAAGTCGAGTCCCCAGACCCGTTCAATCAATTCCTCCCGACTGAAGACACGTCCCGGAAAACTCGCAAGCTGATGTAACAAGTCGAACTCACGCCTAGGCAACGTCAATTCCGTTTCACCAAGCATCACGTGTTGACTGCGTTTATCAATCGTTACGTCACCAAACCGGAGAATCGGCAGCGCCGCCTTTTGATAACGCCGGGCGACGGCGTGCAAGCGAAATAATAATTCTTCCGGGTCAAACGGTTTCGTGATGTAATCGTCGGCACCCGCCGTAAATCCGGCGCGTTTATCTGTCAGTTCCCCGAGCGCCGTCAACAGCAAAATCGGCAGTTCATCTCGTTGCCGGAGCTGTTCACATAATTCAAGTCCACTCCGCCCGGGGATCATTACGTCGAGGATCGCCGCCTCGAACGTCAGCTCGTTTATCCAGCACGCCGCTTCTTGTCCGTCTGCCGTCGCCCGGACGCGATGCCCGTCTGCTTCGAGCGTCTCGACAATCAGACGTTGGATGTTTTGGTCGTCTTCTACGACTAAAATCTCCATCTTTCGTTCCTCCTATCCTATCGTTTACTCGTCAATCAAAAAAACCACCTCTGACTTCTCAGCGATCGAAAAGAAAGAGGTAGTTCAACAGACGGGTCGGCATGCGTTCCGATTACCCGCGTTCCGGGTAAAGCGGGAAGCGACCTGTCAATGCAAGGACTTGCTCGTGTGCATTTTTTAATGTGTCGTCGTCTTCCGGGTTTTTGAGGACGAGTTCAATCAATGCCGCAATTTGTTTCATTTCTTCTTCTTTAAAACCACGTGACGTCATTGCTGCCGTCCCGATGCGAATCCCGCTCGTGACGAATGGGCTGGCCGGGTCGAATGGAATCGTGTTTTTGTTGACCGTGATACCCGCTTCATCAAGGGCATGCTCAGCGAGCTTACCTGTGATGCCGAGCGGCTGCAGGTCGACGAGCAACAAGTGGTTGTCCGTGCCGCCTGAAACGATTCGCAGACCACGTGCCGTCAATTCTTCACCGAGTACTTTTGCATTCGTGACGACTTGACCAATGTAGTCTTTGAATTCAGGAGCAAGTGCCTCACCGAACGCGACCGCTTTTGCTGCGATGACGTGCATGAGGGGACCGCCTTGAATACCAGGGAAGATCGATTTATCAATTGCTTTCGCATGTTCTTCTTTACACAGAATCATCCCACCACGCGGGCCACGGAGCGTCTTGTGCGTCGTCGTCGTGACGAAGTGTGCATGCTCGACAGGGTTCGGGTGAAGACCCGCTGCAACGAGTCCTGCAATGTGCGCCATATCGACCATCAAGTATGCGCCGACGCTGTCTGCGATTTCACGGAAACGTTTGAAGTCGATGACGCGCGGATAAGCCGATGCTCCCGCAACGATCAATTTTGGTTTGTGTTCTTCTGCAAGCTTCGCGACGACATCGTAATCAATCATCTCTGTCTCTTGATCGACACCGTATTCGACGAAGTTGTATTGAACACCGGAGAAATTCACAGGACTACCATGCGTTAAGTGGCCACCGTGTGAGAGGTTCATCCCGAGGACCGTATCGCCCTGGTCAAGAATCGTAAAGTAGACGGCCATGTTCGCTTGTGCGCCCGAGTGCGGTTGAACGTTTGCATGTTCCGCACCGAAGATCGCTTTCGCACGATCGCGTGCCAAGTCTTCTGCGAGATCAACGAATTCGCATCCACCGTAATAACGGCGTCCCGGGTAACCTTCTGCATACTTGTTCGTCAGCACACTGCCTTGTGCTTCCATGACAGCTTGCGAGACGAAGTTTTCTGACGCAATCAACTCGATATTATCGCGTTGACGTCCTAGTTCCTTGCGCATTGCCGAAAAGAGTTCCTCATCTTGCTGTTTCAGATACGTAAGCGGTGTTTGTTCCATCTGAATTCCCCCATTCATTTTCGATACGCCTATCTTAACACGAATAATCAGTCCGCGGCACCCACAAAAAGTGCAGAAAAATAGCAAGAGGTATGCAACCCCTTGCACGAATCATTCGTATTTAGCACGCATTCCACCAATTAACTTCGGACGCGTCGTTGCTGCCGTAACATGTGCCTCACCGATTTCCCGGTGCGGAAGGCGAACCGGGATGGCGACCGGCTTCAAGTGCATGCCGATGAACGTGTCTCCGATGTCGATTCCAGCATCTGCTTGAATCGATTCGACGACGACCGGGGCAGAAAAACGTTCGTAGGCGATACTCGCCATCGAACCACCTGCTTCCGGTACCGGGACGACCGTGACCGGTTCCAGTCCGAGTCGTTCAACCGTTTGGCGTTCGAGCGTCAAGGCGCGATTGATGTGTTCACAACCTTGGAACGCAAGATCGATTTGATGCGAACGACGAAATGTATCGAACACCTCAAACAATGCTTCGGCGACTTCCGGCGAACCCGCTTTTCCGATTTGTTTACCGATGACTTCACTCGTCGAACAACCGATGACGAGCAGCTTCCCTTTGAGGGGGAAGCGCTCATTCAAATCGGTCAACGAGGCTTCAAGATCCTGTTTAATCTGTTCGAGATCCATTTACTTCACCTCATAATCCGAGATTTTGCAGACACGGTTTTCGTGACGTCCACCTTCGAACTCCGTCTCTAACCAAATCTTTGCGATATCAAGCGCAAGGCCCGGTCCAATGACACGTTCGCCCATCGTCAAGATGTTCGAGTTGTTATGCTGACGTGTCGCTTTTGCGCTGAACGTATCATGGACGAGTGCCGCACGAATCCCTTTGACTTTATTCGCTGCGATTCCGATTCCGATTCCTGTTCCGCAAATCAAGATGCCACGATCAAATTCACCGTTCGCGACGGCCTCCGCGACGGGAATCGCGACGTCCGGGTAATCAATCGAGTCAGAAGAATACGTACCGAAGTCCGTATAGTCGATCCCGAGTTCCTTTAATAAACCGTTGATTTCTGCTTTGAGTTTAAAGCCACCATGATCTGCACCGATTGCTACTTTCATCTGAACTATTCCCCCGTTTGTCTAGGTTGTTTTTTCGGAAGTTTCCGGTTGTCCGGCGCTTTTCTTCCATTTCCGTTCTGCGTTAATTTTAACACAAGACGGTTGACGAGGGGTTCGAGTTCATTTCGAACTTGGCGATAGACGTTCATCGATCCACCGTACGGATCGTTGATGTCCCGCTCAAGCCCTGTCACATATTCATAGAGGGTGAACGTCCGGTCCTTCAGTTCCGGATAACGTTCCCCGACTTCTTGTTTATGACTCCGCGTCATCGTCAAGATGATGTCAGACCAGCGTCCGAGAACATCATCGAAAACTTGCGTATAATGCTCGAGTTCAATTCCCCGTTCCCGCAATACTTGGAGTGCGTTCTCTGACGCATCGAAGCCTTGCATCGAACGAAGTCCCGCAGACCGGACATCAAACTCTTGATCTGCGACTTTTGAGCGTAGTAATGCCATCGCCATCGGGCTCCGGCATGTATTTCCAGTACAGATAAACAATACGCGACGTGTGCTCATCTCAGTATCCTCCTTCTTTACGGGCGAATGATCCGACCACCTGCTGCCTTATGGAGCCGATTTCGGACTGCTAGCCCAACCCCTTCTTCTGATAGGTCCCGTACAAAAATCTGATCCACCGTCGTCTGATCAAATCGCCGTAAACAATCGTAAAGACGCTGTGCCGCTGTTTCTGCGGTCGTGCCGAGGAAACAGCGGACATCTGCTTCGACGTCTTCTCCGTCAAAGAGAATGACGCCGGTCTTTTGTCCGGTTTGGCGTGCTTCATCGATGAGCTGCTGCAGGAAAGAGAGGTCGCCCGCCACGACGGACAATGTTGCTTCCGGTGCGTAGTGCGTGTACTTCATTCCCGGTGCCTTCGGTGTTTTATCTTTCATCGATAAAGCAGGATCGAGTGCCACGGTGCCGATCTCGCCTTCCAGCTGCTCACGTGTGACGCCGCCCGGTCGTAAAATGACCGGAGGTGTCATCGTACAGTCGATGACGGTCGATTCAACACCGATACCGGTTTCTCCCCCATCGACGATTGCTGCGATTCGTCCCGAGAGGTCATAGGCGACATGTGCCGATGACGTCGGAGAAGGTTTTCCGGAACGGTTGGCACTCGGTGCCGCTAACCCTAGTCCTGTCGCTTCAATCAATTGAAGTGCAAGAGGATGGTCCGGCATCCGTAATCCGATCGTATCAAGTCCTGCGGTGACGAGGCTTGAAGCGGTTCCGTTCGATTCTAGAATGATCGTCAAGGCACCTGGCCAAAACGTATCCATCAAACGTTTCGCGACAGCCGGAATATGAGTGACGAACTGCTCTGCCTGTTCGATTGACGCGACATGGACAATCAATGGGTTGTCGGACGGTCGGCCCTTCGCGGCGAAGATTCGCCGAACGGCCGTCTCGCTCGTCGCATCCCCCGCAAGACCATAAACGGTCTCTGTCGGCATCGCGACGACTTCCCCTGCTTTTAATAAGTTTACTGCTACATCCAGTGTCTGTTGATCGATCATTTCCGTCTTCACTCTGTACAATCCTTTCGTTCCGCATACACGATACGGTCTTTACCGTTTATATCTTTTAAAATACCCGTTTCCGCAGTAGGATAACGCTCTTTTAACATCATTTGCACTTCACTTCCTTGATTGTGTCCGATTTCAAACACAATCAAGCGAAAATCGTCCTTTAAAATACGTGTGCTGCCGTCAATCAAGCGACGATAAAAGACGAGACCGTCTTTTCCGCCGAACAGCGCGAGGTGAGGCTCATGGTCAAATACGACGTCACTGAGCAACTCATCTTCTTCAATATAAGGCGGGTTCGAGACGAGGACACGGACCGATTGATCGGCGAGCGGCTCAAGCAGATCCCCTTGTAAAAAAGTTACGTCGCCGCCAAGTGCCGCTTGATTTTTTTTCGCGACCGCAAGTGCGTCTTCTGAAATATCGACCGTCGTGACCGGCTGTCTGAGCTCGAGCGCGAGTGTGACCCCAATCGCTCCGCTTCCCGTTCCGATATCGACGATTTCACCCGGGTGGAACGTCTCCCCGCCTAAACGACGGACGACGAACTCAATCAATTCTTCCGTTTCCGGACGGGGAATCAGGACAGCTGGCGTAACCTGAAAATCGCGTCCATAAAAGGGTTGGTACCCGATCAAATGTTGGACGGGAACACCATTGACGTGTGCCAGTAAGTATTCGCTGAATAACAAGTCATCGTCTGGCGATAATTCGTCCGAAAGTCGCACAAGCAATCCCGTCCGGTCGACTTGTAACACATGCATAAGTAACCATTCGGCACTCGACGCCTCGCGTCCTGCCGCGACTAACATCGTTTGTGCTTGATTCAATCGTTTCGCAATCCGCATCAGTTCGCCGCCTCCGATGCCCGTGCCTGGTACTCCATCACGAGCGTGTCGATGACTTCATCCATCTCGCCTTGGAGAATCCGGTCGAGCTTTTGAATCGTCAAGCCGATTCGATGATCCGTCACCCGGTTTTGAGCGAAGTTATACGTCCGGATCCGCTCGGAACGGTCGCCCGTCCCGACAGCTGATTTGCGTTTTTCATCGTACTCGGCCTGCTGTTCGCGTTGAATTTTATCATAGACGCGTGCTCGTAACACTTTCATTGCTTTTTCTTTATTTTTAATTTGCGATTTCTCATCCTGACAGCTGGCGACGATTCCTGTCGGCACGTGTGTCACGCGGACAGCGGATTGTGTCGTATTGACGGACTGACCGCCGGGACCGCTCGATGTAAACGTATCGACGCGGACATCTTTATCGTGAATTTCAACTTCGACATCTTCCGCTTCCGGCAAGACGGCGACGGTCGCTGTTGATGTATGAATCCGTCCGCCTGACTCTGTCGAAGGCACACGTTGGACGCGATGGGCGCCGTTCTCATATTTCAGTTTCGAGTACGCCCCTGTCCCTTTGACGATGAAGATGATTTCTTTATAGCCGCCGAGTTCCGTGTAGCTCGCATCGATGATTTCGATTTTCCAGGCTTGTTTCTCAGCAAACTTCGAATACATCTTGAAAAGATCAGACGCAAATAAGGCTGCCTCGTCGCCTCCTGCCGCACCCCGAATCTCGACGATGACGTTTTTGTCGTCGTTCGGATCCTTCGGTAAGAGTAACGCTTTTAATTTCGTTTCGAGTTCCTTGATTTCCGGCTCCAGGATTGCCACTTCTTCTTTCGCGAGGTCCCGCATCTCGGGATCCGTCAACATTTGACGTGCTTCCTGATAGGCTTCCATCTTATCGCGGTAAACGCGATACGTTTCGACGGTTGGCGCGAGCTGGGATTGCTCCTTTGAGACCTCTCGTAATTGATTCGTATCATTAATGATCGCCGGGTCAGCCAACTGATCATTTAATTTTTCATAACGGTCCTCTAACGCACTTAATCGATCCAACATAATCGGTCATCCTTCCTGACGGTTCTTCTATCGTCAGTATAGCAAATATTTAGAACGTCAGTAGCAAGACCTCCTCGCGACCGTCACTTCCGTCGTCAGACCGGTAGTTGACGTCAGACGGTCATTTTCCTATAATTAGTGTACTAATTGAATTAATACACTTAAGGAGGTGGAAGGATGTTTACCGTTGATCCGAAAAGTCCGCTCCCGATTTACGAGCAACTGGTCACGCAAATCATCCGCGCGATTGCGCGGGGAATCCTACGGTCGGGCGAACAGATGCCGTCGGTCCGCGATCTTGCGAGCACGTTACTCGTCAATCCAAACACTGTCTCCCGTGCTTATCAGGAACTCGAAAGCCGAGACTTTATCGTGACGATGCGAGGAAAAGGCTCCTTCGTCTCGGATTTGCCGCTTGACCAAGTCAAACAAGCTGCCATTCAAGAGCACATCACGACACTTTGCCTTGTCGCGAATGAACTATCGATTTCGAACGAAGAACTTTATCAGTTACTCATACAACACAGGGAGGATTCATCATGTTGACCGTGTCACACTTAACAAAACAAATCGATTCGACGATGATTTATGAAAACGCCTCGTTCACATTGCCTGCTGGTACGATCACAGCATTGATTGGACGAAACGGCGCCGGAAAAACGACGTTACTGAAAACACTTGTCGGGGCACTCGAACCCTCGCGCGGGAAAGTCGAATGGAACAACCAGTCAATCCACGACGTCCCGGCAGCACGGAAGCATCTATTTCTCGTCCCCGATTCCATCGGCGTCTACCGTCAGATGACACTCGGATCACTGATTGAGTTTTATCAGGCTTTTTATCCGAACTTCGAACGGACCTATATCGAAAACTACTGCCGCTCGTCGAACCTCGATCGTGGTCGGAAAGTGACGTCGCTCTCGAAAGGACAGGCGCAACTGTTCTTGCTGCAACTCGCGTTTGCGACGAACGCCCCTGTTTTGTTACTCGACGAACCGACAGACGGACTCGACCGGATTAATAAGCGCAACTACTTACAGCAACTGGTCTCTTTACTGACGGAACGTCAGACAGCCGTCTTGATTGCCTCACACCAACTCGAGGAACTCGATACGCTCGCGGACCGCGTGATGACGATCGAACAGCACCTCGTCAAGGAACCGAAGACGCTCGACGATGCAAAAGCGAGCATGCAAAAATGGCAAGTCGTCTACGAGATCGTCCCCGAGCTGAAGCACCATGACATTCATGTCCTGACACAAACCGGACGCGTCGTCACCTTACTCGTTTTATCGGACGCAGGAAAGCTTTACTTAGAGAAGACAAATCCCTTATTAAAGGACGCCTTACCGGTTCAGATGGAAGACTATTTTTTAGGAACGTTCGGAGGAAATCGTCATGATTAAACAATTGATTCGTTATCATATCAAACAAGGCATTTGGCCGCTCGCGACGTTCTTTTTACTCGCAATCTTCAGCTACGGCTTCAGCAGTTTCTCCGCCATCGAGAATTTCGATACGTATCGTCTTGATGCAAAACCAAATCTCTTGCAAACCGTACTCGTCAGCCCGATTTTCGCCGGTTTCGGAGCGCTTTTGATTGCCGTCTTCGCCATTTTGATGGTTGGTCAAGAACGGGGCAGCGGACGCAGTTTAATCCTCCATGCCTTACCGATTCATAAAAAACATCTATTCTTCATTAAGTTGAGTATCGGGGCCGCCGTATTGATCATCATTCCAATCCTCGGCTTTTTCTCGAGCTGGTTCATCTTACAAGGCATCGGCGGCATCCATCCGTTTGATTACGTCACTTTGAGTGATCTCACATATGACTTTTTTAAATTCTTCATTTTCGATATGACCGTCTTCGCTATTTTCTTGTTCGCAGGAACGATTGCGGGTGATATCATCGGTCAGCTCTTAATCGGGATGTTCCTGTTCTTTTTGAATTACTTCACGTTTTTTGCCATCGCTGCCGTCACGACACTCGGTTTCGGACTTAAGGATGATTTCACATCGTCACTGGATTTTTTGATGACGGTCACAACCCCGTTCCCGTTATTGTTCCAATCGAATGATTTAACCGGTCCTGCGATTTACAGCGCTGCTTTGACGGTCCTGCTTCTCGTCATCAGCCGTCAGCTTTATGTGCGTAGCGAAAACGAGCGACTCGGTCGCTTTACTGTCTTCCCGAAGTCGCATCCGTTTTTCATCGTTCTCTTTACGGTCTATACGACGTTCATACTCGCTGCCGTCATCGGCGTCATTTCGTCCGAGAATCAAATCCTGTATTGGCTCGCCGTCTTGATTCTCGCCTGGCCTGCCTTCAGTTCCTACCGCCGGATGATTGGGTGGAGTCGCTGAATCCGTGCTACACTTGTTTCAAATCTTTTAAATAAGGACGGTCTACACCCATGCCCAAATATCTTCAAATTTCCCAACAACTCGCCGCCCGGATTCAGGATGGGTCATTACCTGCTGAAACAAAATTACCGTCAGAAACGGAATTGATGGCAGAATTCTCTGCGAGTCGCGGGACGGTCCGTAAGGCAATCGATGCGTTGCTCGAAAAAGGCTTTGTTCGTAAACAACAAGGCAAAGGCGTCTTTGTCTTGAGTCAAGATGCGATCGAGTTTCAGTTCAATGGCATCGTCAGCTTCTCGGAAGCCCATCAAAAAATGGGGCAACACGAAGTTGAAACGGACGTTTTGTCTTGCGACGTCATCGATGCGACGGATGAGCTCGCTCAGTTATTCAGTGTAAAAAAAGGAACATCGATCACACGAATCAAACGGATTCGAATCATCGACGGGGAACGCGTCATTTTTGATATCAACCACTTCGTGACAGAACTCGTCCCAGGACTCACTTCAGCGGTCGCTTCCGGCTCGATTTATACGTATATCGAACAAACGTTGAACCGGCAAATCAGCTATGCGAAACGAAAAATCGAAGCGCAACCTGCGACAGCTGAAGATCGGGAACAACTCGACTTAGAAGGGACAACGCATGTCATCGTCATCACGAATGACACGTATTATTATGAAGGGCAACATTTCGAACATACGGAATCGCGCCATCGTCTCGATAAATTTCAATTTACGGATATCGCGCGTCGATAGACCGCAAGATGGCTGCTCAAAAGACGATTCGAGACAGATTGCGCTCTAAACCGTTTGCATGTCTGGATTTTCCTCATGGTATGACCTGAAAAGTGTCACGTTTCGTTGACTCCTACGGGGAAAAGTGCGTTTTTAACGCACGTTCTGAACTGCTCCCCGTCAAGTAGACAGGTCAAATAATATAAATTTTTTAAACGGCTTGAGCCCTGAATTCCAGCGGACTTAAGCCGTTTAATCGTTTTTGATACCGCAGCTCATTATAAAATCGAATGTAGCGTCGGATTGCATCGTGGAGTTCATCGAACTCTTCGAATGTATGAAGATAGTAGCTTTCACACTTTAGCGCTCCCCAAAAAGATTCGATTGGACCATTATCGATGCATTTACCGGCACGGGACATGCTTTGTGTGATCCCAGCTTGTTGAGTCATATGATGAAAGGCATTTGACGTATATTGAAACCCACGGTCACTATGAAGAAGAGGGAAACTACCAGGATCACCATCCAAGGCGAGTTTTAGCGTATCGAAGACGAGCTGACTGTTATTCGAACGACTTAGCACAAATGAACGAATTGATCCATCATACAAATCGAGAATTGCACTTAAATAAGCCTTTTTTGAGGTGCCGTATTTGAATTCTGTGATATCTGTTAACCATTTCTGATTCGGTTTTTCCGCATGGAATTCACGATTCAGAAGATTTTCTGCCGTTTGTCCGGGTATGGTTCTCATATATTTCGGTCGTGT
>NZ_JACSMQ010000011.1:0-54456 GCF_018618705.1 Exiguobacterium sp. H66
CCCGTCGTCTGGTGACGATAGCCAAGTGGTCACACCCGTTCCCATGCCGAACACGGAAGTTAAGCACTTGAACGCCGAAAGTAGTTGGGGGCTTCCCCCTGTGAGGATAGGACGTTGCCAGGCAATTGAAAAAGACCGATCTGCATCTTGCAGGTCGGTCTTTTTGTGTATGTTCATTTAGAGTTAAATTATTTGCAATTCACTTTTAAGATGATTACTATTAAATCAAACAATAGTCAAAGATGGTCAGAGAGGTGGTGCCCATGCAAAACATCACAGATATCATCGAAGCCTATTTAAAACAAATCTTAAATGATGAAACAAAAGTTGAAATCAAACGTCAAGAAATTGCCCAGCGTTTTGATTGTGTTCCTTCCCAAATCAATTATGTCATCAACACACGTTTTACAGTCGAAAAAGGCTATTTTGTCGAAAGTAAGCGTGGTGGTGGAGGGTATATCCGGATTCAGAAAATCGTTTTGCTAGATAGTCACGATCTCTTAGACGAGATGAGTGCCTGGGTCGGTGATCAATTAACCGAACAGGCTGCTGAAGATTATTTGATTCGATTAATGAATGAACAATTATTAACGCGACGTGAAGCGATTATCATCCAAGCGTTGTTACGAAAAGAAAGTCTACCGATGGATGTAGAAGATCAACACCGGATGCGAGCGCATCTGATGCAATCACTTCTCCAAACCATCAAGCGATTGTAGCATTGGAGGAATGCCATATGCGATGTCAACGTTGTTTAGAGCGCGAGGCAATCGTACGTGTCAAACTTCCACAAGAAACGGAAGGAGCAGAGCGTGTTTTATGTTCTGTATGTGTCCGAGAGCTTGCGCGCGAGTATCAAGGTACAACGTGTCCTTCTTGTGGTATGACACGACAACAGTTGTTGCATTTGAGAAAAGTTGGTTGTGAGACGTGTTACACCGTATTTAAGGATGAAGTCGATGGAATGGTCCGTCAATTCCAGCATGGCCACTCCAAACATTATGGATCACGCCCTGATGAAGAATCAGTCGAAAAGCGTTTGAAGCAACAGTTAAGCCGGTTAAAAGAACAACTCAATCGGAAGGTCTTGTCAGAAGATTACGAAGAAGCTGAACTGATTAAACAACAGATTGTTAGCGTCGAGGAGGATTTGCGCCATGTTTAAAGAATTATTGACGCATCCTTTAAGTGAAAAAATGAATCAACAAGCCCCTTATGATGACATCGTCGTCTCGACACGGATTCGTTTAGCTCGAAATGCGATGCAATATCCGTTCTCGACGATGCTGTCGGAAAAAGAGGCGAATGAACTGATTGATGAAACGGAACGCCAGTTGAGTGGACTAAAAGGATTCCGATTTGGACGGGTCGACCAGGCGGATGCGCTGACACGGACTGCTTTAGTGGAAAAACATTTAATCAGTCCCGCACTTGCATCCCATCCACGGACGGGATTGTTCATTAGTGAAGATGAACAGATTAGCGTCATGGTGAATGAAGAAGATCATTTCCGGATTCAAACATTGTTTCCGGGTCTACAACTCGAAGAAGCTTTTCGGATCGCGAAACAAGTCGATCAATTGATTAGTGAACGTTTTAAGATTGCCTTTGATGATACACTCGGTTATTTGACAACCTGTCCGAGCAATGTCGGGACGGGACTTCGCGCTTCTGTCATGCTGCATCTACCTGGACTTGTATTGACGAATCAAATTCAAGGATACGTCAAGCACTTGAGACAGCTTGGTTTTGCGATTCGTGGCCGGTATGGTGAAGGCAGCGACGCCTCTGGGCGGATGTTTCAACTGTCGAATCAACGGACTCTTGGAGCGAGTGAAGATATGTTGATTACGGATTATCTTTTTGCTGTTGAAGCATTAATTGAGGCAGAACAGGCCGCAAGAAAAGGATTATTGGAGATGTATCAAGAAGAACTAGAAGACCGGTTATACCGGTCGTATGGCATTTTAACATCCGCCCGTTTAATTACGGCACGAGAAGCAACGGAACGTCTATCCGATGTTCGCTTAGCAGATGGGCTAGGACTAGCTGTCAATCTCGCACCGAATGTGTTCCATCATTTACTTGTATCCTTACAAACAGGTTTTCTACAAAAGCATTTCGGGAATCAATTAACAACAAGAGAACGGGACATCGAGCGAGCGAATGTGATTCGTCAGATGTTAACCGAACAGAAACACAGGGATCACACACAAGGAGGTTTTGCGTAATGATGTTTGGACGATTCACAGAGCGTGCCCAACGCGTACTCGCACTTGCACAGGAAGAAGCGGTACGACTCGGACACCATAATATCGGGACAGAACATATTTTACTCGGGCTTGTACGTGAAGGAGATGGGATTGCTGCGAAAGCTTTAACAGCACTCGGACTCAGTTCAGATAAAATTCAAATGGAAGTCGAAGCATTGATCGGTCGTGGACAAGATGGTGCGACGACGATTCACTATACGCCGCGCGCAAAAAAAGTCATCGAACTTTCAATGGATGAAGCACGTAAGCTCGGTCATTCGTATGTCGGCACGGAGCACCTCTTACTCGGCTTGATTCGTGAAGGTGAAGGTGTTGCGGCACGCGTCTTAAACAACCTTGGAATCAGTCTTTCTAAAGCGCGTCAGCAAGTATTGCAACTGCTTGGGAACAGCGAAACGACAGCTAACGCATCACAAGCAGGCTCAGGCGTCGCGACGCCAACGCTAGATGGCTTGGCACGCGACTTGACGCAACAAGCACGTGAGACACGTCTCGACCCAGTCATCGGACGCGCAAAAGAAATTCAACGTGTCATCGAAGTCTTGAGTCGTCGGACGAAAAACAACCCGGTTTTGATTGGGGAGCCAGGTGTTGGTAAAACAGCTGTCGTCGAAGGACTCGCCCAACAAATCATCAACAATGAAGTGCCGGAAACGTTACGGAATAAACGCGTCATGGTTCTCGACATGGGGACGCTCGTCGCCGGGACGAAATACCGTGGTGAGTTCGAAGACCGTTTGAAAAAGGTCATGGATGAAATCCGTCAAGCTGGAAACATCATTCTCTTCATCGACGAATTGCACACATTGATTGGTGCAGGTGGAGCAGAAGGCGCAATCGATGCGTCAAACATTTTAAAACCATCACTCGCGCGCGGTGAACTCCAATGTATCGGTGCGACGACACTTGACGAATACCGCAAATATATCGAAAAAGATGCAGCGCTTGAGCGTCGTTTCCAACCAATTCAAGTCGCTGAACCAACAGCGAACGAAGCAACACAAATCTTGTTTGGTCTTCGTGACCGTTATGAAGCCCACCACCGTGTCACGATCACGGATGAAGCGATTCAAGAAGCGGTGACGCTTTCTGATCGTTACATCTCAGACCGTTTCCTACCGGATAAAGCAATCGACTTGATTGACGAAGCAGCTTCAAAAGTTCGTCTTCGTTCATATACAGCACCACCGAACTTAAAAGAAGTCGAAGCAAAACTTGAAGGCATCCGAAAAGATAAAGACGAAGCCGTCCAAAGCCAAGAATTCGAAAAAGCAGCAAGCTTACGCGACACAGAGCAAAAACTTCGCGATGAGCTCGAGCGCTTAAAAGAAGAATGGCAGAACAAACAAGGCAATGAGAAGCTTGAAGTCACAAAAGATGATATCGCGCAGGTCGTCGCGAGCTGGACGGGCGTACCCGTAACGAAAATCGCTGAAGAAGAAACCGATCGTTTGCTCCGTCTCGAAGAAATTCTTCATAGTCGGGTCATCGGTCAAAATGAAGCGGTCAAATCAATCTCAAAAGCAATCCGTCGCGCACGTGCCGGACTCAAAGATCCTAAACGTCCAATCGGTTCATTCATCTTCCTCGGTCCAACGGGTGTCGGTAAAACAGAGCTTGCCCGTGCCGTCGCAGAATCGATGTTTGGTGACGAGGATGCCATCATCCGAATCGACATGTCAGAATACATGGAGAAACATGCAACAAGCCGACTCGTCGGCTCACCTCCAGGGTATGTCGGGTATGAAGAAGGCGGTCAATTGACTGAAAAAGTACGCCGTAAACCGTACTCCGTCATCTTGCTTGATGAAATTGAAAAAGCTCACCCTGAAGTCTTCAACATCTTGCTTCAAGTGCTCGATGATGGACGTCTTACGGATTCAAAAGGCCGGACAGTCGATTTCCGTAATACGATCATCGTCATGACGTCGAACGTCGGTGCAAGTGCCCTCAAACGGAATAAATACGTCGGGTTCACAGTGTCGGACGATACGGACCGCGAATACAAAGACATGAAGGGGAAAGTGATGGACGAACTGAAGAAAGCCTTCCGTCCTGAGTTCTTGAACCGGATTGACGAAACGATCGTCTTCCACTCACTTGAGAAAAAACACATCGAAGAGATCGTCAAACTCATGGCGAAGACTCTCGAAAAACGCCTTGCGGAACAACAGGTTCACTTTGAATTGACACCTGCCGCGCTTTCGAAGATTGCCGACATCGGATACGACCCAGAATACGGAGCTCGCCCAATCCGTCGTGCACTTCAACGAGAAGCTGAGGATCGTTTGTCGGAAGCATTGCTTGCGGGAGACATTCAAAAAGGAGAACGTGTTGCACTTGATGTAGAAAACGATGAATTCATCGTCCGCCGCCACCAAGTGGAACCGGCAACGACAGAATAAGTGATCAACAGGGTCCAGCTTTCGCAAGTACGAAGCGAAAGCTGGGCTTTTTCTTGGATAGAGAAAGGATGAACAGAGTGGCTAAAATGAAGACGAAATTTGTTTGCCAAAGCTGTGGGACGGAGTCACCGAAATGGATGGGACGCTGCTCCGGCTGTGGGGAATGGAATACGATGGTCGAAGAAGTCGTCGAGGAGAAGAAAGCACGACGCGGTTCCGCTTTTGTCCATACGACGACGAAACAATTGAAACCGGAACGCCTCGCAAATATCGTCTCACAAGAAGAAAGTCGTGTCTTCACGGGGAGTAGTGAATTTGACCGTGTACTCGGCGGCGGGATTGTGCCCGGATCGATGGTCCTCGTCGGAGGTGACCCGGGGATTGGGAAATCGACGATTCTGTTACAGACAAGTGCCCGCCTTGCACAACGCGGCGAAAAAGTCCTCTATATCTCAGGTGAGGAATCGCTCAAACAGACGAAACTCCGCGCTGAACGGCTCGGTTTACCGACTCAAGACTTATTCGTGCTCAGTGAAACGGACATGAATATGATTGAGCGGGTCGTCGACGAAGAAAAACCAGGCTTTTTAATCATCGACTCGATTCAAACGGTCTATATCGATGAGATTCAGTCGGCCCCTGGTAGCGTCACGCAAGTGCGTGAATGTACGGCGATGCTGATGAAAATCGCGAAGAGTCGCGGCATTGCCATCTTTATCGTCGGTCACGTCACGAAACAAGGTTCGATTGCCGGACCTCGTTTACTCGAACACATGGTCGATGCCGTCCTGTACTTCGAAGGGGAACGTCACCATACGTTCCGGATCCTCCGTGCCGTCAAAAACCGGTTTGGTTCGACGAACGAGATTGGAATCTTTGAAATGCGGGAGTCTGGTTTAGAAGAAGTCTTGAATCCATCGGAAATCTTCCTCGAGGAGCGGACGTCCGGTGTATCGGGTTCGACAATCGTTGCTTCGATGGAGGGGACACGGACTGTTCTCGTTGAGTTACAAGCCCTGATTTCACCGACATCATTCGGTAATCCACGCCGTATGGCAACAGGGATCGATCAAAACAAGGTGGCCTTGCTGATGGCAGTGCTTGAGAAACGATCTGGTTTACTGCTCCAGACACAAGATGCCTATTTGAAAGCAGCTGGTGGCGTCAAGTTAGATGAACCAGCGATTGACCTCGCCGTCTGTGTCGCGATTGCCTCGAGTTTTCGCGACAAGCCGACACGTCCGACAGATGTCGTCATTGGCGAAGTCGGTTTAACGGGAGAAGTCCGGCGCGTCTCACGGATTGAGCAACGCGTCGCAGAAGCTGCGAAGCTCGGATTCACACGAGCCATCATTCCGAAAAACAATCTCGGGGGATGGACCTATCCGGACGGCATCACGGTCATCGGTGTCGAAAGTGTTGACGAAGCGTTACGCGAAACCATCCCGTTTTAAACGCCTGAAATGTAGGAAAAGATGGGGAGGCTGTAATGGATATGTAAACAGTTTCCCCACCTTAAGGCGTAGGTGATTCAAATAAATACATGTTACAATGAACTTAAAATAATAGAAGGAGGTGGGAAGATTGAAAATCATCATTCGAATCTTTTTCGCGTTACTCGGTCTTGCGCTTGGTGTCTTGTTATTGCCCCAGTTATTTCAATTAATTGAAGCGGCGACAGGGATGACTTTCCCGGAATGGTTGATGACGACATACGTAACCGGAACGATTGGTGCACTCATATTTTTATTAATTGGATTATTCATTACGGATGCGGTTATTCGACTTCTCCGATTTTTAGAAGAAAAACTAGTAAAGGCGCCCGCTGCAGATTTATTCTTTGGAACATTTGGTCTCTTGCTAGGTCTCGTGATGGCATTTCTCGTCAGCATGTTGATCGAAC
This sequence comes from Exiguobacterium sp. H66, assembly GCF_018618705.1. Lineage (NCBI taxonomy): Bacteria > Bacillati > Bacillota > Bacilli > Caryophanales > Exiguobacterium > Exiguobacterium sp. H66. The sequence goes on from NZ_JACSMQ010000011.1 coordinate 6,582, forward strand.
TTGTCGGGATTCCGCTGCTTAGTAATGTCTTAACCATTTTCGCAACTGCCTTATTCGGATACCTCGGCTTTACGGTCGGATATCGCAAACGGCATGAGTTGACGAAAATCTTTTTACGGTCAAACAGTAGTAACTCGGATAAAAAGTCGACACCGGAACCCGTTGTTGTCGCAAAATCAAACAGTAAAGTACTCGATACGAGTGTTATCATCGATGGACGGATCACAGATATCGCGAAGACCGGATTTGTCGAAGGGAAACTGATCGTTCCGCAATTCGTGATTGGGGAACTTCAATACATTGCCGATTCATCGGATACATTAAAACGAAATCGTGGACGCCGGGGGCTTGACGTCTTAAAAGAACTCCAATCAATCCCTGGGATGGAAGTCGAAATTTATGATGGTGACTTCGAGGATGTACCAGAAGTCGACATCAAACTGATTAAGCTGGCAGAGTTGATGAAAGGAATTGTCGTTACGAACGATTACAACTTGAATAAAGTGTGTGAAGTCCGGAACGTACCCGTCTTGAACATCAATGATTTAGCAAATGCCGTCAAGCAAGTTGTGATTCCGGGTGAAGAGATGATGGTGCTTGTCATCAAAGAAGGAAAAGAGCAAAAGCAAGGGATTGCCTACCTCGAAGATGGTACGATGGTCGTCGTCGAAGGTGGTAAACACTTGATTTCGAAAACGATTGGTGTTGTCGTGACGAGTGTCCTTCAAACGTCTGCTGGACGGATGATTTTTGCGAAGCCACAAGAAAAATAAGGGACTGCCACATCTGTGGCAGTCTTTACTTATGAGAAAAGAGGGAATGCAGTGATAGAACAGACATACCGCGTCGTCATTCCGGCAGCTGGTGCCGGAAAAAGAATGGGCGCAGATCGTAATAAACTGATGCTGCTGTTACGGGACCGTTCAATCATTGAGTGGACACTCGATGTGTTTGAAGCCGATCCCTTATGTGAACAAATCATTCTTGCCATCAATCCGGCGGAACAAGTCTGGTTTGAGCAAGTGACGGACCGGTACGCAACGCCTGTACGCCTTGTTGCCGGAGGACGGGAACGGCAAGAAAGTGTCTTACGCGGACTGGAAGTCATCGAAGCACCCGGTATTGTGTTGATTCATGACGGCGCCCGGCCATTCATCGAACAGACAGCGATTCATGCCGTCGTCGCGGCGGCAGTCGAGCACAACGCAGCGATTCTCGCCGTCCCGGTCAAAGATACGGTCAAACGGATCATCGGAGAGACGATCGTCGAAACGGTTCCGCGTGACGAACTGATGGCAGCTCAAACGCCGCAAGCCTTCGACCTCGACACGATCCGAACCGTCCATCAAAAAGCAGCAGAACACTATTTAGGTACAGATGATGCAAGTTTGATAGAATGGGACGGAGGAAAGGTGACGCTCGTCACCGGTCAGTATGAAAATATTAAAGTGACGACACCGGATGATTTATGGTTTGGTGAAGCGATCCTAATGAAACGAGGGAAATAACGATGATTCGAATTGGACAAGGTTTTGATGTACATGCATTCGCAGAAGATCGGAAACTCATTTTAGGTGGGATTGAAATCCCACATACGAAAGGATTACTCGGTCACTCGGATGCGGACGTCTTGCTCCATACGATTGCGGATGCAGCACTCGGAGCGATTGCAGAAGGGGATATCGGAAAACATTTTCCGGACACCGATCCTGAGTTCAAAGATGCGGACTCTGCTAAACTGCTCGAACATGTCTATGCACTCGTCAAGCGTAAAGGATATGAATTGAGTAACTTAGACGCGACCGTCATCGCGCAAGCGCCTAAATTACGCCCGTACATCGATACGATGCGTGCGCGGATTGCGGAACTGCTTGAAGCGGACATCGAGCAGATCAATGTCAAAGCGACGACGACTGAATGGCTCGGGTTTACAGGGCGTGAAGAAGGAATTGCGTGCCAAGCTGTGATTCTGCTGAAACGAATCGAAGAATAAGGTATACTAATTAAGCGAATTTGAGACTAAAGGAGTGATCGGCAATGGCAGAAGTACGTGTACGTTATGCACCAAGTCCGACCGGGCACCTTCATATTGGGAATGCACGGACGGCTTTATTCAACTATTTGTTCGCACGTCATGCGGGCGGGAAAATGATTTTACGGATTGAGGATACGGACCAAAAACGAAACATTGATGGTGGCGTTGAAAGTCAGATGAAGTACCTCGAGTGGCTCGGAATCGATTGGGATGAAGGTCCAGGCCGCGGTGGCGATTACGGTCCTTACTTCCAAATGGAACGGCTTGATCTTTATCAAAAATACACAGACGAGTTACTTGAAAAAGGACTCGCCTACCGTTGCTACATGACCTCGGAAGAACTTGAGGCGGAACGTGAAGCACAAATCGCACGTGGTGAAGCACCGCGTTATTCAGGTGCACACCGAGATTTATCGCAAGAACAAGAAGACGCATTCGTCGCAGAAGGACGGACACCATCGATTCGGATTCGTGTACCGGAAAGCGTGACATATACGTGGAACGATATCGTCAAAGAAGACGTATCGTTTGAATCAAAAGACTTCGGGGACTGGGTCATCGTCAAAAAAGACGGAATCCCGACGTATAACTTCGCCGTTGTCGTCGATGATCACTTGATGGCAATCAGCCATGTCTTACGTGGAGACGACCACATCTCGAATACACCGAAACAGATGATGATTTATGATGCGTTCGGTTGGGAGTATCCAACATTTGGTCACATGACGCTCATCGTCAACGAAGAGCATAAAAAACTGTCGAAACGTGATCAATCAATCATTCAGTACATCGAGCAGTATAAAGACCTCGGTTATCTCCCGGAAGCGTTACTTAACTTCGTGACGTTGCTTGGTTGGTCGCCGGTCGGAGAACAAGAAATCTTTACGAAAGAAGAATTCATCGAGATCTTTGATGCGTCCCGCCTGTCGAAGAGTCCAGCTGTTTTCGATCAACAAAAACTCGCTTGGATCAATGGGCAGTACATGAAACATCAATCGTTCGAAGAAGTATTCGAAGCGAGTCTTCCATTCCTTCAAGCAGCAGGACGCGTCTCAAACGAGCCGTCAGCAGAAGAACTCGACTGGGCGAAGAACCTCGTCGGACTTTACCGTGAGCAGATGACACACGGAGCGGAAGTCGTTGAGCTTTCAGAGATGTTTTTTGAAGATGAAGTGGTGTATGATGAAGAAGCAAACACTGTCTTGAGTGGCGAAACGGTTCCGACCGTCTTAGCTGAATTCGCGAACCAATTGCGGACACTTGAAGAGTGGACGCCGGAAGCGATCAAAGCATCGATTAAGGCAACACAAAAAGCAACCGGTCAAAAAGGAAAAAATCTGTTCATGCCAATCCGCGTCGCAACGACGGGACAAACACATGGTCCAGAACTTCCGAATACGATTCAACTATTAGGAAAAGACCGCGTACTTGCGCGACTAGACGTATAAATAAAGCGTAGATGAGGAAAGTAGTGTCAATGTTTCTTCTCCAGAGACAAGCTTGTGTGGTGCGAGAGCTTGAAGAAAATTGCCATGAAATGCCCCTCTGAGTGCTACCCGAAATCAGTGAGAGTAGGCGTAGACGTATCTCCGGCGTTAACGGACACGGAGAGGGACGAGTGATTCGTCCAAACAGAGTGGGACCGCGCTAATTAGCGTCTCTGTGCAGCGATGCACGGGGGCGCTTTTTCTTATGGAGAGGAGATTGAACATGACACGTATACGAGAAGACATTCGCAATGTATTCAACCAAGACCCGTCTGCACGCAGTAGCATTGAAGTCATCTTGACGTACCCCGGCTTACATGCGATTTGGATGCACCGTGTAGCCCATCGGTTATGGAAGTTGAACTTAAAGTTACTGGGGCGAAGTATTTCACAGTTCAGCCGCTTCTTGACAGGGATCGAAATTCATCCGGGTGCGACGATTGGTCGTCGCTTCTTCATCGACCATGGGATGGGTGTCGTCATCGGAGAAACAGCCATCATCGGCGACGATGTGACGATTTTTCAAGGCGTGACGCTCGGCGGGACGGGCAAAGAGACGGGCAAACGTCATCCGACGATCGGTAATGGCGTGCTCGTTTCAGCCGGAGCACGTGTACTCGGTGATATTTCGGTCGGCGATGCATCAAAAATCGGGGCAAGCTCAGTCGTCCTAAAAGACGTCCCTGCTAACGCAACCGTCGTCGGGATTCCGGGACGTGTCGTCATCCAGGACGGAATGAAAGTCGAGGCCCCTCTCGATCACCGTCTACCGGATCCTGTTAGTGAGTGCCAGGAACGGATTGAAATTGAAATCGATGAACTAAAACGGGAAATTGAACGAATCAAAGGAGGACTTCGGAATGATACAACTCTACAACAGCATGACCGGAAAAAAGGAACCATTTAAACCGTTAGAAGAAGGTAAGGTCAAGATGTACGTCTGTGGACCGACCGTCTATAACTATATCCACATTGGTAATGCCCGCCCGGCAATCGTCTTCGATACAGTCCGCCGCTACTTTACGTACCGCGGTTATGAGGTTCAGTACGTCTCGAACTTTACGGATGTCGATGATAAAATCATTCGGACGGCAAATGAACTCGGTGAAGATTATCATGACTTAACGAAACGTTTCATTGCCGCGTATCATGCAGATACTGGCGCTTTGAACGTGCAACAAGCGGACGTCCATCCGCTCGTTACGGAGACGATGGATGATATCATCGACTTCATCAAAGTTCTCGTTGAAAAAGGGAATGCCTATGCTTCAGGTGGAGATGTCTACTTCCGGACACGGAGTTTTGAGACGTATGGTCAGTTGAGTCAGCAATCGATTGATGAATTACAATCGGGCGCGCGGATTGAAGTCGGCGAGAAAAAAGAAGATCCACTCGATTTCGTTCTTTGGAAAGCCGTTAAGCCGGACGAACCGTCTTGGACAAGTCCATGGGGTGAAGGACGTCCCGGCTGGCACATCGAGTGCTCGGCGATGGCAAAGAAATACCTTGGCGATACGATTGATATCCATGCCGGTGGACAAGACTTGAAATTCCCGCACCATGAAAATGAAATTGCCCAGTCGGAAGCATGCAATTCTCAAAAATTCGCGAACTACTGGATGCACAATGGATTCGTCAACATCGAAAACGAGAAGATGTCGAAATCACTCGGAAACTTTTTGACGGTCCATGAAGCGATTCAAGTCGTCGATCCAATGGTCTTACGCTTCTTCATGCTGTCTGTTCAGTATCGTCATCCGATCAACTACAGCCGTGAGCTGATTGATCAAGCGGTCAACGGTCTCGCGCGAATTCGGGAGTCGGTCGCAAACGTCGAGCATCGTCTCGCGATGACGGCAGATCTCGGAACGGCAAACGAAAAATGGTTAAAGCGGATTGAAGACATCAAGCAACATTTCATCACGTCGATGGATGATGACTTCAATACAGCGAATGCTGTAACGGATTTGTTCGATTTATCGAAAGAAGCAAATCTTTATCTTGCAGAAGCACAAGTGTCAAAAGAAGTTTTTGAGCGCTTCCTGACCGTTTTCAATGAATTGTCGGGCGTATTAGGTGTAACGTTGACGGTCGACCGCGGACTGCTCGACGAAGAAGTCGAACAGTTGATCACAGAACGAAACGAAGCACGGAAAAATCGTGATTTCGGACGGGCAGATGAAATCCGCGATCAGTTACGCGACCAGGGCATCTTGCTTGAAGATACAGCACAAGGGATGCGGTGGAAGCGCGGATGAAGAACTATAAACAATTGAACGCGCTCGCGCTCGCCTATATGGGAGACGTCGTCTATGAGATGCATGTAAGAGAGCGACTACTTGACCGTGGTTTCGTCAAACCAGGCGAGTTGCATAAAGCGGCGGTCCAGTATGTCCGGGCGCAAGCACAGGCGACCGTCGTTACACATTGGCTCAATCAGGGAACACTGACAGAAGAGGAACAAGCCGTCGTCCGGCGTGGGAAAAATGCGAAGTCCGGTTCTGTACCAAAAAGTACGGATGTCCATACGTACCGCTACGCGACGGCGTTCGAAGCATTGTTAGGCTACATTTATCTTTCAGAAGGAGGGGATCGTCTTGAAGAACTCATCGGGCAAGCGTTCGAATTACTCGAAGCCGAAACGACAGACGGAAAATAACCCAGTCGATCAAGGACAGCGCCCTAAGACTGGCGAAAAACGAAAACGTGTTGAAAAGAAACAAGAGGACCCGGTCGTCATCGAACCACTCGCGGAAGGGCAGGATTTCCTTTACGGACGAAATCCCGTTCTCGAAGCGTTACGAAGTGGACGCGAAATGAATAAACTCTTTATCCAGGAAGGTCAACAAAAAGGTCCACTCGCCGTCATCCATGCGATGGCGCAAGAAGCGAATGTCCAAATTCAAATCGTCCCCCGTTCAAAACTGCATGGTCTGACAGGGAGCGACAACCACCAAGGTGTCGTTGCGGCAGTTGCCGCCTATGAATACGCGGAACTCGACGATATCTTTGCCCTAGCAGAGAAGAAGGATGAGACACCACTCATCGTCTTACTCGACGAGCTGGAAGACCCGCATAACCTCGGTTCGATTCTTCGGACGGCAGACGCTGTCGGTGCGCACGGGGTCATCATTCCGAAACGGCGCTCGGTCGGATTGACACAAGTCGTCGCAAAAGCATCGACGGGTGCAATCGAGCATATTCCGGTCGTTCGCGTGACGAACTTAACGCGGACGATGGAAGACCTCAAGAAAAAAGGACTTTGGTTCGTCGGGACGGATGCGCGTGAAAGTGATGATTACCGGACGCTTGACGGAACGATGCCGCTTGGAATCGTCATTGGTAGTGAAGGAAAAGGGATGAGTCGCCTCGTCCGAGAGAAATGTGATTTCCTTGTCCACCTTCCGATGGCGGGCCATGTCACGTCACTCAATGCTTCCGTTGCCGCGTCACTCTTATTGTATGAAGTGTACCGGACGAGAAAGCCGTACGCGCGATGAAATATGACCGTCTGATCGTTGATGGCTACAATATCATTGGTGCATGGCCGGAATTCCGGACATTGCGGGAGCAAGATTTTGAATTAGCACGGGAACGATTGGTCGATGCAATGGCGGAGTATCAGGCAGTGACAGGAATTAGTGTCACCATCGTCTTTGATGCCTATCTTCAGCCAGGGCGCGAGTCACGCTTAAAAAAGAGTGGACTCGAGGTCATTTATACACGCGAGAATGAAACTGCTGACGAATGGATAGAAAAAACGGCAGCCGAGTGGTTACAAGACATCCGTGTCAAGCTGACGGTTGCGACGAACGACTTCACGGAACAATGGGTGATCTTTACGCTCGGCGCACTCCGCATCTCGGCACAAGAGTTGAGACGGGACTGGAAAGCAGCGGTCGCCGTCATTCAGGGACAGACGACGATGTCGAAGACGAGCAAGAAACCGCGGTCGACAATCGATTTGCCGGCAGATGTCATCGAACGGCTTGAACAAATCCGAAGAAGAAAAAATTCAGATCAGTAAGGGGGTCTCCCCTTAAAAATAAACCGTTTTCTTGACGTACCTGTCGAGAAGGCGGTTTTTTTAAGGGCGAAATACAGATAAAAAGAGGTCATGCCAATTTTCACTGTCGCAGGATAGGAAATTATTGTATAATTGTAGGCAATTGATTAGTTCGTCATAGAAGCTTGGAGGGATGAAGGATGAGTTTGGTTTCGTTCGACCAGTTTGAGTGCATGTCTGATGAGGCGCTTGTGGAACAAGCGAAGGTATTCGATAATAGCGATGCCCTTGAATTTTTGATCGAGCGCTATCGTAACTTCGTACGTGCGAAGGCCCGGTCATATTTTTTGATTGGTGCGGACCGCGAAGATATCATTCAAGAAGGTATGATTGGCCTATACAAAGCAGTACGTGACTACCGGACTGATAAGTTGGCTTCTTTTAAAGGATTTGCCGAACTTTGCATCACACGGCAAATGATCACGGCAATCAAGACGGCGACCCGTCAAAAACATATTCCTCTCAATTCGTACATCTCGCTCGATAAACCAATTTATGATGATGAATCTTCTGAACGGACGTTGCTTGATATCATCACTTCAACGGCACCATCGGATCCGCAAATCTTGATCGTCAACCGAGAAGAGTATGCAGATATCGAAACGAAGATGGATGAAATCCTTAGTGACTTAGAACGAAAAGTGTTGGCACTTTATCTCGACGGAAGAACGTACCAAGAGATTTCGGATGATCTCGATCGCCACGTCAAATCAATTGATAACGCGTTACAGCGTGTCAAACGGAAACTGGAGCGATACCTCGAGGCACGTGAGTTGATTGTCTAACCGCGAGGTGGATTGACCAATCCGACTACCGTATGCTACTGTATAAATAGCGCCTTACTAGCGAGACGCCGCTCATAGGCGTTTTTTTTTACGCTCTTTTTTGGAGGAATCTCCTCCGTTCGAGAGAGAGAGCGGCAAAGAAGGAGGTCTTTTGAGATGGCGAAGAAAGTAGGCCTTGCTTGTGATATTTGCGGTGCCCGCGATTATACGACGATGAAAAAAGAGGATGTCACAGTCCGCTTGGAATTGAAAAAATTCTGTCGGCGTTGTAACGCGCATACGATTCATAAAGAAGCGAAATAAGGCTTCATCTATCCCGATTTAATACATCCTGGAGGGAAAGTACGATGAAATTTTTGCGTGACGTATGGAATGAACTGAAAAAGACGAGCTGGCCAAAACGAAAAGAATTGACGAAGTACACATTGACGGTAATCGGTATGGTTATCTTCATGGGCGTCTTCATCTTTGGTATCGATTCTGGTCTCAGCGCACTCATGAGTTGGTTGATTAAGTAAAAGAAGAGGTGGCGTACCATGGATAAACAGTGGTTTGTCGTCCAAACGTACTCTGGATTCGAAAACAACGTCAAGGCTAACCTTGAACGTCGGATCGAGTCTATGAACATGGACGAGAAAATCTTCCGTGTACTCGTTCCGATTGAAACGGTACAGGAAGAAGTAACGAATAAAAAAGGCGAAACAAAAATCAAAGAGCGTGAAGTTAAGATTTTCCCGGGGTATGTCCTCGTTGAAATGGTCATGACGGATGATTCTTGGTATGTTGTTCGTAACACACCGAACGTAACCGGATTCCTCGGTTCAGTGGGTGGTGGATCGAAACCGACGCCGCTTCTTCCTGAAGAAGCTGAAAACATCCTTGGTTCAATGGGACTTGTCGACATGAAGAGTCGTTATGACTACTCACTCGGTCAAATCGTCCGAATCAAAGAGGGTGCCTTCGAGAACCTTGAAGGAACGGTTGAAGAGCTTGATACAGAAACAGAAAAAATGAAAGTTTCTGTAGATATGTTCGGTCGCGAAACGAAAGTAGAACTCGATTTTTCACAAGTTGAAAAAATCGATTAAGTTTCCTATTGCGAATGTTTTGTTTTAATGGTACAATTTTTCCTGTTTGATGTTGTGCTTATTTCGATAAATAACTCGTCGAATAGAATGAGTGGGAGGACGCGCAACGTCCAATTAAACCACATTAAAGAATTAAGGAGGTGTGTCTCGTGGCGAAGAAGGTTATGAAACTAGTTAAACTTCAAATTCCTGCGGGCAAAGCAAACCCAGCTCCACCAGTTGGACCGGCACTCGGTCAAGCAGGTGTGAACATCATGGGCTTCTGTAAAGAGTTCAACGCTCGTACACAAGACCAAGCCGGCTTGATTATCCCTGTAGTCATCACGGTTTTTGAAGATCGTTCATTTACGTTTATTACTAAAACTCCACCAGCAGCAGTTCTCTTGAAGAAAGCAGCTGGAATCGAGAGCGGTTCAGGCGAGCCTAACCGTAAGAAAGTAGCGACTGTCAAACGTGACAAAGTTCGCGAAATCGCTGAAACGAAAATGCCAGACCTCAACGCAGCATCTGTTGAAACAGCGATGTTGATGGTTGAAGGTACTGCACGTTCTATGGGTATCGTAATCGAAGACTAAGTCTTTCGAATTACAATGAACAACGATGAGGGTCGCAGGCGGATAGTTAATTGAAGCCTTGCTACCCTTTCATTATGTGGGAGGATTTTCCGCACAACCACAAAGGAGGAACCTAAAATGGGTAAGAAGTACAAAGAAGCTGCTAAACTTATCGATCGTACGGTTTCATACGAACTCGCTGAAGCTGTAGACTTAACTAAAAAGTCTGCAACAGCGAAATTCGATGAAACGATCGAACTTGCTGTTCGTCTCGGAGTCGATCCGAAGAAAGCAGATCAACAAATCCGTGGAGCAGTCGTATTGCCACACGGTACTGGTAAAACACAACGCGTTCTCGTCTTCGCGAAAGGTGAGAAATTGAAAGAAGCGGAAGCTGCTGGAGCAGATTACGCTGGTGATTCTGAGTATATCGCTAAAATCCAAAAAGGATGGTTCGACTTCGATGTTATCGTTGCGACACCTGACATGATGGGTGAAGTTGGTAAACTCGGTCGTGTTCTCGGACCTAAAGGCCTCATGCCTAACCCGAAAACAGGAACTGTTACATTTGACGTCACAAAAGCAATCAACGATATCAAAGCTGGTAAAGTTGAGTACCGTGTCGACAAATCAGGTAACATCCACGTTCCTGTCGGTAAAAAATCATTCGATAACGAGAAGTTGGTTGAAAACATCACTACCGTTATGGAAACTCTCGTAAAAGTTAAGCCTGCTACTGCTAAAGGTGTTTACCTTAAAAACATCGCGATCGCTTCTACAATGGGTCCTGGTGTTAAAGTATCTTCAGCTGACTTCGCGAAATAATTTCGTCTAAAACGAACTTGACAACGTTCTAAGAACGCTGTTACAGTATAAAACGTTGATATATTCGACATACCGTAGACAGAAGGTGCTCAACGATTGAGCTTAAACCCTTCCGAGGTGTTCTTGCTCAGAGAGCCTGTTTGTTCAGGTATCCTTTTTGACGATTACGCCTCCTCTGCCCTGCAGAAGGAGGCTTTTTATTTGAAATCGAGCAGCCCCTCGCGCCGGTACAATTTATTTACCAGGAGGTGCAACAGAAATGGCAAACGAAAAAGTTATCGCTGTCAAAGCGGATCTCGTATCTGAGATCGCTGAGAAAATGCAAGCGAGCGCTGGAACAATCGTCGTCGACTACCGTGGTCTCACAGTAGACGAAGTCACTGAACTTCGTAAACAACTCCGCGAAGCGGGTGTTGAATTCAAAGTTTACAAAAACGGTCTCCTTCGCCGCGCAGCAGTTCAAAGCAACCTTGAAGGTCTTGACGAAGTATTCACTGGTCCTAGTGCGATCGCATTCAGCAATGAAGACGTTATCGCGCCAGCTAAGATCTTGAACAACTTCTCTAAAGAACACAAGGCTCTCGAACTTAAAGGTGGTATCATCGAAGGCAAAGTCACTTCAGTAGAAGATGTCAAAGCCCTTGCAGAACTTCCATCACGCGAAGGTCTCCTTTCAATGCTCCTCAGCGTGCTTCAAGCGCCAATCCGCGGTCTCGCAGTGGCAACGAACGCAATCGCAGAGCAAAAAGAAGAACAATCTGCTTAATGTCCGCTTAGCGGGATAGGCAAACACACAATTTTTCAAACCCCAACGTGGGCTAAATCAAAGGAGGAAAACCATAATGGCTTTCAACAAAGAGCAATTTATCGAAGACCTCAAGGGCATGACTGTTCTTGAACTTAACGAACTCGTAAAAACAATCGAAGAAGAATTCGGCGTATCAGCAGCAGCTCCAGTAGCAGCAGCAGGTGCAGGCGCAGCAGCAGCTGAAGAGCAAACTGAATTCGACGTAATCCTTACTAACGCAGGTTCTGGTAAAATCAACGTCATCAAAGCAGTTCGCGAATTGACAGGCCTCGGTCTTAAAGAAGCGAAAGCACTCGTTGACGGAACTCCGGCTCCAGTTAAAGAAGGCGTTTCGAAAGAAGACGCTGACGCAATCAAAGCTAAGCTTGAAGAAGCTGGCGCAAGCGTAGAAGTTAAGTAATTTTCTTCTTCCGCAGACAAAAGAAGCTCGCTTTGCGGGCTTCTTTTGTTTTCATCTTTAATCAAGAGAGGGGAAGGAAACATGGCAGACCATTATTACACGAATGATCCCTCCTCAAAACGAGATCCGAAATCATGGGAGTTCGTCTTACGCGGCGAAACGTTCCGCTTCACATCGGACCACGGTGTGTTCTCAAAAGGTGGCGTCGACTTTGGTTCGCGTCTATTGATTGAGGCGTTCGTTGAGCCGGATGTACCGGGTGCGATTCTAGATGTCGGTTGCGGATATGGGCCGATGGGGATTTCACTGGCAAAAGCGACCGGGCGTGACGCGAAACTCGTTGATGTTAACGAACGGGCACTTGAACTAGCGGCTGAAAATGCACGTGCGAATGGTGTTTCCGTGACGACCGGTGTAAGTGACGGGTATGTTGGCGTAGGTGATGAGACATTTGCAGCGATCGTGACGAATCCACCGATTCGGGCAGGAAAAGCAGTTGTTCATCGGATTTTACGTGAAGCTTATGATCACCTCGTAGTAGGGGGCGCCCTCTGGGTCGTCATTCAGAAAAAACAAGGGGGACCATCAGCGAAGAAACTGATGGAAGAGGTCTTCGGTTCTTGCGAGACAGTAACCCGCGATAAAGGGTATTCAATATTTAAATCAATTCGGTCTTGACAAATCGGGTGATTTGTCGTTGACCTTGTGTTGTGTCTATGATAGTATTATAAAATGCCATTGGAGTGATTTTTGGATAAGCAGGTTGAAAGTAGCTGGCGTTCTCGACTACAGATGATTGAGTAGACAAGACGTCGCTTTTTTGCGCTTATCGGTCAAAAAATGGCTTCAATGTTCGATATTACACCCGTCCTTCTCTAGAAGAAGAAGTGGGTCTGAGAGGTGAATCAGTTGACTGGTCAACTTGTTCAGTACGGTCGTCACCGTCAGAGAAGAAGCTATGCACGTATCAGCGAAGTATTAGAACTTCCAAATCTAATTGAGATTCAAACGAATTCATACGAATGGTTCCTACGGGAAGGTCTTCGTGAGATGTTTCATGACATTTCGCCGATTTCCGACTTCACAGGAAATCTCGTATTAGAATTCATCGATTACTCGCTCGGTGAGCCGAAGTATTCGATTGATGAATCGAAAGAACGCGACGTGACCTATTCGGCACCACTGCGCGTTAAAGTCCGTCTTCAAAACAAAGAGACGGGTGAATTGAAGGAACAAGAAGTCTTCATGGGTGACTTCCCGCTTATGACGGAGTCGGGAACATTCATTATTAATGGTGCGGAACGAGTTATCGTTTCTCAGCTTGTTCGTTCGCCAAGTGTGTATTACAACAATAAGTTAGATAAGAACGGTAAACGTGGATTCTCGGCAACGGTCATCCCGAACCGTGGAGCATGGCTCGAACTTGAGACAGATGCGAAAGATATCGTATATGTCCGAATCGACCGCACGCGTAAGATTCCTGTAACGGTTCTTTTACGTGCTCTTGGTTTCGGTACGGATCAGGAAATCATCGATCTCCTTGGAGATGATGAGTACCTCCGGAATTCGCTTGAAAAAGATAATACAGAATCAACGGAAAAAGCCCTCATCGAAATCTATGAGCGTCTACGCCCGGGTGAGCCACCGACAGTTGAAAATGCGAAAGCACTTCTCGTGTCACGGTTCTTCGACCCGAAACGTTACGACTTGGCAAACGTTGGTCGCTATAAAATTAACAAAAAGCTTCATTTAAAAAATCGTCTGTTCGGACAAAAGCTTGCGGAAACGCTCGTTGACCCTGAAACAGGTGAAGTAATCGCAGAAGCTGGAACGGTTCTTGACCGTCGTATGCTCGACAAAGTCTTGCCATTCCTTGAAGGATCTGTCGGTTACATCGAAGCGACGCCAACTGGCGGCGTAACACAAGGCGAAGCCTTCAACTTACAGTCGATCAAGGTGTTCGCACCGGACGATGCTGAAGGTGAACGCATCATCAATATCATCGGTAACGGTAACATCGATCGTGACATCAAGCACATTACGCCTGCTGACATGATTGCTGCAATCAACTACTTCTTCAACTTGTTGCATGAAGTAGGAACAACAGACGATATCGACCACCTCGGTAACCGTCGTCTCCGTTCTGTCGGTGAATTGCTCCAAAACCAGTTCCGTATTGGTCTTTCACGTATGGAACGTGTCGTTAAGGAACGTATGTCGATTCAAGATCAGAATGCGATCACGCCACAGGCATTGATCAACATTCGTCCTGTTATCGCGTCAATTAAAGAGTTCTTCGGTAGCTCACAGTTATCACAGTTCATGGACCAAACAAACCCGCTCGCTGAGTTGACGCACAAACGTCGTCTATCTGCTCTCGGACCCGGTGGTTTGACACGTGAGCGTGCTGGCTTTGAAGTTCGAGATGTTCACTACTCGCATTATTCCCGTATGTGTCCAATCGAAACGCCAGAGGGACCAAACATCGGTTTGATCAACTCACTGTCTTCGTTCGCGAAAGTCAATGAGTATGGTTTCATCGAAGCACCATACCGCCGTGTCAATCCGGAAACGGGTGTTGTCACGGATGAAATTCACTACATGACGGCAGACGAAGAAGATCTCTACGTCGTTGCACAGGCAAACATGTTGTTGACGGAAGAGAAGACGTTCCAAGATACACACGTCCTCTCACGTTTCCGTGGACAAAACTTGTCTGTTGAGCCATCACGTGTCGATTACATGGATGTTTCTCCGAAACAGGTTGTTTCGGCAGCGACAGCATGTATTCCGTTCCTTGAGAACGATGACTCGAACCGTGCCCTCATGGGAGCGAACATGCAACGTCAGGCCGTACCACTTCTCGATCCAGAATCTCCGATTGTTGGAACTGGGATGGAGTACGTGTCTGCGAAAGACTCAGGAGCTGCCGTTGTTGCAAAACACTCTGGTATCGCTGAGCGCGTAACGGCTCGTGAAATCCTTGTCCGTCGTACGACGGAAGTCGATGGCAACATCGTTCAAGGTGAACTTGATCGTTATAAAATCCAAAAATTCATTCGTTCTAACCAAGGAACGTGCTATAACCAAAAACCAATCATCAAAGCAGGCGATCCTGTCGATAAAGGCGAGATTCTTGCAGATGGTCCATCAATGGACGGTGGGGAACTTGCGCTCGGTCGTAACGTACTCGTCGGTTTCATGACATGGGATGGTTACAACTACGAGGATGCCGTCATCATGAGCGAACGTCTTGTGAAAGATGATGTCTACACGTCGATCCACATTGAGGAATACGAATGTGAATCACGCGATACAAAACTCGGACCGGAAGAAATCACTCGTGATATTCCGAACGTCGGTGACGACGCCCTGAAAAACCTCGACGACCGCGGAATCATTCGTGTCGGTGCTGAAGTAAAAGATGGGGATATCTTAGTTGGTAAAGTTACACCTAAGGGCGTAACGGAATTGACAGCTGAAGAACGCCTGTTACATGCAATCTTCGGTGAAAAAGCACGTGAAGTGCGTGATACATCACTCCGTGTACCACACGGCGGCGACGGTATCATCCTTGACGTCAAAATCTTCGATCGTGATAACGGCGACGAACTATCTCCTGGTGTCAACCAGTTGATCCGTGCGTACATCGTTCAAAAACGTAAGATTCACGAAGGAGATAAAATGGCAGGTCGTCACGGTAACAAAGGTGTTATCTCACGTATCTTGCCAGAAGAAGACATGCCGTACATGCCAGACGGCACACCAATCGACATCATGTTGAACCCACTTGGTGTACCATCACGGATGAACATCGGGCAGTTGCTCGAGCTTCACCTTGGTATGGCTGCACGCCAACTCGGAATCAAAGTCGCATCACCGGTATTTGATGGTGCACGTGAGGAAGATGTTTGGGCAACGATTGAAGAAGCCGGTATGGATCGCGACGCGAAGACTGTTCTTTATGACGGTCGTTCAGGTGAAGCGTTTGATAACCGCATCTCGGTCGGTGTCATGTATATGATTAAACTCGCCCACATGGTCGATGATAAGCTTCACGCACGTTCGACGGGTCCTTACTCACTCGTTACGCAACAGCCGCTCGGTGGTAAAGCCCAGTTCGGTGGACAGCGTTTCGGAGAGATGGAAGTTTGGGCACTTGAAGCATATGGTGCCGCGTATACACTCCAAGAGATCTTAACGATCAAATCGGATGATACGATCGGTCGTGTTAAAGCGTATGAAGCGATCGTTAAAGGCGAAAATGTACCGCAACCGGGCGTACCGGAATCGTTCCGAGTTCTCATTAAAGAACTTCAATCACTTGGTATGGACGTTAAGATGATGTCTGCTGAGGACGAAGAGATCGAAATGAAGGACGACGACGAGGACAACATCCCGAACGCGACTCCAGCACTCGAAGAAGTTCAAGCGCCTGTCGCACCAGTTGTTACTGAAGAGGAATAAGCGAAAGGGAGGTCCACCCCTTGGTAGATGTTAATAGATTTGAATATATGAAAATCGGCCTCGCTTCCCCCGAAAAGATCCGTTCGTGGTCTTTCGGGGAAGTGAAAAAGCCGGAGACGATCAACTATCGTACGCTCAAGCCAGAGAAAGATGGCTTGTTCTGTGAACGGATTTTTGGTCCAACGAAAGACTGGGAATGTTACTGTGGGAAATACAAACGAATCCGTTATAAAGGAATCATTTGTGACCGCTGTGGCGTTGAAGTCACGAAGTCGAAAGTCCGTCGTGAGCGCATGGGTCACATCGAGCTCGCAGCACCGGTTTCGCACATTTGGTACTTCAAAGGAATCCCAAGTCGTATGGGTCTTGTCTTAGATATGTCACCACGTGCGCTCGAAGAGATCATTTACTTCGCATCGTACGTCGTTACAGATCCGGGCGAGTCGACACTCGAGAAAAAACAACTCCTTTCAGAAAAAGAATACCGTGCATACCGTGAGAAATTCGGTAGCTCATTCACAGCTGAAATGGGTGCGGAAGCAGTTCGTAAATTGCTCCGCGACGTTGAACTCGAAAAAGAAGTAGCTGGTTTACGTGAAGACCTTCGAATGATTCAAGGACAACGTCGTACACGTGCGATCAAACGTCTTGAAGTCTTAGATGCTTTCCGCAACTCAGGCAACAACCCGGAATGGATGGTTCTCGAAGTATTGCCAGTCATCCCGCCGGAACTTCGTCCGATGGTCCAGCTTGATGGTGGACGTTTCGCGACATCAGATTTAAACGACCTATACCGTCGTGTTATCAACCGTAACAACCGTCTCAAGCGTCTTCTTGACCTTGGCGCTCCGAACATCATCGTTCAGAATGAAAAACGGATGTTACAAGAAGCGGTTGATGCCTTGATCGATAATGGTCGTCGTGGCCGTCCGGTCACTGGACCAGGTAACCGTCCACTTAAATCTCTTTCACATATGTTGAAAGGGAAACAAGGACGTTTCCGTCAAAACTTACTCGGTAAACGTGTCGACTACTCTGGTCGTTCGGTTATCGTCGTTGGTCCAAACTTGAAGATGTATCAATGTGGTCTTCCAAAAGAAATGGCCCTTGAGCTCTTCAAACCGTTTGTTATGAAAGAACTCGTTTCACGTGGTATCGCACCAAACATTAAGAGTGCGAAACGTAAAATCGAACGCGTTCAACCTGAAATCTGGGATGTACTTGAAGAAGTCATCCGCGAGCATCCGGTTCTCTTGAACCGTGCACCGACACTTCACCGTCTCGGTATTCAGGCGTTCGAACCAACACTTGTCGAGGGTCGCGCGATTCGCCTTCACCCACTCGTATGTACGGCTTACAACGCCGATTTCGATGGTGACCAAATGGCGGTCCACGTACCACTTTCTGCAGAAGCACAAGCAGAAGCACGTCTTCTCATGCTCGCTGCACAAAACATCTTGAACCCGAAAGACGGTAAGCCTGTTGTTACACCATCGCAGGATATGGTCCTCGGTAACTATTACCTCACACTCGAACGCGAAAACGCGATCGGTGAAGGTAAAATCTTCTCGACTGTGAATGAAGCACTCATCGCCTACCAAAACGGGTATGTTCACTTCCATTCACGTGTTGCGATTCCTGCCGGCGTTCTTAAGAACCCGACGTTTACAGAATCACAAAACGAGAAATTATTGGTTACGACTGTCGGTAAGTTGATCTTCAACGAGATCCTCCCAACGACTTTCCCATACTTGAATGAGCCAACAATGAGTAACTTACAGGAAGCAACGCCTGAGAAGTACTTCCTTGAAAATGGAACGGATGTTGCTGCTGAAATCAAGAACCGTCCAATCATTGAGCCATTCAAAAAAGGATTCCTTGGAAATGTCATCGCGGAAGTCTTCAAACGTTTCGAAACGACGGAGACGAGCCGTATGCTCGACCGCATGAAAAACCTTGGTTTCAAACACTCGACACGTGCCGGTATCACGGTTGGTATCTCGGATATCATCGTACTTCCGGACAAACAGGAAATCCTGGTCGAAGCACAAGATAACGTGGATCGCGTTATGAAATCGTACCGCCGTGGTCTCATCACGGAAGACGAGCGCTATGAGCGTGTCGTCAAGTCGTGGAACGACGCGAAGGATGAAATTCAGTCTCGTCTGATGAAATCCCTCAACCGTCTAAACCCGATCTTCATGATGAGTGACTCTGGTGCCCGTGGTAACGCATCAAACTTTACGCAGCTTGCAGGGATGCGTGGACTCATGGCCGCTCCAAGTGGACGGATCATCGAGCTCCCGATCAAATCTTCGTTCCGTGAGGGTCTGACGGTTCAAGAATACTTCATCTCGACGCACGGTGCGCGTAAAGGTCTTGCCGATACAGCCTTGAAAACTGCCGATTCAGGTTACCTGACTCGTCGTCTCGTTGATGTAGCGCAAGATGTTATCATTCGTGAAGATGATTGTGGAACGGATCGTGGTATCCGTGTCATGGCTCTTCGCGAAGGAACGGAAGAAATCGAAAGTCTTTACGACCGACTCGTCGGGCGTACGGCATTCGAAAAAGTCGTTCACCCTGAAACGGGAGAAGTTCTTGTTTCTGTTAACGAACTCATCGACGAAGATATCGCGCGTACAATTACGGACGCTGGTATCGACAACGTTGAAATTCGTACTGCCTTCACTTGTAACACGAGTCATGGTGTCTGTAAGAAATGTTACGGACGTAACCTTGCAACGGGTAACGATGTTGAAGTCGGTGAAGCAGTCGGAATCATTGCGGCACAATCAATCGGTGAGCCAGGAACGCAGCTTACAATGCGTACCTTCCACACAGGTGGGGTTGCCGGAGATGATATCACGCAAGGTCTTCCACGTATCCAAGAGTTGTTCGAGGCCCGTAACCCGAAAGGTCAAGCGGTCATCTCGGAAATCGACGGACAAGTCATCGACTTTACAGAGTCGCGTGACAAACGTGAATTGACGATTCAAGGTCTGAGCGAAACACGCACATACACGATTCCATTCGGATCGCGTCTTCGTGTCCAACTCGGTGAAGAAGTCATTGCCGGTCAAGTGTTCACAGAAGGATCGATTGATCCGAAAGAACTCTTAAACGTTAAAGGTGTATCTGGTGTTCAGAACTACCTTCTTCAGGAAGTTCAAAAAGTATACCGGATGCAAGGAGTTGAAATCGGTGACAAGCACGTCGAGGTCATGGTTCGTCAAATGATCCGCCGCGTTCGCGTCATCGAGTCAGGTGAGACAACACTTCTCCCTGGTTCACTCGTTGATATCAGTACCTTTAAAGAAGCATGTAAAGAAGCGCTCCGTGCAGGAAAAGCACTCGCTTCCGCTAAACCAGTTCTCCTTGGTATTACAAAAGCATCGCTTGAGACAGACTCGTTCCTATCAGCTGCTTCGTTCCAGGAAACTACTCGTGTCCTTACGGATGCAGCAATCAAAGGGAAGAGCGACTACCTTCGCGGCTTGAAAGAGAACGTTATTATCGGTAAACTAGTTCCAGCTGGTACAGGAATGACACGTTACCGTCAAATCGGACTCGAAGTAGCTGGTGAAGCACCTGTAGAAGCAGATTCTCCTGTAGAATAAAACGCCTTGACACGTCGGTATGGCGGTGCTACTATGATATAGTGTTGCCAACCGGCCGTGTTATTTTGGAGGATATCTTCATGTCTTACAAAAAAGTAGTCGGCGCAGATTTGAAGTTTGTCGGTCAAAAGCAAACGCTCAAAGCATTGCGATCTGGCAAGGCGTCGGAAGTGATCATCGCGGATGACGCAGATGAACACGTAAAACAAGCATTGCTCGATGCGGCGAAACAAGCTAACGTTCCGGTTGTGAGCGTGCCTTCTAAGCTTGAGCTTGGTAAGGTTTGTGGAATCGATGTCGCGGCAACTGCTGTTGCCATTAAGAAAGTTTGATAATACGTTTTGTGTGGCGATGGAATGCCTGAGCCACGCAAAACGTTTCATTATGACTTTCGATGAACCACCCGGCTCGGTGGTTTTGAAACTTGTCATGAATTCAGGAAGGGAGGATCTCAAAGATGCCTACTATCAATCAATTGGTCCGTAAAGGACGTCAATCAAAAGTTGTGAAATCAGATTCGCCAGCGCTGAACAAAGGGTACAACAGCTTCATTAAAGCTCGTACTGACATCAGCTCACCACAAAAACGTGGTGTTTGTACTCGTGTAGGTACAATGACTCCGAAGAAACCGAACTCGGCTCTTCGTAAGTACGCACGTGTACGCTTGACGAACACAATGGAAGTAACAGCTTACATCCCAGGTATCGGCCACAACTTGCAAGAACACAGTGTTGTTCTTATTCGCGGAGGCCGCGTAAAAGACTTACCAGGGGTACGTTACCACATCGTTCGTGGTGCACTTGATACAGCTGGAGTTGACGGCCGTATGCAAGGTCGTTCGAAATATGGTACTAAACGTCCAAAAGCAGCAAAAAAATAATCTAGATATCTGAAGATATCACCTCACTATATGAAAGGAGGGACTCGGAATGCCACGTAAAGGTCAAGCAGAACGTCGTGATGTAATGGCTGATCCGATCTACAACTCTAAACTCGTTACCCGCCTTATCAACCGTCTTATGTTAGATGGTAAAAAAGGTACTGCTCAACAAATCTTGTACAAAGCTTTCGAAACTATCGCTGAACGTTCAGGTCGCGATGCAATGGAAGTTTTTGAAGAGGCGATGAACAACATCATGCCAGTTCTTGAAGTAAAAGCACGCCGTGTAGGTGGAGCTAACTATCAAGTTCCTGTCGAAGTCCGCCCTGAGCGCCGTACGACACTCGCACTTCGTTACCTCGTGAACTACTCACGTCTCCGTAACGAGAAAACTATGGATGCTCGTCTTGCTAATGAAATCATGGACGCTGCAAACAACACTGGTGCTTCTGTTAAGAAGCGCGAAGATATGCACAAAATGGCGGAAGCGAACAAAGCGTTTGCTCACTACCGCTGGTAAATCCGGAAATAACCACCTCATCTATGCCATTTTGTATGGAAATATGAGGTGGCTTTCGGGTATAGTCATGACGTGTGGCAACACACGGACACTAAATTAAAATGCGAAAGGAGAATGTTTAAAGATGGCAAGAGAATTCTCCCTTAAGAACACCCGTAATATCGGGATCATGGCCCACATCGATGCTGGTAAAACAACAACGACTGAGCGTATCCTCTATTACACGGGTCGTATCCACAAAATTGGTGAAACGCACGAAGGTGCTTCACAAATGGACTGGATGGAGCAAGAGCAAGAACGTGGAATCACGATTACATCGGCAGCAACAACTGCACAATGGAAAGGTAACCGCGTAAACATCATCGATACTCCTGGACACGTAGACTTCACTGTTGAAGTTGAACGTTCACTCCGTGTACTTGATGGTGCGGTTGCAGTACTTGATGCTCAGTCTGGTGTTGAGCCACAAACTGAGACAGTATGGCGCCAAGCTACAACTTACGGCGTACCACGTATCGTTTTCGTAAACAAAATGGATAAAATCGGTGCAGACTTCCTGTACTCGGTCGGAACGCTCCGCGATCGCCTTCAAGCGAACGCACACGCAATCCAAATTCCAATCGGCGCTGAAGATGAATTCAAAGGAATCATCGACCTCGTTGAAAAGAAAACGTACATGTATGGTAACGACATCGGTACTGATATCGAAGTAACGGATGGTTTCCCTGCAGAATTCGCAGACGAAGCTGAAGAACTTCGTGCATCATTAATCGAAGCAGTTGCGGATTACGAAGAAGAAATGATGATGAAATACCTCGAGGGTGAGGAAATTTCAATCGAAGAGTTAAAAGCGGGTATCCGTAAAGCGACTCTTACAGTTGATTTCTACCCTGTACTCGTTGGTTCGGCATTCAAGAACAAAGGTGTCCAGCTTATGCTTGACGCAGTCCTTGACTACCTCCCATCACCAGTCGACGTAAAAGCAATCACAGGAATTAACATGGATACAGATGAAGAGATCGTTCGTGAGTCTACTGACGAAGCGCCATTCTCTGCACTTGCATTCAAAGTTATGACTGACCCGTATGTTGGTAAATTAACGTTCTTCCGTGTGTACTCTGGTACAGCTTCGGCAGGATCATACGTTAAGAACTCAACAAAAGGTAAACGTGAGCGTCTTGGACGTATCCTTCAAATGCACGCGAACAGCCGTGAGGAGATCCCAATGGTCTTCGCTGGTGACATCGCTGCAGCTGTAGGTCTTAAAGATACGACTACTGGTGATACGCTTTGTTCTGAGAAAGACAACGTCGTTCTCGAATCAATGACATTCCCAGAACCAGTTATCTCGGTCGCAATCGAACCAAAAACGAAAGCCGACCAAGATAAAATGGGTCAAGCACTTGCTAAGCTTGCTGAAGAGGATCCAACGTTCCGCACTGAAACAAACCCAGAGACTGGTCAAACGATCATCTCAGGTATGGGTGAGCTTCACCTCGACATCATCGTTGACCGTATGCGTCGCGAGTTCAAAGTCGAAGCTAACGTTGGTGCTCCACAAGTAGCTTACCGTGAAACGATTCGCCAAGCAGCGAAAATCGATTCTAAGTTCGCTCGTCAATCAGGTGGTCGTGGTCAGTATGGTCACGTCGTCGTAGAATTCGAGCCGAACGAAGAAGGTGCTGGCTTCGAGTTCAACAACAAAATCGTCGGTGGTGTTGTTCCGCGTGAATACATCCCAGCGGTTGAAAACGGAATCGAAGAAGCACTTCAAAACGGTATCCTTGCTGGTTATCCAGTAGTTGACGTTAAAGCAGCACTCGTTTTCGGTTCATACCACGATGTCGACTCAAACGAGATGGCATTTAAAATCGCGGCTTCAATGGCAGTCAAACAACTTAAAGATAAGAGCGGCGCTGTTATCCTTGAGCCAATGATGAAAGTTGAAATCGTCATCCCAGACGAATACATGGGAGACATCATGGGTGACGTTACGTCACGCCGTGGACGCGTTGAAGGTATGGAAGCTCGTGGGAACGCACAAGTCGTTCGCTCGATGATTCCACTTTCGGAAATGTTCGGATATGCAACAGGACTTCGTTCGCGCACACAAGGTCGCGGTACGTACTCAATGCACTTCGATCACTACGAAGAAGTACCGAAATCAGTTGCTGAAGAAATCATCAAAAAATCAAACGGCTAATCCTTCACAGGTTGTCACGATTATTTGATTAGTGTAAGCTAAGGAAGGTGTACGTTATTCGACGATTCACCTTCCTAGTTATAAAAAATTATTAGACACATAGAGGAGGAATTCAGAATGGGTAAAGAAAAATTCGACCGTTCTAAACCGCACGTTAACGTTGGTACAATTGGCCACGTCGACCACGGTAAAACAACTTTAACAGCAGCTATCTCAGCTGTACTTGCAAAATCACAAGGTAAAGCTGCAACTAAGTTTGACCAAATCGATGGTGCTCCAGAAGAGCGCGAGCGCGGTATCACTATCGCAACAGCTCACATCGAGTACGAAACAGAAAAACGCCACTATGCACACGTTGACTGCCCAGGTCACGCTGACTATGTTAAAAACATGATCACTGGTGCTGCACAAATGGACGGCGCGATCCTCGTTGTTTCTGCAACTGACGGTCCAATGCCACAAACACGTGAGCACATCTTGCTTTCACGTCAAGTAGGTGTTCCTTTCATCGTAGTATTCATGAACAAAGTCGACATGGTTGACGACGAAGAGCTTCTTGAACTCGTTGAAATGGAAATCCGCGAACTTCTTTCTGAGTACGACTTCCCAGGCGATGACCTCCCAGTCATCCAAGGATCTGCTCTCGGCGCGCTTAACGGCGAAGCTAAATGGGAAGAAAAAATCTTGGAACTCATGACAGCTGTTGATGAGTACATCCCTGAGCCAACTCGCGACACTGAAAAAGACTTCATGATGCCAGTTGAGGATGTTTTCTCAATCACTGGTCGTGGTACAGTAGCTACTGGCCGCGTTGAGCGTGGAGTTCTTAAAGTCAACGACGAAATCGAAATCGTTGGTCTTCACGAAGAAACTAAAAAATCAGTATGTACTGGTGTAGAAATGTTCCGTAAGCTTCTTGACTATGCTGAAGCTGGCGACAACATCGGAGCTCTTCTTCGTGGTGTATCACGTGACGACATCGAGCGTGGACAAGTTCTCGCGAAACCAAACACAATCACACCGCACAAAACTTTCAAAGCGCAAGTTTACATCCTTTCAAAAGAAGAGGGTGGCCGTCACACGCCATTCTTCGGTAACTACCGTCCACAGTTCTACTTCCGTACAACTGACGTAACTGGTATGTGCCAACTTCCTGAAGGTACTGAAATGGTTATGCCTGGGGACAACATCGAATTGACTGTTGAACTCATCGCACCAATCGCTCTTGAAAAAGAAACTCGTTTCTCAATCCGTGAAGGTGGCCGTACAGTAGGCGCTGGATCAGTTACAGAAATCGTTGAGTAATTTTTAAGCAAAAAGGTCTTCCGTCTCCCGTGACGGAAGACCTTTTTTTGTTTTCTGAAAAACAGTCTTGCAACATGGTCAGACATCTTATATACTGAGGAAAGTGTTTGTGCGAGTGGTGAGAGACTTGAAAACAAGTTCTAATTTATTTTGCTTGCATTCTTGCTTGGAATTAAGTAAACTAGAATATGTTGGTCACAAACACAACGCGATGAAGCGGGAGGTTATGACACACCAGGCGGCATTGCCATGGCTAGTGTGGAAATTTCCGCGGAGAATGTCTATTTACGAAATAGGCGAAAAGGAGGGAAACAACATGGCAAATGAAAAAATTCGGATCCGTTTGAAAGCATACGATCACCGCGTGCTTGATCAATCGGCTGAGAAGATTGTCGACACAGCAAAACGTTCTGGTGCTACTGTATCTGGACCGATCCCACTCCCAACGGAGAAAGCGATCTACACAGTACTTCGTGCCGTTCACAAGTACAAAGATGCTCGTGAGCAGTTCGAAATGCGTACACACAAACGTTTGATCGACATCGTTAACCCAACACCGAAAACAGTTGATGCGCTTATGCGTCTTGAACTTCCATCGGGCGTTGACATTGAAATCAAACTTTAATTTTTCTTCTATAAATAGTTGATACTAGCCAGAAGATCAAAATCATTCAATATTAGGAGGTGTATCTCATGGCTAAAGGAATCTTAGGAACTAAACTCGGTATGACACAAATCTTCAACGAGTCAGGCGAAGTAGTACCAGTTACTGTCGTTTCAGTAGAAGGTAACGTTGTTCTTCAATTGAAGACAATGGAAGTGGACGGTTACGAAGCAGTCCAACTCGGCTTTGGTGATATCAAAGAAGGTCGTCAAAACAAACCGCAAAAAGGTCACGCTGCGAAAGCAAGTGCGACACCTAAGCGCTTCATTAAAGAAATCCGTACATCTGTAACAGATTTCGAAATCGGTCAAGAGATTAAAGCAGATACTTTCGCTGCAGGCGAAATGGTTGATGTAACAGGTACGTCGAAAGGTAAAGGTTTCGCTGGAGCAATCAAGCGTCACAACCAATCACGTGGTCCAATGGCTCACGGTTCGCGTTACCACCGTCGCCCAGGTTCAATGGGTCCTGTCGCTCCAAACCGTGTATTCAAAGGGAAATTGCTCCCAGGACGCATGGGTGGAGAACAAATCACTGTTCAAAACCTTGAAATCGTAAAAGTTGATGTAGAACGTGGCTTACTCCTCGTCAAGGGTGCTATCCCAGGCGCACGTAAGAGCCAAGTTGTCGTCAAAACTGCGGTTAAAGGCAACTAATCCGTTTGCAAGGAAAGGAGGAATAACGAATGCCTAAAGTAGCTTTGCTTAACCAAACAGGTACACAAGTTGGAGATATTGAGCTCGCAGATGCCGTTTTCGGAATCGAGCCAAACGAAGCAGTCGTATACGATGCAATCGTCATGCAACAAGCTTCACGTCGCCAAGGTACACATGATACAAAAGGTCGCTCGGAAGTTCGCGGTGGCGGCCGTAAACCATGGAAACAAAAAGGTACTGGTCGTGCACGCCAAGGTTCGATCCGTTCGCCACAATGGGTTGGCGGTGGAACAGTCTTCGGTCCAACACCACGTTCGTACGCTTATAAACTTCCTAAAAAGGTTCGTCGTCTCGCATTACGTTCAGCACTTTCTTCGAAAGTCGCTAACAACGAGTTCATCGTTCTTGAAGGTTTGACAATCGATGCTCCGAAAACAAAAGATATGATTTCGGTCTTCGCTGCTCTTTCAATCGAACGTAAAGTTCTTGTCGTTACTGCTGATTACAACGAGACAGTCGTTCTTTCAACACGCAACATTCCTGGTGTCACAGTCGTTGACGCTGCTGGAGTAAACGTCCTTGATCTTGTCGGACACGACAAAGTCATCTTCACGAAGGATGCAGTTGCGAGAGTAGAGGAGGTGCTTGCATAATGGCACATACACACGACATTATCAAACGTCCTGTAATTACTGAACGCTCAGTGAACCAAATGGCTGAGAAAAAGTACACGTTCGAAGTAGACGTGAAGGCATCTAAGACTCAAATCAAAGATGCTGTTGAAGCGATCTTCGGCGTTAAAGTTGAAAAAATCAACACACTTATCTCAAAACCAAAAGCAAAACGCGTAGGTCGTCACGCTGGTTACACAGCACGCCGCAAAAAAGCGGTCGTCACGCTTACTGCAGATAGCAAAGAACTCGATTACCTCGGTTAATCGGTACTCTGTAGAAAAGGAGGGAACTCTCGATGGGAATTAAAAAGTTTAAACCGACCACTAACGGTCGTCGTAACATGACTGCACTCGACTTTGCTGAAATTACGGCTTCACGTCCTGAAAAATCGTTAACTGAAAAGCTTTCGAAAAAGGGCGGACGTAACAACCAAGGTCGCTTGACAGTACGTCACCAAGGTGGCGGACACAAACGTAAATACCGTATCATCGACTTCAAACGTAACAAGGATGGCATCGCTGGCCGTATCGCTACAATCGAGTACGATCCGAACCGCTCTGCAAACATCGCTCTTGTACACTACATCGATGGTGAAAAACGCTACATCCTCGCACCTAAAGGATTGAAAGTTGACATGCAAATCATGTCAGGAGCAGAAGCTGACATTAAAGTCGGTAACGCTCTTCCACTTGTAAACATCCCAGTTGGTACGTTGATCCACAACATCGAACTTAAGCCTGGTAAAGGTGGTCAGTTGGTACGTTCAGCTGGTACTTCTGCTCAGCTTCTCGGTAAAGATGGTAAATATGCGATTGTTCGTCTTCAATCAGGCGAAACACGTATGATCCTTGCTACTTGCCGTGCTACAATCGGCGCTGTCGGTAATGAAGAGCATGAGCTCGTCAATATCGGTAAAGCTGGTCGTTCACGCTGGCTCGGAAAACGTCCTACAGTTCGTGGTTCTGTAATGAACCCAGTTGATCACCCACACGGTGGTGGTGAAGGACGTGCTCCAATCGGTCGTTCGGGCCCACTTACTCCTTGGGGTAAACCGGCACTCGGATACAAAACTCGTAAGAAAAACAAAGCGAGCGATAAATACATCGTCCGCCGTTCTAAAAAATAATTACGTGATTTCTGAACGGTTCGTAGGAGCCGTTCCTGAATCATGCCAAAGGGAGGTACAACTATGGGTCGCAGCTTGAAAAAAGGTCCATTTGCAGATCACCATTTGCTCGCTAAGGTTGATAAAGCCAACGAAGCTGGTGACAAGCATGTTATCAAAACTTGGTCACGCCGCTCGACAATCTTCCCAGAGTTCATCGGTCACACGATCGCTGTCTACGATGGTCGTAAACACGTACCGGTTTACGTGACAGAAGATATGGTCGGTCACAAACTTGGTGAATTCGCGCCAACTCGTTCTTATAAAGGACATGCTGGTAACGATAAGAAGACGAAACGTTAATCTGAGGGGAGGTACTCATTATGCAATCAAAAGCATCGGCTAATATGGTTCGCATTGCTCCTCGTAAGGCACGTCTCGTAGTAGACTTAATCCGCGGGAAGCAAATCGGCGAAGCTCTTTCGATTCTTGCTTACACGAACAAGGCAGCAACGCCAATCGTTGAAAAAGCATTGAAATCGGCAATCGCGAACGCTGAGCACAACTTCGACATGAACATCGAAAACCTCGTAGTAACAGAGGCTTACGTCAACGAAGGTCCAACGCTCAAACGTTTCCGCCCACGTGCAATGGGTCGCGCAAGCCGTATCAACAAACGTACGAGCCACGTTCACATCGTGGTATCTGAAAAATAAGGAGGGATTACCGTGGGTCAGAAGATTAACCCAACTGGTCTTCGCGTAGGTATCATCAAAGACTGGGAATCACGTTGGTTCGCAGATAAAGACTATGCTGATCTCCTTCATGAAGACTACGTAGTTCGTGAATATATCGAAAAACGTCTTAAAGACGCTAGTGTTTCTAAAATTGAAATCGAGCGCGCTGCAAACCGCTTGAACATTTCACTTCACACTGCTAAACCTGGTATGGTTATCGGTAAAGGCGGTTCTGAAATCGAAACACTTCGTACAGACATCACTAACCTTGCAAAAGGCAAACGCGTTCACGTTAACGTCGTTGAAGTGAAAAACCCGGATGCAGTTGCTAAACTTGTCGCTGAAAACATCGCTCGCCAACTTGAAGGCCGCGTATCTTTCCGTCGTGCAATGAAGCAATCAATCCAACGTTCTATGCGTTCAGGTATCAAAGGAATCAAGACTGAAGTTTCTGGTCGTCTTGGTGGCGCTGATATCGCTCGTTCAGAGAAGTATTCAGAAGGAACAGTTCCACTTCATACACTCCGTGCAGACATCGATTACGGTACTGCTGAAGCTGATACAACTTACGGCAAAATTGGCGTAAAAGTATGGCTCCACCACGGTGAAGTGCTTCCTACTAAAAAAGCAGCATCTAACGAACAATAATCCACATCCGTCTAGGGAAGGAGGCAACACAACATGTTGTTACCAAAACGTGTAAAATATCGTCGTGTTCACCGCGGCAACATGCGTGGTAAAGCGAAACGTGGTACTACAGTACACTTCGGCGAGTTCGGTATCCAAGCTCAAGAAGCTAGCTGGATCACTAGCCGTCAAATCGAATCAGCGCGTATCGCGATGACTCGTTATATGAAACGTGGTGGTAAAGTGTGGATCAAGATTTTCCCACATAAACCATACACTAAAAAACCTCTTGAAGTCCGAATGGGTTCAGGTAAAGGTGCTCCGGAGGGCTGGGTTGCAGTCGTTAAACCGGGGAAAGTAATGTTCGAAATCGCAGGAGTATCGGAAGAGATCGCACGCGAAGCTCTCCGTCTTGCATCACACAAACTTCCAGTAAAATGTAAGTTCGTAAAACGTGAAGAAAATGGTGGTGATACGAATGAAAGCAACTGATCTCCGTCAGCAAACTACAGAAGAGCTCAACGGTAAAGTCGGTTCGTGGAAAGAAGAGTTGTTCAACCTTCGTTTCCAACTCGCGACTGGTCAGCTTGAGAACCCTGCTCGTATCCGTGAAGTGCGCAAGTCGATTGCACGCGCGAAAACCGTTCTTCGTGAACGCGAACTCGGCATCAACAACGCATAATTCACTCGGATTCTGAGAGGAGGAACACTCAATGGAACGCACTAACAACCGCAAAGTATTAACTGGACGCGTCGTATCTGACAAAATGGATAAAACGATCGTTGTTTCAGTTGAGACTAAAGTAAAGCACAAGCTCTACGGCAAACGCGTAAACTACTCTAAGAAGTATAAAACGCATGATGAAAGCAACACAGCTAAAATCGGTGATGTTGTACGCATTCAAGAAACACGTCCACTTTCTAAGGACAAACGTTTCCGTCTCGTAGAAGTCGTCGAAAAAGCAGTAATCATCTAAACTCTAATTAGTTCGGATGAATAAACATCCGGAGGGAGGTACAATCGTATGATTCAACAAGAATCTCGCTTGAAAGTAGCAGACAACTCAGGAGCTCGTGAAGTCTTGACGATCAAAGTCCTCGGTGGATCTGGTCGCAAAACTGCTAACATCGGTGACGTAATTGTTTGCACAGTTAAACAAGCAACACCAGGTGGCGTTGTCAAAAAAGGTGAAGTTGTACGCGCAGTAGTCGTTCGTACTAAACGTGGCGTTCGTCGTAAAGACGGTTCGTACATCCGTTTTGACGAAAATGCAGCAGTCATCATCAAAGATGATAAAAGCCCACGTGGCACACGTATCTTCGGACCAGTCGCACGCGAACTTCGTGAAAAAGACTTCATGAAGATCGTCTCGTTGGCACCGGAAGTACTTTAATTCCAAAGAATTCCTACAAGGAGGTGCTCTAACGATGCATGTCAAAAAAGGTGATAAAGTTCAGGTTATGACTGGTAAAGATAAAGGCAAACAAGGCGTTATTCTTACTGCTATGCCTAAAAAAGATCGCGTTATCGTCGAAGGCGTTAACATGATCAAAAAACACACAAAACCTTCTCAACTTAACCCGCAAGGCGGAATTGTCGAGAAAGAAGCACCGATTCACGTATCGAACGTTATGCTCATCGACCCTAAGACAGGAACTCCAACACGCGTTGGTTTCACTGTGGTTGACGGCAAGAAAGTACGTATCGCTAAAAAATCGGGCGAAGCTTTAGATAAATAAGAAGATTTAAAGAAAGGAGGTCCACTTTCTGATGAACCGTTTAAAAGCTAAATACCAAGACGAAATCGTCAAAGTAATGATGGAGAAATTCAACTATACTTCTGTAATGCAAGCGCCGAAAGTCGATAAGATCGTAATCAACATGGGTGTTGGTGACGCTGTTACGAACACGAAAGCACTTGACATGGCAGTAGAAGAGCTTCAGCTCCTCACTGGTCAGAAGCCACTCATCACGAAAGCTAAGAAATCAATCGCTGGTTTCAAACTTCGTGAAGGTATGCCAATCGGTGCGAAGGTTACACTTCGCGGAGAGCGCATGTTCGAATTCCTCGACAAGTTGATCAACGTGTCACTTCCACGTGTACGTGACTTCCGTGGTGTATCGAAGAAATCATTCGATGGCCGTGGTAACTACACGCTAGGCGTGAAGGAACAATTGATCTTCCCAGAGATCGACTACGATCGCGTATCTAAAGTCCGTGGTATGGACATCGTTATCGTAACTACTGCTAATACGGATGAAGAGTCTCGTGAGCTTCTCACAGCACTCGGCATGCCATTCCAAAAATAAGGGAGGCCGCACACATGGCTAAGAAATCAATGATCGCACGTGAAGTAAAACGCCAAGCACTCGTAGAGCGCTACGCTGAACAACGCGCAGAATTGAAAGCACAAGGCGACTACATCGGCTTGAGCAAACTCCCACGTAACTCTTCAGCGGTTCGTTTACACAACCGTTGCAGTATCACTGGCCGTCCACACGGTTACATTGGTAAATTCGGTATCAGCCGTATTAAGTTCCGTGATCTTGCTCATAAAGGTCAAATCCCTGGTGTTAAAAAAGCAAGCTGGTAATTCATTAAAGTTGTGAAAGGAGGTACATCGCATGGTTATGACAGATCCGATTGCAGATATGCTTACACGCATTCGTAATGCAAACATGGTTCGCCATGAGAAGTTGGAAATGCCAGCTTCTACAATCAAACGTGAAGTCGCTGAAATCCTCAAACGTGAAGGTTTCATCCGCGATGTTGAATATCTCGAGGACAGCAAACAAGGTACGCTCCGCGTATTCCTTAAGTATGGCGCAAGCAACGAACGCGTTATCACTGGACTCAAACGTATCTCGAAACCAGGTCTTCGCGTTTACGCGAAAGCTGATGAAATCCCGAAAGTACTCGGTGGTCTCGGAATCGCTATCGTTTCAACATCTAAAGGTGTTATGACAGACAAAGAAGCTCGCCAACAAAAAGTCGGCGGCGAAGTGATCGCATACATCTGGTAATTCACGCATAAAAAGAACGGAGGTGTCTTAAATGTCACGTATTGGTAAAAAGCCGGTCGTTATCCCAGCAGGCGTTACAGTAACAGTTGAAAACAGCACAGTTACAGTAAAAGGTCCTAAAGGTGAACTCACACGTGAGTTCAACCCGACTATGGCTATCAACGTAGAAGGTAATGAATTGACTGTCGTTCGTCCAAACGACGAAAAGGCTAACCGTACAATTCACGGAACGACTCGTGCGCTTATCGCGAACATGGTCGAAGGTGTAAACAACGGTTTTGCTAAGACACTTGATATCCAAGGTGTTGGTTACCGTGCTCAAAAGCAAGGTAACAAAATCGTACTCAACCTCGGTTACTCACACCCAATCGAGTACACTCCGGAACAAGGCATTGAAGTCGAAGTTCCTACGAATACGCAAATCATCATCCGCGGAATCAACAAAGAGCGTGTTGGACACGTTGCTGCATTGATTCGTTCGTACCGTCAACCTGAGCCGTACAAAGGTAAAGGAATTCGTTACAGTGATGAAGTCGTTCGTCGTAAAGAAGGTAAAACAGGTAAGTAATTCGTTGATACGAATTGACCGGAAAGGAGTGGCATAAATGATCTCAAAGGCAGACAAAAACGCTACGCGTAAAAAGCGTCATGGTCGTGTACGTCGTACAATCATCGGGACTGCAACACGTCCACGCATGAACGTATTCCGTTCGAACAAGAACATTTACGTACAAGTCATTGACGATGCAACACATGCAACACTCGCATCTGCATCATCACTCGATCTTGAAAAAGGCAACACAGCTGACGCTGCAACAGCAGTCGGTAAGCTCGCAGCTGAACGCGCTCTTGAAAAAGGTATTGAAACAGTCGTTTTCGACCGTGGAGGATATCTCTATCATGGACGTATCAAAGCTGTAGCTGAAGCAGCTCGTGAAGCTGGTCTCAAATTCTAATAGAAAAGGAGGGAACCTCTACATGCGCCAGTTAGAAATTAACATGGATCAACTCGAAGAACGCGTTGTTACTGTAAACCGCGTCGCGAAAGTAGTAAAAGGTGGCCGTCGCTTCCGTTTTGCTGCACTCGTCGTCGTAGGTGACAAGAATGGTCACGTAGGTTTCGGTACGGGTAAAGCTCAGGAAGTGCCTGAAGCGATCCGTAAAGCAATCGAAGATGCAAAGAAAAACATGGTTAACGTTCCAATCGTTAACACTACAATTCCACACGAAATCAACGGAATTTTCGGTGCAGGTCACGTCTTCTTGAAACCTGCTTCTGAAGGTACTGGAGTCATCGCTGGTGGCCCAGTTCGTGCGGTTCTCGAATTAGCGGGAATCAACGACATTCTTTCGAAATCACTTGGATCAAGCACTCCAATCAACATGGTTCGTGCGACTGTTAAAGGTCTCACTTCACTTAAACGTGCTGAAGACGTTGCGAAACTCCGCGGTAAAACCGTCGAAGAACTTCGCGGTTAAGAAAGGGAGGGAATACAGATGGCGAAACTCGCAGTTACCCTCACACGCAGCATGATCGGTCGTCCGGAGAACCAACGCGTTACTACTCGTACGCTTGGTCTCCGTAAGATGCACCAAACGGTTGTCGTACCTGACAACGCTGCTATGCGTGGGATGATTAACCACGTGTCACACTTATTGACAGTTAAAGAAATTCAAGAGTAATAGAACGATATAATTTTATGAGGAGGTGCCCCACTATGAAACTCCATGAATTGAAACCAGCTGCTGGTTCACGTTCAGAACGCAACCGTGTAGGTCGCGGTATGTCTTCTGGTAACGGTAAGACTTCTGGCCGTGGTCACAAAGGTCAAAAAGCTCGTTCAGGCGGTGGTGTTCGTCCAGGTTTCGAAGGTGGACAAAACCCACTTTTCCGTCGTTTACCAAAACGCGGCTTCAACAACCCAACTCGTAAAGAGTTCGCGGTTATCAACCTTGACACACTTAACCGTTTTGAAGAAGGAACTGAAGTAACTCCTGAACTTCTTATCGAGACTCGCGCAGTCAAAGGTATGAAAGACGGCGTTAAGATCCTTTCAAACGGCAAGATTGAAAAGAAATTGACTGTAAAAGCTCACAAGTTCTCCGAAGCTGCGAAGCAAGCGATCGAAGCTGCCGGCGGTACGGTTGAGGTGATCTAATGTTTCAAGCGATCTCCAATATGTGGCGCGTAGCCGACATTCGTCGGCGCATTCTGTTTACTCTCGCATTGATTATCGTGTTCCGGATCGGAGCGCATATCCCAGTGCCGATGGTAAACACTGAAGTATTCAAGATTGACGACAACGGTGTTCTCGGCTTCTTGAATTCCTTCGGTGGGAATGCTTTGAAGAATTTCTCACTCTTTGCGATGGGAATCATGCCGTATATCACGGCTTCAATCGTTGTCCAACTCTTACAGATGGACGTTGTTCCAAAGTTTGCCGAATGGGCAAAACAAGGAGAGGCGGGCCGTAAGAAGTTAGCAACGGTAACGCGCTATGGAACGATCGTACTCGGCTTAGTCCAAGCGTTTGGAATCGCGCTTGGATTTAACCGTATCTACCCAGGTCTTGTCGATGAACAATTCGGCACCTGGACGTACGTTATGATTGCACTTGTTTTGACGGCTGGTACAGCGTTCTTGATGTTCCTCGGTGAACTCATCACGGAGAAGGGCATTGGTAACGGGATATCAATGATCATCTTCGCTGGGATTGTCGCAGGCTTCCCGAATGCGTTCCGCCAGATCTACGAAACAAAGCTCCAAAATGCAGGGGATGCTTTGTTCGTCAACGTGCTTTATATCGTACTGTTGCTTTTAATCATCATTGCGGTCATCGTCGGTGTCATCTATGTGCAGCAAGCTGCACGTAAGATTCCGATTCAGTACGCTAAGCGTACGGTGAACCGTGCGCCAGTAGGCGGCCAATCGACACACTTGCCGATGAAGCTGAACGCTGCTGGTGTTATCCCAGTTATCTTCGCGGTGTCGTTCATGGTGACTCCACCAACGGTTGCAAGTTTCTTTGCGAGTCCGGAAACAGCGACGAAAATTCGTGACATCTTCGACTATACGAGTCCAATCGGAATGTCGATTTATGTTGCGTTGATCATCGCGTTCTCGTACTTCTACACATTCGTTCAGGTCAACCCGGAACAAATGGCAGAGAACCTTCAAAAACAAGGCGGGTACATTCCTGGTATCCGTCCTGGTAAGCAAACGGAACAATACATCACGAAGATCCTCTATCGTCTGACATTCTTCGGTTCGCTCTTCCTTGCTGTCATCGCGGTAACGCCAACGTTCTTTATTAAGTTCGCTGGTTTACCGAACTCGGTGCAAATTGGTGGAACAAGCTTGCTGATTGTCATCGGTGTAGGTCTTGAGACGATGAAACAGATTGAAAGTCAACTGGTTAAACGACACTACAAAGGCTTTATCCGATAAGGCGGGAGGAAGGGGACCATCCCTTTCCTTTCTGTTGTGTCTATAGAGTCTATAGAAGTGGAGGCTACCGACATGAATCTTGTATTGATGGGCTTGCCGGGTGCTGGAAAAGGGACGCAGGCTGCGAAAATTATCGAAGACTACGCCATTCCACACATCTCGACAGGCGACATGTTCCGCGCGGCGATCAAAGATCAAACACCGCTCGGGCAGGAAGCGAAATCGTACATGGATAAAGGGGAACTCGTTCCGGATGAAGTCACAATCGGCATCGTACGTGAACGTCTCGCCAAAGAAGACTGTGCAAATGGTTTTCTTCTTGACGGTTTCCCACGCACAGTGAAACAAGCAGATGCTCTTGAAGCATTACTTGCGGATCTTAACAAACAAATCGATCACGTCATTCACATCGGTGTCAACCCGGAGAAACTTGTCCCTCGTTTGACAGGCCGCCGGATTTGCCCGACATGTGGAGCAACGTATCACGTCATCTATAACCCACCAAAAGTGGAAGGTGTCTGTGATATCGACGGATCAGCACTTGTTCAACGTGAAGATGATCAAGAAGAAACGGTTCGCCGTCGTCTTGAAGTCAACGTCGCGCAAGCGCAACCTTTGATTGACTTTTACGCTGAAAAAGGGTATCTTCGTAATTTGGACGGTGATCGTCCGATTAATGAAGTTTACTCCGATGTTCAAGCACTTCTTGGTGGTCAGTAATGATCATTACGAAAGCGCCGCGTGAAATCGACATTATGCGTAAGGCAGGACAAATCGTCGCTCGGACGCATAAGGAGCTTAAAGCTCACATTCGTCCAGGCATCACGACGGGGCAACTCGACGCGATCGCTGAACGTTATATTCGAAGTCAAGGGGCAACACCATCGTTTAAAGGTTATAATGGGTTTACTGGTAGCATCTGCGCATCAGTAAATGAAGAACTTGTCCATGGTATTCCGGGTGACCGCGTACTCCACGATGGAGACATCATCTCGATTGATATCGGGGCGGAGTATAATGGATATCACGGAGATTCAGCCTGGACATATCCGGTCGGTACAATCTCTGAAGAGACAAAGCAGTTACTTGACGTAACTGAAGAATCTCTGTATAAAGGATTGGAGCGCGCCAAAGCTGGTGTGCACCTGACAGATATTTCGCATGCGATTCAGTCACATGTCGAAGCAGCGAATTTTTCTGTAGTCCGCGAATATGTGGGCCACGGCGTGGGACAAAATTTGCATGAAGATCCGCAAATCCCACATTATGGACCACCGGGGAAAGGGCCGCGCCTGAAAACCGGCATGACACTGGCGATTGAGCCAATGGTCAACGTCGGGAAACGCTATGTTCGCACACTATCCGACAATTGGACGGTAGTGACAGTGGACGGTAGCATGTGCGCCCACTTTGAGCACACCATCGCCATCACAGACGACGGCTACGAGATCTTAACGGTCGATGCAGAGTGAGCTGTGCGCGTTATTGGTGTCACCTTTCTATAAGCCGCTATCCACTCGTGTTTGTGACCGATGATCTCTCAACGGCTACTGTAGAAAGCCCCTAAGCGCTACAAATCGTCTGGGCTCCCAATCAACTTTATAGAGAAAGGGGTATAATTGATGGCGAAACAAGATGTAATCGAAGTGGAAGGTACGGTTATCGAACCACTTCCAAATGCGATGTTTAAGGTGGAGTTAGAAAACGGCCACACGGTCCTCGCGCACGTCTCAGGAAAAATTCGGATGCACTTCATTCGGATCTTACCAGGAGATAAAGTAACAGTTGAGTTGTCACCATACGACTTAACTCGCGGACGGATCACATACCGTTTCAAATAAAAACTCCGATTTTTTCAGGAGGAGGTATTCACAATGAAAGTAAGACCTTCGGTTAAACCGATCTGTGAAAAGTGTAAAGTTATCCGCCGTAAAGGCAAAGTAATGGTTATTTGCGAAAACCCTAAGCATAAACAAAAACAAGGGTAATTAAACAAGGAGGTGCACACATGGCACGTATTGCTGGTGTAGATATTCCACGTGAGAAACGCATCGTTATCTCACTCACTTACATCTATGGTGTTGGTAAAACGACTGCTCAGAAAGTCTTGAAAGAAGCTGGTATCTCTGAAGATACTCGTACTCGTGAATTGACTGAAGAACAACTCAACCAACTTCGTGATGGTTTAGATAAAGTAAAAGTTGAGGGTGACCTTCGTCGTGAAATCTCACTCAACATCAAACGTTTGATCGAAATCGGTTGCTACCGTGGTGTTCGTCACCGTCGTGGTCTTCCAGTTCGTGGTCAAAACACTAAAAACAACTCGCGTACTCGTAAAGGCCCACGCCGTACAGTAGCGAACAAGAAGAAGTAAGGGAGGGTAAACTAATATGGCAAAACGTAAACAGAACGTTCGTAGTAAACGTAAAGTCAAAAAGAATATTGAGTCTGGTATCGTGCATATCCGTTCAACATTCAACAACACAATCGTTACGATCACTGATGTGCAAGGGAATGCAATCTCTTGGGCAACTGCAGGTAACATGGGCTTCAAAGGCTCACGTAAATCGACTCCATTCGCAGCACAACTTGCTTCTGAAACAGCTGCAAAAACTGCAATGGACAACGGTATGCGTACTGTAGAAGTCAACGTTAAAGGTCCTGGTGCAGGTCGTGAAGCTGCTATCCGTGCGCTTCAAGCAATCGGTCTCGAAGTTACAGCAATCCGTGACGTAACTCCAGTTCCACACAACGGTTGCCGCCCTCCAAAACGTCGTCGCGTGTAACCCGTCTTGTACTGCAAAGCGGGAAATCGAGTAGACTTTTGTTGATCGTTTGACCAAATCAAGCAGTAGACACGTACACGAGACGGTTGGCGATTGAACGCGATGGCCAACAGGACGATATTCAAGGAGGGGTTCAGATGATCGAAATCGAAAAACCGAAGATTGAAACGGTCGAATTAAGCGAAAACGCTACGTTTGGTAAATTCGTAGTAGAACCGCTTGAGCGTGGATTCGGTACAACGCTTGGTAACTCATTGCGTCGTATCCTATTATCTTCACTTCCGGGTGCTGCAGTCACTGCAGTCCAAATCGATGGCGTTCTTCATGAGTTCTCGACGATTGATGGCGTTGTAGAAGACGTTACCCAAATCATCTTGAACCTTAAGAAACTCGCCCTCAAAGTTTACTCGGAAGAAGAGAAAACACTTGAGATCGATATTCAAGGCGCTGGCGTTGTTACTGCGGCAAACATTACGCATGACAGCGACGTCGAAATCCTCAACCCAGAACTTCACATTGCAACACTTGCAGAAGGTGCATCACTTCATATGCGTCTGACAGCTCGTCGCGGTCGTGGGTATGTTCAGGCTGAAGATAACAAACGGGACGATATGCCAATCGGTGTGATCCCAATTGATTCGATTTACACGCCAATTCAACGTGTAAACTATCAAGTTGAAAAAACACGTGTCGGTCAAGATGCGAGCTTCGATAAATTGACGCTTGATGTTTGGACGGACGGTTCAATCCGCCCTGAAGAAGCAGTGTCACTCGGTGCGAAAATCATGACAGAACACTTAAACATCTTTGTTGGTCTTACGGACGAAGCGCTCCATGCCGAAATCATGGTCGAAAAGGAAGAAGATCAAAAAGAAAAAGTACTTGAAATGACGATCGAAGAACTCGATCTTTCAGTTCGTTCGTACAACTGTTTGAAACGCGCTGGTATCAATACGGTTCAAGAACTCGCGAATAAGAGCGAAGACGAGATGATGAAAGTTCGTAACCTCGGACGTAAATCACTCGAAGAAGTTCAAGCGAAGCTCGACGAACTCGGACTTGGTTTGCGTAAAGAAGACTAAAAAC
Source organism: Exiguobacterium sp. H66 (assembly GCF_018618705.1). Lineage (NCBI taxonomy): Bacteria > Bacillati > Bacillota > Bacilli > Caryophanales > Exiguobacterium > Exiguobacterium sp. H66. The sequence continues at coordinate 46,433 of NZ_JACSMQ010000011.1, forward strand.
TATTAATTGCACGAAGGAGGGAATCCATCCATGGCATACTCGAAATTAGGCCGTACAAGCTCACAACGTAAGGCACTTTTGCGTGACCTTGCGACTGATCTCATCATCAATGAGCGTATCCAAACTACAGAACAAAAAGCGAAGGAACTTCGTCCAGTCGTTGAGAAACTCATCACTTTAGGTAAACGCGGTGATCTCCACGCTCGTCGTCAAGTTGCATCGTTCGTTCGCCGTGAAGCTGCTGGTCAAAACGCAGAGGGCAAAGCACAAGACGCGATTCAAAAATTATTCGCTGATGTTGCTCCACGTTTTGCTGAGCGTCAAGGTGGTTACACACGCATCATGAAAATGGGACCACGTCGTGGTGACGGCGCAGAAATGGTCATCATCGAACTCGTTTAATTTTTAAATGATTCGTTATAAAAGGGCAGTGCGTAACTCGCTTCTGCCCTTTTGTTACAAATGGAATTAATTGATTTGATGAAGGAGGAGTAGACATGACGAAGCTAATTGAACTGGATCACGTTACGTATCGGTATCCAGAACAGGAACAAGCTGCGTTACAAGATGTCTCTCTGACGATTCATTCTGGTGAATGGGTCGCCATCGTTGGACACAACGGCTCTGGAAAATCAACGCTGACTAAATTGTTTAATGGCTTGTTGCTTCCTGAATCAGGAACGGTGACCGTAGGCGAGACATTCTCGAGTGCGAATCCGGAGCAACTATGGGAGATGCGCCGGGCAATCGGCATCGTCTTTCAAAATCCAGATAATCAATTTGTTGGCACGACCGTGCGCGACGACGTGGCATTTGCCCTTGAAAATTGGGGCGTGCCACGCGAGGAAATGGTTCGTCGTATTGACGACAGTCTAGCGCGCGTTGGCCTTACGGATTTTGTTGATCGGGAACCCCATCAACTATCCGGCGGACAGAAGCAGCGTGTCGCAATTGCTTCGGCACTTGCGATGCGCCCTGATGTTCTCGTGCTTGATGAAGCAACATCGATGCTTGATCCACTCGCACGTGAAGAGGTTATGTCGACCGTTCAAGAATTATATGAACGACATCCGATGGCGGTAGTCGCCATTACACATGAATTAGACGAGGTCTTACAGGCCAGTCGTGTCATCGTGATGGATGCCGGGAAAATCGTATTAGAAGGTACACCTCAACAAGTCTTTGCGAAATCGGCGTTTCTCCAAGAAATCGGTCTCGATGTTCCTTTCATCGTTCGAGTTCAGGAGCAATTGCGGGCGCGAGGTCTCTCGTATGGGGACACGATACTAGATGAAAGTGAATTGGTGAACCGCTTATGCCAATCCTAATCCAGGAATTGAACTATACGTACCAACTTAATAGTCCGTTCGAACGAGTCGCGCTGCGTGATGTGAATCTTGAGATTCCGTCAGGGGCGCTTGTTGCGTTTGTAGGGCACACTGGGTCTGGGAAGTCGACGCTCGTCCAGCACATCAACGGATTGCTGAAACCGACGAGAGGAAAAGTCCAAGTCGATGACATCATCATTGAACCAAAACGAAAACAAGATTTAAAGGCACTACGAAAACGTGTCGGTCTCGTCTTTCAGTATCCTGAGTACCAGCTGTTTGAAGAAACAGTCTTAAAGGATGTCATGTTCGGTCCAATGAACTTCGGGCATGAGCAGGAAGAGGCGGAACGGCTTGCAAAAGAGGCATTACGCACAGTAGGGCTAGACGAAGTCTTCTGGTCCCGATCGCCGTTTGACTTGTCTGGTGGGCAAATGAGGCGTGTTGCGATCGCAGGCGTACTCGCTAGTCAACCAGACGTGTTGATCGTCGACGAACCGACCGCTGGACTCGATCCGCAAGGACGTAAGCAAATGCTGAGTCTTTTCGCCCGACTTCATGCGGAAACGGGTTTGACATTACTCTTGATCACGCATGATATGGATCAAGTGCTCGAATATACGAATCGTGTCGTCGTCATGGAGCATGGACAAGTCGCGTATGATGGAGAGCCGATCGGATTATTCCAACAGGCGGAGCTGCTGAAGCAGTTCCATCTTGATCTTCCGCACGTCTTAGCACTTGCCTGGCCGGTGGCAGACCGACTCGGACTTTCGCGTCCGAACTTACGAACGGAACCGGAAGTCGTGGATTGGATTCTACAGGTACAGGGGGGACGTATATGATCGTCGGACAACATATTCCGGGTACGTCCTATCTTCATCGTTCTTCTGCGCTTGCAAAAATTATTTTTGCATTTTGTTTCATCCCGCTCGTGTTCCTCGCGAACAATGCAGCGACGAACATTTTTTTACTCATCTTTACGTTTTTAGCGTTAGCGAGTAGTAAATTGCCACTCCGCTACGTCTTGAAGGGCTTACGTCCGATTCTTTTCCTAATCGTCTTCACCTTCGTCGTTCAACTGTTCTTTACGCGGGAAGGAACCGTCTTGTTCGAATTTGGATGGTTGAAAATTTATTCGGAAGGTCTGCGTCTCGCCATCATCGTCTCGCTCCGCTTCTTCTATTTGGTCTCGATCACGACACTCGTCACCTTGACGACGTCACCAATCGAGCTGACAGATGCAATCGAGTTGCTTTTGAAGCCATTCAAGGTCGTCCGCGTTCCGACGCATGAGATTGCCTTGATGCTCTCGATTTCGCTGCGGTTCTTACCGACACTGGCAGAAGAGACGGAGAAGATCATGAAAGCACAGCAGGCACGTGGTGTTGATTTAGCGGCAGGACCGATTAAAGAGCGTCTGCGGGCAATCATCCCACTTTTGATTCCATTGTTCATCTCGGCCTTTAAGCGGGCAGAGGACCTCGCGATTGCGATGGAAGCGCGCGGCTACCGTGGGGGAGAAGGACGGACGCGTCTCCGGGAATCGAAATGGACGGCACGTGATACCGGTTTGATGGGTCTCCTCGTCGTCGTCGCGCTCCTGCTTGTTTACTTACGGGGAGGTTTCTGATGCGACGTTTTAAATGTACGATTCAATATGACGGGACGGGTTACTCTGGTTACCAAGTCCAACCGAATGGTGTAACGATCCAGGAGGTCGTCGAGGAGACGCTTGCGCGCATGCACAAGCACCCGGTCAAGGTGATTGGATCAGGGCGTACAGACGCTCGTGTGCACGCACAGGGGCAAGTTATCCATTTCGATACGGAACTTGCGATTGCGCCGGACAGCATGGTCAAGGCCTTAAATACGTTATTACCGGACGATATTCGTGTCCGGGACTGTAAAGAGGTCGCTTCTGACTTCGAAGCAAGGTATGATGTAGTGGGGAAAGAGTACCGGTACTTCGTACGCCGGACCGAAGATGCGTTTCGACGTCATCAATCGGTATTGATTCCGTACGCGCTTGATCTCGACGTGATGCGTCAAGCGATGACGTATTTAGTCGGCACCCATGATTTCAGTTCGTTTTGTGTCGCGAAGACGGAAACGGATAATCGGATCCGGACGATTTATGAAGCGGAGTTGATTGAGTACGGGGAAGAGATGATCTTTCGGTTTAAAGGAAGTGGTTTTCTCTATAATCAGATTCGTATCATGGTCGGGACTTTGTTTGATGTCGGACGCGGACGTTTTGCCGCTACGGACATCAAGAAGATGCTTGCCGCGAAGGATCGAAACGTCGCTGGTGTGACGGCACCACCGCACGGGTTGTACCTTTGGGAAGTTTTCTACCCAGAGTCTAAAAAAGGCATTTGACATTAGCCGCTAAAAAACATACAATGTTTATTGGCATTTCATTTATTATGAAACCACAATCTTAGCCCCGTACACCTAAGATTCTGATAGATTCACACAGTGAATAAATGAAAAATCAAAAAAGAAACTTTTAAATTCCTTAGGAGGTATTTTACATGCGCACAACTTTCATGGCGAAAGCTACTGATGTAGAACGCAAATGGCTCCTTATCGACGCAGAAGGCAAAACACTCGGTCGTCTTTCGAGCGAAGTGGCTTCACTTCTCCGCGGTAAGCACAAACCTACGTTCACACCACACGTTGACTGTGGGGATCACGTTATCCTCATCAACGTTGAGAAAATCGTATTAACTGGTAACAAACTCGACAAAAAGGTCTACTACCGTCACTCTGGTCATCCAGGCGGCTTGAAGCAGACTGTCGCACGCGACTTACTCGCTAACAAACCTGAGCGTATGCTTGAACTCGCGATCAAAGGGATGCTTCCAAAAGGTAGCCTCGGTCGTCAAATGTTCAACAAACTCCACGTTTACGCTGGAGATACTCATAAGCAAGAAGCACAACAACCAGAAGTTTACGAACTTCGCGGTTAATACGAATTTAGGAGGAACTACACGATGGCAGATGTACGTTACTACGGCACTGGTCGCCGTAAACACGCGGCAGCTCGCGTTTTCCTCGTTGCTGGAGACGGTAAAGTCACAGTTAACGGGCGCGATATCAGCGAATACTTCGGTTATGAAACTTTAATCATGACTGCAAAAGAACCACTCGTAATCACAGAAACAGAAGGTAAATACGATATCATGGTAACGGTCAAAGGCGGCGGCTTCACTGGTCAAGCAGGCGCTATCCGTCACGGTATCTCACGTGCACTTCTTCAAGCGGATCCAGATTTCCGTGGAACACTCAAAGCTAAAGGCTTCTTAACACGCGATGCTCGTATGAAAGAACGTAAAAAATACGGTCTTAAAGCAGCACGTCGTGCGCCTCAGTTCTCAAAACGTTAATCGTTTTATCTCTCATCCTTACGGATGGGAGATTTTTTTATGCCAAAAGACCGCTCTCTAATTAAAAAAGCGGTCAAGCAACTGTCTGCCGTTCAAAACGTACGTCGTCGTATTGTTCGGATGAGGAATAAGAGTGCTGTGAGAGCAACAAACGTCAGCGGGATACTCCAGAGGAACAGATGCTGTAAAAATGCAAGAGGATCATTCGCCGTCTGTGAACCGACTGTACCGGTAAAAGACGTCTCCTGACTTAACACCGTGCTGTTTTCAGGGAGAGCGGGTTGATAAGCTACATTTGCTTCATGCCCTGCATAAAAGTAAATCGCATAGCCGATATGTAAGAAGACTGTGATGACGCTTGCGAAGACTAACATTTTTTTCATCAAAAAACTCCTTTTTCCGAATGCTTGGTGAGGATAAGTCCATCGTTAAGTATACCGGATTCTGTTTTCGGGAACAGAGGAGAAAGGAGTGTGGTGAAAGATGACACTATCAGTCAATTGGTTGCTCGAACGAGCCAATCGAAAACTGAATGTTCCCGGACTCTCGCCGGAAGTCGCCCGAAAGACACGCCAAGTCATCCGGGAACTCTATGTCAAAGGAATTTATGTCGGAGTGGCCCAAGGCTTCCGTTCCTATGCCGAGCAGGAGAAATTCTATGCGCAAGGACGAACGACGCCGGGAGCGATTGTCACGCATGCCCGTGGAGGACAATCAAATCATAACCGCGGGATTGCCGTTGATCTGTTTCAATACTCCATGGACGGAACGGAAGCGATCTTTAATACCGATGCCAACTTTCAACAAATCGTCCAGGCAATGAAAGAGCAAGGCTTTTCTTGGGGCGGTGATTGGGTGACGTTTCAGGATTACCCTCACTTTGAACTATTGAAGGCAACGACGGATGTTCTCGTCCCGTATCCGGGGCGTCCACTGTACCGGGGGGCGATCGGGATGAATGAACGTGACATCGAGCGAATCCAGCGCGCTGTGAAGGCACCCGTGACAAAACGGTTTGACGAGACGACGGCACGGCAAGTGAGAGCCTATCAAGTACGGCAAGGGCTTGCGGTTGACGGTGTCGTCGGACCAGCGACCTGGAATCGAATGTTTTAATGAAATGACTACTGTTCTTTCTGCGGGTACGCCGAAGGAGAGTAGTCTTTTCGATCATAAAGCGAGTCGTCTTTCGCTGAGTACGAAAACTTCAGGAAATATTCTCCTTTCCGAGTCGAAATGTGCAAGCGCTATCTTATTTTTGTTATACTGAAATGGAATAAATCGAACGTTCTCAGGGGGAAGGCACTATGTTGAATGAACAAGAAATTCGCGAGGTAGTCGGACAGTTAATTGATCCGACGATCGAACGCTCGCTTGCAGATACGAACGGGATTCGTGATGTCCGAATCAAAGGAGACTACGTCAGCCTGAAAATCGCACTTGCGCAAGCAGGTTCAGGTGAACAGTTGACGTTACAACAAGAAATCGTTAAAGAGTTAAAAGAAAAAGGCTTCAAGACGGTCGGACTTCGTTTCGAGGCACTCGGCGATCACGGGATTCAGGCAGCGACGACACCATCGATTCTTAAACCGGAGTCAGGGACGACGTTCATCGCGATCGCTTCTGGTAAAGGGGGCGTCGGAAAATCGACGGTTTCCGTCAACCTCGCAGTTGCCCTTGCACGGGCAGGTAAAAAAGTCGGTTTGATCGACGCGGATATCTATGGTTTTAGTGTTCCGGATATGATGGGAATTGAAACACGACCGACCGTCGTCAATGACCGGATCATTCCGCCAGAGCGGTTTGGCGTAAAAGTCATCTCGATGGGCTTCTTCGTCGAAGACAATGCACCCGTCATCTGGCGTGGACCGATGCTCGGGAAGATGCTCAATAACTTCTTCTCGGATGTTGAGTGGGGCGATCTTGATTACCTCTTGCTCGATTTGCCGCCAGGAACGGGTGACGTCGCACTTGATATTCACTCGATGCTCCCAAGCTGTCAGGAATTGATTGTCACGACACCACATGCGACAGCGGCATTCGTTGCAGCTCGTGCCGGTGCGATGGCGATTAAGACGAACCACCGTTTGCTCGGTATCATCGAAAATATGGCGTACTTCGAAAGCAAGGTAACTGGTGAAAAAGAGTATGTCTTCGGATCAGGTGGCGGAGAGAAGTTGTCAGAAGCGCTAAAAACAGATATTCTAGCTAAGATTCCACTTGGACAACCATATGCGAATGAATCGGACTTTGCACCATCGATTTATCGCGATGACCATCCATTTGAAACACACTATAATGAACTCGCAGCGCGTGTCATCGAAAAAGTAGAGGGATAATACATGAAGATTAAAGGATTTTTGAAGCTGTTCTGGATGACGCTCCTAATTGGGACGCTAGCCGGCTTCGTGTTTAACCTTGTCGCTGAACCAGGGTACGTCCGCAATCAATCGATTAGCGGATACATTACGGCCTTGGCATACAGTAGTACATGGACGGCGATCAGCCTGATGGGCTTTTTCTCTTATTTGATTTTGCACCGGGTCGGACTTGATCTGTTCCGCGGCGCAAAGTTATGGAATCGGGTTCAGGTCGTTTTGATTGCCTTCGCCTTGTTTGACGGCGTCTACTTGCGTGGACTTGCGTTCGGATTCGATAAGACAAGCCTCTATATTGGTGAAATGGTTGTCTTATTGTTCGTCGCGTTTCTCGTCGCGCGTACGAAAGCCCGTGAAACAAATTTCACTGCTTTCATCCCGACGTTATTCTTAATGACGGTCATCACGTTGATTGAATGGGTACCAGCTCTTCAGGCAACGCAAGACAAGCGGATGCTTTGGGCGGCACTGGCGACACTCTTGGTTTGTAATGCGTATCAAATCCTGATGTTGCATCGCCTGCAAGAAAAGCCTGCTCCAGCGAAAGTACAGTCGCAAAAACAGGCATAAGAAAAGGACTCGAGGGATGGTTGTTCTGACCTATTCCATCGAGTCCATCTTTTTTAAAAGTTTTTTTAGAAAAACAGTTGACGTGAAAAACAAGAGTTGATATATTAATACATGTCGCTGAGGCACACACCGAAAGCGAGCGTCATACAACGAAAAAAACTTATAAAAAGTAATTGACACCAGTTAATACTTTACTGTAAGATTTAAAAGTCGTCAAATGACATATCGGACTTTGAAAACTGAACGATGAGGCAAAAAACGTATCTTCGGATACAAACAATGAATGAAGCGCAAGCTTCGTCAACGTGACTTTTAGTCACACAAACGAGCAAGTCAAACACTTTATGGAGAGTTTG
>NZ_JACSMQ010000012.1:0-44818 GCF_018618705.1 Exiguobacterium sp. H66
TTCATAAGTTTGGATGGCATATAGTTTTTCACTAGCGGAACGCTTGAATTTGGACATAGAAAAAAGCTCCTTTCAAAAGTAAACAGTTTTTCTTATTTCAACTGTCTACTTTTTGGGGAGCATATCAGAACGTGCGTTAAACACGCACTTTTCCCCGTAGGAGTCAACGAAACGTGACGCTTTTTAGGTAACACTATGACGGTAAGCCAGTCATACACGTTTTTCTGTTCAAGAACAGTTTTTCATCCTTAAAGCTGTCGTGTATCAAGAAGTGTCCCTTCAATTCATGTGAGAACGATTACATCAACTAATTTGACTCATTTCATTGATTGTTCACAAACAGAAGCGGATAATGAACAGTGAATTCGGTTCATACAAGGGGAAAAGGAATTATGTCTACAAAAATGCGCGCACTTCTTTCATTGATTGGGCAAGTGATACTGATCACTTGTTTTGCGACAATCGGTGAACTGATCAGTAAAAGCTTGGACTTAGCGTTACCGGGGAATATCGTCGGACTTTTGTTGCTCTATTTAGCGCTTAAGGCGAAAATCGTCCAAGTCAAACATGTCGAACGGGGCGGCCGGCTGTTGCTGCTCATCATGCCGTTGTTCTTCGTTCCGGCATTGTCGGGAATCATGGACTATACGGCATTCTTACGCCAGTACGGCTTACAGGTCGTATTGATTGTCATCATGAGTAGCTTGTTGACGCTCGTCGGTTCTGCCTACATCGTCGATCGGCTTGCTCATCGAAAAGATGGGGTGACGCCACGTGATTAAAGCACTCTTTTGGCTCGTTTTGACGATCATCCTCTTTTTAATTGGTTTTGCCGGGTATCGGCGGTATCCGCGTGTCTGGACGTTACCGATTTTGACCGTGACGGCAACAATGATTTTGATTTTATCGTTGACGGGTGTATCCCACGCGACCTATATGACTGGCGGACAGTATTTGACGAAAATGCTCGGTCCTGCCATCACCGCCTTCGCGATTCCGCTCTATACGGTCCGTCACCATGTCCGGCGTTTTTTACCGGAAATCGGTTTAGGTGTCGTCATCGGGACGAGCATCGCCTTGACGTCAGATATCGTCTTTGGTCTCCTGTTACATCTCGGACGGACGACGAATCTGGCACTGCTCCCGAAATCCGTCACGTTGCCCGTCGCCCTGTCGATTTCAGAGCGTTCGGGTGGAACGGCGACCTTAACCGCGACGTTCGTCCTGATGACAGGGCTCGTCGGTTCACTCGTCGGTCCACGCTTGATGACGGGATTAAAGATTCGTCACTTCGTCAGTCGGGGTGTCGGACTGGCTTCGATTGCCCATGTCATGGGTGCAACCAAATCGATGACGCTCGACCAACGGGAGGGTGCGGTCGGATTGCTGACGATGGTCTTGACGGCGATTTTTGCGAGTGTCCTGGCACCCTACATCATTCGCTTCATTTATTAACAGGCAAAAAGCTGTCCGACGGTTGAAACCGGCGGGACGGCTTTTTCGTATGTCTACCATGCTAGTGACAAGGGAGACGGGGAAATCATGATTATCTGGATTAATGGAACATTTGGAGTAGGAAAAACGACGGCGGCTAAGGGATTACAAAAAAGAATACCGGGATCTGATATCTTCGATCCGGAATCAGTCGGTCAGTTGTTGAGAGAACAATTACCGTCGACACGCACGTATGGCGATTTTCAAGATGAACCGTTGTGGCGGGAACTGACGCGGGTGATTCTCGAACGAAGCAATCAATCCGGCAATCGGACGATCATTGTACCGATGACGGTGACGAACCCGATCTATTTTGATGAAATCGTAGGTGAATTAAGACGACGGGGGTATCTCGTCCATCATGTTTCATTGATGGCTTCTACGACTACGGTCAAACGACGTTTACTTCGGCGATTTGAACGACCGGATTCCTGGGGAGGCCAGCAAGCAGATGCCCGCATTCAAGCATTGACTGATCCGCTTTTCAATCAACATATCCAGACAGATCGACTGACGAAGCAAGGGGTAGTTGATGCGATTGCCCTGAGTTGTGACCTGCATATAGCACCGCCATGTCGTAAACGTCTCTTTTGATGATTGATTCACCCGAATTCAGGGAATTAACAGGGAGATACGAGATGGATTAAAGACATCCCTGTATTTTTTGAAGATAAGTAGGGGGATTTTTTTATGAGAAACTGGATGACCGAAAAGATAGGAAGACAACTGATGTCGATTTTTTATGGGGTATTCGCGATTGGGGCATTGACGTCATTTGCGAGCTACCTATATATCGACGGCGCAGCAAGTCAGACGAAACGTCAAGTACTCGACCAATTAGAGAAAACACAATGGTTCTGGTTTTTGAACTTACTGATTTTCATTTTGTGTCTTGTGTTCATCGTCAGACCGATCATCAATCGGTTGACGGAACAGCTGCAAGAGCTGACGAAGAAAAGTCACCGTCTTGCAGAAGGGAAGTCGATTTCCTTAGAATATGACCGCCAATCGAATAACGAAGTCGGTCAATTAACTGACTCCTTTTACGAAATGGCCGATTCAATTTCGTCCCAACATACCGATCTATCACGACAAAATCAGGAGCTCGAACAAAAACAAGATGATTTGACCGGTAAGCAAAGAGAACTCGAACAGTCTTTGACGGCAACACGATCGAATGAATTGCACCTGAAAGATCGGAATGAATTGATTGAGACATTGGCTTCCAAAGAAAGTTTATTTGATTTTTCTTCCGTCATCAGTACGATTGTCCGTTTGACGAAAACGGAGTTCGGGGCATTACTGTTCATCAAAAATAATGAGATTACGTCTGTTGTACCAAAAGAGATGACCGATGAGCAGCAAGAGAGCTTAAAAACGGAATCGTTACTGTTGAAACGGGTCATGGTCTCAAAAGAAAGTGCACAATCGACGAAGCAAGTGACCGAAGATCGGTTGCTAGGTTACCCGTACTACATTCATGAAGCGGTCATTCCAATCATGGACCCGGCAAAAGATGAATTGATCGCTTGCCTTTATTTAGCACGATTTGATGAAGCGTTCACGGAACATGACATCACCGAACTGGCATCGTTCGCAAAACAGATTGCGATTTCACGGATGCGGATGACGTTATATGAACAGATGGACTATGAGCGGGCGGAAACGGCGCAACTGTTAAATTCTGTCCGCGAAGCGATATTATACGTCAAACATGAAGAACGAGTGATACTCGGGAACCGAGCATTGTTTGAAATCTTCCAGTCGCTTCAGATTGAGGAAGAAACAGATATGACGACGTTTCTTGAAGTAAATCCCGAGACGATGTTCGAACAGATGGATCAACGAGAGGCATTCGCAATGTATTTCGAGGAGGTCCTCGCTGGTCAGATTCCGACAGACATGTTTTCCTTATCGATTGACGACGGCACATACTTTATTCAAGTCTATGCTGAAGAAATCGTTCATGAGGGACAACCAATCGGGACGATCCTCGTCTTTCGGGATGTAACGCCTGAAACAGAAGTCGACCGAATGAAGTCCGAACTCGTTTCAACGGTCTCGCATGAACTACGGACACCATTATCATCAATCTATGGTTTTACCGAGTTGATGTTAAAACGGGATTTAGGTCCGGATCGGAGTAAACGGTATTTACAGACAATTCATGACGAATCAAAACGTCTGACTGATCTCGTCAGTGATTTCTTGAATGTACAACGAATGGAATCAGGCAAGCAGTCATACGAGAAAGAGGTATTTAATCTCCTCGATGTCGTCAAAGAGCAAATTCAATTTCATCAGGCGACGACGGAACGGCATACCCTTCAACTCGATGCGGATCAAGGGCAGACATTCCTAGTAGAAGCCGATCGCAACAGCATGAGGCAGTTGCTTGGCAATTTACTGAACAATGCCGTGAAGTACTCGCCGGACGGCGGTGATATCATCATTGGTTTACTCGAGCATGATGCAAACATCGAACTGAGTGTCCGTGATTTTGGTGTCGGGATTCCTGTCAGTTCGACGCCGCACCTGTTTAGTAAGTTTTATCGCGTCGACAACTCGGATAGTCGTAAAATCGGCGGAACGGGACTCGGATTGTCGATCTGTAAAGAAATCGTCCGCGAGCATGACGGAACGATTGAAGTGGAGTCTGTCTTAGGAGACGGGGCACTCTTTAAAGTCATGTTACCGAACGCAACTAAAAAGTAAGCAACCTACCTGTCTTTTCAACAATTTATTTTGTTGGAGAGACAGTTTTTTTGTAGGGGATGTTTAAGGGCACCGCGAATGATTAAACAGAAACGAGTAGCTGAAAGGGGGCTAGACGATGCGAGAATGGTATGGTGCAGCAACAGTTTGCGTCAATGAGAAAAATGAAGTGTTGATGATCAAGAGTTATGGTTCCGAGGCGTGGGCAGTCCCGTCCGGTGGGATTGAGCCAGGGGAAACAGCAGCCGAATGCTGTGTGCGAGAAGTCATGGAAGAGACCGGGTATCCCGTAAAGATTAAACAGAACTTATTTACAAAACAGACCGTCATCCAAACGATTCAAGTCGAAACGACCTATTTTGAAGCTATCCGAATCGGTGACAGTCAAGGGATCAACGCCCCGGACGAAACGATTGAACAGGTGGCGTGGATGTCGCGTGCGCAACTCGGAACAATTGAACACATGTATCCGGAAGATGTTCTGTTTTTGATGGAGTGGCTCGACGGTCGTGAGAATCCTCATAGCGCTCTGAAAGTTCGAAAAGCGTGCCTGGAGCTGAAGAACACCTGAATTCTACAACCATTTCGTGAAAAATTAGCACGTTTACTTGCAAAAAATCAAAAGTATGCAGGGATTGCTGCTGCCGAATCTTCCTAGATATAGTAGTCGTACAGACAGAACTAAAGCGATATCTAGGGAGTGATAGTGATGGAAGTGAACACCTTGTACCGACAAGTGATTGAGGAACCAACGACTAACCATGTCCAAGAAAATGCCAACATCGATGGCAAAGCACCGCTCGCGAAGTTAAACCGGATCGCGAGTGCGGCGGCGCGGGCGATGATGGAAGACTTGCTCGTGACGCCTCGCGTTAAACAAGCGTTAGCGGACAATATCCTCTATATCCATGACGCTGACTACTATGTCACGGGAACGACGACCTGTTCTCAAATTCCGTTAGGCCGCTTACTGACGAACGGATTCCAGATGAGTCACGGGTCGATTCGTCCGGCACAAGATATCCGTTCTGCGATGGCGCTCGCTGCGATCATTATGCAAGCGAATCAAAACATGCAGCATGGTGGGCAAGCCTTTCCGAATTTTGATACCGATTTAGCTCCCTTCGTCGAGAAGACATACGCACGTCAAATGAAGAAAATTAATCAGATTGCTCCGAGCTGGTCGAAGGCACGTCGCGCGAGATATGCGCGCCAAGAAGCATACGAGATTACCTATCAAGCATGTGAAGCCTTTATTCATAATACGAATTCAATGCATTCACGCGGTGGCGGACAAGTCCCATTCATCTCGATTAATTACGGGACGGATACTTCAGTTTACGGTCGGATGCTAACGAAAGCCTTACTTGAGGCCACACTGGCAGGTCTCGGAAAAGGAGAGACGCCCATCTTTCCGATTCAGATTTTTAAAGTCAAAGCAGGCGTGACGTTAAATCCGGGTGATCCGAATTACGATTTATTTCAGCTCGCGACAAAAGTCACGGGAAAACGGTTGTTTCCGAACTTTGCATTTTTAGATGCCCCGTTCAACGTCAGCAAGACTGCAGAAGAAGTTGCCTACATGGGTTGCCGGACGCGTGTTTTCGAAAATCGTCAAGGAGAAGCTTCCGTGACGGGGCGGGGAAATCTGTCGTTTACGAGTGTGAACCTCGTTCGTCTCGCCTTGACGAGTCAAACGGTCGATCATATGTTTGCGACATTGACAGATTATACGAAACTTGCTTGCGAACAGCTGCTCGAGCGTTATCAGTACCAAGCGAATCGACGGGCGGAAGAATTTCAGTTTCTTTATCAACACGTCTGGCGCGACGGGGAGACGCTTCAACCGACCGATCGCGTTGAGCCGGTCCTGCGTCACGGGACGCTTTCGGTCGGATTCATTGGTCTCGCGGAAGCGCTCGTCGTTTTGACGGGACATGATCACGGCGATTCAGCGATTGCCCATAACATCGGTCGGGCGTTGATTCAGACGATGCGTAACGTTGTCGATCAATTCGGGGATGAGACGGGATTGAATTTTTCACTGATTGCGACACCGGCGGAAGGATTGTCCGGAAAATTCACGGCGCATGATGTCGCAAAGTTTGGTTTGATTGCCGGTGTGACGGATAAAACCTACTATACGAACTCGTTCCATCTTCCAGTGACGGCAGCTGTAACGATGCGTCAAAAGATTCGCCTCGAAGCGCCGTTTCATGCCCTTTGTAACGGAGGACATATCACCTATGTCGAGACGGATGGGGCGCTCGCAGAAAATCCGCAAGCCGTCGAGGATATCGTCCGGATGATGGTGGCAGAAGGCATTGGCTATGGCTCAATCAATCATCCAATCGATCGTTGTTTGACCTGTCGGACGGAACAGACAATCGAGCAGACGTGTCCGGTCTGTGGCGGAGAAGACATTGAACGGATTCGGCGGATTACGGGATATCTCGTCGGGACGATGGCACGCTGGAATGAAGCCAAACGGGCGGAAGAACAGGACCGGGTCTACCATGGTACGACTGCTATCGATCGTCGCTGATTCGGTCGTCGATGGTCCCGGCTTACGGACGGTCATCTTTTTCGCCGGATGTCCACATCGGTGCCGAGGCTGTCATAATCCATCGTCGTGGTCGCTTGCAGCAGGTACAACCTACTCGACTCCTGACGTCATCAAGCGGGTCGAGGAAATCGGATCAAAACGGATTACGCTGTCGGGGGGTGAACCATTCGTGCAACGCGAGGCACTCGAACAGCTCGTCCTGGTATTGCGACCGGACTATGAGATTTATTTGTTCACCGGGTATCGGATTGAAGACCTAGTTAAAGATGAACGCGCGTGTCGAATCTTACGGCAACTGGATTGTCTGATTGACGGACCCTACATGGAGCAGCTCCATGATACGAGCCTTGCCATCCGTGGCAGTACGAACCAGCGGATTCTCTCCGCCAAACAGATTGAGGAGTATATCAAGAACAGATAGCGGACGGATTGCAGACAACAAAAAAACGCCGATGCTCCCACTTTCATCCGGAGTCATCGGCGTTTTCATGTCTATTCTTTTCATTCATAACGGAAGGAAGCGAAAGCTACCGTTACGCATATTTTTTTTCAGCGACCGTTTCGACGACCGTTAATGTTTCCGATGGACGCTTTTTAATGAAGAACGAAAGGATTAAGGCGAACAAGGCGAGCAATGTCGCGATGAAAAACGTATCATTGATTCCTTCGACCATCGCTTGCGTCATGATCGTTTTCGGTGCTGTCGCCGATGTTGCGTTCGCAGCAAGATCCGTTGCGTAACTCGCTGTCCGTGATGTCATGACGGAAATGAGTAAGCCGGAACCGATTGCTCCTGATACTTGCGATAACGTATTGTTGAGTGCCGTACCATGTGGTGTCAAATGTTGTGGAATATGATTGAGACCGTTCGTCATGACGGGCATCATCACCATTGAGATTCCGAGGAAACGTAATGTGTACATGATGACGAGGAACGAATACGCTGTATCTGCCGTCAAACGACTGAAGAAGAACGTTGTTAAGACTGTCAACGACAATCCGATGATGGCAAGCACCCGGGCACCGAACCGGTCAAACAAACGACCTGTGATCGGAGACATAAACGCCATGACGAGTGCACCGGGTAACATCAAGAGTCCAGAGTGGAACGGGGAAATCCCGCGAATCGTTTGGACATAAATCGGCATCAAGATCATCGCCGAGAACATCGACATGTTAAGGACCATCGAAATCCCTTGTGATAAAGCAAACATCGGATATTTAAAAATCCGGAATTCAAGCATCGGTTCGTCGAGACGTAATTGTCGTATAATGAATGAGACGAGACTGATGACGCCGATTGTTAAGGAGCCGATGACAGCGAATGATCCCCAACCGGCTGAACCGGCTGAACTGAATCCATACAACAACCCACCGAATCCAAAACTGGACAACACGAGTGACAGGCGATCGATGCGTAAACTGCTTGTGACGACTTCTTTTTTGAGTAAGAAGAAACCAAGAACAAGAACAAGTGCAGCAATCGGTGTCACGATGTGGAACAGCATCGGCCATTCGTAATGCTCAAGCACCCAACCGGACAGAGTCGGACCGATTGCCGGTGCAAATGTGATGACGAGTCCGAAAATCCCCATCGCTTGTCCGCGTTTCTCGATTGGGAAGCCGGTGATCAAGACGTTCATTAATAAAGGCATCATGATAGCAGAACCAGATGCTTGTAACATCCGTGAACCGAGTAAGACGGGGAAGAGCTCCGTTTGACCCGCGACGATGGTTCCGATCGTAAATAAGCTCATCGCCGTTAGAAACAGCTGGCGGGTTGAGAACTTTTGGACGAGAAAGGCAGACGTCGGAATCATGATGCCGTTGACGAGCATATAGCCCGTTGTCAGCCACTGGGCCGTACTGGTTTGAATATCGAGCGAAACCATAATGGAAGGTAAGGCGATATTTAATAGCGTCGAGTTGAGGACGGCAACGAACGCGCCTGCCATGAGGACAGCTAAAATAAGATAAAGTCGAGATGATTGCTTGGTTGATTGCATTTCGTTATGCTCCTTTTATACTACGTGTCTAATTTGTTATACTTCAATTCTACAACTTAGCTATCTTACCGCCTGAAGCAAAACATTACAAATTATTTGCTTTATACACTAAAATAAAAAAGATTGAGGTAAAATCGAATGTACTCAAAAAGATCTTTTACTAGAAGAGGGATTAGAAAATGAACCCAAAAAAGAAACAACTCCTGGATGCTGCATATCGTCTGTTCGTCGAAAAGGGATACCAGTCCACATCGATTCAAGATATTCTCGAGCACAGTAATGTCTCGAAAGGGACGTTCTATAACTACTTTTCATCGAAAAACGAATTGTTCATCGACGTATTTAACGTCGTCTTTGAAAAAATGCGTAATGTTCGAAAAGACATTTTGGTCGGACGCGACGTGTCGGATTATGAGACATTCATCCAACAAGGTAACTGTTACCTTGAACTGATGCAAAAATATAAGCTCTATACCTTGTTTGAAGAAGCTGTCGCTTCGAACGAAAAAGAACTGAAGGCGTTCATGGAAAAGAACCGATTACTTGAAATCGAATGGACCTATCACCGGATGCGTGATTTGTTTGGCGAGGAAAAAGCACCATACTTGCTTGACTTCGCCGTCCTTTATACAGGGATGCTCCAATACGCGATGTATTTTTTCCGTCAATCGGAAAAAAATACACAACCGGAGCGGGTCGTCCGTTACGTCTTTAATCGGTTGACACATTTCGTCGACGACGTCAGTCGAACGGAAGAACAATTGATTCCACCACGTTTCCTCTCCGTTTGGCTCGATCGTCCGCAAGATGAGGTCGTCATCCGGAAAGAACTGTTCGTAAAAACAAATGAACACATGAAACGGTTGATTGGCTTGTCGGCGATTTCAGACGCTTCAAGGGAAGCACATAACGAAGTGCTTGATTTTGTCTATGAAGAACTGCTCGAACGAAAAAAACCAAAAATTCATCTCCTCCGTCGTGCCCTCGATACGCTCGACGAGGATCCAATCTTCTGTGGACAGGACATCATGGCGACGTATAAAGAAATGGTCGATGAAATCGTGATGATCCGGACAAAATCACAATGAGTCTTGTTTGCGTCCCAAAAAGGTACTATGATAGGAAATAGACAAAAAAAGAAATGAGGAATTATATGTTTTCACAATGGAGAAAGGAATGGCTGCTGCAACCTAAAACAGACATTCTATCCGGAATCGTCGTCGCCTTGGCACTCGTTCCGGAAGCGATCGCCTTTTCCTTGATTGCTGGCGTTAACCCGATGGTCGGGCTGTATGCTTCCGTCATTATTGCGATCATCATCTCAATCGCCGGTGGTCGACCGGGAATGATTTCAGCTGCGACAGGTGCGATGGCACTCGTCGTCGTCCAACTCGTCAAAGATCATGGCGTCGACTATTTACTCGCTGCCGGGATTCTCGCCGGGGTCATTCAAATCGTGCTCGGTTTTTTAGGCGTTGCGAAATTACTTCGCTTCATTCCGCGTTCCGTCATGGTTGGTTTTGTTAACGCGTTAGCGATTTTAATTTTTTCGGCACAACTGCCGCAGTTCGAAGGACAAAACTGGATCATGTACGCAATGGTCGCAGCGTCGCTCGCCATCATCTTAATTTTCCCGCGCTTTACAAAAGTATTGCCGGCACCACTCGTCGCGATCACGATCATGACGATTTTGACGGTCGTCTTTTCACTTGATACGCGCGTCATCGGTGATATGGGACAAATTTCTGCGTCACTACCAAGCTTTTTCTTACCGAACGTTCCGTTTTCACTCGAGACATTACAAATCATTTTCCCGTATGCCTTATCACTCGCTTTCGTTGGTTTGATCGAGTCACTCTTGACGGCACGAATCGTTGATGAGATGACGGATACGACATCAAACAAGGCGACGGAATCACGTGGACAAGGAATCGCAAACATTGTTGCTGGATTCTTTGGCGGGATGCCGGGCTGTGCGATGATCGGTCAATCGGTCATCAATGTCACATCAGGTGGACGTGGTCGTCTATCTACCTTCACAGCAGGAGCATTCTTGATGCTGCTGATGGTCACGATGAATGACTTATTAATGACGATTCCGATGGGGGCACTCGTCGGTGTCATGTTCTTTGTATCGTATGCGACCTTTGATTGGGGTTCATTCAAAATGTTGAAGAACTCACCGAAAAGTGACTCTGCTGTCATGCTCGCGACAGTCATCGTGACGGTCTTGACGGATGATTTATCGATGGGAGTACTCGTCGGAATCTTGCTTGCAGCGATTCTCTTCGCGTCGAAAATTTCGCGCATCAACATGACACGTCGTGTTGAAAACGATCAAGTCACGTATCAAATCAATGGACCGATTTTCTTTGCCTCGACGACGACATTTACTGAACAGTTTGATATCGTAGCCGATGCACAAATGAAACAAGTCGTCATTGACTTTACGAACGCCCATTTATTTGATGATTCCGCGACGGAAGCAATTGAAACGGTTGTCTTGAAATATCAGGCAGCAGGGACGAAAGTAGAACTCGTTGCATTAAATGAAGAATCACAAGCATTAATCGATCGGTTAGCGCACCGGATTGCATAATGAAGGACCGTCAGGATGAAAATCTTGACGGTTTTTTTGTATACCTGACCGGGTGAACGGTATACTAAGAAAAAAGGGGGAGTTTTCATGAAATGGTTTCGATTTGAACAAGAAGGACGGGAACGGATTGGTGTGGAGTCGGACGGACACCGGTATGACGTGACGACACAAGCCTATACGGATTCATTGCTCGAAGTCATCACACGGGGGTTTGAGATGGATGTTGATTTAGACATCGCACCATTGATTACAGAAGATGTCCGCTTGCTCGCGCCGTACGTTCCGATGCGTAACGTCATTTGTGTCGGTAAAAACTATGCCGACCATATTAAAGAAATGGATACGGCAGGAGCAGGGAAATTTGTATTGTTCACGAAAGCGCCGAGTGCAATCGTCGGGCCGTTCGATTCCATTGAACGCCATGCTGATTTAACGGATCAGCTGGACTATGAAGGCGAACTCGCCATCATCATCGGGACGACGGGGCGTGATTTGACACCTGAAAATGCACTGGACCACGTTTTTGGCTACAGCATCGTCAATGATGTGACGGCGCGTGACCTTCAAAAAGAACACGTCCAGTTTTTCCGCGGGAAGTCGCTTGATGGTTTTTGTCCATTCGGTCCTGTTATCGTCACGAAGGATACGTTTGATCCGACTGACGTCCTGGTCGAGACGCGTGTCAACGGTCAAGTGCGTCAATCCGGTTCGACGAAGTTGATGATTCGTGACATCGTGACGATTTTGACGGAAGTCTCGCGCGGGATGACACTCGAAGCAGGAGATATCATTGCGACAGGGACACCGGCTGGCGTCGGTCATGGGATGAAACCCCCAGTATACTTACAGACAGGAGATATTGTCGATGTTTCGATTGAAGGAATCGGTCACCTTCGCAATGAAGTCAAGGCATAATGAAAAAACCTAACTAAAATTGAAAGGCTGATTTACCTGTCTTTATAAACCGTTCACTCGTTGAACGGTTTTTTTGTGTAAACCGTCATATTGTGACCGTTTTTGATGTATAATTAATATGAAATCGACATTATTGTCGAATAAAGTCGTAAAATGAATGTTTTTTAGAGAAATAAATAAAAAAATGAACGTTTTTGGTTGATTTTTAAATGTAAACGCTTTATATTAAAGATGCGGAGGGAAACCAATGTTAACGAAAAAACGCCATCAGCTGATTCTTGAGCTACTCGCTCGAGAAGAAGTCGTCAAAATGCAGACGATCGTCGAACGGACGGGAGCTAGTGAATCGACCATCCGTCGCGATTTATCACAACTGGAAACTGCTGGTCACTTACGCCGTGTTCACGGGGGAGCGACGGCAAACCATCTGCAGATTGATGAGCCGAGTTATGTCGAGAAAACAGATCGTTTCGTCGATGAGAAAAATCAAATTGCCCGAGCGGCGGCTGATTTAATCGAAGACGGCATGTATGTCTATCTCGATGCTGGAACGACGACGCTTGCCATCGTTCCTTATCTCGAACAGAAGGCGATTACGGTCGTGACGAACAGTCTTCCTCTTGCGAATACGTTACTCTACCACCGTATCCCGACGTTCGTCGTCGGAGGGCAACTCAAGCATTCGACGCAAGCACTGGTCGGCTACAATGCACGTGAAGGAATGTTGATTTACCACTTTGATGTCGCATTTCTTGGGATGAACGGCGTTCATCCGACGCAAGGGTTTACGACACCAGATCCGGAAGAGGCACTCGTAAAGAAGACAGCGATTGAGTTAGCGAAAAAATCGTATGTGTTGGTCGACGAAACCAAGTTGGATGAAATCAGTTTTAGTCGCGTTGCACCACTTCGTGCGGCGACGATTATCACGATGGCATCGAACGAACAAACAGCGAAATACAGTCAATATACAGAGGTGGTGAACGCGAAATGATTTATACACTGACACTCAACCCATCAATCGATTATTACGTATCGTTACCGGTATTTGAGGCAGGACAAGTCAATCGTGTCGAACAAGCAGAAAAAGTAGCAGGTGGAAAAGGAATCAACGTCTCACTCGTCTTAAAAAATTATGACGTCGAGACAGAAGCGCTCGGTTTTTTAGGCGGAAGTACAGGACAGTTCATTCGAAGTGAACTTGAAAAACAAGGCGTATTGACAGCTTTCACACCGATTGCTGACGAAACCCGGATTAACGTTAAAATTCGTGCCGATCAAGAATCGGAACTAAATGCAGCAGGTCCAGTTATTCAGGATGCAGAACTAGAGACGCTGCTCGCGACATTCGAAACAATGCAGTCAGGTGACATCGTCGTCTTCGCCGGAAGTATCCCAAGCAGTCTTCCACATGATTTATACAAAAAAATTGCACTCTTATTAAATGAACGCGGTGTTAAATTTGCCGTCGATACAACTAAAGAAGCAATGCTCGAAGTGCTGCCGCTCGGTCCATTCATGATTAAACCGAATCATCACGAACTCGGAGAAATCTTTGATGTCGATATCACATCAAAAGAAATGGCCGTCCCGTACGCCCAACAGCTTGTCGAACGAGGAGCGGAAAACGTCATTATTTCCTTTGCAGGTGACGGGGCATTGCTCGTCAACAAGCAAGGGGCTTACACGGCGAATACGCCAAAAGGAAAACTCGTCAACTCGGTCGGAGCAGGGGATTCACTCGTCGCAGGGTTCGTTGCGAGTCATGCACTCGGACGTCCGCCGGAAGAAGCATTCCGGTACGCCGTGACGACAGGAAGTGCTTCCGCGTATTCGTTCGGATTATGTACAAAAGCAGACATCGAACGGTTATTGACCGATGTCGAAGTCGTTGAACTCATTCAATCATAATAAAGGAGTGTGACTACTCATGAAAATTACAGATCTGTTAACACGCGATACGATTAAACTGGATTTACGTTCTGATACAAAAGCAAGCGTCATCGATGAGCTTGTTGAAGTACTCGACCGTGCTGGTAAACTAAACGACCGTGATGCTTACCGTGAGGCGATTTTAGCACGTGAAGCACAAAGTACGACAGGGCTTGGTGAAGGGATTGCGATTCCTCACGCAAAAACGGCTGCCGTTAAATCACCGGCAATCGCGTTCGGTCGTTCAACAGGACTTGATTATGAAGCACTGGACGGACAACCAAGTCGCTTGTTCTTCATGATTGCAGCTGGAGAAAATGCGGACAACGCCCATCTTGAAACACTCTCGAAGCTTTCAGTCTACTTGATGGACAACAACTTCCGGGACACGATCCTCTCGGCTCGTTCGGAAGATGAAGTCATCGCGGCCATTGAAGCGAAGGAACGGGAAGAAGAAGGTCCTGTTGATGTGACACCGGAAACGGTCGATCAAAACGCACCTTACATCCTTGCTGTAACAGCTTGTCCGACAGGAATCGCCCATACGTACATGGCAGCAGATGCCCTCCGTCAAAAAGCGGAAGAGATGGGTGTCCGGATTAAAGTGGAAACGAACGGTTCGACAGGTGTTAAAAACGGTCTGACGGATGCTGACATTCAAGAAGCGACAGCAATCATCGTCGCTGCAGATAAAGCAGTCGAAATGGACCGCTTCAATGGCAAGCACGTCGTTGAAGTACCAGTCGCACAAGGAATCCGTAAACCAAAGGAACTGATTGATCGCGCCGTCAAACAGGACGCTCCTGTCTATAAAGGCAGCGGGTCAGGAAACAGCGGTACACCAGCACGTGGTGGATTCTACAAACACTTAATGAGTGGGGTTTCAGCAATGTTACCGCTCGTCGTCGCAGGTGGACTCTTAATCGCAATCAGCTTCTTCTGGGGAATCAACTCGTCAAACCCGGATGACCCGACGTATAACCAATTTGCAGGTCAATTGATGTCGATTGGTCAAGCCGCATTCGGTCTTTTAATTCCTGTCCTTGCTGGATTCATCGCGATGTCAATCGCTGATAAACCAGGTCTCGCACCAGGTTTGATTGCCGGTTTCCTCGCAAGCCAAGGGAATGCAGGTTTCCTCGGTGGTCTGATTGCCGGTTTCCTTGCAGGTTACGTAGTTCTAGTTCTTGTTAAAGCTTTGAAAGGTCTTCCGAAAGCTCTTGAAGGAATTAAACCAGTCTTGCTTTATCCATTGTTCGGTTCATTCATTACCGGTATGATCATGTTGCTCGTCATCAACGAACCGGTTGCAGCGTTCATGACATGGTTGACAGATTCACTTAACGGACTTAGTGGCGGTAACGCAATCCTCCTCGGTATGCTCGTCGCAGCGATGATGGCAATCGATATGGGTGGTCCAATCAACAAAACAGCATACGTCTTCGGTACGGCAGCACTTACAGCAGGGAACACGGAAGTCATGGCTGCGGTCATGGCAGGCGGTATGGTGCCACCACTTCTCGTCGCGTTCTCATCAACATTGTTTGCACGTAAGAAATTTACACCGCAGGAACGTGAAGCGGGTATCGCAGCTTACGCAATGGGTGCATCATTCGTCACGGAAGGTGCGATTCCATTCGCGGCAGCAGATCCACTTCGTGTCATCCCGTCAAGTGTCATTGGTTCAGCAATCGCTGGTGCACTTACAATCGTCTTCGGCGTCTTACTTCCGGCACCACACGGCGGCGTATTCGTCTTCCCGTTACTCGACGGCCCTTCAGGCACATTGATGGCAGCACTCAGCTACGCAGGTGCTATCTTAATCGGTGCACTTGTCGGAGCGGCAATTCTCTCACTTTGGAAGAAACCGCTCGTCGATCAAGAACTCGCGAAAAAAGAAATGACATCTGGAACAGCTACAAAAGCATCGTAATCAAAACGAAATCACCCTCAGTCCGCTGGGGGTGATTTTTTTATTGCGTTTTCATGATATTAAAGGAAGAATAGAGGGCATACTTACATTATGAAGGAGGGATCAACTATGGGGGGTCAATCCTTACAAATTGGACCACGTACCATCAAAACAGGACTAGCCGTTATTTTGGCATTAGTTATTAGCAATCTCTTTAACTTAAGCCCGATTTTACCAGGGATTTCGGCAGCAACGACATTGTTGCCTTCTGTTTATCAAACATGGAAACAATTTTTAGAAGAGGCGGAGGCCAACTTGATCGGTGCCTTTTTAACGTTACTCGCCTTATGGATTCTCGGAGCGAATCCTGCGAACCCACTTGCGATCGGTATTGTCATCATGGCAGCCATTTCCATCCTGCTGGCATTCGGATTCGGTCGGACGATTCCTCACGTCGTCTTGATGATCATCGTTATCTTGGAGAGTGTCGAAGGGGCGACAGAGCCGTTATGGCAAATCGTTTTGATACGGTATTTACTCGTGATGCTCGGGATTGCGTGTGCCCTCGGTGTCAATGCATTGATTTTCCCGCCACGGTACGGGAACGTTTATTATCAAAAAGCCTCAAAACTATTTGAGAAGCTGCTCGTCGTCACGCGGGCAATCGCTTTTGAAGGGAAGGTCGCTCCGTATCGCCCGGCAATCGATAAAATGAGTAAATCCCTACGCGAGACACAACAATTATTTAACTTGCACCGGGAGGAAGTACGAGGGACACGCCAAAAACATGTCCCGTTGCTTCGTAACATCATCATCTTACAACACATGCAGTCGTGCTTGGAACGGAGTGTCGCGACAGCGGAACGTTTCCGTGAGCGGGAACAGGCCCTGTCGAACATCGCCGATGACTTACGCAGTGAATTGTTCTACCACGTCATGCATATCGCCCAGCGGCAGGAGAAAGTCCTGTTGACGTATGATTTATTGTTGACGGAAGAACCGCTCGCGATGGAAGACTTAGTGAAAGAAAATATCGCCTTCGTTAAACATTCTTTTCTCGATCGTGATGAGCTCGAAGAAGAAGAAATCATGGAAATTTTACCGATTGTCGTCGCGATGAATGAATGGATTCAAGAACTTGAAGCTTTTGAAAAACGCCTTCATGGCGCGTTAAAACGGCATGCGACGTCATTATCGATTGAACAGAAATCAGTCCGGGACAAAACATTTAATCGGTTTAAACGTAAAAAAGCCATTGACGAAAGCCAAAAGTAAGCGTATAGTCCTTCTTAACAGCACTTTAGTTGCTAAAAGCGTAACAGCATAACAGAACGAAAGACGTAGACGAGGACGAAACCGAAGTAGAAACAATCTCCCTGTTTCAGAGAGCACGTGGCGCTGCGAACGTGTACACAGATTGAATCGAATTACAGTTTCTGAGTCTCTTGCGAAGCAAGCGGAGAAAACCGTTATCCCGTAATGAAGTGATTCATGCCTCGCATGGATTATCAGGGTGGTACCGCGGCTTTCGTCGTCCCTGTCGGACTTGATGTCCGACAGGGACTTTTTGTTGTTTAATTTAATCCAAGGGGGAACTTCATATGTCTACACCAATCATTCCAAGTCACTTACAACCACACGTCGCACCACAGCATTACGAAGATTACACACCAACGGATCATGCGGTCTGGCGCTACGTCATGCGCTTGAATTTAAATACATTGCAACATACGGCACACCCGGCGTACCTCGAAGGGCTTGCTGCTTCAGGAATCAGCCCGGAACGTATTCCTGATGTCCGCGAAATGACGGCGAACCTCAGTCGCGGTGGTTGGGGAACGGTCGCCGTCGACGGTTTGATTCCGGGTGTCGCCTTCTTCGACTTCCAAGGACACGGTCTCCTGCCGATCGCAACCGACATTCGGAAGGTCGATAACATTCTTTACACGCCGGCACCGGACATTCTGCATGAAGCGGCAGGACACGCACCAATTTTGATGAATCCGACGTACGCTGAATTTGTCCGCCGGTTCGGTGAAATCGGAGCACATGCCTTCAATCATAAAGCAGAACATGATGTCTTTAAGGCGCTGAAAAAATTAACGATTGTCAAAGAAAGTCCATTTTCAACACCGGAAGACATCGAGCAAGCTGAAATCGCACTCGCGGAAACACGGACCCATGTCACAGGGATTTCGGAAGCCAATGAAATTTCACGCCTCTTTTGGTGGACGGTCGAGTTTGGTTTAATCGGTGATCTTGACAACCCGCAAATTTACGGGGCAGGTCTTCTGTCCTCAGTCGGGGAAAGCCGCCACTGCTTGACGGATGCCGTCAAGAAACATCCATTTTCACTTGCGAAGGCACTCGCAACAAAACATGACGTCACGAGCATGCAAAAAGAATTGTTCGTCTGTGAGTCCTTTGAACAACTGCGTGACGCGTTAGAAGAGTTTGCACAGACGATGTCTTACGTCCGTGGTGGACGCCACGGTCTCATCAAGGCGGTCGAGTCCGGTAACCTGTCGACGCTCGTCTTTGCATCCGGTCTTTCGCTCGTCGGTGTTCCGGCAGCACAAGAAACATTCGAAACACTTGATCTCGTTCGATTTACTGGGCCGACGGCACTCGCTGCGAATGGCGAAGTGTTAGACGGCCAATCCCAGACGGAGCACCCGAACGGATTTACACTCTTGCACGGAGAAGAATTGAACGCGGTTCTCGAGCAAGTCGAAGTCGGCGAGCAACTCGAGTGGATGGAAGGGACGTTACAATTGACGGGGCATATCGCAGCAATCGAGCAAGTGAATGGAAAACGTGCCATCGCTGTCCTGAAAGACGTTCGACTAACGAAAGACGGTGTGACGGAGCAATTCGACCAACTGGATCTCGTGATCGGTGCGATTACGTCAACTTTCCCGGGAACAGAAGTCGAAGCTTTAAAACCGATTCCGGAAACCGTTGAATTTGAACGGATCGAACGTCCATTGACGGCAGCTGATCCGATTTTCGAAGCCGTCCGGTCCATTCGTGAAGGTCAGGCGAGTCAGTCGCGTCTGTCACAGCTGATTGATCAGACACTTGTCCAGTTACCGGATGCTTGGTTACTCCGGCTTGAACTGCTTGAACTGGCAGATGAAGTCGACCAACCGCGTCTCCTTGACGACCTCGAGCGCCTGAAGCAGACATCACCGGAACGCGACGAGTTGATCACGCGTGGCATCAAGATGCTTGATCTCGTTCATGCATGAAGTGGACGTTCGAGAAATCTGTCCAAACCTGTTAAAATGAATACGGTTCATGGATGAAACGTAAACATAGGGGAGTGGACAGTGTGAAACAACCAAATTATTTTCAAGACGTGAAACAGTTCCATCAAACATTTAATCACCCGGGAGCGGAACGACCAACCCCGCTCGAACTCGAGCGTGGCATCAAACGGGCAACTTGGACGACAGAAGAAGCAGCAGTCGAGTTTCTGCATCAATCGTCTCGGGATGAAGCGGAATTTTTAGCAGCAATCGATTCCCTCAAAGCAGGGATTGACCGGGCTGTTGAAAAATCATTAAAAGAAACTTATCCGACGACTTCCGTCGAACGCCTCGTAGGTCAAGGTGATGCATTGACGGACGCACTTTACTTCATCATGGGTAGCTTTGTCGAAGCAGGGCTCGAACCGGGACCTCTCTTTGAAATCGTTCAACGCGCGAACATGGCGAAACTCGGGCCAGACGGTCAACCGATCTTCCGAGAATCCGATCAAAAAGTCATGAAACCGGACGGTTGGTTGCCACCGGAACCGCAACTCGAGGCCGAAGTGTTACGGCAGATGGATGAAAAAGCATAAGGATGGACTTCGATCGAACAAAAAGAACCACTTCCGCTTAGTCAGGGAAGTGGTTCTTTCAGCATATAGACAAACTATTAGGAAGCGTAAGCATGCGCTATCGAGATGCAATCCGTTCACGCGTCCCTGTCTCGCCTCGTCTTCAAAGCGACAATCTTCCGCGCCGCTAAAGCAAAGCTGCAGGGTCGCGACCGACTGCTTTTCGCGGTTCTAAGCGATTCGAGACGGATTGCGCTCTAAACCGTCTCCATGCGTGGCTTTTTGGTCACGGTATTACCTAAAAAGCGTCACGTTTCGTTGACTCCTACGGGAAAAGTGCGTTTTTAACGCACTTTCAGAGGCAGGCAAGACCCTGCTCGTTGTCCGTGAGGATCAAGGAGCAACGGCTTGCGCCTCACCCGAGGAAAGCAACGAAAAAAGACGCTCTATCTCCCGATAGCACTTTGTCTAGAGTCTAAAATAACCACTTCCGCTTAGTCAGGGAAGTGGTTATTTTTTTGAAAGTGAGTAAATATCCGTTCTCTACAATCAGCTTACATTTGATAATCCGGCAGCACGAGCTTGCCGTCCGATTGAAAGACGATTCCTTCCGCTTCGAGGGCCAATTGCTGTTCAATCCCTTGCGAAATCTCACCTTTGGCGTTGACGACGCGATGCCATGGTAAACGTTCCGCCTGACTCATACTATGCAGAATCCGGACGACTTGGCGAGCGGCCCGGGGATTTCCGGCAAGACGTGCAATCTGACCGTATGTTGCGACACGTCCTGCGGGAATCGCACGGATGAGCGCCACGACGTCCTGCGTGAAGGGGGTCATCGTTCTTCGTTTGTCGAGACGATGTATTGCTGGACTTGATCGTCCTCATCGAAACCGATCGTGACATCCGTGATGTCTTGTTGGATCCGAAGCTGCAGTTCGAGTCGGTCTTTAATATCATCCGCTTGCGCTACGGTCATCGCTGGATCGATTTCAATCTCGACTTCGACGTGGAAGTGATCGCCTTCTTTGATGACTTCAAGTTTACTGATATCACGGACGTCAGGATCTTGCATGATTAAACCACCGAGCCGTGCCGCCATCGTTTCATCGGCTTCACCGAGTGCTCCGGCGGCGTTTTGCAAGAAAACGTTACCGACGACATAAAACATCATCAGACCGATGAGGACAGAGGCGATGCCTTCCGCTTGATGATAAGGCGTCACATGTGAGATGACGACGGCGATCATCGCGACGATGCCACCAGCCGTCGCGACTAAATCTTCTAAGAAGACGAGTCGTGTCGCAGGCTTCGCTTGTTTTAATGAACGAAAACTTTCGAGAATGAGACGTGGTCCTCTTGCTGTCAGTTTGGCATCGTGGGCAATTTCTTTCATCGCCTTAAAGAAGACAGCACTTTCAAGGACGACACCGGCAAATAAGACAGATAGGGTGATCCAGAAGCCCGTTGACTCCGATGGGTCGATAATGTGTCCAATCCCTTCATGAATCGTTTCGTAAGCCATGATGCCGACGAATAAAATTGCGCCGAGCAGAACGAGGTTGACGAGTCGACCGAAGCCATTCGGAAAGCGTTTTGTCGGTGCTTTTTTACTGAGCGCTGAACCGATGAAGACGAAGAACTGGTTCGCGGCGTCGCCAAGTGAGTGCATCATTTCGGCGAACATCGCAACGTTTCCGGTTAAGGTGTAGGCAATGGTCTTGATGATGGCAATGATGGAGTTGACGATTCCGGCTGTTAATGCCGAACGATTTCCTCGTCGTAATAACGTAATGAATTCTCCCATGAGTGTGCTCCTTTTGTTAACAAACTATAGTAATAGTAGTAGTCTACACTAAATTGATAGGAGAGACTACAAAAAACCGCTCCGCACGAGGCGGAACGGCTGGATATCGAGCTATTACGTCAAATCAACTGTTTTGTTAATCTCATTCGAGTCATCATTTCCTGTGACTTTCTTCAGGACTTGTTTGACAGACTTAGTCGTGTTTCCCGTTTCCCAGTACTCGGCAGCTTCTGTATCAATCTTGATTAAGACGACTTTCGGATCTTCGTAGCTTGTCCCGAGATACGCTTCGTAACGGGGACTCCATAGTTCTTTTTTACGGGCGACATCTTCGACGATTTCTGCTTTCCCGCGAATCGAGACGTATGATTTGTCGACATAGGCGACGTTGACACTCGGATTTTTTAAGATTTCATTGTATTTCCCGGTTTCTTTTGAAGTGAGGAACCAGAGATCGCCATCGAACTCGATATCCTGTGTTTGCATCGGACGCGAGACAAGACCTTCATCTGACACTGTCGTCAGCATCGCCGTTTCGATTTTATCGACTAATTTTTTGACCGTTTCGACTGCTTCTTGATTCGTTGACATGTACAACACCCCATCTGTTCATTTTTTTTGATCACTTTAAGAATGTTCCCTGAATTTAAAATTGAAAACGTCATCAATGAATCAAGAAGCAGTTTTATTGCATTCCGTCGTTTCCGAGGCGTACAGTCTAAGTATGAATTTCACTTCAAAGGAGCGTTTTACACGATGAAATTAAGTATATTGGATCAATCTCCTGTCTCAAAAGGGCAAACCCCATCCGAGGCATTACAAGAAACAGTCGATCTTGCGAAAACAGCAGATGAACTTGGCTACACACGCCTGTGGGTTTCGGAACACCACTTCGCGAAGACACTGGCTGGGTCGAGCCCGGAAGTCTTGATTGCCTACATGGCAGCGGTGACGAAACAAATCCGTCTTGGTTCAGGCGGCGTCATGTTACCTCATTATAGTCCTTACAAAGTTGCGGAAAACTTCCGTGTCCTCGAAGGGCTTGCCCCGAACCGGATCGACCTTGGGCTTGGCCGGGCACCGGGCGGCATGCCGCTAGCGACACGTGCCTTACAGGAAGGTTCGTCGCCTCGCTTCGGCGGCGCGGACTATGGCGCACAGCTTGACGATCTCGTTGATTATCTAACAGACGGAGCACCGGCCGATCACCGTTTCGCAGGACTCGTCGCAACACCGGAAGTCGACACGACACCGGAAGCCTGGTTGCTCGGATCAAGCGGTGGCAGTGCGTTAAATGCAGCACAACGCGGATTCGGTTTCGCCTTCGCCCACTTCATCAACGGACAGGGCGGACAAGATGTGATAGATTATTACCGTCATAACTTTATGGCGACATCATTCAACGAGACACCGCAGACACTCGTCTCGATTTTCGTGACGTGTGCCGAAACGACGGAAGAAGCAGAACGGTTGGCGTCCAGTCTTGATCTGTCATTGCTCTTACTCGAAAAAGGGGTTTCATCAACCGGAACACCGACACCGGAAGAAGCAGCGGCATACCAGTATTCGTTCCAGGATCAATTCCGGATTGCCGAAAACCGGAAACGGATGATCGTCGGAAATCCGGAAGACGTCGCCCGTCAATTACAAGACCTCGCTGATTCATATGGAACGGACGAAGTCATGATTGCTTCGATGATTGCCGACAAAGAAGCGAAACAACAATCACTCCGTCTCATTATGGACGCGGTCAAAGCAACGGTTTAAATCAATCAGGACGTTCATCTCAGCTTGCTGAGGTGGACGTTTTTTCAGTTTCGGGAATCTGATCTTTTGCAAGACGTTCTGCCCGGACGTCACGGCGTAAGTGGAAAAAGCCGATCCCGACCGTCACGAGTAAGCCGGATGAACTGATTGCGAGGATCAGGTTGAGCGAGACGTAATCACTTAACAGGCCGAATAACAGCATCCCGAT
The DNA here is from genome assembly GCF_018618705.1 of Exiguobacterium sp. H66. NCBI lineage: Bacteria > Bacillati > Bacillota > Bacilli > Caryophanales > Exiguobacterium > Exiguobacterium sp. H66. Next base: position 23,748 of record NZ_JACSMQ010000012.1, read on the forward strand.
TGGCGTAATGCCCATTGCGAGTGATTCGAGGACACCGATGACACGCCCTAAGTAAGCCGGATCGGTTTGCCGTTGGACGAGCAGTTGAATCGGAATATTTGACCGGAGAATGATGAACCCTACCGTGAAGGAGAAGATGAGAAAATAAACAAATGTCCAGTTCGGCGGAACGATACCGAGTAACGGTAATAAAGGGGAAAGGAATAGAAACCCGACTAAAGCAACCGACTGGAACAACGTCATCAATGGACGCTTGATCGTAAAGCGGGGGAGCGCAAGCAACAGCGAACTAAGCAAAAGACCCACACCTAAAGCGGCTTCAATCGTTCCGAACTGAAATGATGTAACGTTGAGACGATCGAGCAAAATGATGGGATAGATGACTTCTAAGGCGATGAAGAAGAAATTCAAGACAAGTGCCATCAAGATGAGTGTCGTCAGGACCCGTTGTTTGAATAAATAACGGTAGCCGGACTGAAAGTCTGCCCAAAACGAAGGCGGGCTTTCTTCATTTACGGCGGGGATGACGCGGAATGTCAGGCGCATGTTCCACAGCGCAGCGAGAGAAAACAAGCTGAGCGGTAAGAGGGTGAAAAGATGGATCGGTGCAAAGGCTAACAGGAAACCGGCCAGCATCGGAGCAACGATCGACGAAAGGGAACTGATACTTGAAATCAGGGAATTACCACTCTGTAATTCCGTATCGTCAAGCAAGCGGGGCAAGGAACTCATCAAGGTAACGGAGAGGAATGTCGAAAGAGCCGTTAAAAGGGCACTGACGATCATGTAATGAATCGTATGGACCGGGAACAGGGTGGCGTACCCGGCAAAACCGGCGAGTATGAAGGCGCTCGTCGCCTCGGTCGTGACGATGATTTTTTTCCGGTTCCAGCGGTCGGACAGCACACCGGCAACGGGCGATAACAGAATCCGTGGCAGTGTCCCGGCGAGTAAGACGAGTGCGAATTGCAGCCCGGATGACGTTTCCCGTAATACGGTCAAACCCGCGACGAACGTAAAGAGACTCGCTGCGAACAACGAACAAAACTTACCGAACAGGAGCCGTTGTAAATTTTTCGACATCATGATTCCTCCTTTTTTGTTCAATTAAATTGAACTTTCCTTTATACTAGAGGAACAGGAGATATTTGTAAATATAAAAGTTAAATTTAATTTAACTTAATCAGTAGAATGAGGTGCCGGCCATGCTTGGACAACGAATTAAAAGTTTACGGAAAGCGAAAAAAATGACGCAGTCGGATGTCGCAGACGGCATCATGACGAAATCGATGCTCAGTATGATTGAGAACGGTAAGGCGACGCCGTCTTTACCGGCGTTACAAGCAATCGCATATCGTCTGCATGTCTCGATCGATGAGTTGTTGATTGATCCCCGGGCGATCGAAATGAAGCAGCTGATTGAAAAAATCAATGCACGAACAAACGACTATTATGCGGAAGAACAGATCGCCGATATGCTTGCACCCTATTTAGAACCCGCGATGGATTCTTACTGGCAAGGTCGAATCTATGAGATGTATGGAAACGCATTACGTTTTTCGAACACGGAACAGGGCTTACATTATTTCGATTTAGCGGAGGAAATTTACAAGCGGCTTGAATTACGGGATGAACAGATGAATGTACAAATCTCGAAAGTCTATTTCTTATTTTTCCTGCGCCGTTATGAAGAGGCGTACCGAAAGGTGGATGCGATGATGATTCATCAGGACGTCCCACTTGCACCTGAAACGTTTCTTGACTACCAAATGTTACAGGCTCTCCGCGTCAGTGTGAACGAAGACAACTGGAGCCAGTCGATTGACTTTTTACGGGAAGGCATCCGTTATATGCGGGAAAAAGGCGTCTACAGTGACGTCAGTAACTATCACCGGTTGCTGGCGTTATTCTTAAGTCTAGACGGAGACTTTGAGGCAGCCGACCACGAACTGGAATTACTGGAACATTTCTTTTTGTTCACGGAAGCAACAGCATTCGAGCGGATTCTTGTCGAGTTGACGAAAGGGTCGATTGCGGTTCACCGAGAGGATTATGAAGGCGTCCGGTATGCGCGGGAACGACTTGTTGAAGTCAATATTGAAGCGTGCATTCATTACATCGGATACTTCGAAGTCAATCTGTGTTTGTGGAAGGACTCAAAAGAGACACTCCCGTTTGACCTCGAAAGCGGTGTCGCTAACATTTGGCGCGGTGCACATTTATGGCAAGTTGGCGGTGAATACGATCACGCGATGATGTTATATGCGCTCGCATTAGCGATGCGCGCCGGGGTAGGGGTGGACCGTCGGGCAGAAGTGGAAGAAATGACGAAACAACTGTCACCGGGACGATTCAAACAAGAAATCGAGCAAATCTTAGCGGAATTATCGTAAAAAACAGGGCTGACGCAAAAGTCGCTCCAGACGATTTTTGCGTCCGCGCTTTCCATGGGCGGGAAGACCCGGCAGGAAGAGAGGATTGCGCTCCCTTTTCCCATAGGAGTCGAGGATGAACACTCGGCACATCTAAGATACCTATCGAAAAGAAAAAAAGGAGGCGTTTGCTTCACGCGACGCCTGCAGAAAAAAACGCAAAACTTACGCTGTCAGAGACAAAAAAGACCCGACCTCCTGTTCACTAAGGGCAGGAAATCGGGTATTGTGTCTCCCCTGGAAAAAAGGGGTAGAAAGTACTTTTTTAGTCAATCCTGTTGCATTAGAGGGCTTTAAAGCCCAGTAATTTTTGAGTCCAGTACTTTTCCGACAGGCGACTGATGCCGAGTGACGGTGTATTGGCATGGATGAATTGGTCATTGTTCAACATGATTCCGATGTGGGTCGGACCTGCGGCATACGTATTCTCGAAGAAGATGATATCTCCGCGGACCGGCTGACGTAATTTCGACAGCTTCTGACCGAGGTACAGGTCGTTGTTCCAGTAGCCATTGACGTTCGTCCGCCCGACTTTATAACCGGCCGTATTCAACGTGTAGTTGATAAAACCCGAGCAATCGAATCCGCCGTTGATCGGACTACTCGACCCCCAGACGTACGGTGTCCCGAGATACTGTTGACCGATTGAAATCGCCCGTTCCATGACACCGGAAGCAGGGACAGTCGAGGCAGGAGGCGGTGTTACGGGTGGAGTCGTCGCGACAGTCCCGGTCGTGATGTAGCTTTTCGCGACATAATAGTAACCTGTCCCGATTTTGATTTGGTACCATCCGGCAGCGGAACCCGTCGTTTCACCCATCACCTGGACGGTCGAACCGTGGGCAACTTGGGTGAAGACTTGTGAGGAGGTTGTTGGTGCCGTCCGGACATTCAAACCTGACGGCGCATTGACGGTATACGTTTTGGCTTGGTCGACCGGATTGATCGAGACGCCATTCGTTGCAGGCGGTGTTTCTTTTGCTGATGCAGCAACATAACTCGCGGCGACGTAGAGGACTTTTCCGTCGAGCTTAATTTGATACCAGGCGTCAATCGTACCCGTGACCGTCAAGAGCGTTTTATTTGGAATCGTTTTGTAGATTTGTGCCGACGCCGATGCTGCTAAGCGGGCATTCAGTCCGCCACTTGCGTTGACTGTATATTGTTTGGTCGTATCGACGGCTTTAACGGCTGTTGCGACAGGTGTCGTCACTGGTGGTTTCGATGTCGTTTTGACGGTTGATTTTTTCGCAGTGATGAGACTGGCATGGACGTATGCCGTCTTTTTCTTGTAGACGATTTGGTACCAAGAACCGGTTTTCTTTTTGACGGACACGACTGCATTTTTAGTAAGTTGTCCGACTTTTTTAGAAGCCGTACTCGCTTTCTCACGAACATTGACACCAGCTGTATTCGTTATGTAAGTCGTTGTTGTCGTCGTTTTAGCTGTCGTCGTTTTTGCAGCAGTAGCTGCTTTCACATAACTCGAAGTGATGAATGCTTTTTTCGATTGATAACGAATTTCGTACCAAGAACCTGACTTTTTAACAGCGGTTACCGTTGTACCCTTTTTTAAGGTCGTGATGATGGGTGCGGAAGTAGTGGCAGCAGTTCGGATGTTGACATTTTCGGTTAACGTTAACTTTGTGGAGGCGGCTTCGACCGCGCTCGCTGAACTGACCAACGCGAGCGTCGTCAAAGCGAGAAGTGTCTTTTTCAAGTTGCGTAACTCCCTTCCAAAATGGTTCGAATAGAATCGTTGTTACCATTTTGTCATATGAGATGTTAATTCCCCTGTTTTTAAAATATATTTTTTATGAAAAAACTTACTTTGATTTTCAAAAATAATGATCTGTGTTTTGAGGCGCGATTAATCTAGAGTCTTCTTGTACACTAGAATTAGCTAGGAGGGGAATTTACAAATGTTAAAACGATTTTATCAATACTACATACCGCATAAACGCTTGTTTTGGCTCGATTTTTCGTCAGCCTTATTCGTCGGTATACTCGAGCTCGCGTTTCCGCTTGCCGTCCAGTGGTTCATCGATTCTTTGTTGCCAGAAGGCGAGCTGAACTGGATCATCTTAGTCAGTGTCGGTCTACTGTTGCTTTATGTCATCAGTACGATGATGCAGTTCGTCGTCAATTACTTCGGACATAAGCTCGGTATCAACATCGAGACCGACATGCGGCGCCAATTATTCGGACACGTTCAAAAACAGTCGTTCCGCTTTTTTGATAACACGAAAACAGGGCACATCATGAGCCGAATCACAAATGACTTGTTCGATATCGGGGAACTGGCTCACCACGGACCGGAAGATGCCTTCATTGCCGTGATGACGTTACTTGGTGCCTTCTCAATCATGCTGACGATTAATGCGCCGCTTGCGCTCGTTACCGTCATTGCTGTTCCGTTCCTGATTTGGTTGATTAGTTATGCCAACGTCCGGATGAATCGTTCGTGGGACAAGATGTACGGCAATATCGCCGAAGTCAACTCCCGTGTCGAAGATAGCGTCTCAGGCATTCGTGTCGTCCAGTCGTTTACGAACGAAGCCCATGAAGTTGCACGGTTCGAGCAAGACAATGCAACGTTCCGTCAATCGAAGATCAATGCCTATAAAGTCATGAGTACGAGTCTGTCCGGTATTTACTTGACGACGCGGCTGATGACGCTCGCCGTTCTTGTCTACGGTGCCTATTTAAGTTACAACGGCCGCCTTAGTTACGGCGAACTTGTCGGGTTCATTCTCTACATGAACATTTTGCTGAAACCGATTGATAAAATCACGGCACTTCTCGAACTTTATCCGAAAGGGATGGCAGGTTTTAAGCGATTCGCTGAAATGATTGATCAGGATGATGAGCTGAAGGATGCGCCAGACGCAATCACGGTCGATCGTCTGCATGGTGCAATCGAGTTCGAAGATGTTAGTTTCGGCTACGAAGCCGATCGATTGATTTTAAAAAATATCAACCTGTCCGTTGAACCCGGTCAGACAATTGCCTTCGTCGGAACGTCGGGTGCCGGGAAAACGACGATTTGTTCCTTAATCCCTCGCTTTTACGATGTTTTAGAAGGGGCGATTACGATTGATGGCATCGATGTCCGGCAGATGACAAAAGCTTCGCTCCGCCAACAAATCGGTATCGTTCAACAAGATGTCTTTCTCTTTTCAGGGACGATCGCTGAGAACATTGCTTACGGAGATTTAACGGCGAATCGGACGGATGTCATCGCAGCTGCCGAGCGCGCCCATCTCGGACAGATGATCGCTGATTTACCGGAGGGGTATGATACACAGATTGGGGAGCGGGGCTTGAAATTATCCGGGGGACAAAAGCAACGGCTGGCGATTGCCCGGATGTTCTTGAAGAATCCGCCGCTATTGATTCTAGATGAAGCGACATCTGCTCTTGATACGGAGACGGAAGCGATTATTCAAGAATCGCTCGCGGAACTCTCGAAAAACCGGACGACTTTAATCATTGCCCATCGTCTCGGGACGATTCGAAATGCGGACCGGATTCTCGTCGTCACGAAAGAGGGCATCATTGAAGACGGTACACATGACGAATTGATTAAAAATGGTGGTTATTTCTCCCGGTTACTTGAAAAACAACGGGTCTGACATGCCTTTAAAAACCGGGTGCCGGCTGTCTTTTCATTTGAAAGACGAGGTGAACCCGGTTTTTTCTTTTGAGGAACTTCGACGCGTATAGTCAGATTCGGGAATGATTTGTCAGGAAAAGGGGAAAACAGAACCGAAGGGAGGGCGCTTTGATGTATGGATTATTTTGTGAAAACTATAATAAGACCTATGCCATTCTCCGCGAGGAAACGTCCCACGACTTCCGCCGCTTTTTTGCCTTATCGTATACGATTCAAGACGTCGTGTTCGACCGGGCGGCCTACGATCGCTTAGCGCATGCCATTAAACGAAAGACAACACGCTTTTCAGCACTGCAAAGTCGCTATACGCCACTGCTGATTTCGCAACTTCAACTTTATAGCGACCGACCGGAACAGTTAGTCGAGCAAGTGATTGAAGCTGAAAAGCACATTAAGCGACGCTTCATCAAAGACAAAGCCGTCCGCCCGTTTTTTGCCCTTGGAGAGCTCTTGAATCGACAGCGCGGTACGGACGCTTTGCCGGTCGTCGAACACTTTCGAGCAGAACGCCCGGGGTTGAATGTGACGAAACAATACGTCGTTACGGCAGCATTGATGGACCAAAAACAATTGCTCGCATCCTTCGTCGAGGATGTGAAGACGAGTGAAGAATGGCTCAGTAAATGGATGGGACCGTCAAGCGAACGATTGATTGCCGCTCAAATCCTTGCTGCGTCAAACAATCAAGCAGAACAAAAACAACGGATTGAAAATTGGGTGGACATGCTTGAAAAACGGGAAGTTCGCATGTTTGAACGTCTCTTCCCGCTACTCGCCCTTGTGCGTTCGACTGATCGTGTCGACTTGATATACGTGACACGGGTCGTCGACCGGGAACGGTCGCGGAATCGGTTTTCCGAAGAAGTCAACTGGTTGCTTGCGTTTCACCTATTACTGGCTAAGGCGGGGCATAGTCGGTTGCAATCAACCTTACTTGTACTCGAAACGCTTGAATTGACGAAAAAACGCTAAAAAGTAGCTCGCCAAATACATGGCGAGCTACTTTTTTGTCAGTCGAACGTCGTAAACGTTGCATGCTGTTCGACAGGATACAACTCTTTCCCGGCGACATCATTTAAAATCAATTGATTTCGTGAGACCGACATCCCTAGATTGTCGGCGGCAGGACCGTGCGAAAGCTCTAAGTTCGTCGTCGCGTACAACTGATGATTTGTTGCGATGGAACGAACGATACGGTAATTCGCATCGACTTTCCAAGCCTGATCACCTTCGAACTCGATGTTCAATCGGTCAATGAAGCTCGGTAATGCCGGGACAAAACCGGTTGCTGCGACAACGGCATCCGTGTTCGATGTCCGGACTTGGTTGAGTTCCGTATGATGCATTTTAATTGCAAATGACGTATCGTGCGTAATTTGTTCGACCTCAAGATTTGCGCGAATCTGGACGCGGTCTTTTTGATCGGTCGTCAAATCATAGAGGTGTTCGTAAATGGCCTGTAAGGTTTCCGGACTGATCCCGTTTTGCGACCGCGTGAATTTCGAAACGGCCTCTTGTCGTGTTTCAAGTGGTAATTGATTAAAATACGTGACATAACTCGGTGAAAAGATTTCTTCGCCGAGTTTTCCGGTCTCAAGCGTTTCAAAAATCGTCGAACGTGAAATCCACTCGAGTTCGAGATCCGGCGAGCGGTCGCTCGTCAATAGATCAAGGAAAATTTCTGCTGCACTTTGACCCGATCCGACGATGGAAATTTTATTTTTCGACAGGAGCTGTTCTTTTTCCATGACATATTGTGTGTTGTGAATGACGCTTGAATCAAACGTATCGGGAATTGAAGGTTTAGCCCCTGTTCCGATGACGACGTTACGTGTTTCATATGTCTTCCGTTCACCCGTCTTGACGTCTTCGACAAGCACCTCATAGCTATCACCTGTGTCCTGAACATCAATGACGCGGGTCGAAAAGCATAAGTCATCGAGTTGGGTCGCGACCCATTTCAAATACGAATTGTATTCTTGGCGCGAAATCAATAATTTTTCATAAAAATAAAATGTATGCAAACGATTGATGGAACGCAAGTAGTTTAAATAAGTAAAAGAAGACGTCGGATCAGCAAGTGTGACTAAGTCAGAGATGAAACTCGTTTGCATCATCGAGTCTTTAATCATCATCCCGGGATGCCACGAAAATTGTTCGCTTTCATCAAAAAAAAGTGTCCGTAATGGTGTCGGATGAGCGAGTGCGCTCAACCCTAAATTCATCGGTCCAATCCCGATGCCGATCAAATCATACATAAAGAGAGCCCCCCAAAGATATTGTTCTAAAACAATACCCGATATGGGAGGCAATTGAAACGTCTTGATGTGGAAGATTATAACTGATCGGTTGTCGTCGTCGTTGTTTTAACGGTTGATGTTTTACCATCGCGGATGATCGTCAACGTGATGTCACCGTCCGATTTAATCAGTGCCGTTTTGATGTCGACAAAACTTTCAATCGCCGATCCGTTAATTTTCGTGATGACGTCACCTGTTTTCAGCTTCGCGGAGGCAGCCGGACTGTTCGGTTCAACTGACATGATGACGACACCGGTTTTTTGGGATTCAGGCAACTTGACTTGATCAAGCAAATAACCGGCCGGGAAGGCGGAAACGTCCTGCAAGGCGACACCAAGCGTCGGATGTTTGACTTCACCGGTCGTTTCAAGCTGTTTTAAGATGGGCAGTGCATCGTCGATTGGGATACTGAAACCAACGCCTTCGACACCCGTTTCAGCAATCTTCATCGAGTTGATTCCAACGAGCTGACCTTGTTCGTTGATTAAGGCACCACCAGAGTTACCGGGGTTGATGGCTGCATCGGTCTGAATGACGGTCGTATTGAAGTCATCTTGCCCATCGCTGTTCGTATCGACAGGGACCGTCCGATCATTTGAACTGACGATTCCACGTGTGACGGAGTTTTGGAATTCACCGAGCGGGTTTCCGATGGCGAGCACGGTTTGACCGGCTTTTAAGTCAGCCGATTTTCCGACCGTGATGACAGCGGGAACGTCTTTTGCGTCGACCTCGAGGACGGCAAGATCGTATGTTGCGTCGCTACCGAGTAACTTCGCACTCAAAGTGTTACCGTCGTTTAATGTCACTTCGAGTTTCGAGGCACCGTCGACGACGTGGTGGTTCGTAATGATGTAGGCCTTTCCGTCTGCTTTTTTATAGATGACACCGGAACCAGATCCGCTCGCCGCTTCTTCTTGCGTCATGCTGTTACCGGTTTGGTAGTTCGTGACGGTCACGACCGATTTTTGGGCGGATGCGACGGCGTTCGTCACAGGGTCATTTGACGTCGTTGAAACTTGTTTCGGCATCCCGTTTGAAAGAGGTGTATCGGCAACTTGTTGTTCTTGATCCATCAAAAGTGGAAAGGCGATCGTTGCCGTCAAAACGGCACCGATGATGCCTCCTGTCAGTCCGGGTAAAAGTTGTTTTGTTTTTCCTGCCATATCGACCATTCCTTCCGTATCAATTTCTATTTTTACTGTATCAGATAACCAAACTGAAAATGAAATTGCGGACGTTTTTCCAAAATGACTCATCATTCCCCACAATTGATCGACAGTTTCTTATAGTTGAGCGAAAAGGGTTCGTCCGTTACACTGAGTTTGGTTCTTACTTATATCAACGGGGAGATGGAAGTCATGAAGTATGTTTTACGTTTGTTGTACGGTGGAGGATTATTATTTGCTGGGGTCGGTCATTTTCGAAACGAAAAAGGATTTGTCAGCATCATGCCGTCCTTTATTCCGTTTAAGCGGTTTTTCGTTCAAGTGACGGGTATCATCGAAGTTTTGTACGGCTTCATGTTGTTGACAGGTAAAGGTGTCGATATCGTTCGCAAGACACTACCTGGCTTTTTATATGCCGTCTTACCGGCGAACGTCAACATGGCCGTCAATCCACAACCCATCAACGGTAAAAAATTGCCGGCCTGGGCGTTATGGACACGTTTGCCGCTGCAATGGGTCTTAATCGCCTTAGCCAAACGTCTGAAATGAAATGAAGCCGCCGAGTCGATGTGATTCGGCGGCTTTCTTTGGATTAAAAACGTTTATTTACAGCGAGCAGGGAAGTTTTCGCAATTTGTTCGTACGTTGAATCATTCGGGTGGAACTGATCACTTGAGAGATCGCGTTTGACGTCACGGACGAGGTTAAACGTATCGATGACTTCAATATCATATTCGAGTCCGAGTTGACGCGACTCGGCATTCCAATTTTGGACGATTGCGTCAAATGCCTCCCCATTTTCACTGGCACGGAAAGGATTATACAGTCCGACGTAGAAGATGACGGCATCCGGATTTTCATCTCGGAGGATTTTAAAGGTCTTCTCCAAGTTGGTTTGAGCTGATTTAATCGTATCAGCAGTCTTTTTTGCATCAAAGTTTGCGACACCTTCACCACGGTTGAACAAATCATTCCCGCCAATCGTCACCGAAATGACTTTTGCCTGGCTAAGGGAGCGAAGGACTTCTTTTTGTTCAAGTTGCTTCAGTAGATCTTCCGTCCGGGCTCCGCTGACGGCGAGATTTTGGAAACGTTCGACGGTGTTGTCTTTTGTAAGTTCTTGACCGACGATTGCTGCATAACTGTTTCCGTTCGAAGCACCGACGCCGCGTGTCAACGAGTCACCTAAAGCGACGTAAGTCCCGCCTTTTGCAACGGGTTCTTCTTTCGTTGGTGTCAAGACCGCCCGTTTTGGTGGATTAACGACGTCGTTATAGGCGCTTGCAAATCCGTACCCGAAAAGTGCGGTCAAGATGAGCGAAACGCTTAAAAATAAAGGCCAAGCATATCGTTTCATGAATCGTTCCTCCTTTTACTGTTACGATGATTGTAGCAAAACTTTAGAAAATGTGCGGTTTTGAAGTGCTTAGACGAGTCAAATCATTCATTATTCCGCTAGAATAGACCATAAGAGGTGAGAAACGTGAATCCAACTGTAAAATTAGAATCGGTCACGAAGGTGATTGGAAAGAAAACGATTATCGATAACATTTCGTTCGAAATCTTCCCAGGTGAAGTCTTTGGATTTCTCGGTCCGAACGGGGCAGGGAAAACAACGACGATCCGGATGCTCGTCGGATTGATTAAACCGACGTCGGGTAAAATCACGGTCTGTGATTTTGATGTCCGCAAACAATTTGTTCAAGCGATGGAGCGGATCGGCTCGATCGTCGAAAACCCAGAGCTTTACAAATACTTGAGTGGGCGCGAAAACTTGCGTGTCTTCGCCCGGATGTTACCGAATGTCGATGAAGCTCGGATTCAAGAAGTGATTGACTTGGTCGACTTGACGGCGCGGGTCGACGATCAAGTCCGGACGTATTCCCTCGGGATGCGTCAACGCCTTGGAATCGCCCAAGCCTTGCTCGGTCGTCCAAGTGTTTTGATACTCGATGAACCAACAAACGGACTCGATCCGATGGGGATTCGTGATTTACGGCAATTCATTCGGAAGCTCGTTGATGAGACAGGATTATCAGTTTTAGTCTCGAGCCACATCCTGGCTGAGATTGAGATGCTCGCTGACCGGGTCGCCATCATGAGTTACGGCAAAATCGTTCAAGTCGGGACGGTCAAGGAGCTCGTCGAGTCGCTTGCTCCAGGTGTCGACTGGCGGGTCGATGATGCCTTCAAAGCGAATGAAATTTTATCCGCGTCTGAAGACGTCCAGGTCTCTGAAGTCGTTGACGCGAATACCGTCCATACATTGATGGATTCAAGTAAGACACCGGCACTCAACAAACAGCTGTTTGAAGCCGGCGTCGAAGTCTGGACGATTGAACGAAAAGTCCAGACGCTCGAAGATCTCTTCATCACATTGACGGGGGGAGATCATATTGCGTAATCCGAACATGCTTGGTCTCGTCCGCAACGAAGTGACGAAAATTGCTTCGAAAAAGCGCTTCGCCGTCGTCGCAATCATTTTAGTCGTTCTTGTGTCGATGTTTACGTATGCACAGTATCGTGACATTCAAGAACAAATTAAGAAACAAGGTACGCTCGATTGGCGTGTCGAACTGCAACAAGATATCGTCGATACACAGAATCGACTGGCTTCGAGCAGTATTCAAGATGAGTTCCGCCAGTTTTTAGAATTTGATTTAAAACAGAATCAATACTACCTCGATAATGATATCAATCCGAACTATCCGGGTGCGCCGACGTTCATCCGCATTTTCTTCTCACAAGGATTAACGTTAATCTTACCGCTCTTCATCATCGTCATCATGGCGGACATCGTCAGCGGGGAGCAAAACGACGGAACGATCAAGACGCTTCTGTCGCGGCCGGTCCGGCGCTGGAAAATTTTGATGGCGAAATGGATCACGGTTTTACTCTATACCTCCATGCTGATGGCATTGACCGCGTTCGTCTGTTACGCGATTTCCGGCATCGTCCTCGGGTATGATGGCTGGACCGCCCCGATTTTGACCGGGTTCCAAGCATCGCCGAGCGGGACGTTCTCGACCGAATTCGTGCATACGATTCCGATGTGGGAATACCTCCTGATGGCAATCGGTCTCGCCTGGATTGTCACAGCTGTCGTCGGAACGATTGCGTTGATGGTCTCTGTCCTCGTCAAGAATACGGCGACCGGGATTGGCATCATGATGGCAGTCTTGATTTCCGGAACATTGTTGACGACACTCGGTTCGAGCTGGACAAGTTCGAAATACCTCGTTAACGTCAACTTTGGACTAATCAATTATCTGGATGGTCAAGCACCACCGATTGAAGGCATGACGTTGCCATTCTCGCTTGCCGTCCTTGGCTGTTGGACAGTCGCGACACTTGGAATCGCCTTTTGGAACTTTACGCAAAAAGATATGTATTAATAAAAAAACCCCTGTCCCGAATTCGGAACAGGGGGTTTTCGCAACGGGCAAGCCCGTCACTTGGAATCGAGAGGCAGAGCCTCTAATGGAAAGCCGATGCAGGTCAACTTTCGCGCTACGTACCAATCGTATCTTAATCATAGCGATTCCATTAATTGGTGTCAAACATGCTCGAATGGGTTTACAGTTGTCGCAAATTGTAAAAAGGTAGATAACAGATAAAAGAGGAGGGGCTATGATGGCAGATTGGGGTATTATGTTGACAGGGTTAGTGATTTGCGGATGGTGTGTATTCAGCGCAATTTATGACGACTTCATTCGTCGTGTCTAATATTTTTTTCGTAACAAGTAGGGTACATGTCCTTTTTCTTCAGGATAGGTGCTCTTTTTTTTGTCTTAAAACGGCTACGGCAGAATTGTGAATTATGGTACACTGACATCAAAAATGATCAGTGTAGGAATGGTGATGCATAGTGAAACAACCAGTCATCGTCATCGTCGGTCCGACTGCGGTCGGAAAAACGAAGACAGGTATAGAATTAGCGAAGCGCTTGAATGGTGAAATCATCTCCGGTGACTCCGTTCAAGTCTATCAAGGAATGGACATCGGTTCAGCGAAAGTGACAGAAGAAGAAATGGACGGTGTAGCGCATCATATGCTCGACCTTGTCAATCCGGATGATGAGATGAGCGTTGCTCGTTTTCAGACGCTGGCACGTCAGGCGATTGCGGATATTGCAGAGCGAGGGAAATTGCCAATCATCGTCGGCGGGACCGGCTTATACATCCGGGCGATTTTGTATGACTATCAATTTACAGCACAAGCGGAAAATAAAGAATTGCGGCAAGAATTGGAACAGTTTGCAGCGGAGCAAGGCGCAGTCGCACTCCATGAACGTTTGCGTCAACTCGATCCGAATCGGGCAGAGGAAATTCATCCGAACAATGTGCAACGGGTCGTCCGGGCGATTGAAGTCGCCGAGAGTGGACAGACACAAACGTCCGGTAGTGAACCGAGCTTATATGAGAGCTTGCTGTTCGTCTTACATATGGACGACCGGGATCGCTTATATGACCGAATCAATGAGCGGGTCGATTTGATGGTGGGGCAGGGACTCGTCGAGGAAGTCCGGCAGCTTGTTGACGCCGGCTTCGCCGATACGAAAGCGATGCAAGCGATCGGCTACAAGGAAATCGTCCCTGTTTTGAGTGGCGCGCCACTTGAACCGGCGGTCGAACAGCTCAAACGTAACACGCGACGCTTCGCAAAACGGCAGTTAACCTGGTTCCGTCATCAATTTGATGGCGTTTGGGTAGAAATGGGAACGATTTCATTTGAACAAAACTTCAAAATTATCTATGATAGAACAGTAGGGTTTCTGAAAGCGGTTAACTCGGACTGGCCTGAAGACAGAAACAGATAAAATAGAGGGGGCACGGGGTCTTATGAAAGCGACATACAACATTCAAGACTATTTTTTAAATCAATTACGAAAAGATGCGGTTCCAACAACCGTCTTCTTAATCAGTGGGTATCAATTACGGGGATTAATCAAATCATTTGATAACTTCACGGTCATCTTAGAATCAGAAGGAAAACAACAACTGATTTATAAGCATGCCATCTCGACGTTCGCGCCGGCACGTAACGTGACGTTGTACGAACAAGAGGAAACGGAAGAAGTATCGCGTTAAACAAGACGGCCGCGGGGGCCGTCTTGCAAGAAATGCAATCCATTTAGATGAAACGTCACTGCGAAGTGACGTTTCATCTTTTTTTATGGAGAATGACGAATGGTAGATGAAAAGAGGCTGGCTTTTTGTCGCGACGCGTCATAATAACTCTTTTAATTCGTCAAATGCTTCGGCGTATCGTCTTAACGAGACGTCTTTATAGAGACAGGTCTTCGTCAGGCGGTCTTCTGTCGTCATCTCGTCGAAATACGTTTTCAAGATGAAGCTGTTACGGAGCATCGACGGGGTGATCAATCGTTTGTTATCCGACCGTTCATTGAGTTGCCGCATCATTTTCGTGATCATGACGATCGAGAGCTGCTTCGGCGCATTTTTACTATAGAGCCAGCGGAACGTCATCCGGGCGAAGTCGAAGGCGACGAAAAACGGGTCCGTTGTATGATAACGTGGACGGACGGGTTCCGGAACGGTCTTCAAGTAACGGAGCATGACGTCCTGATCCTCGCGCTCGATATGCAGTTTGTACGTGTTCCCGAGCCGGTCGTGGACGAGCATCTCTTGTTGGGCAAAATTGAGGTCTTGCATCTTCAGCCCGATGATGTGGTGGACGCGTAGTCCGTAGCGGTAGAACAACCGTAAAATCAATTCATTGCGGTCAATCAAGTACGGGCGGGCGACGAGCTGGTGATCGGTCAAACCGCGGTCGGACTGATTCGTCCGGATCAACTGGTCATATTCTTCCTGCGATGCGACATGGTGTGGACCGAGCTCATGGGTCGGTTGGGCATACTCAATCAGTTTTGCTTTTGATTGTCGGATTTGATAGTTCAGTTGATTGATGACGGTGACGATCCGGGCGACCGTCGCTTGTTTATAGAGTTTTTCTTCGATCAAGTATTCGTTGATGAATGTCTTCCAGGCATCAAGCGAAATTGCTTTGAAATCATCAATCGTCTCGAGCGGTTGGTCGACTTCCGTCATGTACCGGTGAACCTCGATTAAGTCATAACGGTAGCGCCGGACGGTCGAGTCTTGTCGACCGCTGACCGTTAAATACAGTAGATACCGTTCGATGAACTCGGGTAACGTATAATCCAGTCGTTCGCGTGCCATGTTCCGCCTCCTTCAACCTCGTTTTTATTATCATAAACCGAACGAATGTTTCCTGTCCAAAAAAGTTCAGACGTGTAGCGGCGTGTGGTATGATTAGGGACGCAGAATGTCTTTATCTTGAAAGGAATGATTTTATGTCAGAACGCGTTATTGTCGTCGGTTGTCAGCTCCCCGATGTGGCAGACCATATTTATGCAGAATCGGTCGCGGAGCTTGAAGCACTCGTCACGACTGCGCACGGGGTCGTCGTTGGACGACTTGATCAAAAACGGCAAGCAGTCGATCGGCGTACGTTTATCGGAAAAGGGAAGGTCGAGGAACTGGTCGCGCTAGCGGAAGAACTCGAACCGGATTTAATTATTTTTAATGCAGAAGTCACTCCCGGTCAGATGAAGAACATCCGGATTGCACTTGAAGACCCGGAATCAATCAAATTGATTGACCGGACACAGTTGATTCTCGATATCTTCGCCGGACGTGCCCAGTCACGGGAAGGGAAACTTCAAGTCGAGCTCGCGCAAATGAGTTATTTGTTACCGCGTCTCAGTGGACAAGGAACGCAACTGTCACGTCTTGGTGGTGGGATCGGGACACGTGGTCCGGGTGAATCGAAACTTGAGACCGACCGTCGCCATATCCGTCGCCGTGTTGATGAAATCAAGAAACAGCTTGAGACGTCGGTCGCACACCGGGCCCGTTACCGGGAACGCCGCAAAGAAAATCAGACGTTTCAAATCGCGCTCGTTGGGTATACGAATGCCGGGAAGTCGACGATTTTCAATCGCTTGACGCATGCTGACACGTATGAAAAAAATGAATTGTTCGCGACGCTCGATCCATTGACACGTCAGTTCGATTTACCGGAAGGTGGTCAAATCCTGTTGACGGATACGGTTGGTTTCATCCAGGACCTTCCGACGAAACTGATTGCTGCCTTCCGTTCGACGCTTGAAGAAGTGCTTGAAGCCGATTTAATCATCCATGTCATCGATGCTTCGAGTGAACACTATCTCAATCAGATGCAGACGACGAACGATGTCCTCGATGAGCTCGGAGCGGGTGATATTCCGCAACTCGAAGTCTTCAATAAAAAAGACCAGTTGACAGACTTGTTCACCGGCGGAAAATTGCTGATTTCAGCACTCGATCCGACTGATATCGAACGGTTAACGCTCGAAATCGAAAAGTCGATCAGTGAGATTTTGGAATATCTCGAAATCCGGATTCCGGTCGAGGCGTTTGCCCACTACAACCCGGCAAAAGAAGTCATGATGAATTTAAAAGAACAATATGAAGAGGATGGATCGGTCACGCTCAAAGGGTACTTGCGTAAAGACACGCGTCTCTACTCGACATTGAAACAATACGAGGTGTAAGCATGTTTACAGAGTTAACGCATTATGAAGCGATTCGCCCCTTCGTCGAGACGGCGGAAACGCGAATCGCTCCCGGGATCAAACGAACGCAAGAGATTGCGGAATACAATCAGTTTCGCGTCTTGAACGCGTTCCGGAAACACAAAGTCAGCGATTTTCACTTCATGCCGTCGACAGGTTACGGCTATAACGATGAAGGGCGCGATACGCTCGAACGGATTTATGCCGACGTCTTCGGTGCAGAAGCCGGACTTTGTCGCGCGCAAATCATCAGTGGGACCCATGCGATTGGAATCGCGTTGTTCGGGTTACTCTTGCCGGGCGACGAATTGCTTTATATCACGGGTAAACCGTACGACACGTTAGAGGAAATCGTCGGTATCCGGGGTGACGGGCGGGGCTCGTTAAAAGAACTCGGTGTCACCTATGATGTCGTCGAGATGAAACAGGCGGAGACGATTGATATCGATGCCGTCCTCGCCCGGATCACAAGCAAGACGAAAGTCATCGGGATTCAGCGGTCAAAAGGCTACGCGACACGGCGCAGTCTTCCGGTCGAAGAAATCGGTCACGCGATTGCGACGATTAAAGCCGCGCATCCGGACGTCATCGTCTTTGTTGACAACTGTTACGGCGAGTTCGTCGAGACGATGGAACCGACCCATGTCGGGGCTGACTTGATGGCAGGCTCACTGATTAAAAATCCGGGTGGGGGTCTCGCGAAAACAGGCGGCTACCTCGTCGGACGGACAGACTTGATCGAACGGGCATCGTTCCGGATGACGACTCCGGGCATCGGCGCGGAAGCGGGCCCGTCGCTCTACTCGCTCCAAGACATGTATCAAGGCTTCTACATGGCGCCGCACACGGTCAGTCAGGCATTGATGGGGGCGATGTTCACATCGAGCATGATGGAGCAGTTCGGTTTCGACACGGCACCGCATTACGCAGCAGAGCGGACGGATTTGATTCAATCGGTCTCGTTCCATGCCCCGGAACCGATGATTGCTTTTTGTCAGGCGATTCAAGCGGCGTCACCGGTCAATGCTCATGCCTTACCGATTCCCGATTATATGCCGGGATATGCGGATGATGTCATCATGGCAGCAGGGACGTTCATCCAAGGGTCGTCAATCGAATTGTCGGCAGACGGACCGATTCGTGCGCCCTATACGGCTTACGTCCAAGGCGGGTTGACATTTAGTCACGTCAAAATCGCCATCGTTTCTGCCGTCGACCATTTGATGGAAAAACAATTGCTTCCGCAAACGCGGGTTTAAAATAATTACAAACTGTGAAAAGACCTTTGATGACAGGTTGTCTGACTTGTAAGAAAGTTGTGTTAACTTTCCTGACATAGCTTGACAACTTGCCTCACAGAGGTTTATTCTCATGGAGTAAGGAAAAAGGAGGAACGACATGGCAGACGTAACACGACAGTCCAAGCCACTGTTTCCGATCGGAGTCGTTCAAGAGTTGACCGCGTTATCTGCCCGGCAGATCCGTTACTATGAAGAACAGGGACTGATCAAACCGGAACGGACGGAGACGAAACGCCGCCTCTACTCGTTCAACGATGTGGATCGTTTACTGTCGATCAAGGAATATTTGGATCAGGGACTGAATATCGCAGGGATTAAAATGATTTTTGACAATGATCTCGTCAAACGGGAACGCGTTGCGGAGACGGTCGTCAAGACACGTCCGGAACTATCCGATGGAGAGTTGTATAAACTCCTGAAAAATCAACTGAAGGAAGCAGGTCAACCTGGAAAAACGTCGCTCATCCAAGGTGAGCTCGGGCGTTTCTTCAAGTAAGTACCTGTTACCATATATGAAAAACAGAATCGGAGAGGGGAACTGTTACATGACACGCCGCAACATTACACGAGAAGACATTATGAAAATCGCTAAAGCTGAGGACGTACGGTTTATTCGTCTACAATTCACAGATATCCTCGGTACAATCAAGAACGTTGAAATTCCAGTAAGTCAATTGGAGAAGGCACTTGATAATAAGATGATGTTCGATGGTTCGTCGATTGAAGGATTCGTCCGGATCGAAGAATCAGATATGTATCTCTTCCCAGACTTAAACACATGGGTTGTCTTCCCATGGACTGAAGATGGAACAGGTAAAGTCGCACGTCTCATTTGTGACATTCACAATCCAGATGGCACATCGTTCTCAGGTGATCCACGTGGTCAATTGAAACGCGTACTTAAAGAAATGGAAGAGCTTGGTTTCTCTTCATTCAACGTCGGACCAGAACCGGAATTCTTCCTCTTCAAAAAGGATGAAAACGGTCGCCCGACACTTGAATTAAACGACCAAGGTGGATACTTCGACCTCGCACCTGTCGATCTCGGTGAGAACTGCCGTAAAGAAATCGTCATCGAGCTCGAAAACATGGGCTTTGAAATCGAAGCATCACACCACGAAGTCGCACCGGGTCAACACGAAATCGACTTTAAATATGCGGATGCGATTACGACTGCCGATAACATCCAAACGTTTAAACTCGTCGTTAAGACGATTGCTGCGAAACATAACTTGCACGCGACATTCATGCCGAAACCGCTCTTCGGTGTCAACGGTTCAGGGATGCATGCGAACATGTCCCTCTTCAAAGGAAACGAAAACGTCTTCTTCGACGAAGAGAACAGCAACATGCAACTCTCTGACGATGCACGTGCTTTCACGGCGGGTATCCTCAAACACGCTCGTGCCTTCACAGCTGTCTGTAACCCGACAGTCAACTCGTACAAACGTCTTGTTCCTGGTTATGAAGCACCTTGCTACGTCGCATGGTCAGCCCGTAACCGTTCACCGCTCGTCCGAGTTCCTGCTGCACGTGGTCTTTCAACTCGAATCGAAGTTCGTTCAGTTGACCCGGCGGCTAACCCGTACCTTGCACTTGCGACATTGCTTGCGTCAGGTCTTGACGGAATCAAAAACAACTTGCAAGCACCTGCACCAATCGACCGTAACATCTACGTCATGGACAAACCAGAACGTGTTGCGAACGGCATCGATGATTTACCATCAACACTCAGCCATGCACTCGAAGTACTCAAAGCAGATGACGTCGTCATGCACGCACTCGGTGATCACATCGCGGAACACTTCGTTGAGCTCAAAGAAATCGAGTGGGATATGTTCCGGACACAAGTCACGGAATGGGAACGCGATCAGTACATGGTCTTGTTCTAAGTCTACTGGAAACGTCCGAATTTATTTCGGGCGTTTTTTAGCGTGTGGACAAAGCAACATAAAGTGATAAAAGCATCTCCCTTTTCCGTTGCCTGCCTCTGACAGTGCGTTAAAAACGCACTTTTTCCCGTAGGAGTCAACGGAAGAGAGATGCTTTTTAGACCGTCGTGCAGCCGTTTTGAAGATGAGACGAGACAGGAAAGTGCAACACGCAAGCATATCGGTATAAACCTTTCATTAGAGTTTATCTACAGCCTGAGAACGTCTGAATTTATTTCGGGCGTTTTTTGTGAGAATTCAAATTGATGGATGCTTACATTTTTGTGATTTTATTAATTTTTTGATTTTCGAAAGGTGCATGCACTTATTTAGGGAATAGAAAAATATACTAAGGAGGCGTTCCATATGAAGAAAGCCTATGAGGGAAAAGACGTGACTGTCTACTTTGATTCAGAAGTGTGCATTCATTCCGGTCACTGCGTCAAGAGCCTGCCTAGCGTCTTTGATGTCAAAAAACGACCATGGATTGAAGCGGACGGTGCGGAAGAAGAAGAAGTCATGCGTGTGATTGATGTGAACTGCTCCCCGTCAAGTAGACAGGTCAAATAATATAAATTTTTTAAACGGCTTGAGCCCTGAATTCCAGCGGACTTAAGCCGTTTAATCGTTTTTGATACCGCAGCTCATTATAAAATCGAATG
>NZ_JACSMQ010000013.1:0-41952 GCF_018618705.1 Exiguobacterium sp. H66
CGTCTGGTGACGATAGCCAAGTGGTCACACCCGTTCCCATGCCGAACACGGAAGTTAAGCACTTGAACGCCGAAAGTAGTTGGGGGCTTCCCCCTGTGAGGATAGGACGTTGCCAGGCAATTGAAAAGGACCGATCTGCATCTTGCAGGTCGGTCTTTTGTATTTTAAAAACAAGAGGTGTATTTCATGAAAAGTCAGCTTCCAATCATTGAGGCACTTAAGCGACATGTCGAACGTAAGGCAACATCTTGGCACGTTCCTGGTCATAAAAATGGATCAATCGTATTAGGTCTACCTAGTTTTTTGGAATGGGATAAAACAGAACTAGCTGGCTTAGATGATTTTCACCACCCGACAGAAGCGATTCTAGAAGCAAAAGCATTGTTGCGTGAAGTCTATGATTCGGAAGATAGTCATTTTTTAATCAATGGTTCAACAAGTGGTAACTGGGCAATGCTTGCGGCTGTGACTAAACGAGGAGATCGCGTCTACGTTCAGAGAAATTCACATAAGTCGATTTTTAATGCACTCGAATGGTTAGGATTGTCTCCAATCTTCATGAGCCCTGAGTATGATGAAGAAACACAAATCGCCGGCAATGTTTCACGTGAAACATTAAAGGAAGCGTTAACATCTTATCCGGGTGGAGTCGCGGTATTTTTAACTTCACCGAGTTACTATGGAGAAACAGCAGCTATCGAAGAAATCGTAGCAGTGACAGCACGTTATAAAATACCATTATTAGTTGATGAGGCACATGGTGCACATTTTGGAGAAGCAGTTGGAATCCGTTCAGCCTTTGAACAGGGTGCTACAGCTGTCGTCCAATCTGCTCATAAGACGTTACCGGCATTGACGATGGGGGCTTGGATTCATGAGCGATTAACGGATGTACAACGTCGTAAGCTCCACCATGCACTCCAGTCGTTTCAAACATCAAGCCCTTCGTATCTCATCATGGCTTCGCTCGATTATGCTCGATACTATCGACAGCAGTGGACGATTGATGAAATGGAAGAGGTCCGGAACAGTCATCAACTGTTCAAAGACGAACTCGACGGACTAGATGGAATGCATGCTTTTACTTTTGATGATTGGTCACGCGTGATTCTTTCCTATGAGGACTATTCCGGAGAACAGTTACTCGATGCATTAGCCAATGAAAAAATAGATGCAGAGTTTGCTTTAGCTTCATTTGTCGTCTGCATTTTACCTCTTCACAAATTATCGGAAACTGTCCGAACTCAGTGGTTAAGACAGGTAAAAGATGCGATTGAAAAGTTGAAAATGAAAGGAATTCCCTCAAAAAGGTATATCGAGCAATCAATTATGGGTAAAATAAAAGTATCATCACTCGCTTGCCCACTGGATCAGTTAGAGGAGAGGGAATATCGGAATCTTCCGCTTCGTGAAACGATTGGTCAGATTGCACTTGAAACGATTATTCCATATCCGCCAGGTATTCCAGTCTTGTTGCGAGGAGAGCGTGTGACAAAAGAACAGATAGTATGTATTGAGCATCATATAGCCGCATCCGTCCATCTTCAGGGTGGAGAGTCTTTGCAAGAAGGTACGTTGCGTGTCATAGAGGAAGGGTTTGTTGAATGAAGGGAACGTTTATTACAGTCGAAGGACCAGATGGCGCAGGAAAAACGACACAGCTTCAATTGATGGCAGAAGCATTAAAAAAAGAGGGTTATCAGGTCATCATGACACGAGAGCCAGGCGGCACACGCATTGGGAATGAAATCCGTTCGTTGATTCTGAATCCAGATTTCACGGAGATGGATGAAATGACAGAAATTTTATTGTATGCGGCGTCACGGGCACAGCACGTCAATGAATTGATTCGTCCGTCACTTACAGCCGGGACTGTCGTTTTATGTGATCGTTTCGTTGATGCCTCGATTGCGTATCAAGGATATGGACTCGGGTATTCAATTGAACAGATCCGTAACGTCAATCAGCAAGCAACAGGAGGATTAACCCCTGATCGAACGTACTTGTTTGACTTGACGGTCATGGACTCGAAAAGACGAATGATTGAACGAGGGGCGCTTGACCGGATCGAGCAACGTGATGATGCATTCAGAGAGCGTGTCTATCATGGCTTTTTATCATTAGCCGCGTCAGAACCGGAACGCATTCGATTGATTGACGCCAATCAATCGATTAAAGCGGTCCAGTCGCTACTGTTAGAAGATGTGTTAGCCTATTTGAAGAAAAGGGAGAGATTATCATGAAAATGGTCATTACGATTGTTCAAGATAAAGATAGCTTACGTTTAGCAGAAGCGCTTGTTGAAAATGATTTTCGGGCAACCAAACTTGCGACGACGGGCGGCTTTTTAAAAGAAGGTAACACGACATTCATGATTGGGGTTCAAAGTGAACGTGTTGACGATTTGATGCGTTTGATCAAGAAAAATTGTTCGAGCCGCGATCAAATGGTCTCGCCGATCTCACCAATGGGAGGACACGCCGACTCGTATATTCCCTATCCGGTTGAAGTTCAAGTCGGAGGCGCGACAGTCTTTGTCTTGCCGATTGAAGGGTTTCATCAGTTCTGATGCGGACATTTCATGAGCTCGAACAAACACAATCTGTCATCTCGACGATTCTTCAAAATTCTTTACGAGCAAATCGAATCAATCATGCTTATATCTTTACGGGAGACTATGAGCCGCTTCTTTTGGAAGCGGCTCAATTGTTCGCCAAGAGTTTATTTTGTGAGCGGAAAGATCAAGTAGAGCCGTGTAATGAATGCCGAAGCTGTCGACGGATGGATAGCGGAAACCTTGTCGATTACTACCAGATTGAGCCAGATGGGGCAACCATCAAAAAAGAACAAATCCAGCAATTGATGCATGACTTGTCACTTCGGGGGTTAGAAGGGGATCGGCAAATCTATGTCGTGACGCAAGCGCACCGGATGACTCCGCAAGCAGCGAATAGTTTATTGAAGTTCTTCGAAGAACCGGGCGAAGGAAAAGTAGCGATTCTACTAACGAATCAACCGCAACTGTTATTACCGACGATTCGTTCTCGTGGACAACTGTTAAGTTTTCGACCGGCCGATCGTGTGATGATTGGACAAGTTTTATCGGATAAAACGTCCCGAGATGCGGAGTTAACCCAACTTGCAGCTCGCGTCTATTCAAAAATTGATGATGCGGAGCAAGCCTTAATCGAAGACTGGTTTGTAAATGCGCGAGCGTCAGTGTTACAATTGATGGAGGAATTAGCGAATCGTCCGGCAGATTTGCCTTTGTTCGTTCAAGAGAAGTGGATTAATCAATTTAAGAATCGGCAAGACGTCCGGATTGGTCTAGAACTCGTGACATGTTTCTTCGAAGATGCCTTGCATCTGAAGTTGAATCCATCATGGGAGATCATTACGTATACGAATAGCCGACCATTACTTGAGCAGATGGGTGGAAAGAGTCAGGCGACGATCACCCGCTGGTTGCAGGCAGTACTTGCAGCCGTCAAACGGGTCGAAGCGAATGTTAATCCTCAATTAACAGTTGAGCGTCTCATGTTTGACTTACAGAAAGGGTAGAGCGATATGCTAGAAGTAGTAGGCGTTCGCTTTAAAGAAGCGGGCAAAATTTATTATTTTGCACCTGGACAAGAGTCATTATCACGAGGACAAGCCGTCATCGTGGAGACAGTACGGGGCATTGAATATGGCGAAGTGGTAATCGCCGATAAACAAATGGACGAGGAAGATGTGGTCTTACCATTAAAATCAATTCTTCGGATTGCTGATGATAAAGATGCAATGATCGTCCGTGAAAATAAAGTAGCAGCACTTGATGCACATGCAGTGTGTGTCGAAAAGATTCGCGAACATAAGCTCGATATGAAACTCGTGGACGTCGAATATACGTTTGATCGTAATAAAGTCATCTTTTACTTCACAGCGGAAGGTCGCGTCGACTTCCGGGAACTCGTTAAAGATTTAGCAGCAGTCTTCCGGACACGGATTGAGTTGCGCCAAATCGGAGTTCGTGATGAAGCGAAATTGCTCGGTGGAATCGGTCCGTGCGGCCGTGTCCTTTGTTGTTCATCGTTCTTAGGTGAATTTGAGCCGGTCTCAATCAAGATGGCGAAAGATCAAAACTTATCACTGAACCCAACGAAAATTTCCGGGGTCTGTGGCCGTTTAATGTGCTGTTTGAAATACGAGAACGATACGTATGAAGAAATGCGACGTGATCTACCGGATTACGGAAAACGTCTGACTGTACCAGAAGGCGAAGGTCGTGTCGTCGGATTGAACATCCTCGATCAAGTAGTTCAAATTGAACTGAAAGACCGTTCCCGCGTTCTGACTTATTCGATGGAAGAATTGTTATCCGTCGGTGCCGTAAAACAAAAACGACCAAAAGAATGACGGGGTGCATACGCGTGGAGAGAGTCGATAAAAAAGAAATCATTACGCGTGTCGATGCGATCGAGCAACAGATTCATTTGCTGACTGAGCATCTGAGCGTATTAAAAGATCAGCTTGCTTACATGATGGAGGAAAATCAACACCTCTACCTCGAAAATCATCACCTGCGTGAGAAGGTGGAGCGAGACGAACAACAACCGATTACAGAAGAAGCGGAAGCCGAAGCGTTAGTAGGTGCCGGATACGATAACCTCGGTCGCCTCTATCAAGAAGGATTCCACATTTGTAACTTGCACTACGGTCAAGTCCGTAAAGACGGGGATTGCCTGTTCTGCTTGTCCATGTTAACGAAACATTGAGAGGCTGACTTCCTAGGAGTCAGTCTTTTTTTCAGAAAGGAAGACACCTATGCTTGAATTATTACCAGATGAGCGACTCGATCATCTCCTCGGAAGAGACGGTCGCATCATTCAAAGTCCGACCGTCTTTTCGTATTCACTGGATGCCGCGTTACTCGCGCAATTCGTCTGGGTCCCGATCCGCCAAGGTAAGTTGGTCGATTTGTGTGCCGGAAACGGTGCGATTCCGCTCTTTTTATCGTACCGGACGAACGGAACGATCACGGGACTCGAAATTCAACCGCGCCTCGTCGAGATGGCACGCCGTAGTATCGAGTTGAACGAAAAAGCGGGACAGCTCCAAATGATTGAGGGGGATGTCAAAACGGCCGGGA
Organism: Exiguobacterium sp. H66; assembly: GCF_018618705.1. NCBI lineage: Bacteria > Bacillati > Bacillota > Bacilli > Caryophanales > Exiguobacterium > Exiguobacterium sp. H66. The sequence goes on from NZ_JACSMQ010000013.1 coordinate 5,132, forward strand.
AACAACTCGGATACGGTGCCTATGATGTCGTGACCTGCAATCCGCCGTATTTTTTAGCACATGAATCATCGAACCGAAATGAGAGTGAACACTATACGATTGCCCGGCATGAAGTGTTATGTACACTTGAAGATTGCATTCGTTCAGCCGCCGACTTACTTAAACAAGGCGGGAAAACGGCATTCGTCCATCGTCCGGAACGTTTACTCGACATCGTGACGCTGATGCGTCAGTACCGGATTGAGCCGAAGCGGATGCAATTGATTTATCCGAAGGCAGGGAAAGAAGCGAACATGCTGTTGATTGAAGGCATCAAGGATGCAAAACCGGGCTTGAAGGTGTTACCCCCGTTCATCGTCTACGAGCAAGATGACACGTATACCTTGCAAATGCAGGAACACCTGAATGTCTAAGCATGCGGTGTATATCGTGCGTTGCCGTGATGGGAGTCTGTATACAGGGTACGCTGTCGATGTCGAGAAGCGTGTTGCGACACACAATACGGGGCAGGGTGCCAAGTACACACGGTCACGGCTACCGGTCGTCCTTGCGTACACAGAGACGTTTGAAACGAAATCGGACGCGCTGAAACGCGAGTATGCGATCAAACAATTGACGCGTGCGAAAAAAGAACAGCTTATTCAAGGAGGGACGTCATGAAGGCAACGAGCAGTTTTAAGGATCAAACGAACGGCTTATATATCGTACCGACGCCAATCGGGAACTTAGAGGATATGACGTATCGAGCCGTCCGCATCTTACAAGAGGCCGATATCATCGCGGCAGAAGACACACGCCAGACGATGAAATTGTGCAATCACTTTGAAATCGACACGAAACTCGTCAGTTATCACGAACACAATAAGCAAGTTAGCGGTGAACGGCTGCTCGAAGACTTATTGTCGGGGAAACAGGTCGCCCTCGTCTCCGACGCTGGAATGCCCGGGATTTCCGATCCGGGGAGCGACTTAATCCGACTCGCGATTGCAGCAGACATTCCGGTCGTCGTCTTACCGGGTGCGAATGCGGCATTGACGGCCCTCGTCGCGTCAGGTCTACCGACGGAACATTTTTTGTATTACGGCTTTTTACCACGCAAGAAAAAAGAGCGGCGTGAAGCACTCGAGACGTTACGTTATGAGCAAGGAACATTGATATTTTATGAAGCACCCCATCGGCTAAAGGAAATGCTTGGAGGTGTCCTCGAAATACTCGGTGATCGCCAACTCACGCTCGCCCGTGAATTGACGAAACGTTATGAAGAATACATTCGTGGATCGGTGACGGAAGCGTTAGACTGGGCGTCAGAAGAGGTCCGGGGCGAATTTGTCGTCATCGTCGAAGGAACGACGGAAGAACGTCCGAGTGAAATCCAGCAAGAGGCAGATCCACTCGATCAAATCGAACGGTATATCGCAGACGGTGAAAAACCGAATGCGGCGTTAAAGCGTGTTGCGAAGGAACGGGGACTTGATCGACAAGCCTTATACCTGTCTTATCACGAATCGAAATGAAAAAAGGAAGCGTACCGAATCGGCGCGCTTCCTTCTTGGTTTTATTCGTTTCCTGCGTAATGACGATCGAGGAAATCTTTTAACTCAACGAGGACACGTTGTGCGCCGTCTGGAGAGAGAATTAATTTTCCGTCTGCCAATTTGAAGTTATCTTCTGATACTTCACCAGTAACTTGGCAAGTCATGTTTGGTTTGTATTTTTTAAGAATGATTTGCTCGTTATCAACGTAGATTTCGAGTGCATCTTTCTCTGCGATTTGGAGTGTGCGGCGAAGTTCAATTGGAATGACTACCCGGCCGAGCTCGTCTACTTTACGTACAATACCTGTTGATTTCATTTTGTTGTTCCTCCTCTGGATGTCTAAGTCTCTGTATTTTTTTAAAAATCGTCAAAATTCGACATCACTTCTATAGAATGTAGAATACTAAACTTTCCAAAAGTAGTCAACCAATCCGAATAGCTTGAAATCAAAATGTCATTTATTTCTCAAAAAATCCATAATTGAAACGATTTATTAATAGATTTTCCCTTTTTAAAGGAATTCAAACTATTGAGTGTGTTTTTTTGTAATTTGATGTCTGATGTCAAAAAATGTTTTGATTCGACAAAAAACGAGTTTCGACAGCGGCGATAGAACAGCGTATAATAATGGAATGAACAATAGAACGGAGGAATAACATGTCAAAAACATTTTATATCACGACACCGATTTATTATCCTAGCGCGAAGCTACATATCGGTCATGCGTACACGACGGTCGCAGGAGACGCGATGGCGCGTTATAAACGTCTTCAAGGATTCGATGTACGTTACTTAACAGGAACGGATGAACACGGACAAAAAATTCAGGAAAAAGCAGCTGAAGCAGGTATTTCTGAACAAGCATTCGTCGACGGTGTCGTCGAGCAGATTAAAGTCCTGTGGGATCGTCTCGACATCTCGTATGACGATTACATTCGAACGACAGAACCACGCCACAAGAAAGTCGTCGAACACGTTTTTGAGACATTACTCGAAAAAGGTGATATCTATCTTGGTGAATATGAAGGCTGGTATTCGATTCCGGACGAGACGTATTACACGGAATCGCAGTTAGTGGATGGAAAAAGCCCAGATAGCGGCCATCCCGTCGAACTTGTTCGTGAGGAATGTTATTTCTTCCGAATTAGTAAGTATGCCGATCGTTTAGTCGAATACTTTGAAGCGAACCCATCATTCATCTTACCGGAATCACGGAAGAATGAAATGATCAACAACTTCATTAAACCAGGTCTCCAAGATCTCGCCGTCTCACGGACGACATTTGACTGGGGCGTTAAAGTCCCGTCGAATCCGAAACACGTCGTCTACGTTTGGGTTGATGCCTTGACGAACTACATCTCGTCACTCGGTTACGGAACGGATGATCAAGGGAACTTCGACAAGTACTGGCCAGCAGACGTTCATCTCGTCGGAAAAGAAATCGTTCGTTTCCATACGATCGTTTGGCCGGCACTCTTGATGGCACTCGATCTCCCATTGCCGAAACAAGTTTTCGCGCACGGCTGGTTGTTGATGAAAGATGGGAAGATGTCGAAATCAAAAGGGAATGTTGTTGACCCGATTCCGATGATTGACCGTTATGGTCTTGATGCTCTTCGTTATTATCTCTTACGCGAAGTTCCTTTCGGCTCAGATGGGATGTTCACACCCGAAGCATTCGTTGAGCGGATGAACTTCGATCTCGCGAATGATCTCGGGAACTTACTCAACCGGACGATTGCGATGGTCACGAAATACTTTGATGGGGTCATCCCTACCTATGCGGGAAATGTCACGCCGTTCGATGCGACATTGTCGACGCTTGCGAAAGAAACAGTCGAGAAGGTCGAGGCTTCGATGGAGCATATGGAATTCTCGGTTGCCTTAGCGCACGTCTGGCAATTAATCAGTCGCGCGAATAAATATATCGACGAGACACAACCGTGGGTACTCGCGAAAGACGAAACGAAGACGGATGAACTCGGCTCGGTCATGGTCCACCTCGTCGGAACGCTGCGTCACGTCGCGATCATGTTGCAACCGTTCATGACACAATCTCCGACCGAGATGTTCCGTCAGCTTGGTCTTGCTGGTCAGCCGATGAACTGGGAAGCACTCGCACAGTTCGCGTCGATTGAAGAAGGAACAAAAGTCGGGATTGCTGAACCGATTTTCCCGCGCCGCGACATGAAAGAGGAAGTTGAAGCAATCGTCGAAATGATGCAACAGGCATCTGCTGCCCGAGTTGAGGAAGAAGAAGTCGAAGAAGCAGATGAGGATGTTCGTCCGGAAACGACAATTGATGTTTTTGATCAAATTGAGCTGCGTGTCGGCGAAGTCGTCACAGCAGAAAAAATCAAAAAAGCAAAAAAACTGTTAAAGTTAACGGTCGACATGGGGAAAGAAACACGCCAAATCGTTTCAGGCATTGCTGAATGGTACGAGCCGGAAGACCTGGTCGGTCGGAAGGTCATCGTCGTCGCGAACTTGAAGCCGGTCACTCTCCGTGGTGAATTATCGCAAGGTATGGTGCTTGCGGCTGAAAAATCAGGTAAACTTGAACTAGCGACCGTCCCGTCAACGATGGCGAACGGTGCCAGTGTAAAATAATTCGGATGCCTGTGGACTTCACGTCACAGGCATTTTTTTGAAAAAGGAGTTGAGGATATTGTTAATCGATACACACACACATTTAAATTCCGATCAGTTCGACGGAGACGTCGAAGAAACGATTGAACGCGCACGCGCGAACGGAGTCTCACCAATGATCGTCGTCGGATTCGATCATAAGACAATCGACCGGGCGATGGAACTCGTTGAACAGTATGATGATCTGTATGCCGTCATCGGTTGGCATCCCGTCGATTCAATCGATTTCGATGATGCAGCGTACGCGAAAGTTGAGCGCCTCATGGACCATGAGAAAGTCGTCGCCCTCGGTGAGATCGGTCTTGATTATCACTGGGATACGTCACCAAAAGATGTTCAGGAAGCTGCGTTTCGTAAACAAATTCAACTCGCGAAGAAAAAGAATAAGCCAATCGTCATTCACAACCGGGAAGCAACGGAAGATACGTTACGTATTCTCGAAGAAGAAGACGCGAAAGAAGTCGGTGGGATTCTCCATAGCTACAGCATGAGTGCCGAGCTCTTACCCCGTTGCCTAGCAATGAACTTTTATATTTCGCTCGGTGGACCGGTAACGTTTAAAAATGCGAAGATGCCGAAACGTGTCGCTCAAGAAGTTCCGCTTGATCGGTTACTCGTCGAGACAGATTGTCCTTACCTGACACCGACACCATACCGCGGCAAACGGAATGAACCGGCGTACGTCCGGTTCGTGGCGGAAGAAATCGCGCAACTGCGTGGCATGATGTATGCCGATATCGAACAAGCGACAACAGAAAACGCGAAGCGGGTCTTCCGTCTCCCATGATGCGTTCGTTCTCTTATATCGCGACAGGGTGTGCCTTATTGTTAATTGCGATTCTAATCTACTTGGCGATGGATCATCCGCGCGACGTCACTATCATGATTGACGGACAAGAACAACACGTCAAGACGATAGAAACATCAGTCTATGGTGTCTTACGTGAAAATGGAATCGAAGTGCGAGCGGAGGATAACATCGAACCTTCGCGCAGTGCGGATTTACCAAAGAATGGTTTGATTGTCATCCAACGTGCAAAAGAAATTACGATGATTGTCGGATACGGGCAAGCACAGACGGTTCGGACACATGCTCGTCTTGTATCGGATTTATTGAAGGAACGTGGCATCGTCCAAGCCGATACCGATGATGTATACCCTTCGATTCATGCCGTCTTGACGACCGGGATGACAGTCCGATTCCGTGAAGCATTTCCGGTTGACATCGTCATCGGAGGACGAGCCAGTCAAGTCTATACGTACCAAACGACCGTCCGTGAGCTCCTTGCGAAACAAGGAGTGACGTTACAAGCGACAGACCGTGTTGCGCCGAGCCTTGATACCGTTGTCTCGGAAGATACGCTCGTCACCGTCAATACGACGCGACGGGCGACCTTAACGGAAGAACAGTTGCTTCCGTTCGATGTCGAGCAAGTAGAAGATCCGACATTACCGAAAGGACAACAACTTGTAACGACGACGGGGCGTCCTGGAATCCGGACCCAAAAGTACGAATTGACGCTCGCTGACGGGCTCAGTAAAGAGAAGAAGTTACTGACCGATGAAGTAACGAGTGAACCGGTGAAACAAATCATTAAAGTCGGAACAAAACCGATTGAACGAGTAGAGACACCGGCACCTGTCTTCAATGAAGAGGAGGCAACGACGCCATTGACGGTCGCACCGGAAGTCACGGCAGACTTAGACTTCAAGAATGCGAAGACGCTGATGGTCGAGGCGACGGCCTATACGAATGACCCGGCATCGAACGGGAGTCAATTGTATGATGGGCGCGCATTGACAGCGACGGGGTACGATGTCACGGATACAATCACCTATCAAGGGTTACCGATCGTCGCCGTCGACCCGAAAGTAATTCCGCTCGGGACGAAAGTGTATGTCGAGGGGGTCGGACTGGCGGTCGCGCTCGATACGGGCGGTGCCATTAAAGGCAATAAAATTGATGTCCTCGTCAGTGATGAACAGACGGCGAAGACGTTCGGGCGGAAGACCGTCAAGCTTTGGGTCATTCCGAATGAGTCGGGCACGGAAGCGGGCAGTTGACGCTTCCTTGTTTTTTTCGTGGAAACAGGTACAATTACGGAAGTGTTTGAAGAAGGTGGAGAAGAATTGATGCAAAAACGCTTAAAAGAAGTCATCGTCGTCGAAGGACGTGACGATACGACACGACTACAGGAAGTATTTGATGTCGATACAATTGAAACGAACGGCTCTGCCGTCAATGAGCAAACGTTACAACGAATTGAAAAAGCACTCGAACGCCGAGGCGTCATCGTCTTCACGGATCCAGACTTTCCGGGTGACCGGATTCGCGCACGTATCAATGAACGTGTTCCGGGATGCAAACAAGCCTATCTGCCACGTGCGGACGCAAAAGATAAACGCGGTAAAATCGGTGTCGAGCATGCTTCGCCGCAGGCAATCGAACGTGCACTCGCAGCCGTTTATGAAACAGAAGAAGTCCATGTCGCAGAAGTGACACGGGATATGATACTTGCAGCAGACTTAATCGGTGGTCCATCAGCATCGTCACGCAGACGCCGGCTCGGACAGTTGCTCGCAATCGGTGAACCGAATGCGAAACAACTCGTCAAACGCGTCGCTTCGATTCGGATCACAAAAGAGGAATGGGAAGCTGCACTGAGACAGTTAGAGGAGGAACAAGATTGAAAGACATCGCAACACTACACCGGACGAAGGAAATCCTCGCGCGACACGGATTTTCATTTAAGAAGTCCTTAGGACAAAACTTTTTAATCGATTTGAACGTACTCGCGAACATTGTCGGCGCTGCTTCGTTAACAAAGGAGAGCGGTGTTCTTGAAATCGGACCGGGAATCGGGTCGTTGACGGAACAGTCCGCGAAACAGGCGAAAAAAGTCGTTGCCCTTGAAATCGACCAACGGCTGTTACCGATTTTAGATGATTCGCTCTCACCTTATCCGAACGTCAAAATCATCCATGGAGATGCACTTGAACTGGATCTCGAAACGATTGTCAACGAGGAGTTCACACAAGAAGGAATTACGGATCTTGCGGTCGTCGCAAACTTACCGTACTATGTCACAACACCGATCATCATGCGGATATTGGAGGCGAAAGCACCATTCCGAACACTCATCATGATGATTCAAAAGGAAGTAGCGGAACGGATCGGTGCGAAACCAGGTACAAAAGCGTATGGTTCATTATCAATTGCGATTCAATACTATGCGGAAGCCGAAGTCTGTTTCACGGTGCCGAAGCAAGTCTTCATTCCCGCTCCGAACGTCGATTCGGCTGTCATCCGCTTGAACATCCGAAAAGAGCCGGCCGTCCAAACGAAAGATGAAAAATTATTCTTCGAAGTTGCGCGTGCGAGTTTTGCCCAGCGCCGGAAAACGATTTTAAATAATTTGTCGAGCCACTTCGGAAAAGCAGAAAAAGAAGCTGTCGAAGCCGCGTTGCATGAAGCAGGTATCGACCCAAGACGTCGTGGTGAAACGCTCAGCTTGCAGGAATTCGCACAGCTCGCGGACGCACTTTTGCCGATTAAAAAACGTTGACGGTAGCGGGAAGAAAAGATATAATATTCGACCTTTCAAATATTTAATTAATATGCTATAATAAATATTAGTGAGGTGAAGCGTATGCCAAAGACGTTGAACGAAATCAGACATGTTTTCGAAACACATGTTGGTGAAAGACTGACGCTAAAAGCAAGCGGCGGTCGTAAAAAGGTCGTAACCCGAATCGGAACGCTCGTTGAGACGTATCCTTCGGTGTTTGTAGTCAAGCTAGACGCAGAGCGCCACAATGTCGAGCGAGTTTCTTATAGCTACGCTGACGTGTTAACCGACTCCGTACAAATCGAATTTGCGAATTCGTAAACTTACCTTCCGAAGCGGACAGAAATGTTCGCTTCTTTTTTTGTGGAAAGGTTGATACAATTCGTACAGGATACGTACTAGAGGAGGAACGGCACGATGACGATTATTGTAAAGGCACCAGCGAAAATCAATTTAGTGTTGGATGCGACGGCGAAGCGGACAGATGGTTACCATGATGTACATATGGTGATGACGACAGTGGACTTGGCAGACCGCTTAGAGTTGACGGAACTTCCGTCAGGCGAGATTCGAATGAATGCACAGCACGCCTATGTTCCGAACGATGAGCGGAACTTGGCTTACAAGGCGGCAGCCGTCTTGAAGAAAAAATTTAACATCCAGGCTGGAGTAGAGATTTACCTTGAGAAACAAATTCCGGTCGCAGCGGGTCTCGCGGGTGGATCGAGTGACGCTGCAGCGACATTACGCGGTTTAAATGATTTATGGCAGCTCGGATTGACGCTCGAACAACTCGCAGAAATCGGCGCGGAAGTCGGTTCGGATGTCCCGTTTTGTGTCATGGGCGGGACGGCGATCGCGACAGGACGTGGTGAAAAGCTTGAAAAATTGATCGCTCCGCCTCCGTGCTGGGTCGTGCTTGCGAAACCAACGATCGGTGTGTCGACGGCAGACGTTTATGGCGCACTCGATTTGACGACGGCCAAACGACCGGATGTCGAAGCGATGATTACAGCTGTTAAAGAGCAGGATTTTACGGCGATTTGTCAATCACTCGGAAATGTTCTTGAGTCGGTCACGTTACCGATGCACCCGGAAGTCGAGCAAATCAAGGATTTCATGACGAGTTGCGGGGCGGAAGGTGTCTTGATGAGCGGGAGTGGTCCGACGGTCTTCGCGTTGACGGAACACGAAAACCGGGCCCAACGTCTCTATAATGGCTTAAGAGGTTTTTGTAACGAAGTCTACGTCGTTCGTCTTTTAGGCGAAAACCATTGATAATATCCGTATGAAAATGATATATTCACTAGTGAATATTCGGAATTACGGAGAGGTGGAACAATTTAGATGAAAATTCGGAGAAGTGGTCGGTTAGTCGATATGACACGTTATCTACTCGACCATCCGCATCATCTGATCTCATTGACAATTTTCGCAGAACGCTATAAATCTGCAAAATCGTCAATCAGTGAAGATTTAGATATCGTGAGTGAAATGTTAGAGCATGAAGGAACAGGACGACTCGTCACAGTCCCGGGGGCTGCGGGCGGTGTCATGTTCATTCCGACATGGAGTAGCGAAAAAGCATTACCGTTTATCGATGATTTATGTGAACGCGTCGCACGGCCAGATCGTCTGTTGCCGGGGGGGTATTTGTATCTGACAGATTTACTTGGCAATCCACGGATGGTCAAGCAGATGGGACAAGTTTTTGCATCTGTCTTCAGTCAGAAAAAAGTGGATGTCGTCATGACGATTGCGACAAAAGGAATCCCGCTTGCTTACGCCGTTGCTGAACAACTCGGTGTACCGTTCGTGATCGTTCGTTCGGACAGTCGTGTTACGGAAGGATCGACCGTCAGCATCAACTACGTATCAGGCTCATCAAAAGCGATTCGGACGATGGCACTGGCGCGACGAAGTCTTCCGCGCGGAGCGAACGTCTTGTTGATTGATGACTTCATGAAAGCTGGGGGAACGATTCGTGGAATGATGAGTTTACTGAGCGAGTTCGAAGCGAAAGTAGCCGGTGTCGGGGTCTTGATTGAAGCAGAAGGTGCCGAGAAAAAGATGGTCAGTGAATACGTCAGCTTAATGAAACTTGCCGACGTCGATGTCGATCTCGGACAGATTCAAGTGAAGCGTGGGAACGTCGACCAGTATTTCACAAGTGATGGGAATACCTGAATTTGACACGTGATTTCTTTGAAACTATACTGTAATTATCAAACTTTTGGAAATTATGCCTAAAAAGATTGGAAAAAGCTAAACCTTTATTTGTTTTGAACCGTAAGTAGAAGTAGACAACGAAGAGTTGTGACATCGGTTACTAAAAGGGGTGCGGACAAAATGAACGTTACGGACGTTAAAATTCGTCGCGTCGTGGCAGAGGGGCGCATGAAAGCACTCGCCTCGATTACGCTCGATCACGAATTCGTAGTACACGATTTACGTGTGATTGAAGGGAACAGTGGTCTCTTCGTCGCGATGCCGAGCAAACGGACGCAAGAAGGCATCTTTCGTGATGTCGCTCATCCAATCAATGCATTAATGCGAAAAAAGGTCGAAGATTCAGTACTAGAAGCATATGTGTTGCGTGAAGAAAATGAAGAGGCGCTCGATTTAGAGCTGACATCAGTCGAATTGACAGATCGCCCTTAATAGAGGAGACCGGTTTCCCGTATTGCGGCGGACCGGTCTTTTTTTTGCTGTTAAAAAGGTTTGCTGCAATCTTCTTACAAAACAACAACGGGTTGTGCCTCTTCCGATGAAAGCAATGAAAAGAAAAGCCCGTCCATCACAAAGGTTGATTTTAAAACGACTTATGAGTCAGCCTCCTCACGTTGTCTACAGTCTGTTTTTAATGGATGTTTCATCAATTTGACTCGGTCCTGTGATTGAATAGTGGCCTCATTTTCGTTATAGTTGGTACGAGTGTACTATTTCTGAACGAAATCAACACTAATTTACGTGGAGGAGCGACAAGGATGAATCATTTCGCGGTAATTCTAGCAGCTGGTAAAGGAACACGCATGAAATCAAAACTCTACAAAGTACTCCACCCAGTAGCTGGGAAACCTATGGTACAACACGTCGTGGACCAACTCGCGACACTTGGCGTCAAGCGTCAAGTCGTAATCGTTGGGCATGGTGCGGAGTCTGTAAAAGAAGTGCTTGGCACATCGGTGGAATATGCGCTTCAAAGTGAGCAGCTTGGCACGGGTCATGCTGTTCAAATGGCAGAACCGGTACTTGGAAACGAAAAAGGATCGACGCTTGTCGTCTGTGGGGATACACCACTCTTAACGAGTGAGACGTTAGCCGCGTTACTCGACCACCATGCAGAAACGGGTGCAAAAGTGACCGTCTTGACGGCTCATGCGGATGATGCGACTGGATATGGTCGGATTATTCGTGGTGAAGAGGGACATGTTTCAAAAATCGTTGAACATAAAGATGCGACAGAACAAGAACTCGCGATTAAAGAAATCAACACAGGAACGTACGTGTTTGATAATGAGTTGTTGTTCGCTGCGTTAAAACAAGTCAAGAACGATAATGTCCAAGGAGAGTATTACTTGCCGGATGTCATCGAAATCGCAAAAGCCGATGGCGAAACGATTGCTGCCTATGCGGCGCCGACGTTTGAAGAGACAATCGGTGTCAATGACCGTGTCGCACTCGCGCAAGCTGAGACGTCGATGCGTAAGCGGACGAACGAGCATTGGATGCGTCAAGGTGTCACATTCATCGACCCGGCATCGACCTATATCGGACCAGATGTTACGATTGGTTCGGATACGACGCTCTACCCAGGGACACAATTGCTTGGGAAGACGATCATCGGGTCTGAATGTATCATCGGACCGAATAGTGACATCCGTAACAGTGAAGTGGCAGATGCTGCCGTCGTCCGTCAGTCGGTCGTAACCGATAGCCGGATCGGGGAAGCAGCACAAGTCGGTCCATTCGCGCACTTGCGTCAGCAAGCGGTGCTCGGAGCGAACACGCGTGTCGGTAACTTCGTTGAAGTCAAGAAATCGACGTTCGGTGAAGGAAGCAAATCGGCACACTTGAGTTACGTCGGAGACGCAACGATTGGTAAAAACGTCAACTTAGGATGTGGATCAATCACCGTCAACTATGATGGAACAAACAAGTTCGAAACGGTCATCGAGGATGATGCGTTCATCGGTTGTAACGTCAACTTGATCGCCCCCGTCACAGTCGGTAAAAATGCACTCGTCGCAGCAGGTTCGACAGTGACAGATGATGTTCCGGAAAACGGTCTTGCGATCGCCCGTGAGCGTCAAACGACAAAACCTGATTATCGTTAATTCAGCTACACCTTATTCATTACTTGTCGCTCTACTCGTCTAAACCAAACAAATGGAGGCCACCTAAACATGTCTACTGTCTTAGAACATGAAATTCGTATTTTCGCACTCAACTCGAACAAACCACTGGCAGAGGAAATCGCTAAGGTCATCGGAATTCCCGTTAGCGAAAGTTCAGTCAAACACTTCAGTGATGGCGAAATCTCGATGAACATCGAAGAAAGCGTTCGCGGAGATGATATCTACATCATCCAATCGACAAGTCAGCCGGTCAACGAGAACTTGATGGAGCTCCTCATCATGATTGACGCATTAAAACGTGCTTCTGCACGGACGATCAACGTCGTCATGCCGTATTATGGTTATGCACGTCAAGACCGTAAAGCACGTTCGCGTGAGCCGATCACAGCAAAACTTGTTGCGAACTTACTTGAAGTCGCAGGAGCGACACGTGTCGTCACGATGGATCTCCATGCCGCTCAAATCCAAGGTTTCTTCGATATTCCAGTAGATCAGTTAATGGGTGTTCCACTTCTTGCTACTTACTTCGAGAAGAAAAACATCGACCCAAATGAACTCGTCATCGTTTCTCCAGACCATGGCGGTGTTACACGGGCACGTAAATTAGCAGAACAATTAAAAGCACCGATCGCAATCATCGATAAGCGTCGTCCGAAACCGAACGTCGCGGAAGTCATGAACATCGTCGGTCAAGTCGATGGCAAAATCGCCATCATCATCGATGACATCATCGATACGGCAGGAACGATTACACTTGCTGCGAACGCTTTAATCGAAAATGGGGCGAAACAAGTTTATGCTTGTTGTACACACCCTGTTCTTTCTGGTCCAGCGATGGAACGGATTGAGAACTCAGCGATTGAAGAGCTCGTCGTCTTGAACACGATCGACTTGACGCAACGTGAATGCGCAAGCAAAATCAAACAAATTTCTGTCGCGCGGTTACTTGCAGAAGCAATCATCCGTGTCCATGAACAAAAATCAATCAGCCCGCTCTTTAGCTGATCAACAAACAGATACGAACGATGAGGTCCGGTTTTTTGAAATCGGACCCTTGTTCGTGCTTTTTTTTCATCAAAGGAAATGAACAAAAGGAGGTAGCGATATGAAATGTATCGTCGGTCTAGGGAACCCTGGAGCTAAATATACGAACACCCGTCACAACATCGGTTTCCTCGCGATTGACGCGTTGGCGGAGGAACACGGAATAAAATTATCCGAGTCGAAGTTTAAAGCAGTCTTCGGAACGGGAATGATAAATGGGGAACGTGTTGTGCTCGTCAAACCATTGACTTACATGAATCTATCCGGGGAAGCAGTTCGTCCGCTTCTGGATTTTTATAAAATCGCGGTCGAAGACGTCCTCGTCATCTATGATGATCTCGATTTGCCGCTTGAAAAGATGCGTCTTCGCTCAAAAGGAAGCGCCGGTGGGCATAATGGTGTCAAGTCGCTTATTCAGCATTTAGGCACACAAGAAATTAAACGCTTAAAACTCGGTGTCGGTCGTCCGCCTGCTCCGATTCAAGTCATCGATTGGGTCTTGATGCCGTTCTCAAAAGCAGAACAACCTGTCTTGCGGGAAGTATTGGCGGACGCTGTGAAAATCGCGACAGACTTTACCGATACACCATTTTTGGCGTTGATGAATCGCTATAACTGAACGAAACGCTTTGGAATTCCAAAGCGTTTTTGCTGTCGTCTTAGGAGGGGAAACTATGAAACAACTACAAAATCTGTTGCTCGGAATACCAGAAATAAAAACGGTCCGTGAGCGTTTTCGACAAGGGGTCGATGCCCAACTCATCACAGGCTTGATGAATAGCGGGAAAGCGTTGTTCGTCGCAGGCATTTATCAAGAAACAAAAAAACGGTTCGTCATCGTCACCCACAATATGTTTCAAGCGCAAAAACTGTATGATGATTTGATTGAACTGGTGCCTGAACAGGAAGTGATGCTCTACCCGGTCGACGAGACATTGGCTGCTGAATTATCGTACGGGGCGAGCCCGGAATTACGGGCGACACGGATTGAAACGCGGCACCGGCTCCTGACGACCGATGATGGTATTTTAATCATCCCACTCGTCGGTCTCAGACGGTATGCTCCACCTGCAAGTGATTTCTTAGCACATACGAAACGGATTAAGCCGGGCGATATCTTGGCGATTCCGGACTTCATTCAAGAATTAGTCGACGCCGGATATGAGCGGACGGCGACCGTGACGACACCGGGAGAATTTTCAGTCCGCGGGAGTATCATCGATATTTATCCGTTGACGGTCGACCGTCCCTATCGATTGGATTTATTTGATGAAGAAGTCGACTCGATTTATACATTCGATGCAGAAACGCAACGATCACTCGGTGTGGTCGCAGAAGCGTTGCTTCCACCGGCAGCTGAACACTTTGCGACGACGGAAAATCTCCGTGCCGCGGGTGAACGGTTGCGTGCACTCTATGAAGCGACGAAAGAACGTGTCCAAAGTACGGGAGTCCTTGCAGCACTTGAAGAAGGGATCGCCTATGACGTCGAATTGCTCGAAAGTGGGGAGCGACCGAAACAGCTCGCGAAATACGCGCCGTTACTGTATCAGAAGACATTACTGGCTGATATCACAGATGCCGTCTTGATCGTCGATGAAATCGCACGGATCGAAGAAGCGGCGGAAGTTCAGGATGCGGAAGAAGCGGAATGGATGGCTTCGTTGATTGAACGGGGGCAAAGCGTTAGTGATTACATTCTCTCGGTTCCGATGCTCAAAGTCTTCGAACAACGTCAGCTACTCTATTTGTCGCTCCTTCCGACACGCAGAAGCGGCGTCCCTGAAAGTGCAGCGATTCACTTCAACATCAAACCGATCGCTCCGTTTCATGGCCAAATGGAACGTCTGAAACAGGAAATCGATCGGTATGCCCGGGCAGACATGTGGATGGTCTTTCTTGCGAGTAACAAAGAGCGGGCGGAGCGGATGCGGCAGACACTTTCCGACTACGGTGTCGAAGCGTCCTTGCATACGGCAGAAGAAGATATGCGTCGGGGACATCCGTCGATTTTAATCGGTGGCATTCATGGTGGTTTCGAAATGACGAATGCACGACTCGTCGTCGTGACGGAAGAAGAAGTCTTTAAGCAACCGACCCGTCGCCGGAAACAGACGACGAAATTGACGAACGCGGAACGGATCAAAAGTTACCAAGAGTTGAAGACGGGTGATTATATCGTCCATATCCACCATGGAATTGGTCGTTACCACGGCATCAAAACGATTGATGTCGCAGGGAACCATAAAGATTACTTGCACCTCGTCTATGCCGGTGACGACTCCTTGTATGTTCCGGTTGACCAAATCGACTTGATTCAAAAATACGTCGGGGCAGAAGGAAAAGAACCGAAAATCTATAAACTCGGCGGAACGGACTGGAAGAAAGTCAAAGCGAAAGTCCAAAAATCAGTTGAGGACATCGCAGATGAACTAATCAAATTGTATGCGACACGAGAAGCGGCAGTTGGATTTGCTTTCCCGGAAGATGATGACAGCATGCAGGCATTCGAAGCCTCGTTCCCGTACGAGGAAACGGTCGATCAAGTCCGGTCGATTGAAGAGATTAAGAAAGATATGGAACGGCCGCGTCCGATGGATCGTCTGTTATGTGGAGACGTCGGATACGGGAAAACGGAAGTCGCGATTCGGGCGGCATTTAAAGCAGTTATGGCAGGGAAACAAGTCGCTCTCCTTGTGCCGACGACTGTTCTTGCCCAACAACACTATGAAACGATGCTCGAGCGATTCAGCGAATGGCCCATCAATGTTTCAGTCATGAGTCGGTTCCGATCGGCGTCAGAACTGAAAGCAACAAAAAAAGGCTTGAAAGAAGGAACGATCGACGTCGTTGTCGGAACACACCGTGTCTTATCAAAAGATGTTCAGTTCGCTGACATCGGTCTGTTGATCATCGATGAAGAGCAACGCTTCGGTGTTAAACATAAAGAACGATTGAAACAACTCAAAACGAATGTCGATGTCTTGACGTTGACGGCGACACCGATTCCACGGACCTTACACATGTCGATGATCGGGATTCGTGATTTGTCGGTCCTCGAGACACCGCCTGAAAACCGCTATCCTGTCCAAACGTACGTGATGGAGTACGACGGAATCATCATGCGTGAAGCACTTGAACGTGAACTTGGTCGAGGGGGGCAAGCCTTTTTCCTCTACAATCGCGTTGAAGGGATTGAACGGAAGGCGGAGGAAATCCGGGCGCTCGTTCCGGAAGCACGTGTCGTCACGGCACATGGTCGGATGACAGAGACGGAACTTGAAAGTCAATTGATTGCTTTCTTCGAGGGGGATGCCGATGTTCTTGTCAGTACGACAATCATTGAAACGGGGATCGATATTCCGAACGTCAATACATTGATCGTCAACGATGCCGATCAAATGGGTCTATCACAGCTCTACCAACTGCGTGGTCGTGTCGGACGTTCAAGTCGTGTCGCGTATTCCTACTTTACGTACCGTCCGCAAAAACGGTTGACCGAAGTCGCCGAGAGTCGTCTTCAGGCAATCAAGGAATTTACGGAGCTTGGAAGTGGCTTCAAGATTGCCATGCGTGACTTGTCAATTCGCGGTGCCGGGAATCTGCTCGGATCCCAACAATCCGGTTTTATCGATTCAGTCGGGTTCGATTTGTATTCACAAATGTTATCGGAAGCCGTCGAAGAACGGAAGGAACGAATGAAAGGGAAACAACGTGTCCAAAAATTCGTACCAGACTTTACGTTCAGTCTCGATGCGTATATTCCGAGTCATTATATGTCGGATTCTGAACTGAAAATTGAGTTCTATAAACGCTTAAAGTATGTTGATACGACAGAAAGTCTTGATGCACTCGAAGGAGAGATGCTGGAGCGCTTCGGTGAATTCCCGAATGAAGTCGCACGATTGATTCAGTTGACGCGGATGCGGATTTTTGCTGAACGGGCTCGGATTGAGCGGGTCAAACAAACGGACCCGAAAATCGAGATCGTCTTATCCGAACAAACGACTCAGACGCTCGATGTTGCGGATTTCGTCAAGTGGACGGTACCGATTGGTCGCGGACTCGGCATGGGACAACAAGAAGGAAAACTTGTTTTGACGTTGAACCGTGGCAAACAAACCGTTCAACAAACAACGGAACAAGCAGAGCGGTTGCTCGCTGAACTTGACCGCCGGATCTCGATGCGATGAGTCAACGGCGAACGATTGCGCAAGGGGCAGCGCTCCTGGCGATCTCGAGTTACGTCTCAAAGCTGCTGAGCTTTTTTTACCGGATTCCGTATCAAAACATGGCAGGGGATTTTGGATTGTACGTCTATCAGACGGTCTATCCATTATTCGCGATTGCGGCAGCACTGGGGATTTATGCGCTACCCGTCATCGTCGCAAAGTTGACGTTGCATCACCCGGAAGAAAAACGAGAGGTTCTCTGGTCGATTTTCTTTGTCCTTGCGAGTCTTTCGTTAGTGTTCGGTCTGCTCGGCTGGATCATCGCACCAGAACTTGCTTTACTGTTCGGAGATCCGAAGCTCGTCCTTCCGCTACGTGCTGTGACGTTGACGTTTTATTTATTGCCGGTCATTGCCGTGTTACGAGGAATGTTTCAAGCAGACCTTGAGATGCGACCGACCGCCTTTTCGCAAATTACGGAAAACGCCGTGCGCGTCTGTTTATTGTTACTCGTGACGTATTATGGTGTCTCGATCGGAGCGAATCCTTATCAAATCGGTGCTGCGGCACACGTGACGGCGCTCGGTGGCAGTGTCGCTTCATTGTTGTTGCTCCTTCGCTTCGCGAAAGGGCGGATTGGTCGCCCGGTCGTCTCGAAGCGTCATTTAAAACGTGTCGGGAAAGTCTTATTGACGAGTGGGATGGCGGTCAGTATCGCGTCGCTCGCTTTACTGTTGATGCAGTTGATTGATGGATTGACGTTCGTCAACTTGCTCGGGGATACGATGGAGACGAAAATCGAGAAGGGGATTTTTGATCGTGGCTATCCATTGTTGCAGTTCGCAATTTTATTTGCGACGTCGATCAGTCTGGCCAGTGTTCCGACGTTGCTGACGGAGTATCGTAAACAAAATGACGCGGCGACACGGTTGCACCTTGAAACACTCCTTCGTTCTGGTCTATTGGTCGCGGCAGCTGCGACGGTCGGATTGTTTAGTGTCATGCGTCCACTCAACATCGCGCTCTATCAAGATGATAAAGGGACGATTGCGCTCAGTTGGCTTGCTGCGACGGCCTTTACGGCATCGCTCTCGATGATTATCATCTCTTGTCTCCAGTCCGTCGATGCTGAAAAATATGCCTTTGCAGGCGTCGTGCTCGGACTGGTCGTCAAGCTGTTATTAAACATCTACTTGTTGCCCCGTTATGGTATGATCGGGGCGGGAATGGCGACATTCGGCGGATTCGCGATGATGGCATCAGCACAACTCATCTTATTGAATCGGAAATTCGGACGTGTAACAGCAGGACGAATTTTCTACGTCCGATTGCTCCAAGCAATCATCCCGATGGCGTTGTTTTTGTACGTGGTCGAACGTCTGTTTCAATGGGCAGGTTTCGAGACGCGGATTGGAGCGATGTTTGAAGTGGGTCTACTCGTCATCGGTGGTGCATTGATCTTTTGTATATTTGCACTGCGCAGGCGGGTCCTGACAGAGCGGGAGTGGTCTTTATTGCCGTTCGGAGACAAACTTTATCGAATTCATCATCGGAGGAAAATCATATGACACACCGTATTACAGTCGTCGGCTTAGGTGTTGGCGAACTAGAGCAATTGCCGTTTGGCGTTTATAAGTTATTGAAAGAAACAACACAACCTGTTTATTTACGGACAGCAGATCATCCCGTCGTTTCAGAACTGGCGACAGAGGGAATGAAATTTACATCGTTTGATTCGATTTATGAGCGGCACGACCGCTTTGAAGCGGTCTATACGGACATCGTCGAAACACTGCTTGATCAGGCGACACAAACGCCAATCATCTATGCGGTACCGGGACACCCGCTTGTAGCAGAAAGTACCGTTCAACAACTACTTGCGCGTGCGACTGACATCGACATCGTCGGTGGACAAAGTTTTCTTGATCCGATGTTCGCAGCGGTCGGGGTGGATCCGATTGAAGGATTTCAATTGCTTGACGCAACGGCCTTCCGTGTCGATGAAGCGCAAATTCGTCAACACGTACTGATCGGACAAGTGTACGATGCGTTTGTCGCAGGTGACTTGAAAGTCATGTTGATGGAACGTTATCCGGATGAACACCCGGTGACGCTCGTCACAGCAGCGGGGACGAGCAAGCAACACGTCATGACAGTTCCGCTCTATGAACTGGATCGTGTGACGATGCTCAGTAATTTGACGACGGTCTATGTGGCGCCGGTGACGGAGGAAAAGGCGCTGAATCGGGATTTTGCGACGCTCAAGGACATCATCGCCCGTTTACGTGGTGAAGGAGGGTGTCCATGGGATCAAGAACAGACGCATGAATCGCTCAAAAAACATTTAATCGAAGAATCTTACGAATTACTGGAAGCAATCGACCTTCAGGACGATAACTTAATGATAGAGGAATTAGGGGATGTCTTACTTCAAGTCATGTTACATGCACAAATCGGTCTCGATGAAGGGTACTTTGATATCCGGGACGTCATCGGCAGTGTCAGCGATAAGATGATTCGTCGTCATCCACACGTCTTTGCAGAGACGACGGTTGATTCGGCGGCAGACGTCGTTGCGAACTGGCAAACGATCAAGTCGCAGGAGAAACCAGAGCGGAAATATCTGCTCGACGGTGTCACAAAAGGGGCACCTGCCTTGATGCGTGCTGAACAGATTCAGAAAAAAGTCGCAAAAGTCGGCTTTGAGTGGGACACAGTCAGTGGTGCGCTTGAAAAGGTACAAGAAGAAATACGTGAACTACAAGAAGCAGCGCCAAAAGAACAACTTGCTGAATTCGGAGATCTCTTATTTTCGTTAGCACTTGTCGGAAAATATATGGGATTATCGGGAGAAGAAGCGTTGCAGCTGACGAACGATAAGTTCATTCGCCGTTTTACGCGGGTGGAACAACTCGCAAAGCGACCAATTGAAGAGTTGTCGCTCGACGAACAAGATCAGTTATGGAATCAAGCGAAGCAGGAGGAACAGTCATGAGACTCGATAAATTTTTAAAGGTATCCCGTTTGATTAAACGACGGACACTCGCAAAAGAGGTAGCAGACCAAGGTCGGATTACGATTAACGGTCTCGTCGCAAAAGCAAGCAGTACAGTCGCAGTCGGCGATGAGATGACGATTCGATTCGGAAACAAAATCGTCACCGTTCAAATCGACGGCATTAAAGAGCATGCGAAAAAAGAAGAAGCGACGGACATGTATAAGATTATTCGTGAAGAAAAAGTGAATTCTGAAGAATCAATGTAATTTACCTGAAAAAGGAAGTATACTAAAGAGTGTCAGAGATGACCACTCGGATAAGGAGGGATGATATGCCGGCACCGTTAGAATCAGGTCGTCAAACACCACCAAAGATTAAACCGCTCAATGATCGTAAAAAGCAATTAAGCCAAAATGCGATTGAGAACCGATCGCGCTTAAAAAAGCGTTTCTTGATTTGTATGTCAATCTTTCTCATCGTCCTTTCTCTCATGGGGTGGTCATACATCGAAAAGAAACAATTGATTGCTGAACAAAATCAATCGTTCCAGGTCGCTCAACAAGAGCAAACAAAAGCGAAAAAAGAGTCGGCACGCCTGAAAGAGGAAATCGAACGGCTGAACGATAAAGAATATGTTGCGAACTTAGCGAGAAGTGAGTTGTTGTACTCGAAAAAAGGCGAAACAATTTTCTATTTCTCACCTGAAGATTAACCGATGGTTGCCGATTGATTGAAAAAATATGTAATCACTCGTATAATAAGAAATGAATCAACTAAAAAGGAGCAATACAATTTATGTCGATTGAAGTAGGCAGCAAAGTGCAAGGGAAAGTTACAGGCATCACTAATTTCGGAGCGTTCGTAGAATTACCGACTGGGAAAACCGGTCTCGTTCACATCAGCGAAGTGGCAGATTCTTACGTTAAAGATATCAATGATGTCTTGACGGTTGGACAGGAAATCACAGTTAAAGTCTTGAGTGTAGAAAACGATGGTAAAATCGGTCTTTCAATCAAGAAGGCTGTTGACCGCCCTGAAGGCGAACGTCCTCGTCCTGCACGTCAATTCGACCGTGGCCCACGCCCGGCCGGTCAAGATCGCGGACCACGTCCGTTTGATAACAAAGGACCGCGCAGTGGCGGCGGTGGTGGAAATCGTGGGGGATTCAACAAAGGTGGTCGCGGAGCACCTGCTCCACGTAAAGAGCAAACGTTCGATACGTTGATGACGAGTTTCCTCAAAGACAGTGAAGATCGTCTTGCGACACTCAAACGCCAAACGGATTCAAAACGTGGCGGACGCGGTGCTAAACGTCAATAACTTGCTGACCTGTTCTTTATAAGAATAGAGATGGAATGACGCTGTTCATTCCATCTTTTATTTTTTTGAAATTATTTTTATAAAAAGCGTTGACTTTCATTTGACTCCACCGTATTATAGAAAATGTGCTTAAGACGCACGAGTTAAAAATATGGCGGTGTAGCTCAGCTGGCTAGAGCGTACGGTTCATACCCGTGAGGTCGTGGGTTCGACTCCCTCCGCCGCTACCATATTTTTTTGGCCCGTTGGTCAAGCGGTTAAGACACCGCCCTTTCACGGCGGTAACACGGGTTCGATTCCCGTACGGGTCATTCTTTAAAAGCTATCTCTATTATATAGAGGTGGCTTTTTTTAGTATAGTAGATTCGAAAAGGGGATGCGTACATCATGGAAACGATTGCTCCTGTTCCGAATGAACCGCTCATCGTCGGCGTATCCGGAGGCTGCGACTCGATGGTGCTCGCGCATCTGTTGCACGAGGCGAAGTTTGATCTTTTAATTGCCCATGTCCACCATGGTCTTCGTGCAGCATCGGATGAAGAAGCCGCGTTTGTCGAAAACTGGGCTTTTGAACGTAATATCCCGTTCCGGACGACCCGTTTAGAATGGGGTGGACAACGGGTGAGTCAAGCCCGTTGTCGCGAGAAACGGTATCAGTTTTTTGAAAACTTAATGGAAGAGACGAACCGGAGTCACTTAGTCTTAGCACATCATCGTGATGATCAACTCGAGACGTTATTGATTCAGTTGTTGCGGGGTGAAGCGACGATCGACGGGATTCCGATTCATCGCCCGTTCGGTCCCGGTCAGTTGCATCGTCCGCTGGTGAACTGGACGAAACAGGAACTGACGGCTTATGCGACGCGTCAACAAATCGAGTGGCGTGAGGATGCGACAAATGCGGAAACGAAGTACTTAAGAAATCAAATCCGGCACGATATTTTACCAAGGCTCGCTCAAGTGCGCCCGGGTTTCGAAGAAGCGACGGTCCGTGCCGCACGGCTTCGTCAAACGATACAGGACGAGCACTTAGCGTACGTCGAAGCATTAGTAGCGCGACATACGAGGGAGAATGGGATAGTAATCGATGAGATTAACCAGCTGCCGACAGATTTGAGACGACTCGCTTTACAAGTGCTCTTACCGGATGTCCGGTTGACATCAGAGGATTTCGATCGCTTTTTAGCATGGCTCCGAGTAGATATGCCCTCGAGCGAAGTGTATTATGGAAACTGGAGGATTCGCCGCGCGTACGGATACTTGACCTGTATCGAGAAAGATACGACAGATTCTGCACTTGAATCGTTTCAAGTAGGGGCTGATTTGGGAACATACCGTTATGGTGAACGAGATGTGACGTTTTCATACGGGGATGCAGGGATTCCGTTAGCGGAAGTTACTTTCCCGCTGACGGTACGAAGTCAGTTGCCAGGGGACCGGATACAGCTAGAAATCGGAACGAAAAAAGTAAGCCGGATTCTAATTGATGCGAAAGTACCACGTTATCTTCGGGCAGAAGTTCCGGTCGTCGTCGACGCCACGGGTCAAGTTTTAGCGGTCGTCGGACATCGAATTGCAAAATTCGGGTCATTTGAACTCCTCGCACGGTCTTATTTAATGATAGAATGGTAATGTAGTGTTTAAAATGGAGGAGGAATACCTAGCATGACCTTAATGAATGATATGGAGAAAGTACTGATTTCGGAAGAAGAGATCCAACATAAAGTCGGTGAACTCGCGGGTGAACTGACAGCAGATTATGGTGATCGTTTTCCACTGCTCGTCTGTGTCTTAAAAGGCGCAATGCCGTTCATGTCTGATCTCGTCAAAAAGATGGACATGCACCTTGAGATGGATTTCATGGATGTTTCGACATACCACGGTGGAACGACATCGACAGGCGAAGTTAAAATCGAAAAGGATTTGAACACATCTGTAGAAGGACGTGACATCCTGATTGTCGAAGATATCATTGACAGTGGATTGACGCTTGGATACTTGGTTGATCTCTTCAAGTACCGTAAAGCAAAATCTGTCAAAATCGTGACATTGCTCGATAAGCCGTCAGGTCGCAAAAATGATCTTCACGCGGATTATAGTGGATTTGTGATTCCCCACGAGTTCGTCGTCGGTTACGGTCTCGACTATGAAGAGAAATATCGTAACCTTCCATATGTTGGCGTGTTGAAGCCGGCAGTCTACGGTGGCTAATTATTTTTAATCTTGACTGTCACATGATAAGATGAAACCAATTACAAAGCGCGCTTTGCCGCGTCAGGATTCGTATCAGTTGATGAAGGTATGTCAGTTGGTGCGGAGAGGAGGCATAAGATGAACCGAGCAGTGAAGAATACCCTCGTGTTTGGGGTCATTTTTCTAGCTTTGATCTTGTTTCTGCAATACTTGCAGAGTCCAGTGAACAAAAGCAAAGAAATCAATTACACACAGTTTGTCGAGTCGGTTGAAAAAGGTGAAATTAAGACGGCTACCTTCCAGTACGAAGGACAGACGTATAATGTGACTGGTGATTTACGTGAAAAGGATTCGACGTATGAAACGGTTGTTCCAGCTGTTGATACGGAGTTAACGGATCTTTATACACAATTGCGCAGTCAAGGTGTCAATATGGACTTTAAAGCAGCAGAGACGAATGGCGGTTGGATCGCGTTACTGACGACGATCGTCCCGTTCATCATCATATTCATTCTCTTCTTCTTCTTAATTAATCAAGCACAAGGTGGCGGCGGCGGTGGCCGCGTGATGAACTTCGGTAAATCAAAAGCGCGCCTCTATGATACGGAGAAAAAGAAAATTACGTTTGAAGATGTCGCTGGTGCAGACGAAGAGAAACAAGAACTCGTCGAAGTTGTTGAATTCTTGAAAGACCCACGTAAATTTGCACGTCTCGGTGCACGTATCCCTAAAGGGGTCCTTCTTGTCGGTCCTCCAGGTACAGGTAAAACGTTACTTGCACGTGCAGCGGCAGGTGAGGCTGGCGTTCCATTCTTCTCGATTTCAGGTTCTGACTTCGTTGAGATGTTCGTTGGTGTCGGGGCGTCACGTGTACGTGATCTCTTCGAAAATGCAAAGAAAAATGCACCGTGTATCATCTTCATCGATGAAATCGATGCAGTCGGTCGTCAACGTGGCGCAGGTCTCGGTGGCGGACATGATGAGCGTGAACAAACATTGAACCAACTTCTCGTTGAGATGGACGGATTCAGTGAAAATGAAGGCATCATCATGATCGCAGCAACGAACCGCGCTGATATCTTGGACCCAGCCTTGCTTCGTCCAGGTCGTTTTGACCGTCAAATTACGGTTGAGCGTCCAGATGTCGTCGGTCGTGAAGCAGTTCTTAAGGTACATGCACGAAATAAACCACTCGACTCAACAGTCGATTTAAAAGCAATCGCACAACGGACACCAGGATTCTCTGGTGCTGATCTTGAAAACCTGTTGAACGAAGCAGCACTCGTTGCAGCGCGTACCGACCGGGATAAGATTTCCATTGTCGATCTAGAAGAAGCGATTGACCGTGTCATCGCTGGACCAGCGAAGAAGAGCCGGATCATTTCGCCGAAAGAGAAAAAAATCGTTGCGTGGCATGAAGCAGGTCATACGATCATCGGTGTCACACTTGATGATGCGGATGAAGTGCATAAAGTAACAATCGTTCCTCGTGGGAATGCCGGCGGTTACGTCGTCATGCTTCCGAAAGAAGATCGTTACTTCATGACAAAACCAGAACTTGAAGATAAGATCACTGGATTACTTGGTGGTCGTGTCGCGGAAGATATCGTCTTTGGTGAAGTATCGACCGGAGCAAGCAATGACTTCCAACGTGCGACAGGACTTGCGCGTAAGATGGTGATGGAGTTCGGGATGAGTGAAAAACTCGGACCGCTTCAGTTCGGTTCAGGTCAAGGTGGAAATGTCTTCTTAGGACGTGACTTCCAAAATGAACAAAACTACTCGGACGCAATTGCGCATGAGATTGATACGGAAATCCAAGCGATCATCAACCGCTGTTACCAAAAAGCGAAAACGATTTTGACGGAGAAACGCGATCAGCTTGATTTGATTGCGACGACGTTACTTGAAGTTGAAACGCTGGATCAAAAACAAATTCACCACCTTATCGAGACAGGTGAATACAAGAAGAACGAGCCAGAAGTGGTAGCTGAACAAACGGAAGACGAGAAGAAACCGGAATCGACGACTCCTGTCATCGATGAACCGACAGAATCTCCGACACAACGTGGTTCAGTCATCGACGAAGGTCAAAATGTGGACGTAGAAAAGCCTGATCAACCACGCCGTGATGATCAAATTTAATCGCTGACACAACAAGACAGGATCAGTGCCCGCTATGCGGGTGCTGGTCCTGTTTTTATATGCCGTGATGCTTGCGCACTTCGGTAGGTGAAGCTTAGCCGACGTGGTATAATCACAACGTATATTGCAGGTATCGTATAGAAAAGTGGGGAATCAGTCAAATGATCTTAGTAATTGATGTTGGAAATACGAATATCGTACTGGGTGTCTATGCTGGCGAGACATTGGTCGAGCACTGGCGGATCGCAACCGATCGGACGCGGACGACCGATGAGTACGGGATGCTCGTCAAAGCCTTGTTCCGGGATGCAGAGTTAAACGTGGAAGAAATCGAGGGAATCGTGTTATCATCTGTCGTACCCCCCGTCGTGTTTCCACTGGAGAACATGTGCGTCCGTTATTTCAATCGACGCCCGTTCGTGATTGGACCAGGTATTAAAACCGGACTCGACTTAAAAGTCGATAACCCAAGGGAAGTCGGGGCGGATCGAATCGTCAATGCGGTCGCCGCGACGGTCAAATATGATGGTCCATTGATCATCGTAGACTTTGGGACAGCAACGACCTATTGTTATATCGATTCACAAAAACGCTATTACGGTGGAATCATTTCACCGGGTGTCATGGTGTCGACTGAGGCACTTTATAACAAAGCAGCAAAACTGCCGCGCATTGAGATTGCGAAACCACAATCCGCGATTGGGCGGAATACGATTCATGCGATGCAGTCAGGGACGTATTTTGGATATGTCGCGCAAGTGGACGGTCTTGTCCACCGGATGAAAGAAGAAATGGGTGAAGCAAAAGTCATCGCGACTGGTGGGCTTGCCCGATTAATCAGCGAGGAATCCGCAACGATTGAAATCGTCGATCCATTTTTGACGCTTGACGGGTTGCGTATTATCTACGAACGAAATAAGTGAGGGAATAAATAATGAAACGTGAAGAATTATTAGCACAACTAAAAGATGATTATTTAGTACGGGCGCTCGGTTTTAACGGCGAAGTCCGTGCATTTGCAATCCGTTCGACAAAGTCGGTGTATGAAGCACAGCTCCGGCACCAAACGACTCCGGTCGTCACGGCGGCGCTTGGCCGGACGCTGACAATCGGCGCGATGATGGGAACGATGCAAAAAGGCGACACACGTGTGACCCTGAAAGTTGAAGGGGACGGTCCGATCGGAAAAATCATCGTCGATGCCGATGCAAAAGGAACGGTCCGTGGATACGTCAGCCATCCACGTGTCGAAATGGATACGTACGTCAATGCAGACGGTCTGACGAAATTAAAAGTCGGCGATGCAGTCGGTCGCGGAAATATTTCCGTTATCAAAGATTTAGGGCTTCGTGACTTCGTCGGAGGGCAATCACCGATCCAAACCGGTGAAATCAGTGAAGACTTTACGTATTACTTCGCAGTCTCAGAACAAAGTCCATCTGTCGTCGGTGCAGGTGTGCTCGTTTATCCGGAAGATGAGTCGGTCATCGCAGCAGGTGGGTTAATCGTGCAATTGATGCCAGGTGCATCGGAAGAAACGATTGCCGCACTCGAAGCACGAGTGGCCGCATTAAAACCAATCTCGATTCTTGTCGGAGAAGAAAAAACACCGGAAGAAATGCTTGAACTCGTCCTCGGTGAATCATACGAAGTCCTCGATACAGTGCCGGTTACGTTTGGTTGCACATGTGATCGCGAAAAGCTCGCGACAGCCATCGTAGCGCTCGGACCTGACGAGATTCAATCGATGATTGATGAAGATGGTGGAGCAGAGGCAGTTTGTCATTTCTGTTCAGAACACTATCAGTATGGCGTCGAAGAATTACAATCACTTCGTGAAAAATCGCTCGAACGAGCATAAGAGGGTCTGAAAATGGGAAATGTAAACTCTAAGTACTTGTGGATGTTGATTTTCATCTTACTGTTGACGAACTTTTTAACGGGAGCATATGCCTTCATGGGAGAACTACCGAAAGTTGATTCTCCGAAGATCGTCCAAGAAAGTATCGGTGGACCGCTTGAAGACGTCGTCGCGACAGTCGGAGACGAAGACATCACACGAGCGGATGTCTATCAAGTAATGCGTAAAGAACACGAACAAGATACACTCGATCGTTTGATTCAAGAAGCGGTAGAACGTCAATCCAAAAATGGAACGAAACCTACCGTGGAGCGCTTTGATTGACAGATTTCATCCAGTCCATTGATAATTGATTTATCGGATTACTTGGAATTAAAGGTTTTTCATTATGAGGAGGAATGGTCATGCGTATTGCAAATTCAGTACTAGATTTAGTCGGCCGCACGCCGATCGTCAAATTGAACCATCTGACAGGACCAGAGGATGCAGATGTCTACTTGAAACTGGAGTACATGAATCCCGGGTCAAGTGTCAAAGACCGGATTGCGCTGTCGATGATTGAAGCGGCAGAGGATGCTGGGAAACTGAAAGCGGGCGATACGATCATCGAACCAACGAGTGGCAACACCGGGATTGGTCTAGCGATGGTCGCAGCAGCGAAAGGATACCGGGCCATTCTCGTCATGCCAGAAACAATGAGCATGGAACGTCGAACTCTTCTTCGTGCGTACGGCGCGGAGTTGATTTTAACACCTGGTCCGGAAGGAATGAAGGGTGCAATCGCGCGAGCGACGGCGGAAGCAGAGGAACATGGTCATTTCATGCCGCAACAATTCAACAACGGAGCGAACCCCGTCGTCCACGAACAGACGACAGGACCTGAAATCGTTGAAGCGTTCGAAGGACTATCACTGGATGCTTTCATCGCCGGAATCGGAACAGGTGGGACGATCACGGGTGCTGGTAAAGTATTACGCGACGCCTTCCCGGGAATCGAAATCATCGCTGTCGAACCAACGGATTCACCTGTTCTTTCGGGTGGTAAACCGGGTCCGCACAAGCTCCAAGGAATTGGTGCTGGATTCGTACCCTCGATTCTCGATACACACATCTATGACGGTGTCGAACAAATCACGACGGAAGAAGCATTTGATCATGCGCGCCGTGCCGCGAAATCAAACGGAGTTCTCGGTGGGATTTCTTCAGGTGCTGCAATCGCTGCAGCTCTTAAAACGGCCAAACGTCTTGGAAAAGGCAAAAATGTGTTAGCGATCATTCCTTCGAATGGAGAACGTTACCTCAGTACGCCACTCTATCAAGTCGAGGAAGAAGAAGGTTCGAAACTATAATTTTTTTCAGGCACACGGAAGTCATTCGACTCCCGCGTGCCTTTTTTTTGCGTATAATGAGGACAGAATACGTACAGAGGTGGGGGACGCAAGTGCGACAGACGAGATATGTAGCATTTACATGGACGAAGGAACAATTTTATAACCGTTATGTGGAGCGGACAAAAGAACAAACCGGTCATATCTGGCTCGAAAGTGGTCGTATCGGTTCCTATACGATGGCTGGTGTGCACCCGGTCGGGCAGTTACGCACGAAATCCGGACAAACGACGATTACAACACGTGATGGTGTCGAAGAACGAACAGATTCTCCGTTTTCATTAATTGAAGAAGTACGCGCACGTCATGCATCGGCTCGTCCGGACGGGATGCCTGCATTTTTCGGTGGACTGGCAGGCTACGTCAGTTATGACGCTGTCCGGTATTTAGAGCGATTACCGGACGAAGCGGAGGACGATTTAGAAACAGCAGATATTTCGTTGTATTGGTACGATGAAGTCGCCGTGTATGACGAACAGGCAGGTCAGTTATTCGTTGCCGTGACGCGTGATACGGTCGAGGTAGCGGAAGCAGCACTTGAAACTGAAGTACTTGCTTGGAAAGTGGAGAGTCCTGCGCCAGTCTTTCGCCCGGTTTCGAATGAACGGTTAGAGCGGGGTCGGTCGTTCGAACAAGCCGACTTTGTCGAGGCGGCAGACCGCGTCAAACGTTATATTGAAGCGGGTGACGTCTTTCAAGTCAATCTTGCGGTTCGTCAACATGAACGTCTCTTAACATCGCCGGCTCATGTCTATGACGTGTTGCGGCAGGTGAACCCGTCGCCGTACATGGGCTACTTCGTCGATGAAGAGTTGACGCTCGTCTCAGCGTCACCCGAGTTGCTCGTCGAAAAAATTGGAGACGATCTCGCGACGCGTCCGATTGCTGGGACACGTCCGCGCGGGAAGGATGAAGCGGAAGACTTAGCGCTTGCGAAGACGCTGCTCGATAATGAAAAAGAGCGGGCGGAACACGTCATGCTCGTTGATTTAGAACGCAACGATTTAGGGCGGGTCAGCCGGTATGGGTCCGTTCATGTCGATGAATTGATGGTGATCGAAAAATATTCTCATGTCCAACATATCGTCTCGAATGTCCGTGGGAAAGTAGCGGAACACCAAGGTGCGAGCGATGTTCTCGCAGCGATGTTCCCCGGTGGGACGATTACTGGCGCGCCAAAAATCCGGACGATGGAGATCATCGAGGAGTTAGAACCGGTCCGGCGTGGTATTTATACAGGGTCACTCGGATTTATCAGTTGGGCGGACGATGCGATCTTCAACATCTTGATTCGGACGCTCGTCGCCAAAGATGGCGTCGCTTATATTCAGGCGGGAGCAGGAATCGTCACCGATTCTAGTTCAGTGAGCGAATATGAAGAATCACTCAGTAAGGCAAAGGCACTTTGGGTCGCAAAAGAAATGGCGGAGGGAACGACATGATTGTATTGATTGATAACTATGACTCATTTACGTACAACTTAGTCCAATACTTTGGGGAGCTCGGGCAAGAGATCCAGGTGTTTCGGAATGATGCGATTACACTCGAGGAGATTGAACAACTCAAACCCGATCACCTAGTGATTTCGCCAGGACCTTGTACTCCGAACGAGGCGGGCATCAGCCTTGCTGCAATCGAATACTTCGCAGGCAAGTTGCCTATCCTTGGTGTCTGCCTCGGTCATCAAGCAATCGGGCAAGTCTTCGGCGGACAAGTCGTCCGGGCACAAGACTTAATGCACGGAAAAGTTTCGTTATTGTCTCACGACGCGACCGGGATGTTTGAAGGCATCGCTCAAGATACACCAGTGACACGGTACCATTCGCTTGTCGTCGAGCGGGAGACCTTTCCGGATGCCCTGGAAGTGACAGCAGAAGCAGGGGGAGAAATCATGGCCCTGCGACATCGCGAGTTACCGATCGTCGGTGTCCAGTTTCATCCGGAAGCAATCTTGACCCGAGACGGGAAACGGATGTTAAAAAACTTTTTGGAGTTGAATCGATATGTATCTTTGGCATGATGGACAGGTAGTAAAAGAAGAAGACGTTCGGATTTCACCATTTGACCATGGTTATTTATATGGAATGGGGATTTTTGAGACATTTCGTACGTATGCAGGACATCCATTTTTATTTGATGATCATATTAAACGGCTACAGATGAGTTGTGCCGCGATTGGAATCGTCATCCCCTATACGCGGGATGAACTGTTAGTTGCGATTGAGACCTTATACCGTGCCCATGCGACGACTGATTTATACATCCGCTTAAATGTCTCGGCTGGTCCCCGTGATATCGGACTCTCCGTTGAGCGGTATGACACGCCGACGGTCGTGATTTATGCGAGACCGATTGGTGCGCGACAAGCGACGGAGCGGGCGCTTGAAACGGTCCGGTTGCCACGCAGTACACCGGAAACGGCGTATCGCTTAAAGTCGCATCACTACATGAACAATCTAGTTGCGAAACGCCAACTGTTTAATCCGGAAGCGGAAGGGCTCTTCTTGACGAAGGAAGGATTCATTTGTGAAGGCATCACTTCGAACATTTTTTGGCGTTATGGGGAGAAGTGGTATACACCGTCGCTTGAGACGGGTGCCTTGAATGGGATCACCCGCCAGTTCTTGATGGAGCAACTTATGGTCGAAGAACGCCTTGCTTTATTGCCACAGTTGATGGAGGCAGACGAAATTCTCTACACGAATTCCGTTCAAGAAGCAGTCGCCGTTTTATCACTTGACGGACGAACGTTCCCGGGTCAATCGGGAAGCGGCTATCAACGTGTGCGTCAGCTATTCGATGAGGCCGTCGAGACGCGGTGGTCGAGGAGGGAAAAACGTTGACAAAAATCATGGGAATTTTAAATGTGACGCCGGATTCGTTTTCAGATGGTGGACAATACGTTGATGTCGAACTCGCTGTTCGTCATGCTAGGCAACTTGTTGCGGACGGGGCAGATGCAATCGATGTTGGTGGAGAATCGACGCGACCGGGTGCGACATTTGTTTCAGTAGCAGATGAAATCGACCGCGTTGTTCCAGTGATTCGTCGCTTGAAGCGTGAGCTCGATGTCTTGATTTCGATTGATACGTATAAACCGGAAGTCGCTGAAGCCGCTGTCCGTGCCGGTGCAGATCTCATCAATGACGTCTGGGGTTCGAAATGGGGGGATCGTTCAATGGTAACGGTCGCCGCCCGGCACGAAGTCCCAATCATCCTGATGCATAATCGGACGGAACCACACGGAACAGACGTCTTAGCTGAAGTCCGCGCCGACCTTGAAGAATCAATCCGATTAGCGAAACAGGCGGGTGTCTCGGAAAATCGGATTTGGCTCGATCCAGGGATTGGTTTCATGAAAACGTATGAAGAGAATTTATTTTTGATGCGTCACCTCGCGATCGCGACAGATTTCGGATACCCCGTCCTGCTCGGGACGTCGAGAAAGTCACTGATTGGATTGACGCTCGGACTCCCGGCGGCGGAACGGGTGGAAGGGACGATTGCGACCGTCTGTTACGGCATCCAACAAGGTTGCGAGTGGATGCGTGTCCATGACGTGAAAGAAATCAAGCGGGCCGCTCTGATGATGGACGCGATGCTTGCAGCAGAATTACCGAAGGGGGAATGAAGATGGATCGCATACACGTTTCAGGGATGCGTTTTTATGGTTATCATGGAGTGTTCGCAGAAGAAACGAAGTTAGGACAGCGCTTTAATGTGGATTTATCCATCGGACTTGATTTATCACGCGCCGGCGAGACGGACGATTTACGGGAAAGTGTCAATTATGCGGAACTCTATGAAGCGACGAAACATGTCGTCGAAGGGGAGGCCGTTCAGTTGGTCGAGGCGCTCGCGGACCGAATCGTCCGACACGTCTTTTTGCTCGATCCACGAATTTTGGAAGCGACCGTCAAAGTCATCAAACCTGATCCACCGATCGCAGGGCACTATGAGCATGTCGCGGTAGAAATCAATCGGGTTCGGGGGGATTATGCATGAACCGTGCTTACATCGCCCTTGGGTCGAACATCGGGGATAAGGCCGGGCACTTACATGCTGCAATTGAAGCGATGACGGCGTACCCGGAGATTCAAGCGATTCGCCCGTCCTCGATTTATGAGACCGTTCCTGTCGGTTACCTCGATCAAGATTTATTCTACAACATGGTCGTCGAACTTGAGACGAGTTGGTCCGCGGAGGTGTTGCTCGAGCACTTGCAGGGCATCGAACGCCAAGAAGGACGGAAGCGATTGTTCAAGAATGGACCGAGAACGTTAGACCTTGACATCATCCTTTATAATACAGATGATATACATTCAGAAGGATTAACGGTGCCGCATCCACGGATGCAAGAGCGGGCATTTGTCCTCGCGCCGTTGCAGGAATTGAATCCGCAATATGAGGTACCGCATTTAAAGAGGACGGTCGAGGAACTCTACGCGCAACTACCGGAAACGGAACGAGCGGGCGTCAGACGAATCGTGAAGGAATAGAGGGTATTGAAGAAGAGAGGAAGAGCGCTACATGTCAGGTTTTAAGATTGGTGACGTCGAACTGAACAATCGTGTCATCCTCGCACCGATGGCGGGCGTCTGCAATCCTGCGTTTCGTTTGATTGCAAAAGAATTCGGGGCAGGACTCGTCTGTGCGGAAATGGTCAGCGATAAAGGGATTTTGTATGAAAATGAACGGACGTTAGAGATGCTGTATGTCGACGAACGCGAAAAGCCGCTCAGTCTGCAGATTTACGGCGGATCGAAGGAGACACTCGTAAAGGCGGCACAGTATGTCGATGCCAACACGAATGCGGATATCATTGACATCAACATGGGATGCCCGGTTCCAAAAGTCACGAAATGTGATGCCGGTGCAAAATGGTTGCTTGATCCCGATAAAGTATATGAAATGGTTCATGCTGTATCGCAAGCGGTCGAGAAACCCGTCACGGTGAAGATGCGGACAGGGTGGGACAGTCATCATATTTATTGTGTCGATAATGTCCGGGCAGCGGAAGCGGGTGGAGCAAAGGCGGTTGCCATTCACGGGCGGACCCGTTCGCAAAAGTATGAGGGCGTTGCGGACTGGAACATCATCGGGGAAGCAAAACGGGCAGTGCAGATTCCGATCATCGGAAACGGTGATGTGCAAACGCCGCAAGACGCGCAACGGATGATTGATAAAATCGGTGTAGATGGTGTGATGATTGGTCGGGCGGCGCTCGGCAATCCATGGATGCTCTATCAGACCATCCAGTATCTCGAATCCGGGAAGTTACCAGTCGAGCCGACACCACGTGAAAAGATTGATATTTGCTTGTTGCATGCGGCACGACTCGTTGCACTGAAAGGTGAGAAACTAGCCGTTCGTGAAATGCGTACCCACGTCGCGTGGTATCTCAAAGGATTAAGTGGGAACGGGCAAGTCCGAAAAGCCTTATTCGATATTGATACCCATGCCGGTCTTCAAGAGTTGTTACGTCAGTATGTCGAAACCTTGGAAACAACCGTAGTACATGCGTGACAGGTAAAGTATAGTCGGCATTACCCGTTTTATGGTACGCTAATTGCATTAAAGATGAGCGAATCGGTTTTTTTCAAGGTGCTGTCGGTCATGCCGGCAGCTTTTTGATGCAGAATGATGAAGACCGTCGTGAACAATTTTTAGAAGGAGTGAATACAGTGAGTCAGGACATGGAAATGAATGATCAAATGCAGGTGCGTCTCGGTAAGATGAACGCGATGCGTGAGCAAGGACTCGACCCGTTCGGTGCTCGTTTTGAACGGTCAACGGATACAGCAAGCATTCGTTCAGCTTACGGCGAGAACGAAAAAGAGGAATTAGCTGAATTAAAACCGGAAGTAACGATTGCGGGACGTGTCATGACGACACGCCGTAAAGGGAAAGTTGGATTTACGAACGTTCAGGATGTGACAGGTCAAATTCAGTTATATGTCCGGAAAGACGATGTCGGAGAAGCAGCGTATGAAATTTACAAGACATGTGATTTAGGTGATATCATCGGAATCAGTGGTTATGTCTTTAAAACGAACGTCGGCGAGTTATCAGTCCATGTCACGTCGTTTACATTGTTGACGAAAGCACTTCGTCCGCTTCCAGATAAATATCATGGATTAAAAGATGTGGAACAACGGTACCGTCAACGTTACCTCGATCTCATTACAAATACGGAATCACGGGAGACATTCATCGCCCGAAGCAAAGTAATTCGAGGCATCCGTCAATATCTCGATAGTCTCGGCTACTTGGAAGTCGAAACACCGATGTTACACACAATCGCAGGTGGAGCATCTGCCCGTCCGTTCATCACGCACCACAATGCTCTTGATATGACGCTTTACATGCGAATCGCGATTGAATTGCACCTAAAACGTCTTATCGTCGGTGGACTTGAAAAAGTATATGAAATTGGTCGTGTCTTCCGAAATGAAGGAATTTCAACACGCCATAACCCAGAGTTCACGATGATTGAGTTGTATGAGGCATATGCGGACTATGAAGATATCATGGATTTAACAGAAAACCTGATTGCTCACGTCGCTCAAGAAGTACTTGGGACAACAAAAGTTACGTATGGCGAAGACGTCATCGATTTAACGGTTGGTTGGAAACGTGCCCATATGGCAGATCTCGTTAAAGAAGCGACAGGAATCAATTTCTTTGATGATATTTCGAAAGAGCGGGCCCACGAACTTGCCCATGAACACGGAATCGAAGTTCAGTCACATATGTCGACGGGGCATATCTTAAATGAATTCTTCGAACAAAAAATCGAGGAGACACTCGTTCAACCGACTTTCGTTTATGGTCACCCAGTTGAAATTTCACCACTCGCGAAGAAAAACCCAGAAGATCCACGCTTTACGGATCGTTTCGAATTATTCATCGTGCGTCGTGAACATGCGAATGCCTTCACGGAGTTAAACGATCCAATCGACCAACGTGAACGTTTCGAAGCACAGCTTGTTGAAAAGGAAGCTGGAAATGATGAAGCACACGAGATGGATAATGATTTCATCGAAGCATTGGAATACGGAATGCCGCCAACGGGTGGACTTGGAATCGGAATCGATCGCCTTGTCATGTTGCTAACAAACGCACCATCGATTCGTGACGTTCTCTTATTCCCAACGATGCGCCACCAACAAAACTAACAAACACGTTTGCTCCCTTTCTTCTATATATAGTAGAGAGGGAGCTTTATTATGAAAAATGAAGGCTCGAAAAGACATGATGGATTGGAATCAATCAGCAATAAAACGGGTAAGTAATCTTTTTAAATGTTTTTCTAATAAAATGCTTGTACAATCGAAAAAGCCGTGGTATATTATTTCTTGTGCCGCAAATGGTTGTGACACACCGAAAAAAATATCAAAAAAAGTTGTTGACAATTGTGTTGATAACTTGGTAAGATATTAAAGTCGCTGAAAACGACACGACGAACTTTGAAAACTGAACGATGAGGCAAAAAACGTATCTTCGGATACAAACAATGAATGAAGCGCAAGCTTCGTCAACGTGACTTTTAGTCACACAAACGAGCAAGTCAAACACTTTATGGAGA
>NZ_JACSMQ010000014.1:0-30468 GCF_018618705.1 Exiguobacterium sp. H66
GAACAACCGATCGTCTTCGCGATCAGGATTTCCTGTTCTTTTGTCGGGTAGATTCTGAATTTGTAGGCCTTGTGAGTCAACATGATGTTCACCTCCTTACAAAGGATATACCCGAAAGAGAGGGTAGCGATTCATCTCCCACTTTCACTCGGGCTTCACCCTGACCGTTTAGAAGTCGGCGTATTCTCGCCTATTTTTGATAAATCGTCATTGCTTCGGCGAGGATTAAATCTTTTGCCTGCGCAAGCTGAATTACTTCTTGAAGTTGCGTACTGTTCATCGTGATTGCCTTTTCACATAACACATGTTTTCCGGCGTTTAAGGCATCGACGATATACGAATAGTGGACGCTGTGTGGTGTCGCGATATAGACGACATCAATTCGCCCGTCCTGGAACATCGTCTCCGTATCGGCATACACCTGCTCAATCCCGAACTGTTCAGCAAATCGGTTCGTTTTGTCCGTGTTTCTCCCCCACACGCCGAATACCCGTCCGTTCACTTCTTTGATTGCTGCGGCAAATTCCGCTACGATGCCGCCTGGTCCAACGATTCCCCAATTTACTTGTTCCATCTTCAATCGCTCCCTTATAATGCGTACTCATTCTGCCAACAATTCGTATGCCGTCTCTTCCGTCGTGACGAGGACGTTCAGGTATCCTGCCGTCAACGCTGCCCGGATTGCACTCACTTTCGCTGTCGACTCAGCGACTCCAATCGCATAGTTTGCTTGCTTCAATTGTGCCAAATCAATTGAAATCGTCCGCCCCGTCAGCTCGGTTTCGACGAGTTTCCCTGACGCGTCAAAAAAGTTCGAGCAAATATCTCCGACGACTTGTCCGTCTTGCATCGACCGGTCGAGATGTTCCCCGTAAAACCCAAGCCAATTCGGACCGTCATTGATCAACGGTGAGCCGATTCCGACGACCGCAACCTGTAATTGACTCCATAACCCTTCGACTTCACGAAAATGTCCTGAATCCGTCAGCGCTGTTTTTAAATCCGGTGTCTGGACGATTGCCGGAAAATCAATCAACTTGGACTGACCGTTTGTTTTTCGCGCCACTTCATAGACAATCGTATTTGCATAGTAGCGACTGGCTAATTTCCCGTCCGGTCCCCCAATTAACGGTACACATGTAATGTCGAGTCCTTTTGTCGGATGCCATGCTTCCGCGACGGCGGCCAACGAGCTGCCCCAAGAAAAGCCAACGACATCCTGTTCATTGATGATTTCGTTCAAATAACCCGCACAGGCCTGTCCCATCGCCATCAATCTATGCGGCTTTGACTCCGCTCGTTTCGTCGGTACAAGAATGACATCTTTCAGGTTATAGCGCGCTTTTAGTTTTTCTGCGACCGCAACATCACGAAAGGCATCATAGTTGATTCGA
Source organism: Exiguobacterium sp. H66 (assembly GCF_018618705.1). Classification (NCBI taxonomy): domain Bacteria; kingdom Bacillati; phylum Bacillota; class Bacilli; order Caryophanales; genus Exiguobacterium; species Exiguobacterium sp. H66. Next base: position 1,395 of record NZ_JACSMQ010000014.1, read on the forward strand.
ATCTGGACGATTCCCTGTTCACGAATTTTTTTCAACATCCGACTGATGCTCGTTCGGTTAACACTTAACTCTTTTGCGATTTCACTTTGCGTCATATCCTGTTCGTAATACATACGTGCTATCCGGTACAGCACGTTTATTTCTTGTGGATCGCTCATTATGCACCCCCTTTCGCACAAATGTACACCACAATGCACGTTTGTGCAAATGTTTTCCAAATTAAAGAAAAATAAATGACACTTAGTTCCTTTTACACCTTCTCTAGGCTTAGCACATCCTGACGTTCTCAAGCCTCGACTTTAGGGTAAATAGCATTAGACAACGATGATACAGACAAGGAGGTTGGCTCAAGGAGGTTGGCTTTGATGATCGGATTCGGTTATGCATTTTATTTACTATTAGGCATGCTCAAGTTCATGCTCTTCAGCTTTTATACGAACACAGAAGTTTCATTTAAGCTCGTCCTGTTGAACCTGGCCGGGATGTTGCTGTTATCGAGCTGGACGCTGCTCATCCAGTGGAAGAAACGGCGGTGGATCTGGCTTGGTCTGTTAGTGCTACATAGTTTCCTGTTAGTCTCAGATCTTTGGTATTACCGCTACTTTGACGATTTACTGTCCGTTTCCCTGATGTCACAAATGCTGCAAATGAGTGATGTCGGCAGTGGTTTCATGGCACTGATCGTCCCGACCGACTTTTTCCTGTTCGCAGATAGCATCATCTTCGGACTAGTTTTAATCTTCTTACGGAAGAAACGGTTTACTGTTGCGAAGCGACAACAACGTCGTTCGGCGGTTGCCGCTTTTCTCGCCGGCATCGTGCTGTTCGCAGCACCACTCACCTATGCCGTCGTCAAACAGGACCAGCGGCTCGACCAGTCAATCTCCGACATGCGTGACTACTACCAACTCGGTTTTTGGGGATATCACGGTGTCGATCTCGCCCGTGGAATCACGCGGGCCATCAGCTCAGACGAATCATTAACGGAAGCGGAGCGGCGACGGCTCGAACAATCCGCACCGGATGAAACGGCTGGTGCTGTCAACACACCGAACATCATCATGGTCCAGTTGGAATCCTTCCAAGGGTCTGTCATCGGACAGATGATTAACGGGCAGGAACTGACACCGCACTTAAACGAACTCAAACAGGAGTCGCTCTACTTCGAGTCGTTTTATCACCAAACGCACGAAGGACGGACGTCGGATGCGGAATTCATTACGAATACGTCACTGTACCCGTTGAAGTCGGGCTCGGTCTACACCCGTTTCCCGGACAATGAGTTCGGCGCCTTACCGCAACTGTTAAAAGACAGCGGCTATGACACAGCCGCAATGCATGCCTACGACAAAGGGTTTTGGAACCGGGACAAAGTTTACGACAATCTCGGATTCAATCACTTTTTCAGCAACAAAGACTACCCCGACAACAAAGAAATCGGAATGGCATTAAATGATCAACAATTTTTGACGAAATCGATCGAACATATGGAGACGTTACAAGAGCCGTTCTTCTCGTTCCTTGTCGCCTTGACGAGTCATACGCCGTATGAGATTCCAAAAGACGAACGCGAACTCGACTTAACAGGGTACGACGATCCGATGCTGAAACGGTATTACCAGACCGTTCATTATGTCGATCAAGGTGTCGGACTGATGATTGATGAATTGAAAGCGAAAAACATGTGGGATGATGCCCTTGTAATCTTTTACGGCGACCACGACAGCGGCTTGACGAACGAAGGCAGCGAACTGCGGGAGAAAGCCGGAATCGACAACCCGGTCGACCTGTTCGAACTCGATCGCCAAGTCCCGCTGTTCATCAAGAAACCGAATCAACAGGACGGACAAGTAATTAAAGAAAACGGCGGACAAATCGATATCGCCCCGACGATTGTCGACTTGCTCAACCTCGAGTCATCCTACATGATGGGCAACTCGCTCGTCGATGATGAACCGAACGTGACGGCGTTCCGCGACGGCTCGTTCCGGTATCAAAACTATTATTATGAAGCGGACTTAACGAAAAAAGCCGGCAACGGTGTCTGTTATGACGTCTCGACGACAAGCAAAGTCGACCTTGATTTATGTAAAAAACAAGCGGATGTCCGGAAGGATTTACGCTTGTCAGATGCTATCATTGAGAAGAACGGCTTGGAACAATAGGCGAATCAAAAAATCATTTTTTTCCACGCGCTTTCCTCAGGCGAGACACAAGCCAGTTTTCCTGTCCCATTGAGACAGGAAAGTGGGTCTTGTTTGTCTCTGACAGCACAAGTCACCTTGTGCTTTTTCCTGCAGGAGTCGCGTGAATCAAATGATTTCTGTCAAACGAACAGAGGGAGCCGGATGTTAATTGCGGCTCCCTCTGTTCTATTCATATGAGTGTGTACGTCATTACCGTTTAAAAAAGTTTATACCAGTACAACGTGATATCAATTTCCGGATTAGCAGACTGTTTCAGCGTATCTACCCCACCAAGTACAAATCCTTCTTTTACGTAAAAACGGCAGGCAATCAAATTATCGTTTTGCGCTTCAAGCGATAAGCCGATCAACGACTGTTCCTTCGCCCAGGTTTCGGCTGCTTCAAGCAACAAATGGCCGACACCATTTTTCCGGAAACTGCTTCGGATAGCGATATTTTCAATGTAGGCCAAACGATTCCAGTCTTTGACGAGACGGATTTGTCCAATGCATTCATTCTCATGAAATGCTAACAAAATAATTTTTTCACTGCTATCGATATAAGTAGACCAATCCAGTTTGTCATCCGGGAAACAGATTTCTGATGGAGCATCGTATAACTGTTCTTCATATGACCAAAGACCGTTCGAAAAACTCGGGAGAATTTTGCCGATGACCGGGAAAGATTCATTTGTGTTGTTGATGATTGTTATAAATTGATCTTTTAAAGGCCGAATCACGATTTTTTTAGATTGATTCATTAATTTCACCCTTCACTATGTATTTTCCAAGTTAATTCTTCAGTTAAATATCGAAAGTTTCTTCTCAATTTAGAGTTAATTTTAATATGACTTACTCAAGTACCCCTTAACCATCGCCACACATTCTTCAACCGAGTAATCACCTTCAATTCTTAATATCGGGCAAGATAATTCATTCATCCACTGCTCATGCAGAACTTTGCTTCTAACTTCTGGACCAGCATAATCATATAGTGAAGCCCACTCCAAAAAAATTTGCGATTGTTCATGCTTATCCCCATCCGGTAATACTTCTTTCCCATATCTTTCGATTTCTCGCTTCTGCAATCTTTCGAGTCTAATTTCCGATGGAACCCACAAGAAAATAACGAGATCGAAATAAGACGTGAAATAATCTCCCCAGTTTACCGTGGCTCCCGATAAAATCCACTGTTCGGATTGTGATAAATCATTCTTTAGCATTTTTATTCTGTCAGGTATAGGTCGTTGTTCGGTAAATTTAGATATCCAAAAGTAATCATCTGTATCAAAAATTTTGTGGGGAAGAACTTCTGCTAAAGCTTTACCCAGTGTTGACGTTCCAGATCCCGAAGCTCCCATGATATGAATTTTATTTTTCATTTTTCTTCTCCTTTATAGATTCTTTGTTTATCCGGTTTCTAATTATATAATTTTCCTGCTCCCAGATTATATTTCAACAAAAAAATTTACTCTAATCCCCAAAACCATCAGAAGTAGACGCATACAATTCAATTGAAACCCTGATATTTAAAGCAGTTCTCAATAAAATTCTATATTAACGAAACAAAAAAGAGACCCTCTATAAGTTCAGTGAACTTACAAAGGGTCTTCCCAAAAATCAAAAGTAGAATAGCAATCCTTCGATCTAATTCTACCAATCAACGGGTTGAATGCTTATATTACATCATGCCGCCCATTCCACCCATGCCGCCCATATCAGGCATTGCAGGAGCAGATCCGGCTGGTTCTGGTTTATCGGCGATGACCGCTTCCGTCGTCAAGAACATCGCTGAAACAGACGCTGCGTTTTGAAGTGCTGAACGCGTCACTTTCGCCGGGTCGACGATTCCCGCTTCAATCATGTCGACGTATTCGTCTGTCGCGGCGTTGTAGCCCATGCCTTGCGCTTCATGTTTGAGACGCTCGACGATGACTGAACCTTCTTGACCGGCGTTTTCCGCGATTTGACGGAGTGGTGCTTCGAGCGCACGGAGAACGATGTTGACGCCTGTCGCTTCGTCGCCTGTTGAGACAGCAAGAATCGATTCGACGGCTTTCGTGACGTGGATGAAGGCTGTTCCCCCACCGGCAACGATTCCTTCTTCGACGGCTGCACGTGTCGCGTTGAGTGCATCTTCAATCCGGAGCTTGCGTTCTTTCAATTCTGTTTCTGTTGCTGCCCCGACTTTAACGACGGCAACGCCGCCTGCAAGTTTTGCAAGACGCTCTTGCAGTTTTTCACGATCGAAGTCGCTTGATGTTTCTTCGATTTGCGCACGAATGGCGCCGACACGTGCTTCGATTGAATCACTGTGTCCGTGTCCTTCAACGATTGTCGTGTTGTCTTTTGAGACGACGACTTTCGACGCACGACCGAGTTGCATGATTTGTGTTTCTTTCAAATCAAGACCGAGCTCTTCTGTGATCAATTCTGCGCCTGTGACGATCGAGATGTCTTCGAGCATTGCTTTACGGCGGTCACCGAAGCCCGGTGCTTTCACCGCAACCGCGTTGAACGTACCACGGAGTTTGTTGACGACGAGTGTCGCGAGTGCTTCGCCTTCGACGTCTTCCGCGATGATTAAGAGCGGTTTATTTTGTTGGACGACTTGCTCGAGGACCGGCAAGATTTCCTGGATGTTCGAGATTTTTTTATCTGTGACTAAGATGTACGGGTTCTCAAGGACCGCTTCCATCTTGTCGGAATCCGTGATCATGTATGGTGACGCGTAACCACGGTCGAACTGCATCCCTTCAACAACGTCGAGTTCTGTCGTGAAGCCGCGTGATTCTTCAATCGTGATGACACCGTCCTGACCGACACGTTCCATTGCTTCCGCGATCAATTGACCGACTTCTTCGTCAGCAGCAGAAATTGCCGCAACTTGTGCGATCGCTTCTTTGCCTTCGATTGGTTTTGCAATGGCGTGGAGCTCTTCGACGGCACGGCGGACCGCTTTTTCGATTCCTTTACGGATGACCATCGGGTTCGCGCCCGCTGTGACGTTTTTGAGTCCTTCACGAATCATCGCTTGTGCGAGGACTGTCGCTGTTGTCGTACCATCCCCTGCGATTTCGTTCGTTTTCGACGCGACTTCCGCGACGAGCTTCGCACCCATGTTTTCAAAGTGGTCTTCAAGTTCGATTTCTTTTGCGATCGTCACACCATCGTTCGTGATGAGTGGTGAACCGAATTTACGTTCGAGGACGACGTTACGTCCTTTTGGTCCGATCGTCACTTTGACTGCGTCTGCTAATGCGTCGACACCGCGGAGCATCGCGCGGCGTGCTTCTTCACTGAATAAGATATCTTTTGCCATGACTGAAATCCCCCTTTTATTATTGTGCTACTGCTAAAATATCGCTTTCGCGTAAGATTAAGTATTCATTGCCATCGACTTTGACTTCTGACCCGGCGTACTGCGCGTAGATGACATGGTCGCCGACGTTCACTTCAAGTGGTACACGTACACCCTGCTCTGTCACACGGCCTGTACCGACAGCGATGACTTTACCCTCTTGTGGCTTTTCTTTCGCTGACCCAGGAAGAACGATTCCTCCGAGTGTTGTTTCTTCTTTTTTAACGACTTCGATCACGATGCGATCACCAAGTGGTTTTAACATGCGAAACATCCTCCTTGAAAATGACTGTTTTTTAGCACTCACTTTAATGGAGTGCTAACATATTTTTATCTTAAACGGTTTTCAATCGAAATTCAACCCTGAACCCTTATCCGTTTTCCCGAAATCGCCATCTTTGAACCATCACCATTCGTGCGCCCGGTCGGTTTGTTTGTTACAATCGGGACAGTACCTTCAATACAAAGGAGTTGTGTCCCGACCGATGAAAAATTCCGTCAATCTGCCGTTCAACATGGCTGATAAGTGGCAAATCCGTCACATCATTCCGATTGTGATTTATTTGATCGTCCAGCTCGTACCGGCAACATTCCCGAGCTTTCTCTCAAAAAGCCAAATTCCGGGTGTCCTCGGCTGGTGGCTTGCGATTGGCTTTACCGTTGCCGTCATCGTCTCGTTCTTCTGTCTTCGTCCTGACTGGCAGAAGTGGAAAGCAGAGGGCAATCAGACGGATCCGATTGACACATTAAAGTGGATCGGGATCGGAATCGTGTTGCTTTACGCCTTACTGATTAGCGTCAACCTGCTTGATGCCTGGATGTCTGGTGGACTCGAAAACGTCGCGAAATCACAAAATACGGATGACATCATGAAAGCAATCCAAGTCATCCCGATTTTACAGCTGATGGTCGTCTTACTCGGACCGATTATGGAAGAATTTTTATTCCGCCACATTATGTTCGGGAACTTGTCGACAAAACTGAACTTCGTCTTCAGCTTCGTTCTCAGTGGTGTTATCTTCGGGTTCATCCACGGAGACAACAAGTTTTTGATTTATGTCGCGATGAGTTTTGTTTTCTCACTCGTCTTCGTCAAAACGCGCCGCATCATAGCACCGATTGCGATTCACGTTTTCAATAACGGAATTGTCGTACTCGCACTCTATGCAATGACTTAACTTACGAAAGGTAGTGTTTTCATGCGCCAAGGCTCAAACTTCATGGCATTATTTTATGCCCTGTTCGGTATTCTCTTCATGTACCTCGCGTACAGCAACTCGATCGAGGCAGGAACCGTCTTTAACTTTTGGACGATTCTGTTGACGCTGTTCGCAGCAATCGACTTTTACCGTCTCTATTTGATTTTCCGCTTCCGGATGGCCGCGAAGAAGATGATTGAGAAGGAACAAAACAAAAAAAATGATAAAGAATAAGTAAGTATTTTCATCAACAAGCGCGCCTTCGCTATTCGAAGACGCGCTTGTTTTCTTTTAATGAGATTTATCCATTCGATACTTATCAATGATTACTTTCGCGACATCTAAACTAATCCGCTCATCGATGACAAGGTTCTTAATCATGTTAACGAATTCGACATCATCTTCCTGTACTGACTCAATCCGTTGAATGAGTTGATTCAGCTTCGTTCGAACCGTCGGATACGAGACTTGATACGCAGCTGCCATATCTTTAAGCGATCCTGAATTTAAAACAAACTTCCGTATGAATTCAAGATGTTCTTGTTCTAATGCCAATACCCATGGAGGAACTTCATTTCTGTCCATTGTAGTGTACTCCTCTATCTATTTTTACGTTACAAATCTTGCACTTCGAGTCGATCCTTTTCCTGCTTCAAACGTTTTTTACGCGCTTTTTCCCCATCCAATCCAATACCAATCAACGTCGAAGTACTAATCATTGTACCGATTTGTATTAAAGATTTTTTGTCCTCAGACCAGACGCCTCCATAGAAATAGGTGTATATCCCAGCGAGTACAATCAGTACCGGTAATAGCCACGCGAGCTTTCCATTTTTCCTAGATAAATAAAATTGTCCAACCATGAAAATAATAACACCAATCGCAATCGATAAACTCCCCATAAACTAGACCCCACTTCTATTTAATATAATCCAAATATGAATTATATTAAATAAAAAGTCAATATAGTTTAATTTAATTTAAATATTATTTTAAAAATAGTTACTTTTATTAAAAAAAGTGGTTTAGAATATATTTATTATCTCACTTCAAATAATTTATATTTTACTGACTCATTATCGAAAACCCTTATCTATCCATAGAAACAAATCACTTATACTGAATATACGGTTCTTCACCGGAATCGAACGGGCAAACCCACAGAAATGTGGTGACGCAAAACTATAGGGGCTACCGCTTCAAGCTATGCTTGCCAGTTACCGAAGTTCACAAAAGGAGACTACGTTCACATGAAAAAAATCAATTATGTCGTTACTGCCGGCCTCGCTTGTGCGTTGATGCTGACGCCGCTCGGCTCAATCGATGCCAAGAGTAAAACATCGAAGCATGACCGCAACAAGAACGGAATCCATGACAGCTGGGAAAAGAAGTACAAGCTTAAAGGGAAAAAACTTGCGCAGCAAGATACGGATCATGACGGCTTAAGCAACTACACCGAATATAAGCTCAAACTCAATCCACGGAAGAAAGACAGCGACCGCGATAAGATCAGCGACGCACATGAAGATCCGGACCGTGATGGCTTAACTAACGCCATCGAACTCGAGCTTGGGACAAAACCATATAAACGGGATTCTGATGGTGATGGAATTCTCGATGGCAAAGAACGCAACAAGGCCGGTCACCGCTATGAAGATATGCTGAAAAAAATGAAGATTGCTCTCGCGACAGAGACGACGCAAAGTCAGATTAAATACCAGTTTAAAAAGAAGAAGAGTCAGCTGCGTGTCAAAACGAATGACGCAACGGTCGATGAAACCCGTGTCCGCCAATTGATTCAGTTCATCGAGTCACATCCGAAGATGACGGAAGAGGAATTACGGGCACAACTCGTCAGCTTATTCGCTCTCTCTGGTTCTTACGAGTTGGAGATTGAACTCGAGTACTTCGATCACGAAGAAACGAAATCAGAGCACCGTCACGTTGAAGAAGACGAGCAAGACGATGATCAAGGTCAGGACGAAGATGATGATTCAGATGATGACTCGGACGACGAGCATGAAGATGAAGATGAAGATTAATCCTTAAACAAAAAACACCTGCTCTAAAGACGACCGACGTCCATGTGACGAGGGGCGATCTTTAAGACAGGTGTTTTTTACTTTTCGTTGACCATTTCTTGAATCAATTCACGGTTCCGTTTTTTGAAAACTTCATTGTGGGATGAGACCATCGCGACTTTGGCAGCATCCGGTTCAATGAACTGCTTCGCCCGGTTGACGGCATTTGCCGCGTCCTGGAATGTACCCGAAATCAAGTTCACCTTGCCGTCATGCGTCAAAATATCTCCTGCTGCATACAATCCCGGTACACTTGATTCGCTCGACGCGTTACCGGCGATGTAAAAGTCGTCGACTTGTTTGATGTCGAGTTCCGAGTTCGCGAGCAACTCTGCTTCCCGTTCGTAGCCATGGTTGATGATGACTTCATCGACGTCAACGATGTTTGTCACGTCCGTCGCACAATCAATCAATTCGACGGACGCAATCCGGTGGTGATCGTCGCTTGCGATCAACTTATGAATTGTCGTGTTGAGGAGACAGACGGCTGAGCTTCGGACGAGTTGGTCGACTTGTGCCTCGTGACCTGTGAAACAGTCTTTCCGGTATGTGACGTAAACTTTTTTCGCAATCGGTTCGAGCTCGTTCGCCCAGTCGATCGCTGAGTTCCCGCCACCTGAAATCAGGACCGTCTTATCTTTAAACCGCTCAATCGATTTGACGGTATAGTTCAAGTTCGACACTTCGTACCGTTCGGCCCCTTCAATCTTCAGTTTTTGGGGATTGAGGATTCCGCCGCCGACAGCGACGATGACTGTCTTCGAATAATGAATTTCTCCCGACTCCGCTTCGAGGACGAAGTTTCCGAATACGTCTTTTGCGATTGAAATGATTTTTTCATTCAGGTGCACGGACGGATTAAACGTTAAGCCTTGTTCGACGAGTTGCTCGATCAGCTTCGCTCCGGTAATGGGTGGCTGTCCCCCGACATCCCAAATCATCTTCTCCGGATAAACATGAATCTTGCCACCAAGCTCTGCCTGGTATTCAATGATTTTCGTCTTCATCCCGCGTAATCCGCTATAGAAAGTCGAGTATAACCCGGCCGGGCCTCCACCAATTACCGTTACATCAAACAATTCCTGCTGTTCCATCTCACTCACTCCTCGCTCTCGACTACGACTGATTATCATTCTCATTCCCAATGATAACGTGAACATCTCTTGAAGACAAGAAAAAATGTTGACAGCGTTTTTATGAGACTGGTATGGTTAGGGAGACGATAGTGATAATCATTATCAATGAAAACAGCTTTAAGCGAGAAGGAGCCTCTGCGTATGGTACGTCTAGCAACAGAAGAAATCAGTATCGGATACGGAGATCGTACCATCGTCAAAGACTTGACGGTTCAGATTCCGGATCGGCAAATCACGACAATCATCGGTGCGAATGGTTGCGGTAAATCGACCTTATTGAAAGCGATGACCCGAATCATCCCCCATCAGTCTGGTCGTGCCCTGCTTGACGGTCTCGATATTGCGAAGGAAAGTACAAAGCTGCTTGCCCGGAAAATGGCGATCCTGCCTCAGACACCGGAAAGTGCAAGCGGTCTAACGGTCGCAGAGCTCGTCTCATACGGTCGTTTTCCTTATCAAAAAGGATTTGGTCGCTTAACGAAACATGATTACGAGATCATTGACTGGGCGTTAGAGGCAACGGATACGACGGCATTCAAACACCGTCCGGTCGACGCCTTGTCCGGTGGTCAACGGCAACGCGTCTGGATTGCGATGGCGCTGGCGCAGGAAACGGATATCATCTTCCTCGATGAGCCGACGACTTACCTTGATCTCGCCCACCAGCTCGAAGTCCTCGAGCTGCTCGAGCATCTCAACCGGACGGAAGGCCGGACGATCGTCATGGTGTTACATGATTTAAATCAGGCCGCCCGTTTTGCCGACTACATCATCGCGATGAAAGAAGGCGAAGTCGTCAAAGCCGGAACGTGCGAGGAAGTCATTTCGCATGACGTCTTAAAAGAAGTATTTCATATCGATGCCGAAATCGGTCGTGATCCACGGACGAATAAGCCGATGTGTGTCACTTACAACTTAATCAAGGGAGATTAACCACATGAAGAAACTAGTACTCTTACCGATTTTATTACTCTTAGCACTCGTCATCGCCGCCTGCGGCAATACAGATAAAACAGAAGATACGTCTTCTGATACGAAAAAAGAAACGATCACCTATAAATCGGAAGAAGGTGACGTCGAAGTCCCGGCTGATCCGAAACGCGTCGTCGTCCTTGCCGGTTTCGCCGGAAACGTCATGGCACTCGACGTCCCACTCGTCGGTGTCGATTCGTGGTCAAAATCGAATCCGAAGTTTGATTTGAAAGACGTCCAGGAAGTATCGGAAGAAAACGTCGAAAAAGTCATCGAACTCGAACCCGATCTCATCATCGGCTACAATACAACGAAAAACATCGATAAATTTAAAGAAATCGCTCCAACCGTCACGTACACGTACGGCAAAGTCGACTATTTGACACAACATGTCGAAATCGGTAAATTGCTCAATAAAGAACAAGAAGCACGCGATTGGGTCAAAGACTTCCAGACACGCGCAGCGGACGCCGGAACAGAGATTAAAGCCAAAATCGGTGACGATGCGACGGTCTCTGTCATCGAAAGCTTCGATAAACAGCTTTACGTCTTCGGCGACAACTGGGGACGCGGTACAGAAATCCTCTACCAGGAAATGAAATTAAAGATGCCGGAAAAAGTTACGGAAATGGCTTTAAAAGACGGCTATTACGCGCTATCACCGGAAGTCTTACCTGAATATGCAGGGGATTACCTCATCTTCAGTAAGACGGCAGAAGCAGATAACTCGTTTACAGAAACAGACACATACAAAAATATTCCTGCTGTTAAAAACAACCACGTCTTCGAAGTCGATTCGAAAGAATTTTACTTCAATGATCCATTGACGCTCGAACGTCAGCTCGAGTTCTTCAAGAAAAGTTTCCTTGGCGCGTAACAAAAATAAGGAGGGAACCGATTTTTCGGTCCCTCCTTTTTGACTATCTAATGAAAGTGAGACGATAACTATGTCATCCGGTCGATTCCCGTTCGGACTGAAAATCACGTTCGGTTTACTCCTGTTCGTCGTCATGTTCTGGATCTCGATGACGTTCGGTGCCGCCGACACGACGATACGTGAGGTCTGGAACGCTTTGACGTTCGGTCCCTTGAACGATAAAGCAAAAATCATTCAGGAAATCCGGTTACCGCGCGAAGTCGCTGCGATGCTGGTCGGGGCTGCACTCGGTGTCTCCGGTGCGATCATGCAGGCGATGACACGTAATCCCCTTGCCGATCCCGGACTGCTTGGGCTGACGGCAGGCGCGAACGCGGCCCTTGCTCTTGCGCTCGTCTTCATTCCCGGTATCAATTACTATGGCATCATGCTCGCGTGTTTCCTTGGAGCAGCAGCCGGTGCCCTACTTGTCTTCGGGATCGGTGCCTCAAAACGTGGCGGGTTTTCACCACTTCGAATCGTCCTCGCCGGGGCCGCGATTTCTGCTTTTTTATACGCAATCGCAGAAGGGATCGGCATTTACTTCAAAATCGCTCAAGACGTCTCGCAATGGACATCCGGCGGGCTGATTGGAACGACCTGGGGGCAACTGCAAATCATCACCCCCGTCATCCTGATCGGCATCGCGATTGCGATGATCTTCTCACGTCAATTAACGATTTTAAGCTTATCAGAAGAAGTCGCACTCGGGCTCGGGCAAAACATCACCCGGATTAAAGGTGTACTCTACGTCGTCGTCATCCTGCTCGCCGGGGCCGCCGTTGCTTTAGTCGGTAACATGGCATTCATCGGCTTGATGATTCCGCACATCGTCCGCGCAATCGTCGGCACCGATTACCGCTTCATCCTCCCGATGACCGCCGTCTTCGGTGCAACGTTCATGTTACTCGCGGACACGATTGGCCGGACACTGTATGCTCCATACGAAACACCCGTCGTTGCGATCGTCTCGATGCTCGGGCTGCCGTTCTTCTTACTCATCGTCCGCAAAGGAGGTCGTGCGTTCTCATGATTGAAACATCGCTCCGCCGCCGTCAGCGGTTGATCTTTATCGTCTTTAGTCTGTTATTGTTCGGAACGATCATCATCAGTATCGGGCTTGGGCCCGCCTCCCTCTCGTACGACCGGCTTCTGCCGACACTGTTCGGTCAAGGATCGTTCAAAGAAGAGTTTGTTTTGTTCTCACTCCGCCTGCCGCGGATTTTAATCACGGTACTCGCCGGCATGGCACTCGCCTTATCCGGTGCGATTCTTCAGGGCATCACCCGCAACGAACTCGCAGATCCCGGCATCATCGGTATCAATACAGGTGCTGGTGTCGCCATCGCCGCCTTCTTCCTTTACTTCCCGGTCGATGTCGGTGCGTTCATCTATGGGTTACCGGTTGCTGCCTTCATCGGGGCATTGATCACAGCGATTGCCATTTATGCCTTATCGTATGACCGTGTCCGTGGCCTGCAACCGATTCGTCTGATTTTGACCGGGGTCGGATTCTCGATGGCGTTATCCGGCATCATGGTCGTCCTGATTTCATCTGCGCGCCGCGAGAAGGTCGACTTCATCGCCAAATGGCTCGCCGGGAACATCTGGGGAACGGACTGGACATTCGTCTACGCGTTATTGCCTTGGCTGCTTATTCTCGTACCGTTTACGTTTTATAAAGCAAACAAACTCAATCTGCTGGCGCTGAATGAACCGGTTGCGATCGGCGTCGGCGTCGCGATTGAAAAGGAGCGCATCCAACTGTTACTCGCCGCTGTCGCTCTCGCTGCATCCGCCGTTTCTGTAACAGGCGGGATCGCCTTCATCGGTTTGATGGCGCCCCATATCGCGCGCGCCCTCGTCGGTCCAAGGCATCAACTGTTCTTACCGATCGCCGTCTTGATTGGCGGATGGTTACTCGTCCTCGCCGATACGATTGGTCGGAACATCGCTGACCCGCAAGGCATCCCGGCAGGAATCGTCGTTGCGATCATCGGTGCTCCTTACTTCATTTATTTACTGTCAAAAAAATAACCTCTACATGATGCGGTCACAACTAAAAACGCAAGAAGTAGGCGAATCCGGAATCCGCCGCCTTCTTGCGTTTTTTTGTTGCTTTAAGATGACCAGTCAATATTTGATTCGTTTTTCTTCCCGTTCCGCCCGGATCAATTCCTGTTCTGATAAGTGTGTCGGATCGAGTCGTTTAATCCGTTTATCAACAATTCGGTCCAATGACAGCACCGTTAGGAAAAAGACAAGGAACGGTCCGATGTATTCGGGACGCGCCACGTAGGGCGTGATGATTTGCCCCAGGACGACGATCAGTACTTCGAAGGTGCTGATCACAACATAAGGCAATCCGAGATGATCCCAGACCTCAAGCCCGTCAAACCGCTTCTTGAAATAGCGGTACTTCAGGAATCGGACGATCCATTGATAGGACAACAAAGGGACTAACAAAAAATACTGAAACGATGATTCTGTCAGATGCCAATCGTCTGCTAAAAAGAGAAATACAAACAATACCAGTCCAAACAAGACCGTTTGAATGTAACGTGCCTGTTTTGAAAATCGGATATAATCCATTTTCCGCTCGCGTTGCATGCTCTCCATCGTCTGCCTCCTCGTTACATCCCGATTCCTTCGCCCGTCGGATGACGGTGTTCGATTCCTTTTCGGTCCGGTGTCTCAAGCAAATCCATTTTATCGAGCTTCGTTACCGTCCGGTCCGTCCACTTTTGAAATTGCAGCATCCCTGAAATCCACAACATTAGCGGAAACAGATAGCCCCACTGTCCAAGGTGCGGGGCGACAACTGCGGCACCCGCAATAAAGACCGCTTCGAGTAAAGTGATCCCACCGAACAGCAGACCAAGTGGTCGCGCCTGTACCTTCGACCGAACTAACAGAATGGATTGGATCACTCGCTGCATGCCATTATAGGCGAGCAACGGCGTAAGAATCAAAAATCCAACTGCTGAATCCGTCAGGTGCCCGCTTCCGGAGAAGAACAGCACCGCAAAAAATACGCCCGCAATTACATACGTCCGGATTTGCCGGCTGATTTTTGTCGATTTTTGATACGTGCTTAAAGTGTTTCTCATCCGTTCACTCCTCTTGTGTGTTTCGCTTACTTACGGTAACGCTCAATCTCACGCATCGTGACGAATGCCGGATCCAGTCGTTTCGCTTGTTTGCTCAATTGGGACACAATCAAATAGGCGACGATGATCGACACAAGAAAGACCGTAAAAGAAATACCGGCGTATTGTGGAAAAACAGTCCCCACGTAAAGTGTAAAAATTGGGATGAACGAACCGATAATCGATACACGTGCCACTTTCAAGACCGTCTTTTTATAGATATCTTTCGTAAGGCGTTGCTTTAAAATCCGCAGACGAATGATTTCTCTAAGTGCGTTAGCCAAACAGAATACCGTAATCGCAAATAAGGAGAACAGCCCTCGAAAACCCGGGATGAACCAACCAACAAGCGCAAGCAGCAGAACTGGAACCGGCACCAGATGCTGAATCCTTTTTAATGGCGGTCCCAGTAATTTCAACCGTGTATTTTTTTCAATCAATGTACTCACCTTGTCACTCCTCCACTTCTTTAACATTCGCATGAATTTCTTTATCACTGACGAAGTCGGGATCGCCTGACCGGGCAATCTTTTTAAACAACCAGTCCGTAACGTAATAGACCGGTGCGAGGATGATCAGCATCCAAAGGGCAATTTTCCAGATCGACATCTCTTTCGTCTCAAGTATCACGGTGTACAGCGAACCGTACAGGACGAATTGAGTCCCGAGCCACAGCAACGATTGGTTCGTCACTTGGTCGCTTGAGAGATAACGCGCCAGGATTTTTCGTTTCTCGAGTCGAAATGGGAGATCAAACACAAGGTAAACAAGCGGTAACAGACTCAAATACATGGTCGTGCTGAAGATTTCTGTAAACGTTCCTGCTGTCGCCATCAAGGCAGCGACGACCCAACTCTTATTCTGCAATTGATTTTTTTCGGTATAAGCAACCGTCAACGCCTGTAACCGTTCCTCGCGGAGCGTTTGTTCCATCTTGAATGCCTCCCTCGTTTCAACTGTCTATACTGTCATATACTTACAGTTTACCAATTATGTTTCAAAAAAAAGAAACTTCCTTAAAAAAGGAGTTTCTAGGCTGAAACTTGAATGATGAGATAGATGACGCTATACGCAACAATTGCTAACGGAATCAGTGCGACACCAATCAACCAACCGTTCTTATCACGGATTCCGAGATACAGAACAAGACAGCCGACGATGAAGGCAATTAACGTCGTAAATGGATTCATAATGCTTCCCCCTCTTGATTACCTATTAAGAAATTTCCCATTCCCTCAAAAGGATAAACACAGAAAACGACTTCAATCGGTTCATCAACATCATCCAGGCTGTAAGCTTCTGTTTTGCCGCCACCACTATAACAAAAAACACCACTCGGCAAATGCCAAGTGATGTACATATGGAGACTATCGGGCTCGAACCGACGACCTTTTGGCTGCCAGCCAAACGCTCTCCCAGCTGAGCTAAGCCCCCTCATATTCTTGTAATCAGTATAAACCATATCGATTCACTTTTTCAATATAAAAAGAGCGCTTCCAAACAAAAACCTCTCCGTCGCCGAAACGACCGAGAGGAGACTGTTACTTATTCAACTCACGCATCAAATCCGCTTGTCTCTCAAGCTCCGCTTGTTGCTCAAGAATCAGTACTTTTTTGTACGTCCGGGCTGAAATCATGATGCTGATTTCATAGAGGACGAACAACGGTACCGAAATCATCAGATGTGACGTCACATCCGGTGGTGAGATTAAAGCCGCGATGACAAACAGCGCAAAGTACGCATATTTCCGATTTTTCCGCATGAACAATGGCGTCACGAGTCCAAGACGGGTCAAGAACATCGTCACGACCGGCAGTTGGAACAAGATACCGAACGGAATCGTCAGCCGTATTAAGAAACTGAAATAGTTTTCGACCCCGATGACTTGCTCGATGCCGAGCTCTTGCCCAAGTTCCGTCGATACTTTGAGTAGAAACGGAAGTAACCAAAAATAAGAGAACGCGATTCCGGACAAAAATAAGAAAAACGTGACCGGAATATACGTCAAGGTCGCTTTCTGTTCCTGTTCGAATAAACCGGGTCGGATGAACGCCCATAGCTGGTACATCCAAAATGGTGAAGCCAGGACGACCGCGATGATGAACGCTAAATTCAAGTACAACATCAGGGGATCGGCCACATTAAAGGCATTCAATCCGATGCCGAGCTCTTTCAGGTCCGACTGCAGAAAACGCACGAGCGGTCGGACGAGCGGAAAGGCCGCGGCGAACAAGACGACGACGATGATGAGTGACCAGACGATCCGCTTGCGCAACTCGTCTAGATGCGATGTCACACTCTGTTCTTGATCAATCGCCATAATTTAATCACTTCTCTTTCGATTCATCCTTTTTGTCTTTATCATCGTCCATGATGCCGTTTGTCGCACTCTTGAACTCTTTTAACGTCTGACCGGCAGCACGACCGAGCTCCGGTAACTTTTTCGGTCCGAAGATGATCAAGGCGACGGCACCGATCAAGGCGATGCTTCCTGGTCCAATACCGAGTGTGAACGGGATTAAGTTTTCCATTATGATTTCACTCCTTCAGCTGATTGCGAATAATGCTTCATGAAATAAACTAGTGACTGCAACTCGATCGACAAATCGATGTGATGGACCCGAACGTGGGCCGGTACGTTCAACCGCGCCGGTGTAAAGTTCAGGATTCCGGTCACACCATACTCAACTAACTCATCCGCTACTGACTGTGCGAACTGGGATGGGACCGTCAAGATGGCGACATCAACCTTGTTCGCTTCGATTTGCTCTTTCATGTCAGAGACATGATAGATAGGAACGTCTTGCGTCGTTGTTCCGACCTTGTTTTCGTCCGCATCAAACGCAACGACTATCCGAGTACTATTATTCTTTAAAAAGTTATAATTTGCAAACGCCGTTCCGAGATGTCCGACCCCGACAAGTGCCACATTCGTGACTTCATCCTGATTCAGTGTCTTTCGGAAAAACGTCAATAGATGTTGTACGTTGTAACCGTATCCTTTTTTCCCTAACGCCCCAAAGTAGGAAAAATCGCGGCGGATCGTCGCTGAATCGACTTTGACCGCTTCACTGAGCTCTGCTGAAGAGACGCGCAGTTTGCCTGAGTTATAAAGACTCTGAATGAAACGATAATATAACGGCAGTCGTTTCGCCGTCGCTTGTGGTATTTTTGTGTCTGGCCCATTCATACTGCAGTTCCCCCTTCGGCCACGTTCTGACGTGGCACCCAAATCAATGCAAAGAATTCTATTCTCTTTGATTGTAAACCACTTCACATAGACTAACAAATAATATATTCCACGGGACTCCTGCGTTTTTTTCATGATAGACTAAAGGGTGGAAGGATGGATGTTTTTATGATTCTCTTACAAGTGAACCAACTATCAAAATCATTCGGTGTTGAGCCGATTTTAGACAATATTAAACTCGAAGTGCAGGAGCGGGACCGGATTGCGCTCGTCGGACGAAATGGTGCCGGAAAATCGACACTTTTAAAAATCATCGCCGGAGAGCTCAGTCATGACTCTGGTGAAATCATGAAGAGTAAGGAAGTGAAAATCGGTTACCTCGCCCAAGACAGCGGTCTTGAGTCGAATGAAACGATCTGGAATGAAATGTTGACCGTGTTCGAGCACCTGCAAGAGCAGGAACGTTCGCTCCGTCGGATGGAGATTGAGATGGGGATGGACCATATCTTGAATGATGCTGTTGCTTACGACCGTCTGTTAAAAACATACGATCAAGCCCAACATGACTTCTCGGACGCCGGTGGTTACCAGTTCGAAGCCAATATCCGCTCCGTCCTGCACGGGATGCGTTTTTATCCGGACGATTATTCACGCCGGATCCAGACGCTATCCGGTGGGCAACGGACGCGACTCGCACTGGCGAAGATGTTGCTCCAGGCACCTGAGCTGTTGATTCTTGACGAGCCGACGAACCACCTCGACATCGATACACTCTCTTGGCTCGAAAGTTACCTGGCTGGTTACCGTGGAGCGGTCTTGATTGTCTCCCATGACCGTTACTTCCTCGACCAGGTCGTCAACGTCGTCTATGAACTGTCACGGAACGTCTGCCGGAAGTTTACCGGCAACTACACGAAGTACTTGGAACAAAAAGCAGCACTCTACGAACAAGAAATGAAGCAGTTCGAACAGCAACAGGAAGACATCGCGAAGATGCAAGACTTCATCCAGCGTAACATCGCACGGGCGACGACGACGAAACGCGCACAAAGCGTCCGCAAACGTCTTGAAAAAGTCGACCGGATTGATCGTCCGGATGGGGATGAACGCAGCACCGTCCTGTCGTTCCCGATTGAAAAACAAAGTGGGAACGATGTGTTACAAGTCACGCAACTCGCGGTCGGCTATGAAGAAGCCGTCTCAAAAGGCATCACGTTCCGCTTACAACGCGGCGAATCCCTCGCCCTCGTTGGTCCGAACGGAATCGGAAAATCGACGTTACTGAAAGTCCTTGTCAACCGGATTAAACCGTTATTCGGTGAACATCGTTTCGGGACCGGCGTTTCTGTCGGCTACTACGATCAGGAGCAAGCCGAGCTCAACGACCGCAACCGGGTCATCGATGAAATTTGGAACGAGTGGCCGTTGATGCGGGAACAACAAGTCCGGTCCGTCCTCGGTCAATTCCTGTTCAGTGGTGATGATGTCTTCAAGCTCGTTCATGAATTATCCGGCGGCGAGCGCGGACGCCTCGCTCTCGCGAAGTTAAAATTACGCAAAACGAACGTCCTCATTCTCGATGAGCCGACCAATCACCTCGATCTTGATTCGAAGATGGTGCTTGAGAATGCACTTGTCGACTATGAAGGCACGCTCCTGTTCGTCTCCCACGACCGTTACTTCATCGACCGGGTTGCGACACGCGTCATCGAGATGAATCCGGACGGTGTGACGGATTATCTCGGCGACTACTCTTACTATATGGAGAAGAAGGCCGAGAAAGAAGAAATCGCCCGCCTCGAAGCAGAGGAAGAAAAAGCAATCAAAGTCGCTGCTTCGAAAAGCATTGACAAAGATGCGCAAAAAGAAGAACGAAAAAAGAAACAACAGCTCGAACAACTCGAACAAGACATCGAACGGCTGGAAACTCGATCAACTGAAATCGAACAACTGCTTTGCGAACCGGAAGTCTTCAACGATATTCCGAAGGCGACGGCGCTGTCGGCAGAACGGGATCAGATTGATACGGACCTCCTCGAACTGATGGAACGATGGGAGAGTTTCCACTAATGCGCTCGAAAAGTTATGTCATCAACCTCGTTCAAGGGTTATTGTCCGGGGTGCTCTATTTCGTTCCGATGTATGCCGACTACGTGTCGGCCTTCATCCGCCCGGATGCCTTTAATGCCGTCGTCCTATTGTTCATCCTCATCTCGTGCATGATCGGCCTCGTGATTAAGACGTGGAGTGGTCTCTTCATCAGCCTCTTATCCGGATTAATCTGTACGTTGCTGACGACCCAGATGTTCGTTGAACTGAATGACCCGTTAATCATCAGCTATTACGGAGCCGTTTCACCGCTCGTCGCCTTTTTGATCAGCTGTCTCGGGATTTGGGCACTGGCGATTCTCTTTTTTCTACTCGATGGTTTCCAGTACGAAAAACGTCACCATGCAGAGTAACTTCTTCAGTTGTCCGACATAAAAAGGCACGTCCCGCGTTCGGGACGTGCCTTCAGCGTATAGACAAACTCTTATAAATCATGAAAATTCTACATGAGGATGCTGTCGGTTTGCACTTCCCTGTCTCGCCTCGTCTTCAAAGCGGCAATCTTCCGCGCCGCTACAGCAAAGCGATTCGAGATGGATTGCGCTCTAAACCATCTGCATGCCCGGTTTTCCGTCACGGTATTACCTAAAAAGCGTCACGTTTCGTTGACTCCTACGGGGAAAAGTGCGTTTTTAACGCACGTTCAGAGGCAGGCAAGACCCTGCTCGTTGTCCGCTAGGATCAAGGAGCAACGGCTCTTGCGCCTCGCCCGAGGAAAGCAACGAAAACAGACGCTTGATCTCCCGATCGCACGTTGTCTACAGTCTAAAGGCACGCCCCGCGTTTGGGACGTGCCTTTTTGCTTCTAAAAAATACTGATTCTACTCGTCAATTAGCCTTCAGCTCGTCGGTCGGGCAATCGTAAAGATGTCTCCGACTTTCGCATAGTCGTTACCTGCGAGACGGGCGATTGCTTTTAAACCATCCGGATCAATCCGGAACGACTCAACGAGTTCGTCCGCGACGTGATACCGGACGATTTCTCCAATCAGGAGGTTCGCCCCTTCGAGTTCAAGATGATTCGTCAACTTCAGTTCAAAACGGATCTTCGCTTCTGCGACAGCCGGAACATCAATCAAATCACTATCGACTAATGTCAAATTCGTCCGTTCGAGTTCACTTTCACCATATGCGAGTGGTGCCGCCGTTTCATTGACAGCCTCGACGATTTCTTCACTGACGATATGGATGACGTATTCCTGATTCAACAAGATGTTTTTTGCGGTATCCTTTTGTCCTTGCTCCGTCTGCTGGACGGCGATGACCAGTTGCGGCGGGTTGCTCGAAGCGACCGTGAAAAAGGAAAATGGCGCCGCATTGACGACTCCATCTGCACCTTTGGTCGTCACGAACGCGATGGGTCGAGGAATGATGCTGCCGATCAACAATTTATAGTTTTCTTTTGGACTTAAGTCTGCTGCATCAAATTTCATAAAAACCGTCCTTTTCGATCACCCGATAAGTGCTGCGAGTGAATAGTCTCCAGCTCCGATCATCGCAACGCCTAAGGCGATGACGATCAGTGCCATGTTGTATTCGTACCCGTTTTGCGTCACCCAGTAACCATTCGTCCCATGCACTTTGACGATTGCGACGATCATCGAACCGATGATCAGGAGGGCTGCAATCCACAGGAATAATCCACCGGCGAATAATAATCCTCCGACCAGTTCAGCAATCCCTGCCATCAGTGCAAGTGTTTTCCCTGGCTTCATCCCGATGGACTCAAACCAACCGCCTGTCCCTGCGATACCATGTCCACCGAACCATCCAAATAATTTTTGTGTTCCGTGTGCCGCAAATGTTAAGCCGATAATCAACCGAATCAGAAATAATCCTAAATCCATCATGTATAAAACCCCTTTTACTTAATGTTTTTTAATTACTATTAGTAACTTAATATCGATACTAAACTATCACTTACTAAAAGTAAATAGATTTGTTTTCGTTATTTTTATTACTATAAGTAAAATAATTCGTATTTTAGCGTCAAAGTGGGTATACTACATATATAAGAAAGGATGAGCGCTGATGGAGAATACACTAATTCCGACGGCCCTTTGTCCGAAAGTCGAACATGCCTTTGAAATATTGGGCAAGAAGTGGACGGGTTTGATTTTACGTCATCTCTTGACGAAGACCTGTCGTTTCAATGAAATTCAAGATGCGATTCCCGAGCTCTCTGGTCGTATGTTAACGGAACGCATGAAGGAACTTGAGGCGGAAGGTATCGTAGCCCGGACCGTCATTCCGGAACGTCCGATAAAAATTCAATACAGTTTGACAGACAAAGGTCGTCAGCTTGAGCCTGTAATTCGTTCGATCGAAGAATGGGCTGAGTTACAAGATTGACTGAAAAGAAGACATCCATGCTATGCATGTGGTGTCTTTTTTTATCTCTTTGCATTGAGAATCATTTTCATTTAGAATGAAATCGTGCCCTACCATGAAAGGATGTGTCATGTCATGAAAATCATGATCGGTTTCGTCAGCATGTCTGGCAACACGGAAGACCTCATGCACTTACTTAAATCAGTACTCGAGCAAAACGGCTGCCAGGTGCAGACGGAAGAACTCGATCAACTATATCCAAGCGACTTAGCGCAGTATGACGCCGTCCTGCTTGGTTCTTACACGTGGGGCGACGGTGATCTCCCATATGAAGCAGAAGACTTCGTCGATGAGCTCGCTGCCAGTTCAATCGTCATTCCGGCTGCTGCCTTTGGTTCCGGTGACCGCGATTATCCGAAATATTGTGCGGCCGTCGATTTGCTTGAACAAGCTCTGACGTCAGCTGGTGCACAAATCGTCTTACCTGGTCTAAAGATTGAATTTGACCCGGATACGACCGACAAACAACAGGCTTGCCGGTCATTTGCACAAGAATTTTTCAAAAACGTCGAACAGCTTGTCGTGAACTGACGAGGTAATAAAGAGCAGACAAGGGTAGCAGATATTGCATCCGCTACCCTTCAGGCTGTAGACAAACTCTTATAAATCATGAAAATTCTACATGAGGATGCAATCAGTTCGCGCTTCCTTGTCTTGCCTCGTCTTCAAACCGGCTGTATGCCTGGATTTCGCTCACGGTATTACATAAAAAGCGTCACGTTTCGTTGACTCCTACGGGAAAAGTGCGTTTTTAACGCACTTTCAGAGGCAGGCAAGACCCTGCTCGTTGTCCGTTAGGATCAAGGAGCAACGGCTTGTCCCTCGCCCGAGGAAAGCAACGGAAAGGTGACAAGCTTTTATCACTCATACTACTTTGTCTACACGCTGAAGGGTAACATATATTACATCTGCTACCCTTATCTCGTTCAAAAGGACTTACTCGCTTCACGCGATTCAAGACGGAATGCACTTGTATTGACCAATATCACGTTGTCACACGATGAGGACTCTTCCGATGTCGGAAGAGTCCCCTGATGTAATGCTTAACCAAGATTCTTTTTCGCTTTCCAGCGTTTTTGAAGATACCACGGCACGATCGTCAAAATTAAAAAGACGATGATTGCACCGATGATGATCCGTGGGTCTTTCGAGACGATGCTGCTCCCTAAAAAGTTATAGGCGAACGTTCCGGGAATGATTCCGATCAGCGTAGCTAAGAAGAACGGCAATAAACGAACTTTCGAGAGTCCAGCTGCGTAACTGATCAAGTCAAAATTAAAAATCGGTAACAGACGGAAGATTAAGACATAGATAAACCCATTCTTCTCGAGCTGTTGCTGGATTTGATCGACTTTTCCGGCACCGTTCTTAATAACTCCTTTGCCGAGCTTTTTCGCGACTAAAAAAGCGACGACTGCTCCTAGTGTTGCACCAATGACGGTATAGACCGTTCCCATCAAGGCACCGAAGGCCAGTCCGCCTGTGATTGACAAGACGGATGCCGGAAAGAAAATCAACGGACGTACGGTATAGAGGAAGATATACAAAATCGGTGCCCACATTCCGAACGATAGAATCCATTCCTTGATTTCTGTCGGACTAATGTTCAAATACGATCGACTGAACCAAATCAGTCCGATGACGATCGCTATTATACCTACAATCTTTAAGATTTTTCGTTGTTGTGACATCATATCCCCCCATTTCTTCACGACAAGCCCTTTTCAGTCGTTTCCCCCTTTTCTTACATATCACGCCTGACTGGACAGGTTTCGTCTGCCGACGATGTTGGGAACTACTAAAAGAGACCACGGAAAGTAGAAAGGTGATAACTATGACACAATCAATAAAAGCACTCGTCTTTGATGTCTATGGTACATTATTTGACGTTCATGCTGTTAAAGTCAAAGCAGAAGAACTCTACCCGGAGCATGGCGCAGACATCAGCCAAGTCTGGCGTCAAAAGCAACTGGAATATTCCTTTTTACGTCAACTGAATGGACAATACGTTCCGTTCAGTCAAGTGACGCGTGATGCACTCCGTTATGCCCTCTTACAATTGAAGTTGCATGTGACGGAAGAAAACATTGCTGCCTTGATGGAGGCCTATCTCGAGCTGTCGCATTACGACGAAGTCGAAGCAGTCTTACAAGAGATGAGCGGCAAACAATTGGCCGTCTTTTCAAACGGCTCCCACGATATGCTTGATCCGTTAATCGAGCAGTCCGGACTCGGATCACTGTTTGATCACATCATCAGCGTCGACGACATCAAACAATATAAACCGACGCCCGCTGCTTACATGCATGCGTTGAACACACTCGGTCTGAAACGCGAAGAAGTCTTGTTCATGTCCTCGAACGGTTGGGACATCACAGGAGCGAAGAGCTTCGGTTTCCGGACGGCCTGGATCAACCGGTCCGGCTTACCGGTCGAAGAACTGAACCTCGACCCCGACAGCATCTATGACGACTTGAACGGTTTGCTCGAATGGAAATGAAGTTAACTAAAAAGACAGCCGATACTCCTCCGTTACATCGAGGAAAATCGGCTGTTTTTTAGTAATTCGCAAGACGCGAATATCCTTTTTTGAAGAGATCGAGCTTCAGTCCACCGTCTTTTTCGATGAAGAAGAGGTACTCTTTTTGATCTGTATCTTTATAAAAAACTTTATAGAGTGTCAGTGTGCGTTTCTTATCATTCTCGACTGCGACTACTTCGTGCTTTGAGATGACTTCTGCTTGTACTTGCTCCGCGTCAAGACGGTCGACCATCGGCTGGAAGGATTCCTTTTCCGCATCCGTCGCCGGTTTCCCCGGTGCGATCGTGAAGTAATCGTCACTTGCCTTGTTCGTCAATCCGTACTTCCGGTCGACGAGAACGACATTTTTTAGTTCACCGTTTACCGTCCGGTCAAACGCATACAGCTTCTCGATCCGCGTTTGCTCTCCTTCAGCACGACCGATTTCGTACAACGGTTCTTGTTTCGTATTCGTTTCGACTGCTTTCTTATCCGGGACAAGTTCCTCTTTGTAAGCGACTTGATAGGCATCGACGATTTCGCGAATCTGTAGTCCGATCGCAACCACGACGAGTATACCAAGTACGACGATAATGACTTTTTTCATGTTGGTTCCCCCATGTCTCTCGTATTCCTTACTTTAAATCTAGCCCAGGTTCTGCATTCATGGCAAGTGTCGATTGGCGCTGCGCCCGATAGGGATGAATCGCCGCGGCTCCGATCATCGCTGCGTTATCGCCACATAAGTGCATCGGTGGGATGACGAGGGTGATCCCTTCACGCTGACAAGCTTCCGTCAATCCGTGGCGTAACCCTTTGTTCGCTGCGACACCACCTGCGAGTAAGAGTTGTTTTCCACCCTTCTCTTTGACGGCACGAATCGCTTTAGCGACGAGCACTTCGACGACACTCGCTTGAAAACTTGCTGCCAAATCTTCCGGGATGATCACTTCACCCCGTTGCTCTGCATTATGCACCGCATTGATGACAGACGATTTTAAGCCGCTGAAGCTAAAATCATACGAATCTTTTTCGAGCCAAATCCGTGGGAAGTGGAATGTGTCTTGTCCTGTTTGTGCCAATTGGTCAATCCGGGGTCCACCGGGATACGGTAATTTCAATGTCCGTGCGACTTTGTCGTATGCTTCGCCTGCTGCGTCATCTCGTGTTTCACCAATCACTTCATACACACCGTCTTCCGGCATATAAATCAATTCCGTATGACCGCCTGAAGCAATCAGGCAGACGAGCGGAAATTCGAGTTCCTGGACGAGACGGTTCGCATAGATGTGTCCGGCGATATGATGGACACCGAGCAATGGTTTACCGTGCGCGAAAGCGAGCGCCTTCGCTGCACTGACCCCAACGAGAAGTGCACCGACAAGACCTGGCCCTTCCGTTACGGCAATCGCATCGATGTCGTCAATCGTTACGTTCGCTTCCGTCAAAGCATCATCGATGACATAAGTGATCCGCTCGACGTGATGACGTGATGCGACTTCCGGGACGACTCCGCCAAAGCGTTTATGGCTCTCGATTTGAGACGAGACGACGTTCGATAAGACGTCCGTTCCTCCCCGGACGACGGCGGCTGCCGTCTCATCACAGCTTGATTCAATGGCAAGTATCAATGGTTGTGTCATGTCTCGTCTCCTTCTAGTTCCAACCAGTAGATGGCTGCATCTTCATTATTGTCTTGATAGTAACGTTTGCGTGTTCCGGCATATAAAAAACCGAGTTTTTCATACAAGGTACGTGCCGGTGTATTCGAGACGCGGACTTCAAGCGTCATGGCCCGCAGACCGAGTTCCCGCGCGACTTCAATCAATTCCTCCAGCAATCCTTCACCAAGCCCGAGCCCACGTGCCGTACGTTTCACAGCGACGTTCGTGATATGACCTTCATCCGCGATATGCCAAAGTCCGGCAAAGCCAATGATTTCGTCCGTTTCTGCGACAAGATAATAGGCATTCGGATTTTGCGTCATTTCTGCGATGAAGGCTGTGAGCGTCCAAGGTGTCGCAAAGGACTCCAGTTCGACCGCATGCACACCGGGTGCATCGGCGACTGTCATTTTACGAATACGCGCGTCAGTCATGACGTTGCGCCTCAATCCACTTCGCTTCTGCCTCGGCAAGGCGTAAATAGCGTGGTTCAAATGCATGCACATCGACCGGGACACGTGTCGCGCCTAGTAAAGCCAATACACCTGCACGTGGTGTCCGAAACGCAGGCGCAACGATTTCAAACGGTTGCAGTGCGTCAACGAATTTTTCCGTATCACCTGTCATCAACGTATCTGTCGGTAACGTCGCAACAAAGTCAGCGACTGTCGTGTGTTGTTCGTCGCCAACGCGCTCACCGTTTTCGTACATACCAACAAACCCCGTTCCGCGGCGTGCATCTTGAATTGCGACGACCCGTCCTGTCCGTCCTGTTGATGCTGCCATCAGTTCGAGCGTCGAGACGGCAACCAGTTCGATGCCGAGTGTATAGGCAAGTGTTTTAGCTGTCGTCGCTCCGATTCTCAGTCCCGTATACGAACCCGGACCATCTGCGACGACAATGCGTGTCAATTCTTTTGGTGACCAGTTCGCTTCTTGCATCAATCGTTCGAGTAACGGCATTAACTTCGTGGCATGGTTCAAGGACGTCACATACGATGCTTCCGCAATGATTTGTGTTCCGTCCGACAGCGCAACAGAAAGTTGTTTTGTTGATGTATCGATCGCTACGATTTTCATAAGCATAATCCCTCGCATATCTTAATGTACGCCTCACCGATTGGCTGAAGACGGAAACGTCGTGCATGGTCTCCTGTCCGTTCGATTGTGATGACGAGCCGTTCCGGAGGCAAGACGTCTGCAATCAACTTTGACCACTCAACGACTGCGACCCCGTCGCCGTTCAAGTATTCTTCAAGACCAATGTCGTCACCCGATCCCTCTAGACGGTAGACATCCATATGGTATAACGGCAAACGACCATTATAGACCTTCATGATTGTAAAGGTCGGACTGTTGACGTTACGCGTCACACCAAGTCCTTTTGCGAAACCTTGCGTAAACGCTGTTTTTCCCGCTCCCAGATCGCCATCCAATGTAATGACCATCCCCGCGAAGGCACGGTGTCCGAGTGTTACTGCGAGTGTAGTCGTCTCTTCTAGATTTGCCATTTCAAGTTCTATCATCCTGCGTCCCTCCTCTTGTCATCTTTCTCTATTGTATCTATTGTACCGAACAAAAAAGACAAAAAAAAATACGAAACGCTGAACGTTTCGTAGTAAAGTTGAAGTTAAGTTTAAAATTGGTTGCGGGGGCTGGATTTGAACCAACGACCTTTGGGTTATGAGCCCAACGAGCTACCAGACTGCTCCACCCCGCGACGATAAACGTTTCGGATTTGAATTATTTAAAAATTGGTTGCGGGGGCTGGATTTGAACCAACGACCTTTGGGTTATGAGCCCAACGAGCTACCAGACTGCTCCACCCCGCGATGATATAACGTTTCGACAGATATTAATATAACATGTCGTTTCATAAATTACAAGGAATTCATTAATTTTATTTAAATATTTTCTTAAAATAACTCAGAAAATGCTCTTTTTGCTTTTAATTAAGCAGCTGTCAGCTTGATTCAGCATGTAGACAACATAATAATCTTTTTCTTTTTTCCTTCCTATCGACTTTGTCCTAGCAGAAAATAAGTAGCGAATTGCCTGTCTGTTAAAGAGAAAAAAGACCGACCTGCAAGATGCAGATCGGTCCTTTTCAATTGCCTGGCAACGTCCTATCCTCACAGGGGGAAGCCCCCAACTACTTTCGGCGTTCAAGTGCTTAACTTCCGTGTTCGGCATGGGAAC
>NZ_JACSMQ010000015.1:0-14742 GCF_018618705.1 Exiguobacterium sp. H66
TGCTCGTTTTTGTGACTAAAAGTCACGTTGACGAAGCTTGCGCTTCATTCATTGTTTGTATCCGAAGATACGTTTTTTGCCTCATCGTTCAGTTTTCAAAGTTCGTCCGCGCCTGTTTTGGCGACTCAATTAGAATACCAAGTCTGGAACGATAAGTCAACAACTTTTTAAAAGAAGTTTTTTCGTTCGTTTCAAGCGTGCGTCCTCTTTAGGACATGAATTAATATACCACGATAGTTAGGGGATGACAACTGTTTTATTAAAATAGTTTCATTTTTTTCGCTTCTTCTTTTTAAGAACAGATTAAAGGCTGCAAACCACTCGGGCTCACAGCCTTCACTCGTTCACTTCATCATGATTGAAACGCGTCTTCGTTTTGCTTCGCTTATATAGAAGAAATACAACGACTCGGCTAATTTCATTTGTGCTTCAAGATCACCATAATCATCATAACTAATCTCAAGTAGATGACGTTTCATCAAGTAGTCTTCTTTTGCTTTAGACAATTCTGTAAGGAGACGCTCATCGTATTCGTTTCGGATTTTTTTTCGAAACCAACTCATAGTTCGCGTCTTCCCTCCATCGCACGGGATAATGTGACTTCGTCCGCATACTCTAAATCTCCCCCAACAGGAAGACCATGTGCAATTCGTGTCACACGAATTCCCGTCGGTTTCAGTAAACGTGACAAGTACATCGCCGTTGCCTCTCCCTCAATGTTCGGATTCGTTGCTAAGATGATTTCCGTAATGGCTTCGTCTTCTTGAAGACGTGTCAAAAGACTCGATACGTTAATGTCTTCAGGTCCAATCCCTTCCATTGGACTAATCGCCCCGTGGAGTACATGGTACAACCCTTGATAATCTCGCATCTTCTCCATCGCAATCACATCTCGCGAATCCTGAACAACACAGACAACCGTCCGATTACGATGTTTATCCGAACAAACATAACACGGATCTTTGTCCGTTATGTTTCCACACACGCTACAATAAGAAATATCGCGCTTCGCGCTGACGAGTGCCTTCCCGAACATCAACACATCATCTTCTTCCATGTCTAAGACATGAAAAGCAAGACGAACAGCCGTTTTCGGTCCGATCCCCGGTAGCTTCGTAAAACTTTCAATCAAACGACTGATTGCTTCAGGATATTGCAATTGATTTCCCCCTACAGTTTAAAACATTCCCGGCATGTTCATACCTTGCGTAAATTTACCCATTTTACTTGAAACAAGTTCATCGACTTTTTTCAATGCATCATTCGTTGCAGCGAGGACGAGATCTTGAATCATTTCGACATCGTCAGGATCCACTACTTCTTCTTTGATGATGACGTCGATGATGTTTTTATGACCATCAGCTACGACAGATACCATTTCACCGCCAGCTGTACCTGTCACTGTCAAATCCTTAAGTTCTTCCTGAGCTTTCGCCATATCCTTTTGCATCTTTTGCATTTGTTTCATCATATTGTTCATGTTTCCCATACCACGCATATTTGTTCCTCCTCAAGTAAGATTAGTCTTCAAATTCTACGATATCACCAAAACGACCAAGCGTCTCGGATAATAAACGATCGCTTTCCGATTCTTCAGCGACCTCTTTCTCTTCTATATTACTACTATTTCGCTTTGCAACAAACTCTGCCTTTAATTCATTCCAGTCTTGATCAAGAATTGCAAGAATCTCCCGTTTGACGCCACATACTTCAAACAGGGCTTCTTCGATAACGAAACGCGTTCGTTCATTCGTCATGACTTGTTCGAAATGCCAGCCCTTCCCGTTATCAAACTCAATCAATAACGTATCTCCCGAACACAAGACGGGTTTACTTTCATGGACAAGCGAATAGATCGGACCATCTTGCTTTAAGATGAGTTTTAGAATAGCATCCCAGCGCTCTTGGATTTCAAGCAATTGTGCTTTTTCTGCTCGCATCAGCATTTGTCGAATCCGCTCTTTCGCGATCCGCACGGTCGGACGACCTTGCTTCCGTTTAGCTGGTTGCGCCGCGACTGTTTCTGCTGCCGGTACACCGTTCGCTTTCAACTGATGCATCTGTTCCTTCATTTCTCTTACTTCCTGTTGCAATGACTGGACGATTTGTCCCGTCGTACGCCCCTGTTCCGTAATTTGGATGAAGGCAATCTCGACTAAGACACGTGGATGATTCGTCAATCGCATCTGTTGTTGGCAATCATGCAGTTGTTCGATGACATGGAAACATGTTTCCGCTTCAATCATTTCGACGAACTGTTTGAATTCCTCTGTCGGACGGGCGCGTTCTAACAAATCGACTGCCGTCGGTGAGGCTTTTAGCAGGAGCGTATCCCGATAAAAGAAGACCAGGTCCTCGACGAATCGCTTCAGGTCTTTTCCTGCCCGTTGCATCTGCTCAAGTGTCTGCAATAATTGATCGACTTGATGATTATGAAGTGCGTTTGCAATCGCGAGCAACGCTTCGTCTTCTACGGCACCCGTTACTTCGAGTACGGCAGCATCCGTCAAATCCCCATTCGAGAAAGCGACTGCTTGGTCGAGTAAACTTAAGGCATCCCGCATTCCTCCGTCTGCTGCGCGTGCAATCAACCGTAACGCCGTCTCCGAGTAGGCAATTTCTTGATCGGATAAGATGAACTGCATCCGTTCGACTAGTTGGTCGACTTCATGGCGTTTGACATCAAAACGTTGGCAACGCGAAATGATGGTCGCCGGGATTTTATGGGGCTCTGTTGTCGCTAAGATGAAAATCGCATGTGCCGGTGGTTCTTCAAGCGTTTTTAATAATGCATTGAACGCTCCCGTCGATAGCATATGCACTTCATCGATGATATAAACTTTATAGGCTGCTTCTGAAGGCGGGTACTTCACCTTATCGCGGATTTCACGAATTTCGTCGACTCCGTTGTTTGAAGCCGCATCGATTTCGAACACATCCGGACTCGATCCTTCCGTAATCGCGAGACATGTCGGGCATTCATTACACGGTTCTTTTACAGGTGCGTGTTCACAGTTGATTGCTTTTGCGATGATTTTCGCAAGACTTGTCTTCCCCGTTCCGCGCGGGCCTGAAAATAGATAGGCATGTGACATCCGTTCTTCCATCAATGCGTTTTGAATCGTCCGAGTGATATGTGCTTGCCCGACGACTTCATCAAAACGCTGCGGACGATACACGCGGTATAGTGCTTGATAGGCCAAATTTGCGCCTCCTCTTTTTTAAGATCCTTGTTCTATTCTACCTAAAAAAGTCTACAACCGAAACCGGCTGTAGACTTGTTTTATAAAAATTAAACTGCCGCGCACCATATTCTGAAATATGTTCAACATGCGTTACTCACGCAGCCTGCTCAGTTCAAGCACTCCTGCGGCACACAGAGAGCACCACTTAAGGCTGCTTCCTTCCGGACCTGACCTAGTTCATGGGTATCTGTTGCGCAGGACTCAAACGTCAACGCTACTTACGTAAGGCAGACCATACCAATCATATCCCTCGATATGGAATTCAGTCTCGCTATAGCGGATTGCGAGTGACAGGGAACCGCTACATCCCCACCTAGCACGGCAAATGATTTATCGTTTTTTAGTGGCACCCGTTCGAGTGCTTTTTCATTATACTGTTTCGTCTAAATTGTTGCAACCCATTGCACGTTTCTTTGCTTTCTTTTTCGCACGAAGTTCGCGAAAGAACGCCGTTAACAACTCACCACATTCTTTTTCTAATATACCACTCGTCAGACGTGAAACATGGTTAAAGCGCTCATCTTGGATGAGGTTCATCAAAGTTCCGCAACAACCACCTTTTGGATCAACGGCTCCGAAGATGACATGTTCAATCCGCGATAACATGATGGCTCCGGCACACATCGGACACGGTTCAAGCGTCACATACAGTTCGCACCCTTCCAGTCGCCAGTTCCCGAGCTTTTCACACGCTTGCTCGATCGCGAGTAATTCGGCGTGTGCCGTCGCCTGATGATTCGTTTCCCGGTGATTATACCCGGTCGCAATGACTTGATCGTCTTTGACGATGACACACCCAATCGGCACTTCGCCGATGGCTTCCGCCTTTTTCGCCTCACCAATCGCGAGCTCCATATAATATTCGTGTCGCTCCACTTCTACTCACTCCCTATCTTTACAAAAATTCTCCCTCTGAAACTTCGGCAGGGGTCCCTGCTTTGTGCTAAAATATAAATTGCACTTTGCTGAACGGAGGGTAATTGAATATGTTCATAACGGTTGAAGGACCGATTGGTGTAGGCAAAACTTCACTTGCGAACGCCATCAGTCATCATTTCTCATTTTCTATGTTACGCGAAATTGTCGAAGAAAATCCCTTTCTTGGAAAGTTCTATGAGGACATCGAAGAATGGAGTTTCCAAACAGAGATGTTCTTTTTATGCAATCGCTTTAAACAGCTCGATGATATCGAACGTCACTACCTAAGTAAACAACGCTCTGTCGTCGCTGATTATCATATCTTTAAAAACCTGATTTTTGCTCACCGCTCGCTCAAAGTAGAGCACATCGATAAATATGAACAAATTTATTCGATCTTAACGACGGATATGCCAAAACCGGATGCCGTCATCTACTTGAATGCGAGTATCGATACACTGATGAAACGCGTCGCCTTACGCGGACGTGAAGTTGAAGAACACATGTCACGCGATTATCTCGAGCAACTCGCAGCAGACTACGAAACGTTCGTCACGGAGTATCAAATCAAACACCCGGAAGTCAAAGTCATCCGTTTTAACGGAGATGAACTCGACTTCGTCAAACGCCCAGAAGACTTGGATTATGTCTTAACTAAAATCCGCAATGAATTATATGAAGGAGCGAACCACGCATGAACTCGAAGTTACGTGAAAAATACAATATTCCGGCAGATGCCGTCATTACGATCGGTGGAATGGTCGGAATCGGAAAATCGACGATCACGAATGGTCTAGCAGACGCACTCGGCTTCCGGACATCTCTTGAAAAAGTCGATACGAACCCTTATCTCGATAAATTCTACCATGATTTCGAGCGCTGGAGCTTCCACTTACAAATCTATTTCTTAGCGGAACGGTTTAAAGAACAAAAGAAAATCTTCCAATACGGTGGTGGTTTCATCCAAGATCGCTCCATCTACGAAGATACAGGCATTTTCGCGAAGATGCACTTCGAAAAAGGAACGATGTCACCAACGGACTACGAAACGTACTCCAGTTTGTTCGATGCGATGGTCATGACGCCATTTTTCCCGCATCCGGACTTGTTGATTTATCTGGAAGGATCGTTTGAACAGGTGCTCGACCGGATTCGTCTCCGCGGACGCGAGATGGAACAGCAAACACCAATCGAGTACTGGGAAGAGATGTACGAACGGTATACGAACTGGATCAATAACTTCACGATTTGCCCGGTCCTTCGTTTATCCATCGATGAATATGATCTTCTCAATGAACCGGAGTCGATTGAACGTATCCTCTCGAAAATCGATAAACAACTTGAAGTCGCCCGGATTGCAAAAACACGTTGATTCCTCAAAAGCCCCTCGACAGTCGTCGAAGGGCTTTTGCGTGTAGACAAACTCTTATGAAGCGTGAACATGCGATAACGAAAGACAATCCGGTCGCGCTTCCCTGTCACGCCTCGTCTTCAAAGCGGCAATCTTCCGCGCCGCTACAGCAAAGCTGCAGGGTCGCGACCGATTGCTTTTCGCGGTTCTAAGCGATTCGAGACGGATTGCGCCCTAAACCGTCTGCATGACTGGCTTTCCGTCATAGTGTTACCTAAAAAGCGTCACGTTTCGTTGACTCCTGTGGGGAACGCACGTTCAGAGGCAGACAAGGGCTTGCGCCTCGCCCGAGGAAAGCAACGAAAAAAGACGCTTGATCTCCCGATGGCACTTTGTCTACAGCCTGAGCCCCTCGACAGTCGTCGAAGGGCTTTTTTTAGCGTGCTGTTACTTGTTTGATTTGGTCGATGTGATGTAAATCGTGTTGTTTCATCGCGCCAAGCAAGTCGACGATCATCATCGTTTTCCCGTTCGAAGTGAACGTATCCGTCAAACGTTCTTCCGGAATCAAATCAACGGCCCGGCTTAATAGGTCACGGCTGACTAAGAATTCATCAATCGTTAAGATTCGTTGCTGCTCGCGACTCATCTTCGCCGCTTCTTCGTTGACTTCCTGACTGTTAGGCTTCACACGGAATGGTTCGTCCGCCAACATGAATGGAAGACGTTCTGCCACCATGAAGCGGTCCCACGGTGACAAGTGACCTACGATTTCAGCAATCGTCCATTTGCCTTCCGCATATGAGCTACGCCACGCGTCTTCCGGGATGTGTTCGAGTTCACGGACGAAGTTCATCGTTTCTTTATAGTGAGTGAGTAAGGTTTCTTTTGTATTGGTCATATCAAGTGCTCCTTCTTCCTTTTTACATGTAGGAAAACATAGCATGCGAACGGATCTTGGTGCAATAAAAAAGCACCTCACACGATGTGAGATGCTCGATATAAGCGGAGTCGGTGGGATTCGAACCCACGCGGGCCTTACGACCCCTAACGGATTTCGAGTCCGTCCCCTTCAGCCGGGCTTGGGTACGACTCCATGTTAAATGTATTTTTGGGTAAAAAAAAAGAAGTGGAGGAGGCGGTGGGATTCGAACCCACGCACGGCTTTCGCCGCCTGACGGTTTTCAAGACCGTTCTCTTAAACCACTTGAGTACGCCTCCAAGTTATATGTAGTTTTCAGGTAAAAAAAAAGAAATGGAGGAGGCGGTGGGATTCGAACCCACGCACGGCTTTCGCCGCCTGACGGTTTTCAAGACCGTTCTCTTAAACCACTTGAGTACGCCTCCGTACTTATAATCGAGCAAATTGTAACGTGCTTGCCTTCCTGACATAAATTATAATAGCATCTTGGTTTTACTCTGTAAAGACCTTTTCTAAAAAAACTTTTTAAAAGTACAAAGGGGGAAGGCTCCCCCTTTTCTACTTATGCTTGAATCACTTTGAGTCCACCCATGTATGGACGAAGTACTTCTGGAATAATAACTGAGCCATCTGCTTGTTGATAGTTCTCTAAGATTGCTGCGACCGTCCGGCCAACAGCAAGCGCAGAACCGTTTAATGTATGCACGAATTCCGGTTTTGCATTCGCTTCCCGGCGGAAACGAATTTGTGCCCGGCGCGCCTGGAAATCTTCAAAGTTTGAACAAGAAGAAATCTCGCGGTAAACGCCTTGGCTCGGCATCCAGACTTCGATATCGTATTTCTTCGCTGCTGTGAATCCAAGATCCGCTGTACACATGCTGAGGACTTGATACGGTAATTTCAATCGTTTAAGCACTTCTTCGGCTTGACCAGTCAACAGTTCAAGTTGTTCATAAGACTCTTCCGGCTTAACGAAACGAACGAGCTCCACTTTGTTGAATTGGTGTTGACGAATCAGGCCTCGTGTATCACGGCCGGCAGATCCGGCTTCTGAGCGGAAACACTGGCTGTATGCTGCATAACCGATCGGTAATTGGCTTGCTGCCAAGATTTCGTCCCGGTGCATGTTCGTGACGGGAACTTCCGCTGTCGGCACGAGGAAATAGTTCGTCTCTTCGACTTTGAACGCATCTTCTTCAAATTTCGGAAGTTGACCTGTTCCTGTCATTGATTCGCGGTTGACCATGAGTGGCGGTAAAATTTCCGTATAGCCGTTTTCATCTTGATGCATGTCCATCATGAAGTTGATTAATGCACGTTCGAGACGAGCACCTGCCCCACGATAGAAAACGAAGCGACTTCCTGTGACTTTCCCTGCTCGTTCCACGTCGACGATTTTTAATTGCTCCATCAAATCCCAATGCGGGACGGCGTCGAAATCAAAGGCCGGCTTATCACCCACTTCACGGATGACGACATTATCATCCTCTGAAGAACCAATCGGGACGCTATCATGCGGAATGTTCGGGATACCAAGCAACAGTTGATTCAACGTCGCTTCGACTTCGCGCAACTCGTCGTCGATTCCTTTAATCTCATCTCCGACAGTTCGCATCGCGGCAATTGCCTCGTCGGCATTTTCTTTATTGCGTTTGAGTTCTGCAATTTTTTTCGTCGCGTCATTTCGTTCCGCTTTTAAGACCTCGGTCCGGGCAATCAGTTCACGACGTTTTTCGTCTAATGCGACGAAACGGTTCATGTCCGTTAAATCTTCCCCGCGGTGTGCAAGTTTCTCTTGGATTGCGTCAAAATCCTGACGCAGACGTTTAATATCAATCATGTGTATTCCTCCTTTTTTTCAATAAAAAAAGGCAATCCATCCCTCTCCGGTATAAAAACCGAAGAGGGACGAATCACCTTGGATCCGCGTTGCCACCCTCATTGCTAGTCGTACTAGCCAACTCAAAGACGCGATAACGGGCGTACCCGCACCTTGTTCGCAAGGTGTGCGATCCGGCTCGATTCAAGGCATCCTTCTGACTAGTTCACACCAACCACTAGCTCTCTTAACAGAATAAATTCCTTTACTTGGTCCGTTCATTGCATCGTTATGAGATTAGCTCTACTTTACACTATCCTGTTTGAGATTGACAAGACCCGGTTTACGAATCGCATCATCAATTTTATCGGACCAGGCCGCAATCGCCCGGAACAAACGGGTCTTGAAGCTCGCCAAAGCGATTCGCTCCGCACTATAGAGAAGTGATCTCGGCACATCAAACCCCGGCAAGTACATGCCTTCATCCTTCACTTGAACCGTTCCGACACTTGCGCCATTCTTGATTGGAGCATGGGTCAGATTAAACGTAAATACGGGTGGACGGGTTGCTGCGTTCTTCGGCACCGTCACGTAAAGCGATGCATCCGTGATGACGTCATAGTCTGTTTCTTCCGCACCACGAATCGGGAAGACGTCTTTAATTCGCTCGCCTTTTCCGTAATAAGTCAACGGCTCAAACGATGAGAAGCCATAATCGAGTAACTTTTTTGTTTCTGCAAACCGCGCTTGATCGGATGTCGTCCGCATGACGACTGTAATGATCGTCATGTTATCTTTCGTCGCGACACCGGCAAAACAATATCCGGCAAGATCAGTCGTCCCTGTCTTCATCCCACGCATCCCGGGATATGCGTACTTTTGATCTTTCAACATCTTATCGGAGTTTTGGAGTGTGATGCCATCCAGTTTCATCGAAGAACGACTCGTGACATCTAAGACATCGGGATAATCTTTAATAAAACGAATGACGAGTAGTGCAATGTCGGTCGCTGTCATCAAGTTCGTCCCCGGTAAGGCTGCATCGACTGCATCGAGTCCCGATGCATTTGCGTATTCTGTATTGTCCATCCCAAATGTATTCGCCGTCTCATTCATCAGCTTGACGAATTTTTGTTCTGTTCCGGCAACGACTTCAGCAAGTAATACAGCCGCATCATTAGCTGACTTGATGAACGCTGCATCATAGAGCTCACGAACGGTATATGTACGATTGCTTAACGGCACCCGTGCCAATCCTGGTGTGCCTGCTAATTTGAGTACTTTTTGGCTTGGTTGAACTTTTTTGTTCCAGCTTAGTTTCTTTTGTTCGATTTGACGTCGGACTAAGTAAAGTGTCATCAATTTCGTCATCGAAGCCGGAGGTAAAGCCAAATCGGCTTGTTCTTCTAACAATACTTTACCGGTCACAGCATCGACCATGATGTAGGATTCTGCCTTGATCGTCGGTACCTCGGCATAACTCGTCACTGGGAGTAGACTCGTCGTCAGTAAAAGGACGCTCAAGAAGAGTATGAAAAGTCGTTTCATCGTTCCTCTCCTTCAATTCATTTATACCCTCAGTGTAGCATAAAAAAAGTACCCCACAGCTTGAACTGAAGGATACTTTTTTTGTCGTTAGATGACGTGAACCGAACGTTGCTGTTTTATTTTTTCAATAAAGTAACGATGCAAACGGGTATCGTTCGTTAATTCCGGATGAAACGAACAGGCGAGATGCATGTCTGTTTCGACGACGACGAGATCGTCGTCTATGCGAGCGAGAACGCGGGTCGCTTGATCGATTCGTTCGACATAAGGGGCTCGAATAAAGACAGCTTCAATGTCCGCCCCGATTCCGTCGACGGCTAGCATCGTTTCAAAACTGTCCACTTGGCGACCGAACGCATTTCGTTTCACTTTCATCGGGATTGCCCCGAGGTGAACATCTCCTTGTTCAAGTTCCGTCGCTAATAAAATCATCCCGGCGCACGTCCCGAACATCGGTAACGTCTTTATTTTTTGTCGAAGGGGCGCAAGCAAGGCGTAGCGATCAATCAACCGGCGCATCGCTGTCGACTCACCACCGGGCAAGACAAGTCCGGCGATTCCTTCTAAATCTTCCGCCGATTTGATGATTCGTGTTTTTACACCGAGCGATGCCAACATCTCAAGGTGTTCCCTGACTGCCCCTTGTAGACCAAGTACCCCGATTACCATCCCCGTGGTGCCATCCGTTCCTCAAACGGCATCGACGTGACATCAATCCCCTTCATCGCTGTTCCGAGACCTTTCGAGAGATACGCAATTCGTTCGAAGTCATCCCGGTACGTCACGGCTTCGACGATCGCTTTCGCAAATTTTTCCGGTTGCTCCGATTTAAAAATGCCTGAACCGACGAAAACACCGTCAGCTCCAAGATGCATCATCAGCGCAGCATCTGCCGGCGTCGCGATTCCACCGGCAGCAAAGTTAACAACGGGTAGACGCCCTTCTTGCTGAATCATCCGTAAGACTTCGTAAGGTGCACCCCACTCCTTCGCCCGTGTCATCAACTCATCCGGATTCGTATGTAAAATCTGGTTGAGTTCAGCTTGAATTTTTCGCATATGCCGGACAGCTTCGACGACGTTACCCGTTCCCGGTTCGCCTTTTGTCCGAATCATCGCCGCACCTTCCGCAATTCGGCGAGCCGCCTCTCCTAAATCGCGCGCCCCACAAACGAACGGTACCGTAAACGTCGACTTCAACAGATGGTACTCTTCATCAGCCGGTGTCAGGACTTCACTCTCATCAATGAAATCGACCCCCATCGACTCAAGAATCCGTGCTTCGACGATATGGCCGATTCGGCATTTCGCCATGACAGGAATCGTGACGGCATTTACGACCTCTTCCGTGATGGTCGGATCTGCCATTCGTGCCACACCTCCATCTCGGCGAATATCAGACGGGACACGTTCGAGTGCCATGACGGCGACGGCACCGGCTGCCTCTGCGATTTTTGCTTGCTCGGCATTGACGACGTCCATGA
Source organism: Exiguobacterium sp. H66 (assembly GCF_018618705.1). Lineage (NCBI taxonomy): Bacteria > Bacillati > Bacillota > Bacilli > Caryophanales > Exiguobacterium > Exiguobacterium sp. H66. Next base: position 11,287 of record NZ_JACSMQ010000015.1, read on the forward strand.
TGACGCCCCCTTTTTGCATCTCAGCCATTCCTCTTTTGACACGATCCGTTCCTTGTTGCCGTTCCATCATTCTAAATTCCCCCTTGAACAATTTGATTGATAGCTCCGTACTTACGTTTTAGTATAGTCTCGATTGACTATTTTAAAAGCATCAGTTTATGATGAAATGAACAGGTCAGTTTTAGGAGGTACTTCAATGGATATGTTATCGTTCGAGTTAATACGAGAGGGCAATAAGCCGTTATACGAGCAATTGTATCAACAGATTCGTCAAGAAATCATCGATGGACGTCTAGAGTATGGTGTCAAATTACCGTCAAAACGAAAACTCGGTCAGTTCTTGAACTTGAGTCAAACGACGATTGAGCTCGCCTATCAACAACTTGTCGCCGAAGGCTATGTCGAGTCAATTTCAAGAAAAGGGTATTTTGTCTTAGCACACGAAGAGCTCGCTTATGTAAAGAAAACACCACTAGCAACGAAGCAACGCCTTTCTCCGTCCACCTATATCCGTCATGATTTCCATCCGAGTAAAATCGATGGATCATCTTTTCCTTTTTCACGTTGGCGAAAACATGCGAAGGATGTCATCGATGAACATAATCAATCTCTTGTTTCACTCGGACACCCGCAAGGCGATCTCGCCTTACGTGTTGAAATTGCGACCTACCTATATCACTCAAGAGGTGTCATCTGTTCGCCTGAACAAATCATCATTGGGTCTGGGGTCGAACAACTTTTGCCCCAACTGATTTTCCTGCTAGGACAACATGTCACCTACGGAATCGAAGATCCCGGTTATCATGCGACCCGACTCATTCTTGAGAATCATGGACGAACAGCAATCCCGATTCCGGTCGATCAAAGTGGTGTCAAAGTCTCGACTTTAAGTCAGACCGATGTGGATATCATGTATGTGACACCTGCCCACCAATTTCCATCCGGAAGCATCTTATCCGTCAATCGGCGCCGGCAATTGGTGAACTGGGCTGCTGAATCCCCGACACGTTACATCATTGAGGATGACTACGACAGTGAGTTTCGTTATAGTGGCAAGTCGATTCCGTCACTCCACAGCATCGATAGTGAACGAGTACTTTATTTGAGCACCTTCTCCAAGTCGCTCATGCCTTCACTGCGGATTGGCTACATGGTCCTTCCGCCTTCTTTGCTTGAGCGCTATCAGACCGAACTCTCCTATTACACATGCAGTGTCTCACGTTTTGATCAAACGATTTTGACACGTTTTATGAAAGAAGGCGACTTCGAGAAACATTTGAATCGGATGCGAAAGATCTATCGGCGTAAGTTAGACATCGTCGTCAATTCGTTACGTGCTGTCTCATCCCTGCGCTTGACCGGCGAAAGTGCGGGTTTGCATGTCGTCGTTTCTGTTGCGAATGGGATGACGGAAGAAGAATTAGTCAGGCGAGCACACGACGCTTCAATTCAGGTTTATGGTTTATCCCAGTATGCACAACTTCCGTTAGAAGCAACGCATCCACAAATCGTGTTAGGTTTTGCAAGTCTATCGGAATCAGATCTTGAAGAGGGGCTTGGGGAGTTGTTACAGTCTTGGCAGTTGTAACAGCAGTCTCTCCGACTGTGAACAAAACCAGCTTGAACGTGTCCGTGATTTTCATATAGGCTATGTCGTGAAACACCTTGAGCCGCTTAACATCATTAATCTATAAACAAAAGAAAGCCCCGCATCATCTGCAGGGCTTTCTTTTTATTGGCGTGTATAGTTCGATGCTTCTTTTGTGATTTGAATGTCATGTGGGTGACTTTCTTGTAAGCCAGCACCCGTCATGCGGATGAATTGTGTGTCTTCTCGCAATTCTTCTAATGAAGCTGCTCCACAATATCCCATTCCTGAACGAATCCCACCAACGAGTTGATAGACAGAATCACCGAGTTTTCCACGGTAAGCGACACGACCTTCAATTCCTTCTGGAACGAACTTCTTATCTGCTTCTTGGAAGTAGCGATCTTGACTACCACGTTTCATTGATGCTTCAGAACCCATACCACGGTATGTCTTAAATTGACGACCTTGGTAGATTTCCATTTCGCCCGGGCTTTCTTCAACACCAGCAAGCAGACTACCTAACATGACCGCATGACCGCCAGCTGCAAGTGCTTTGACGATATCGCCCGAGTACTTAATTCCGCCGTCGGCAATGATAGAGACACCATGCTTACGGGCCTCTGTCGCACAATCAAAGACTGCAGTGATTTGTGGAACCCCCACTCCCGCAACGACACGTGTCGTACAAATTGAACCAGGTCCAATCCCTACCTTGACGACCGATGCACCAGCTTCAATTAAATCGCGTGTTGCTTCTGCTGTTGCAACGTTCCCTGCGATGATTGGAAGATTTGGATATTCATCACGAAGCTCACGTACTTTTAAGAGTACGCCTTCAGAGTGACCGTGTGCCGTATCGACGACGAGTGCATCGACGCCTGCATCAACAAGGAAACGTGCGCGAAGAGATGCATCTTTCGTGACACCGACAGCTGCAGCGACGAGAAGACGTCCGAATTGATCTTTTGCTGCATGTGGATATTGTTCGACTTTTTCAATATCCTTTGTTGTGATTAAGCCTTTTAATACACCGTTCTCATCAACGAGTGGTAACTTTTCAATGCGATGTTTGTGGAGAATTTGTTCTGCTTCTTCAAGTGACGTACCAACTGTAGCAGTGACGAGTTCTTCTGTCGTCATGACCGTCTCAATTACCGTCGAGTAGTCTTTAACAAAACGAAGATCACGATTTGTTAAAATACCAACGAGCTTCCGTTCTGTTTCGTTGTTAACGATCGGAACACCAGAAATACGATATTTACTCATTAAATATTCAGCATCGTATACTTGGCGTTCAGGTGTAAGGTAAAACGGATTCGTGATGACACCATTTTCAGAACGTTTGACGCGATCGACATGTTCTGCTTGGTCTTCCATCGACATATTTTTGTGGACGACACCTAGACCGCCTTGACGTGCCATGGCAATCGCCATTGGTGCTTCCGTCACAGTATCCATTCCTGCACTGATTAACGGGATGTTCAGTGTAATCCCTTCGCATAAGGATACAGATAGATCGACGTCACGTGGTAAGACACTTGAACGACGTGGTACAAGCAAAACGTCATCAAACGTCAAGCCCTCTTTAGCAAATTTATTCTCCCACATGTTTATCCACTCGCTTTCTCTTTGATAAAAGAATATTGATGTTATGGTAACAAGGAGAACCAGTCATGTCAATGACTCCAGTAATAATCAGAACAGTCTGAAGTTTCACACAACACAAAAAGACCGACCCGCAAGATGCAGATCGGTCTTTTTCAATTGCCTGGCAACGTCCTATCCTCACAGGGGGAAGCCCCCAACTACTTTCGGCGTTCAAGTGCTTAACTTCCGTGTTCGGCATGGGAACGGGTGTGACCACT
>NZ_JACSMQ010000016.1:0-5853 GCF_018618705.1 Exiguobacterium sp. H66
CTGCAATCTTGGAACGCCTAGACATACGGATACCTCGTCCTACACTGGACGCAGTGCACCGATGGGCAGATTTAACTCTTTCCTTTTGCAAGGGGTTAGTCTGCCCATCCAGCCGTTTTCCTCGCCTGCCTCCCGCAGTATGCCCTCGCTTTTCAGGTTCTACAAGTCTTTTTAATTAAAAAAAGGAATAGAAGGTGCCGGAAAGATGAAGATCAACGACAGGTTCACGTGTCGTGCGAGGGATGTTGAAGGAGGGAGCGAAGCGATTCCATTCAACATCCCGCAGTGCGCCAGCAAGCGAAGTGAAGGCGTAAACGCCGGAACGAAGTGCGGTAGATCAGGAAAGCGAAAATCTTAAACAGGTATCTAGAGAGAAAAATAGGTGCTGGAGTTGGTCGTTTATATCAACTACCGAACGATCTAGAAGAGCGAAAGTTAAGGAGAAATGCAGGTGTCTAGCCCTGTAATGTAGAAACTTAAGAGGGTAAGAGGCTAAAAAATAAGTCGGGTATAGAATTTGAGGGGTGGGACGCATGAGAGAAATGGAACTGACGATCCTTGACGTGACGGAACTCAACAAACGGATGAAGTTCCTCGACATCGCGAAACAGCATGCTCCAGTAGGCAAGGAGAAGCTCCGAGAAGCCTTGAAACAGGCTGGGGCGACGTTCGATCAACAGACGAAGCGTTGGCAGATTGCTGGAGACCATCCCAACGCCCAGAAGCGTGTCCTGGACTTCGTTCAATCGACACGGGTGAAGGAGAAAAAGAATCTAGCGAAGGAACCATTGCGTGTGGATCCCGTGACCGGACAGTCGCAACTCGACGACGGCTATTTCGAGATCGAGACGAAACCGCAACGAATCATTCGAAAAAAGGTCTCGCTCGACCTCGACGTGATGCTCCACAAGCGTCTGAAGCATATCGCACTCGAGAATGACGTGAAACTCTACGAACTCGTCGAAGGTGTTCTGCAGGACTATGTACGCAAACAAAAATAAGGAGGACGAACAGATGAAAACCTTAGCGAACTTCCGAAAAGATTTCGAAGAAATTCTTGAGGATCCGAACACGAATCGGCGTGATGTCCGATTGGCGAACTTGATGTCGGAGATGGAGGGAGCGATCCAAATCCCACTGCTGCAAAATCTCGAATGGGAAGCCCAGCATCCGGAAGAGATTAAATTGTACCGTGAGATCTCGAACGCTCGAGTGCTCTGAAATCGCAAAAAACCGTCATCGTTGCGTGAAATGACAATTCCTCGCAACGATGATGTTGATATAAATAGATTTTTAAAAAACGATGCGAAAAAAGGGTGTTTTCACAAACTTTTTTCGCATCGTTTTTTAAAAAAATTTTTACGTTGCTAAAGTCAAGTATGTATTTTTTTCTTAGAAAGAAGTACGCTTTATAAATCTTGAACAAACAGTGAACATTTGTTTGTTTATAGGTTATAATTCATAATATCGCTCTAGGAGATTAGTCGCATTTTATTTGATTAATATTAGGTTTGATACAAAGGTTTGTTTACGTCTACTAGAGATCTTCACACTAAGAAACCAACGACATAAGAGATTAAGAAGATAATAACTAAGAAACCAACGACATAAGAGACTAAGAAGATAATAACTAAGAAACTAATGACATAAGAGACTAATAGATGATAGATAAAAGAATAATTTGGAGCGAAAGAGGTATTTGGATTTAATCTGTGTTTTGAAAAGGGTAAATAGAAATGGGGGTACCAACTAGAGGCATCGAACTGTTCTATAAAGTTTCATACTAAAATTGAGAGGAGGAACTGCAATGAACCTTCATCAGTTAACTCCCGTTTTCTATGCAGAAAATGGACACTTGATAGAAGCTTTAGATAAAACGCCCGGTAGTCAATTTAAAGATAAAGGGCGAGGATATGCAGTTCTCGTTGTTAAAGTAAAAAACATTCAATTCGCTATTCCTTTAAGATCATCAATGAGTATAGATCATAAATACAACTTCACTACGAAAACGTCGGTTAACCCGAAAGGGAAAAAAGTTAGGCATGGACTAGACTATTCCAAAGCCGTAATAATCACTTCTCAAGCTCAAGTAAACGAAAAAATCTTTTATCTAAAAAAGAAAGAAGATTACCTGAAAATCAAGAAGCAGGTTGATAAAATTCAAATGGAATTTGAGAAGATGATTGAAAAATACATCCGAGCAGTGCTGAAGAACGACAAAAACATACTGCGCGAGTTTAGATACTCGACTCTTCAAAATTATCACGAAGAACTGGGTCTCGTAGTCGAGAAAGTATCGTAATTAAAAGCCCTTCCTGTTATCAGGAAGGGCTTTTATCATACAACGGGCTTTCTTTTTTTTACGTGGGGCTATCCCTACCACCACATCATACCAATAGGGTATTATTTTTTTTACGTGGGGTCACCCTTGCCGCCACAACATCCGTAATTGATTATAGTCATAGTGATAAAAGTCAGTCAATCAAAAGAAAAAGCAACTCTAGAGTGAGGAAAAGAAGAATCTTTCTGGATCTTGGGTTTTCAATCTGACTTATAGACCTGTTTCCGTTATACCTAGCTCTGAAACGCTTTTCTTGTTTTTATAGACTGTCTTAATCATTTAAAAAATTATGTTTATAGTACTTCAATGTATCTTTTAATATTAATGGCCAGCGATCTACAACTTCCCTCCCAAGCAGTACTTCATCGGCAAGACCCATATGCATCATGTCTACGATACGACATAAATATGATTTACCATCATCCCACCAGACTCTGTATGAATCGATCATATATACGTGTTTGATGTTGACTCCGGTGTCTTCCCGGATTTGCTTTGCTTCAAAACCGTCTAATTGTGTTTCGTAAACTCCGTCCGAGATACGGCTGCCAAAAGAGGTTGTATAGTAATACTCTTTGATTTCCCAAATCAAATGAGCGTTGTTCACATCAGGGAATGCACCATCAAAACGTCTTGAGAATATACCTTCTAGTTTTTTATCTTCGCTTAGAACGTAAGATAGACTTCTTGGATCATCGTTAAATCCTATATCTTCACCGTAGATTAAGTTGTTTTCAGAAGCGAAATCACGTATTGTTTTTTCGGTTAGTGTATTGATTATGCATGTAAAAAATGCGTGGTCTTTTTTTTCGTTACTTTGCTTGTTGAGTGGGAAGTTAGAAGTGAAATTGTTGCTGGTGTGAATATCTTTGTAGTTTTCGAAGAGTGCTTTTGCTTCAGAAGCATTCATGAAGTTATCTTTGACTGAATTTAAAAGATGAGCCCTATACTCTAGGTATTCTAAAGCGTCGTCCAGAAGATCTTCTTCTATTTGAATCTCTAGTTTTTTAAGAGCGTCAATCGCTTTATCTTTACTATGAAAGATGATTGATCCGGATTTAGAGTATCCAAGCTTTTCAGATAGTAGCTTGGCATATGCCCAAAAAGAAGAACTTTTATTTTGGAATTTCGGATTTGCTTGCACGGCTATTCTCTCCCTTTTCCATATACAAAAAGAAGGAAGAAGGCGTTATATCTAGAGCATTACAAATCTTAATGATATTTAGTAAAGAGACGTTGCGATCGCCTCGCTCAATATCGCTAATGTACGTACGATGTAGTCCTGTACTTTCAGCAATTTTCTCTTGGCTATGGTTACGTTCTTTTCTCAAAACTCTAAGTGTATTTCCGAAGTTTTGTTTAATTTCATTTTCGTATGTCATGATACCAACCTTCTTTTATGTAACGTTATAGAAGGAATGTACTATCGTGCAGACTATAAGTCTACATACTTTAAGTGACATATGATATAATGCTCAATGAATGAGGTGAAGGAATTGAATCAATTAAAAACTAACGTACCACAGTTATTAAAATGGATCGGGAATAAGCATCGATTTGCAAAGGAAATCGTTTCATATATGCCTGATGACATAAACACTTACTATGAACCTTTCTTAGGTAGTGGAGCAGTACTAGCAGAACTTTCGAGCATGAATCAAAATAGCTTAATTAAAAAGTACACAAAAGCAGTTGGGTCTGATATCCTCCCATTTCTAATCGAGATTTTCAATTATGTAAAAGACGAACCGGAAATTTTGATCGATCATTACCGAAAGAATATTTCTACTTATAACGAAGATAGACAAGCGAAATATTTAGAGATTAGAGATCGGTTTAATAAAGATTTCAATGCTTTAGATTTTGCGTTGCTCACCAGAACTTGTTACTCCGGAATCATTCGTTTTCGTAAAAGTGATGGATATATGAGCACGCCAATCGGTCCTCATAATCCTATTTCTCCAGATACATTTGAATCGAGAGTGCTTGCTTGGAATGAATTATTAAAAGAGGATGTAAGTTTTATTAATCGAGATTTCAGAGAAGTAATGGACATGGCTGGAGAGGGCGATTTGGTTTATTGTGATCCTCCTTATACACACAGTCAAAAGATTTTGTATGGAGCACAAGCATTTGATATCGAAGATCTATGGACTAAAATTCGTGAGTGTAAAGAGAGAGGAGCCAAGGTGATGCTCTCCATAAACGGAACGAAAAGGTCAGGAAGAGAAGACATAGGAATCGAAGCTCCAGAAGGATTATTCGAGAGAGCCGTCTTTGTAAACTGTGGTCCGTCGATGATAAATAGACTTCAAAGAAGTGGAGAAATCATGGAAGATGAGCTTGTTCACGACAGTTTATTTTTCACTTGGTAAAACAAAAAATATATAAAAAAAGATCAAAACAAATGAAAAAGAGCATAAGGGGAAACTGCTATCACTCAGCGTGCTAGCCTAGGCGGAGCCTAGTGTTTCCCTGATATCATCAAAAACGCCAAAAGGTCACACCGCGTGCCACTAAAAACGGCATTTTGGCACGGCGTTTGCCACTAAAAAAACACGATTACTAGTGCTAGTAATCGTGTTTTTTTGTTTTTCAAAATGAATTTTCAATTTGAAAAAAGCATTTGAAATTTATTTTTTTGAATTGAGATTTGATGAGTGATTAAAATAAAATGTTGTCAGAAAATTGATGTAAGCGTACAATAATCAGTAACAAAATACGGACGGAACAACAAAAAACGCCACTTCTCCCATCTACTTGTCGCCAAACGAGTAGATGATCAACGAAGTGACGCTTTTGAATAGCGAGTGCACGAACACTTGCTATTGAATCGTTGAAGGCACATAGCACGTGACTTCAACTTAGATGCACTTATCATACTAAGGAAACCTTTAACATTCAAGGTTTTAGTGTAGAAAAAGGACATCATTCAGTAGCAAGTTTTACGAAACTCGCTACTGGATGATGTCCTTTTTGTTTTGGTTTTACATAAAAAGAGGTCAGCACTCGCTCTTTAAACGAGTAGGTTCATCCAGCCGACGCAGTAGAATGGATCGGTCGTCATCGCAGTTCCAGCACGTGACGTGACGTTAGCAGGGGAAGGACGGAGAGCCCTGTACATAGCCTAAGTCCCGAAGGGATACGGTAAAGATCGTTGAGAAGGTTCAGACGGGGTCATATGGTACGAGACCGTAGGCAGTCCCACGACAAACGGTGGGGAATTTCCTAGTAGGCGGCTGTATGATTGCTGTGACACGACGTATGACGGCTTCTGGCCGCCATACAGTGGGTTATATGACAAGTCGCCGAAAGGCAGCAAGGTAGGGCGTGGAAACGCCTTGTGTGCGCGCGAGCGCAGCGAGTCATATCGTAGGGGCGAGAATCCCCTGCAATCTTGGAACGCCTAGACATACGGATACCTCGTCCTACACTGGACGCAGTGCACCGATGGGCAGATTTAACTCTTTCCTTTTGCAAGGGGTTAGTCTGCCCATCCAGCCGTTTTCCTC
>NZ_JACSMQ010000017.1:0-5253 GCF_018618705.1 Exiguobacterium sp. H66
CTGCAATCTTGGAACGCCTAGACATACGGATACCTCGTCCTACACTGGACGCAGTGCACCGATGGGCAGATTTAACTCTTTCCTTTTGCAAGGGGTTAGTCTGCCCATCCAGCCGTTTTCCTCGCCTTCCTCCCGCAGTATGCCCTCGCTCTTTTAGTTCTACAAGTCTTTTTCATGAAAAAAGGAATAGAAAATGCTGAAAAGATGAAGATCAACGACAGGTTCATGTGTCGTGCGAGGGATGTTGAAGGAGGGAGCGAAGCGATTCCATTCAACATCCCGCAGTACGCCAGCAAGCGAAGTGAAGGCGTAAACGCCGGAACGAAGTGCGGTAGTTCGGGAAAGCTAAACTCTAATAAAGAATGCAGGTGTCTAGCCCTATCATATAGAAAATTAAGAGGGTAAAAAGGAAGGTTAATAGTTGGTTATTTGTTAAGGAGGATTTGAAGGAATGAAGAATATGGACTTAACGATTCTGGATGTCATTGAATTAAACAAACAAATGAAGTTCCTCGATGTAGCGAAAACGCATGCTCCAGTAGGACGTGAGAAGCTTCGTGAAGCGATGAAACTTGCTGGAGCGACGTTTGATCAACAAACCAAGCGATGGCATATTCAAGAAGGTCATCCGAATGAGAAGAAACGGGTGTTGGATTTTGTTCAATCGAGTCGTATCACTAAACCGAAGCAAGAGAAAGCGCAAGAACAAGAACCTTTACGAGTGGATCCTGTGACAGGACAATCTCAATTAGACGACGGTTATTTCGAGATTGAGACGAAGCCGGAAAAGATTGTTCGTAAGAAAGTCTCGCTTGATCTTGATGTAGCTTTACATAAGCGTTTGAAGCATATCGCGCTTGAGAATGACGTGAAGTTATATGAATTGGTTGAAGGTGTGCTGCGTGATTACGTGAAACGAAAAAGTTAATTGATCAAACTTCTTTTTTTGGCTTTTTCTTTTTGATTTTTTCTTCGATGTAGATCAAAGAAAAAGCAGTCGCTAATAAGGCTGCTGATTTCATTAGCATAGGGACTAGTTCTTTGTTATAAGAAACGTATTTGCTCATGTAGTAGTGGACAATGACGAGCAACATGAAGTAGACGAAGTACCGAAGGTAGCGTATTGGAAGTCACTCCTTATGAAATATGACATGATTTTATGTTACATCAAAGTATGAAATGAAGTGGTCAAAAATCAGCAAAAAAGTCATCATTGCGTGAAATGACAATTCCTCGCAACGATACCGTTGGTATCAAGCTAAGTACGAAAAAAAGGGGCGAAATCGCCCCTTTTCACAAACTTTTATAAACCTTCACTTCGATTCATGTTAGCCATAACAATAGGTTCTTCATAGGATAGGATATGAAATTCTTGATCAAATGTCCTAATAACATAATGGCTACGTTCTCCTCGTTCTGTATAAATTTCATCTATCTTCATATGATTTCTTGCGAAATCTAGAAACTTAGAATTAGATACCTTTACGATAGGATGTGTATTCAAAAGTTCTTCTTCATGGATTCCATGTTCTTCTAGTGTTCCCATAAAAACTGCGTATTTTTCAAAACGTAATAGAAAGTAATCTCTAGAAGGATCACCTGTTAGTAGGTGTGTTTCGTTTTTTGAACCATAAAAGTACATATCGATCGAATAATGATCATTTTTCAATAAAGTCATCTTGTCTAGTGAAATCGTATAATCATTAGTTGCTAATAAAGTATTCAAATCAATATTCACCAAAATTAAAAACCTCCACTACCAATTTTTTAAAATATTCAGAAAATTTTCCCTTATTTGTATTATAGTACATTTAAGGGGGTTTCACATTGAAAAAAATATTTTACTTACTCGTGATTTTTACATTCTTTTTAGTTTCTTCTCCGTTCGACAAAACCGCTGAAGCTTCTTGTCGTCCATGGGATTCTGAAGATGATCCAATTCTTATGGAAATTGTCAGCACAAGTATGGTTTCTGAAGATGGAGGAACATCTTGTGGAAGTACATCTCCGGCTGGATGGGGTACTGTAAGAAGTGGTGCTACACTTACAAACGTTACAACTAAAGGAACGAAAAACTATGTGAAAAATGCAAGTTCCGCTCAGGCTGCTCGTGAATTCAATCAAGTTGCTCCAGGAGCACGTCAGCAAAAATATATTCAACCTGATGGATCAGTAACTTTTGTGAAGTTTTCTTCTTCAGGTGAAGTTCGGATGTACCAAGCTAGCTCAACAAAGGCTACATCAATTTCTTGGGCTAAAGAAAAAGTTCGTTACAATGACTAAAACTAAAAAATGATATAAAAGCAAAGGATGCTATCACTTCTAAAAATGAAGCGATAGCATCCTTTGCTTTATGGTAAATCAATACTTGCTAATGAGGCGATGAAGCGGAATAGAAGATAAATTGGAACGAGGAATATGGCTGTCATAAGCCCCTGTTTCCCAGCATCTAGCCACTCTGTTTTAAAAATTTTCCATTTAACGCTCGAAATCTTGCTCGTGAGACTTGTTGAAATGTCGTTTAGTTGCTGATCGTGGTTGCTCTTGATGTTGTTCATCTCTGTCTCGATCTTCTGCGTGTTGTTCGCGAGCATCTTCTCGAGTCGACTCTGTTGGGCGAGGATGTTGCTGTTCACCAGGTCTCCGATCTGTTCGAGTTCGTCGCTGATCAGTTTGTGGCTCGTGTTCAGTTGGTTGAGGTGTGTACTCTGCATCTCGCTCAGCTGTTCGTTCAAGATGCGTTGGTTCTTGCTGAGTTGGCTCGAGTACGTCCCGAGTAATGCCTGCAGTTGTTCGCTTGTGTTGCTGGTATGATTTTCGAGCTCCACGCTTCGATTGTTCAAGCTTTCGGTTGAATTCTTCATAGTCAAAGCCATCAGTTCTTCCGTGCTCTTGCTGATCTGGACGAGGTTCTCGATCTCCTGTTGGAACGTCATCTCCTTCTGGACGACTTCCTGCAGCACGGTCGACAGATAGCCCTCGACGGCTCTCAGGCGCATCAGCAGCTCCTGCTCGTTCTCGATCATGAGTGAGGGCGTCTGTTGGGCTTCCTTTTCCTGTTCGTTCCCCGTCCGGTACTCCGATGCCTCTTCCGACCTCACGATGTCGTGATTCTTCTTGTCCAACTGATCTCTCAAACCCATCCTTGATGACCTCCCTCTCATAATCAGATCCTAGTTTGTTATCTCGTACTCGTTTATTGTTCGCATGATCGTAGTAAGTCGTCGTCTTGCCCCGTTCTCGGACCTCGATGTTGTGTTTCTCTGACAGATAGCTTTTGAACGCTTCATAGCTCGTCGTGGCGTCTCTCGCTTCCTCGATCTTCGTTCGGATGTCGTCCTTCCAGGAAGACTTGCCCTTCTCGAGAAGGGCTTTCTCCGCCAACGTATAGCGAACGGGTGCCTCTCGCTTGAGGACGACCGACAGTCCTTGCTCGAGACAGAGCCGATCGCTCTCCTCCCGGATCCGATGAAGGTCTTTCTTCGAGGATTGGTACTTGCTGCCGTTCTCGAAGTTCACGGCATTGATGATGATATGGTTATGGATATGCTCCTTGTCCGTATGCGTGTAGATGACGGCTTCATGCCCCTTGGAGATGGATCGAGCGAGTTCCTGCCCGATCTCGTTCGCCTGTCGTGCCGTCACTTCCCCCGGCTTGAAGGATTGGATAATATGATGGGCTTGGATACCATCCGACTTGCCCCAGAGTTCCCTCGTCGCCTTCATCTGAGACTTGGCGTACTCTGGAGGGCAATCGACGCCTGATCGTTCCTCTGCCCGTTTCTCCGCATAGGAGATCAGCTTGTTGGCTACTTTTGTATTGCCGAGTTGAATTGTTGCCATATCTGATTCAACTCCTTCTGTAGATTGACCAGTTCCTCTTTCGGAACTGTCTTGCCCTCATTCGCGTGCTTGGTCATCTGGTTCACGTTGTTCCCGATGGCACGCAACTGACGGGCAATCTCGAATGCGCCCTCCCGATCGATCTTCGGGGGTCTCATTCTCGCTCCTTGTGCCTGCTTCTTCACATAAGCCGGCACACTCATTTGAAAACTTTCTGCTATCTCAGAAAGTTTCTCAAACTCGTCTTCACTCACACGAAAATTGACCTGTCGGTTCTCTTTTCGGTTCGCTTTCATAACAATCGCCCCCTCTGAATACGTACGAATTATGCGCCGAATGATGGACGAGTAGATGCCCTTACTCGTCCATCATATTCTATGCATAGAGGGGTTGGCAAGCTTCGTATTTGCTAGCCACTTCGTGGCGCCAATACAGCTTGTCGGGGGTTTCCCCGATCCCCTTTCTCTAAAAAATTAGAGACCGTTCTTTCGTCTTGGGAGACGAAAGAAGCTACTTCCTTGAGGAAGTAGCTTGGTAAATTCCTTTTGAAATTCTTATACAAATATTGAATTCGTGTATTGTCAGAAAACTCATGTAAGCGTACAATAAGCAGTAACAAAATATGGACGGAACAACAAAAAACGCCACTTCTCCTATCTACTTGTCGCCAAACGAGTAGATGATCACTGAAGTGACGCTTTTGAATAGCGAGTGCTACAACACTAGCTATTGATCGTTGAAGACACTACGCAGGTGGCTTCAACTTAGATGCACTTATCATACTAAGGAAACCTAGCTTTTACAAGGTTTTAAGTATAAAAAGGACATTGTTCAGTAGCGAGTTTTGCGAAACCTGCTATCGAGCGATGTCCTTTTTGTTTTGGTTTTACATATAAAGAGGTCAGCACTCGCTCTTTAAACGAGTAGGTTCATCTAGCCGATGCAGTAAAATAGATCGGTCATCACCGCAGTTCCAGTATGTGATGCGACGTTAGCAGGGGAAGGACGGAGAGCCCTGTACATAGCCTAAGTCCCGAAGGGATATGGTAAAGATCGTTGAGAGGTTCAGACGGGGTCATATGGTACGAGACCGTAGGCAGTCCCACGACAAACGGTGGGGAATTTCCTAGTAGGCGGCTGTATGATTGCTGTGACACGACATATGACGGCTTTTGGCCGCCATACAGTGGGTTATATGACGAGTCGCCGAAAGGCAGCAAGGTAGGGCGTGGAAACGCCTTGTGTGCGCGAGAGCGCAGCGAGTCATATCGTAGGGGCGAGACTCCCCTGCAATCTTGGAACGCCTAGACATACGGATACCTCGTCCTACACTGGACGCAGTGCACCGATGGGCAGATTTAACTCTTTCCTTTTGCAAGGGGTTAGTCTGCCCATCCAGCCGTTTTCCTC
>NZ_JACSMQ010000018.1:0-1586 GCF_018618705.1 Exiguobacterium sp. H66
TGAACTGCTCCCCGTCAAGTAGACAGGTCAAATAATATAAATTTTTTAAACGGCTTGAGCCCTGAATTCCAGCGGACTTAAGCCGTTTAATCGTTTTTGATACCGCAGCTCATTATAAAATCGAATGTAGCGTCGGATTGCATCGTGGAGTTCATCGAACTCCTCGAATGTATGAAGATAGTAGCTTTCACACTTTAGCGCTCCCCAAAAAGATTCGATTGGACCATTATCGATGCATTTACCGGCACGGGACATGCTTTGTGTGATCCCAGCTTGTTGAGTCATATGATGAAAGGCATTTGACGTATATTGAAACCCACGGTCACTATGAAGAAGAGGGAAACTACCAGGATCATCATCCAAGGCGAGTTTTAGCGTATCGAAGACGAGCTGATTGTTATTCGAACGACTTAGCACAAATGAACGAATTGATCCATCATACAAATCGAGAATTGCACTTAAATAAGCCTTTTTTGAGGTGCCGTATTTGAATTCCGTGATATCTGTTAACCATTTCTGATTCGGTTTTTCCGCATGGAATTCACGATTCAGAAGATTTTCTGCCGTTTGTCCGGGTATGGTTCTCATATATTTCGGTCGTGTTCGACGAATGACGCAACGAATGCCGGCGATTCGCATCAAGCGACGAACCCGTTTATGATTAACCGTTCTGTTAAATTGGCGATCTAGATTCAAGACCATTCGTTCACATCCATAGACTCCATCTACCGACTCATGAATAGATGTCAGCTCTTCAATGATCATGATGTTCTCTTCTTCGCGTACCGTCGGTACACGATTTAACCATTTATAATAGGCAGCACGGGATACGTCCGCAAAACGACAGAGGGCGACAATCGAATAGCCGAACTGGTCCGCCAACGATTGTATAGCCTTGTACTTATCCAAATTTCGGACTTGGTCTAACCTCTCCCCCTTTCGAACTCCTCTAGCTTTTTTAAGAACTCATTTTCCATTCGAAGAAGCTCGTTCTCTTGCTCAATCTTTTTCATCTCGATGGAGAGGCGATCCACGTCCGTCAGTTCCTCAAACGGTTTCGTACGTCCACGGCTATCCATCAGTCCATCAATCCCATTCTTTTCATACTTTTGAACCCACTTGTAGATTTGTTGGTAGGAGACCCGGTGGGTCTTCGCAGTTTCTTTATACTTCTTTCCATTTTTAAGACAGTCGCTGACTATACTAACGCGTTCTTCGAATGTCGTGATTCTTCCTCTGGTCATAGCGAATCGCTCCTTTAGTAGTGTGTCTTCACTACGACCATTATAGTTTGAAATCCAACGTCTGAGTACGCTTGCACTGGAGATGTTTAATTTTATGATGACGTCCATGACGGGCTCACCTTTTTCTAGCACGTCGCGTACGGCTCGCTCTTTAAACTCATTGGAATACTTCGTGCATACCGACCGTTTCTCCAAAGCTGAGATACCGCCTTGACGATACATCTGTCTCCATCTGAGTAGGGTCGATTGTGTGACCCCGAAGAGTCTTGCGACTTCCCACAACGTGGACACTCCTTCTTCATAAGTTTGGATGGCATATAGTTTTTCACTAGCGGAACGCTT
>NZ_JACSMQ010000019.1:0-1367 GCF_018618705.1 Exiguobacterium sp. H66
GCGTTTTGACGTTTGCGTGCCACGACGATTCCAGCTGCACCGAGTGCAAGACCGAAGAGTGCAAGTGCACCTGTTGTTGCGTTGTTGCTTGTGTCGCTCATGCCGCCGTTACCTGTGTTCGGCATTGAACCTGGTGTACCGTCCATGAATTTCTCTGGAGATTGCATGACGATCGCGTTACCGAGGTTTTCACCGACACCGTACATGTAAGCATATGACTCGCGGAACGTATCGACTGATCCTTTGTAGTCGCCTTCCGTGTACTGCATGAACGTGTCTTGGACATATGTTTCATGACCAGCGACGGCTTCAGTTGCTGCTTTCGTCGGAAGGTTTTCTTCCGTTGCTGCTCCGAGGAACGCACCGAAGTCGTTCGTGAACATTTTGAGCATGTCTTGTGCGTCACCCATCATTTTTTTATCATCGTTGATGGCTGCTGTGACGAGATTTGCTTGTGCTTCGATGTGGTTTTTCGTCCAGACTTGCTCGAACTGATCCGCACCGGCTTGACCGTAGATCGATTTGATCGCGGCTTTGAAGTCAGCTGTGTGCATGTCTTCCGCCCAGTTTGCAGCATCGTAGTCTTTCGCTTGATCGACGCCTGCCGTCATGCTGAGGTTCGCAAGAGCGACGTGTTCAGCAGCGAGGCTATTGAGTGTTGACCGGAGGTCAGCGGCTTTCGTATCAGCTTTCGAGTTATCGAATTTCTCAGGCATCTGTGTTGTGATGGCGACTGAGAGTGCTTTCGAGATGTCATACATGCGGCTGTATCCTTCACGGAACGTGTTGTACGATCCTTCGTAGTCGCCTGCTGCATACTCTTGGAATGTTTTATAGACGTCCGCTTCGTGAGCACGAAGGACTTCTTCAGCTGTTTCCTTCGGAAGTTCGCCTTCTGTCGCAGCGTCGAGGAATGTCGAGAGATCCTGGACGAATTCTTCTGTCTCGGCTTTCGAAGCGTTGATGCCTTCCTGGTCATCCGCTTTGACGGCTTTGACGAGGTCCGTTGTGTATTTGTTGTGGTCGACGAAGATTTTTTCGAATTGTTTTGCGCCTTCGTCGCCATAGACTGAAGCGATTGCCGGTGTCATGTCGAGTGCGTTCTGTTTGAGTGCCGCTTCATAATACTCAGCATCTTTTGAACCGTCATATTGTTTTTTCATGTCCATGACAGCAAGCACGAAGTGCTCAGAAAGTAATTGGTCGAGTGTCGCACGAAGATCTGCTGCTTTCGTTTTGACCGTGACGTTTTTTGCTTTGTCCTCATGCATCATGTCGTCTGAACCGCCTGATGCGAACGCCGCCGTTCCTGGTAATACGAGTGCTGCTGCCATTGCTGATGCTGCGAATTTTTTAGTGTGTTTCAT
>NZ_JACSMQ010000001.1:0-666202 GCF_018618705.1 Exiguobacterium sp. H66
CAAAAACCACGACGTCATCGGCATCGAGACCTTGCAGGTGAAGAACATGCAGAAGAATCGCAAGTTAAGCAAGTCGATCTCGGAGGTCAGTTGGTCGGAGTTCTTCCGCATGCTCGGATACAAGGCGGAATGGTACGGGAAGACCGTCGTGAAAGTCGGAAAGACCTTCGCCTCTAGTCAACTGTGCTCCCGTTGCGGACATCAACACAAAGACGTGAAGCATCTTGGCTTGCGTGAATGGACATGCCCGAGTTGCGGGATCCATCACGACCGTGATGTGAACGCAGGACTGAACATCAAACAAGAAGCTGAACGCATCCTAGCTTCTTCAACCGTCGGGACGACGGGGTTAGCCTGATCAATTTTCGACCGTTAGGTCGGATCACTCAGGAATCCTCCACCTCTAAGCGAAGCGTAGGTGGAGGTAGTTCAATTGGAAAAAGTCGCGTACAGCTCGCGCGGGCAATGGCAAGCAGATTTAGAAAAATCCTACCGTGACTTTCAGCGCTTGAATGGACGGATCATCAAACAGTATGGACTTACAAACGAACCCCTGACGATTCCAGCATTTGAAATCGACGGGTATGCTAAAAACCATCTGCCGACACTCATCGCGGAATTAGAAGCCGACTTTCAACACGATGTAACGCTATCACGAGAACCACTAGAGGTATATGCCGATGATGATTCCGAAATCATCCAGTACATCGAACAATCCGTGTCACGGTGCCTGGAACGATTGCCGGAAGTGATTAAAACGAACAGAACGTTGCACGACAAAAATATTTATTAATTTCAATTACCGTAATACTTTTATAACAATAATTAAACAAGCAACAAGTATATTTAAAGCACTTTTCTCCTACAAGTTAAACAATCATGAATTACATCAAAAAACAGCTAAGGTGCTTTCTACCGTAGCTGTTTTTTCCAATTCCTCCGAAGGAGTGATGTCGTGTTCATGACAATTGTTTTTGTGCTGATTTATCGGCATACATTGCGGAATCAGCTTGTGCGATGAGCTGCTCAATGTCGTCTGCAGCACCCATCGCGAGACCAGAGGCAATCGCAATTTGGGACGCAGCCATCTCAGTATGAATAGCTGAGCGAACTGCCTCCATTTCGTCACACGACAAGTGCGATTCGATGATTGCAAATTCATCACCACCAATGCGGTAGACGTTTTGACTGTGATTTTTCAAAATCGTAGCCGTCGTTTTGAGTAGACCATCTCCAGCGGCATGACCGTGATGATCATTTTGAATCTTCAAGTCGTTTAAATCGAATAACAGAACGCCGAGTGGAACATGTTCGCACGTCACGAGTTCCCGTACCATAGTATCAAATTGATATCGGTTATAGAGTCCTGTCAAAGCATCGGTCCGACAGCGTTGTTCCAGATTTTGCTTTTCAGAGATCGCCCGTTCGACATTGCGAATGATTCCCTGAATAGCGACGAGCTGTCCATTCTCATAAATCGGGGTCGAGTATTCTTCGAACCAAATATAATGTCCTTCGTTCGTCCGCCACCGTTGCAAAAAGGGTGTCTCGTAATTTCCTGTTCCCGATGCTTTTGCGACGAGAAGATCGAAGTCTTCCGGATGAACCCGTTCGAAGCAGACAGCGGGGTCGGCGTAACTCGCAGCGACGATGCCTTCACCGAGATGTTCGTCAAGCGACGGACTGATGTAGCGAAAACGTTGAATGGGTTTTACTTCGAACACATAGACGATATCTTTCGTATGGTGGCCAATCAGTTCGACTGATGGTGGGGGAGTAGCGTTTGATTTTTTGAGTTTCATGAAGCCAAGCGTCATAAGAATACCGATACCGATTCCTAAAATAAGCATGCAAGGTCACCTTCTTCTAATCTGTATGCCCTATATCGTACCATGTAATTTGCAAATTTTTTACTTTTTTATGTGTAAATGGGGATTTAAATAATTAGTAGATGAAACGTTAGTTTTAATCACTCTCTTTTGAAAGAAGACTTGTTTTCAAACAAAATGGAAACACGTGACTCTTTCCAGACTTTTTCGGGTATGGTCTTGATAGGAACTACTTGCAATATACGAGGAATTGAACGGGTTGCAATCTGCTTTAAACAAGAAGCTGCTTCATCCTTTCCGCGTGCATCTACGGACAATCGACTGTCCGAATTGCAGACAACACTTTTTAAAGGAGAGAATGAAATGGGACATGACCACGGGCACGACCATGCACACACTGGAAACAAACGTGTATTATTGATTGCTTTTTCCATCATCACACTATTTATGATCGTTGAAGTGATTGGCGGATACTTGACGAATAGTTTGGCACTTCTCGCTGACGCCGGACATATGTTAAGTGACTCGGCGTCACTCGCGATTTCGCTCGTCGCGTTTAAGCTCGGGGAACGGGCAGCGAGCGGCAGTAAGACGTTTGGATACAGACGTTTCGAAATCCTGGCTGCCGTCATCAACGGTGTCGCCTTAATCGGGATTTCGCTCTATATCTTTTATGAAGCGATTCGTCGTTTTACAGAGCCGACGTCGATTGCCTCGACAGGGATGCTGATCGTCAGTGTCATCGGTCTTCTCGTCAATCTGCTTGTCGCTTGGATCATGTTACGTGGTGGGGACGTCAAAGAAAACCTGAACATGAAAGGTGCCTATCTCCATGTCTTGAGTGACACGCTCGGCTCGATTGGTGCGATCGCCGCAGCCTTGCTCATCATGTTTTTCGGTTGGAACTGGGCCGATCCGCTCGCAAGTATCATCGTAGCGCTGCTCGTCTTACGAAGTGGTTACTTCGTGACGAAATCAGCCGTCAATATTTTGATGGAAGGTGTCCCTGAGAACGTCAATCTCGAAGAAATCACCGCGACGATTCAAGGGACAGAGGGTGTCAACGACGTCCATGACTTACATGTCTGGGCGATCACGAGTGGATTGAATGCCCTGTCGTGTCACGTCGTCACGGACGGGGACATGTCGATTGCTGAAGGGGAGGCGTTACTTCAGGAAATCAAGCATAAGCTTGAAGATCAACATATCCATCATGCGACGATTCAAATCGAGACTGCCAATCACGAGCATAGTGATGCCTTACTTTGTGAACTCGAGGGGAGTGCCGCACCTCATTCGCATCACCATTAATTAAATGAAACAACATCATGCATCGTTCACGACAGCTGTCCTTTTGTTTTAAAGGAGTTGATTAAATAATGGATCATCATTATTCGCCGAGTGAATTTAAAGATAAGATGTATGCCGATTTAAAAGTAACACCGAGCGACTCCGTTATTCTCATGTGTTCAATCTTCATTGCCTCAATCGGTCTGAACATGAACTCCATTCCAATCATCATCGGCGCGATGCTCGTCTCGCCGTTGATGACCCCTATTTTAGGTGTCGGATTTGCATTATCCGTATCCGATTTAACACTCCTCAAACGTGCGACGAAATTATTGATTGTCCAAGTGTCCGTCAGTCTGATTGTGGCAACGTTATACTTTTCCATTTCACCCATCACGTATGCAAGTAATGAGATCATTGCAAGAACGTCACCGACGATTTGGGATGTCGTGATTGCGTTTGCCGGCGGGACGGCAGGCATCATCGGTGCGCGAAAAAAAGTCAGCAATAACATCGTCCCCGGTGTCGCGATTGCGACCGCTTTAATGCCGCCTCTTTGTACGGTCGGCTATTCGATTGCGACGATGAATTTGGACTATTTTTTAGGATCGAGTTATTTATTCGTCATCAATTGCGGCTTCATCACGATTGCGACGTTCATCGGTATTCGGTTCATGGGCATTGCTTCTGCAGTGAATGCTAATAAACGTCAAAACCCTCGCATTAACATTGCACTTGCCGTCCTGTCCATCCTGATTACGATCCCCAGTATTTTTTCTGCCGTGACGTTAGTCCAGGAGAGTGTCATCAGTACCGGGATCACGTCGTTAATCGATGAGCAGTTCGCGGAAAACGTGGTGATTGACCAGTCCTATGATGAACAAAAAGAACAATTGACGGTGACGGTCACCGGGAAACGCCTGTCTCAAGAAGAGGTGACGGCAATCGAATCGAGCTTACCTGACTATGGATTAGCGGATACAGACTTGGTGATCAATCAGGTCCCGGACATCAACGCCTTGACGGGCGAACAAGCAGCAGCCGTCCTGAACCGTTATCTCGAAGAACGGTTGCGTCAATCCAGCTGGTTCAGCAACCGGTCATTCAATCTTGATGAACTTCCATTCCAATTAAAGGACTGATTCGATGATTGCCTTTTTCATATTGATGCGAAACATGTTTCATGTCGTCCGAATCCTGTTTCGCCAAGAAGAACAGAAAGCGGTCATGTTTTCCGTCGTCTTCTTACTCGCGGTCGGAATGTTCTTCTATCATAGCGTCGAAAAATTGACGTATCTCGATTCCGTCTACTTAGCGGTCATGACATTGACGACGGTCGGCTATGGTGACGTTCATCCGATCACGCCACTCGGAAAAATCTTTTCGATGGTCTACGTGTTGCTTGGCATCGGGGTCCTCAGTGCCGTCATTGCCAACTTCAATCGGGCGTTAAAAGAATTTCATCAAACGAAACGGAAGCCGAAATGAGGTCTAAAGGAGGAGGGGAATGATGTGAAGTTCAATCTGGTTTTTATCTTCTACAGTTGCTTACTCGGGATTCTCGTCGGTGTAGTCGCGTCACTTTTTTTAGGAGTCGTCAACGCATTGATTCATCTCGTGTGGACGACATTACCGGAAACGTTTGACAGCACCTGGTACCCGCTTTGGATGGGAGCGACGGGTGGGGTGTTGATTGGACTGTTCCAGAAATACATCGGGGATTATCCGAAGACGATGCACGAAACGTTACATGAATTTCAGGAAACCGGACGTGTTACGTATGAAGGGGCGATTATCAAAAACAGTAGCGCGGCATTACTTGTCTTGACGTTCGGGGCAAGTCTTGGTCCGGAAGCGGCACTCGTCAGTATTTTGGGAGGCTTGATGACGTGGATCGGCGACCGGATGACGTGGACGATTCATAAAAAGGAACAATTGCTTGAACTCGGGATCGGGGCGATGTTAGCGACGATATTTTATGCACCGTTCGTCGGTGTCAGTGAAGCGATCGAAGAGGGAATCGCAGAACGTCGTTTTCAATCAAAACTGACGAAAGCCCTCTTGTACGGGATTACGACAGCATGCGGGATTTTAGCGTTTACGTTGTTGAACCGTCTTTTCCCGAGTGCTTCCGTATTCGGTATCAGTACCCCAGAAGTCAATTGGACGCGGGAAGTCTTTTACTTCTTAGTCCCGGCAATCCTCATCGGGGCAGGTTTCGGAGCAGTGTTTCTTCTTCTTGGTCGATGGACGGACCAGCTTGCAATCAAATATCCATCACCGCTTGGACTCGCAATCAGCGCCGGACTCGCCATCGGTTTGTTTGGTATCTGGTCACCGTATTTTTTATTTTCCGGTGAACATGAACTATTAGACTTTTCAAAAGAAGCGCTCGATCAATCCATTCTCTTTTTAGTCTTGCTTGCGCTCGGAAAAGCTTTGCTGACGAATCTCTGTTTTTCATTCGGATGGCGGGGCGGGAAAATCTTTCCGGCGATTTTCTCGAGTACCTCCATCGGCTTCGCGTTTGCTGTCTCGTTTCCGTATACACCCGGACTACTCGTCGCCGTCGCCGTTGCTGCGAGCTGTACCGTCATTTTGAAACAACCTTTCGTCACGGCGACGTTGTTATTATTTTTGTTCCCACTTCAATTCTTCCCGTTCATCTTATTCGTCGCAATCTTGATTAAACAAATCTCGATTCGAATCGAAGGAAGTATCAAGTAAACGTCAGACGAGTCATGCGGTCCTTGATTTCTTCAATCAATCTCTTTTCCTGCTCCAGCAACGAATCACGAGCACAGAAAGCACGACGAACACGACCATCCAGGAGACGTGTTTCATGGCAAATGTGGCAACGAGATCCCAGCGTTCCTTTAGATAGTAACCGCTCGTCATGAAGAGCAAGGACCAGACCGTAAAAGACAGTGCCGTTGAAAGTAAAAATGTCGTCAAGCGAATCCGGACCGTCCCGGCACCAAACGCAAAAACCGTTTTCCAGAGCGGGGACAAGAGCAGGTACCAGCCACCATACTGGCGTAAGTTGTGTTCGGCGCGTTGCAAACGGTCCGGACGTACGTGAAGCCACTTCGTCAGCACATGCAGCAGCCGTTCACCGCCGAAGTAGCCGAGACCATACAAAACGAGTTGCGACAGGACGAATCCGATGACGCCCGTCGCAAGCATCAAAACGTAGGAGAGCTGATTCGTCGCCACTAAAAAGCCGGCATAACTCATGATCAGTTCGGTCGGGATAAAGTGGGCGAACAGGGCGAGAAAGACACCGAGATACCCATACTGGTCCATCCAGATTTGCCAGTTTGTCATGTCATTTCTCCTTTCGAAGTCGTGTAGCGGCAGCCCGCACCAGAAGTTTACCGAATCGTTACACGCCCTTCATAAATGAAACGGTCGACATCTCCGATAGACTCGACGAGGAGATGATACGCCATGAGACCTAGAAAAAGAAAACCATTGCTGAGTGAACAATTGAACGGGTGGTTAATTCCGTTAGTCGGAATCGGCTTACTGACGATTAGTTTACTGAGCGTCTATGAAGTATATCAGACATCGACGAAGTCAGTGACGGAACGGCTCGAACGGGAGTTAACGATGCTCGATACAAGCGTCAAAGCGATTGCGCTGACCTATCCGGAAGCGAATAAAGCGCGGAATCAAGCGGTGAAACGGACGAAAAATCAACAGTTGGCGGATCTTGCGCAAGATGATTATGAAGCTGCGTTCGAAACGTTCCGTACGAAAGATCAGGTTTTCCCGGCAATTGCATTAACGAACACCGAGCAAACCACCGTCCGGCGCGACTTAAACACGAAAACCGTCACGACGGTAACACATGGAGACCGGTTCATCCTGGCAAAAGCGATTCAGGAACTCGATACGATCGTCTTCTTATCGGTCGACCGGGATCAACTGATCGGTCCGGCCAAGGCACTGGCATTCGAACTCGGGACCTTAAGCCTCGCGGTCCTATTTTTCGTCAGTCTGCTAATCCGCTTCCGGATTAAACAACAGCTGGCCCCGTTATCCGTCCTCTCGCTGAAGATTGAAGAGGCCCACGCGAAACGGAACTATCGGCCGCTTT
This sequence comes from Exiguobacterium sp. H66, assembly GCF_018618705.1. Taxonomy (NCBI): domain Bacteria; kingdom Bacillati; phylum Bacillota; class Bacilli; order Caryophanales; genus Exiguobacterium; species Exiguobacterium sp. H66. Next base: position 7,222 of record NZ_JACSMQ010000001.1, read on the forward strand.
CACTTAAGACCACCACGTTTGAAGTCGAACAGTTAGTGTTCCAGTACAATCAATTGATGAACCAAATCACAAGCTTGACGGATGAACTGGGCAAAACGAGTAACCAGCTCAAACAGATGCAACCGGAATTCATGAGCCAGCTATCGGCAACCGAGGAGTCGGTGACGGCGATCTCAGAAGTCGCCACTTCCTTGAGCACCCATTCACGGGAAGTGGAATCTGTCGTCGAAGAAACGAATCAACTCCTGCACACCTCCTCGTTAGCGTTAGAACGGATGAATCAATCACTACAAGAGAGTCAACGGACGCTCGTCCAGTTCCAGTCGGAGATCGTACAGGAAGAAACCATTCTTGATGCGTTGAAAATCAGAACGCAGACGTTACATATGTCGTCCGATGTTGTCTTGCGGTCACTACACAGCACACGTGAAAAAAATGATTCGATGAACCACTCCATTCAGCAGATTCAACGCGTCGCTGAGGCGACACGACGGTTATCGCTTAATGCCTTGATAGAAGCCTCGCGCGCCGGTGAAGCGGGGCGTGGTTTCGCAATCGTCGCAAAAGAAGTCGAACTGCTATCGCTTGACGTGACGCACTTGATTCGGAGCATCAATCAAGCCAACGACGAATTGACAGCGAGTGTCACGACGATGGAAGGCGATTTAAGCCAGATGACGACCCACATCAATGACACGTTCCAACAGTTAGGTCAAGCGACGGACGGGATGACCCAGCTATTTTCCGGTTCATCCCGGATTGAAGAAGCATTACGACACGTCGAGCTGGAACGCCATGCTGTCAATACGGTGAATCCAGCAGTCGCCTCGCACCTCAAGACCATCCAGCACACCTTACTGACGTTACAAACGTACGGCAAGACGCTGGGTGATCAAATGAATGTGAACATCGCGCGGCAGGAACAGTTAAAACGTCATGGAGATACGATGCATCAACAGGTCCAACTCCTTGAACGAGCGATTGATGCAAGTGACCACACCTTGACTAGACGGTAAACAAAAAACCAAGACACACTCCAACGTAAGCACGGAGTAACTCTTGGTTTATCTCTGTTTCACGTCACAGCGTCAAGCAGCCGCGAAAGCCACGACTCGCATAATAGGAATCCGCTCCATTGTGATAGACGAATACCGTATCATACCGGCGATCGCAATAAAGCGCACCTCCTTGGTCACGAATCGATGATGGCGTTGCAATCCAACTTGATGTTTTGAGGTCCATCGGTTCGAGTGCTTGCAGCATTCGGTATTGCGCTTCTGTCAACAAGCTGACCCCCATCTCGGTTGCCAGTTCGAGCGCACTCGTCGCAGGTGAATTTTTTTTACGCTTCTCGCGGGCAGCCTGGTCATAACAGCAACTGCGGCGACCCGTCGGACTTTCCTTGACGCAATCAAAAAAGGTTAAGTCATCGGGTGCGTCCGGGTCCGTGACGAGATCCGGTTCACCACCGGTCTGTTCCATTCGTTTGAGAACCGCTAAGGCATCAGGCTGTTCCTGTAAGCGTCTTTCGACATTAGCCCAGTCGACATTCGGGTGCCGGTGCATCTGTTCTTTGAAGCGGGTTTCAAGTTGTTTCAGTAATGTCTGTTTTTCTTCCGTTGCAGTCATGGGGAGTACCTCCATTCTTCATCTACTCGTTACAGTCAGTATACCCACTTTCACTGTAAGATATGAAAAATCCGTGTTTCCTGTCACTTCGGAAGGAAACACGGATTTGATTAACAGCTCTCTAGTCATTGCTCCAAATAGCGGTAGAGCGTACTTTTGCTAATCCCCGTTTCTTGACGGATTTCAGCGAGGTTGTACTGTTTGCTTTGATACATTTCGATTGCCCGTTTGACATTGGCATCTGCTTTACGCGGGCGGCCCGTCTGTTTCCCGTCCGCCTTCGCTTTCGTCAACCCTTGGCGTGTCGTCATACTGACGACATCGCTTTGGAGGGCGACAAGATGTTCGACGAGTTCTCGAAACGAGTGCGTGAGCGGTTCGCGGGTATCGATTTGTTCCCGGATCGTCACGAGGTATGCTTGCTTTTGTTCGATTTGTTCAAGCAATTCAATCAAATGGCGCGATGAGTCAGCCAAGACATAAAGTTGCGAGACGACAACCACATCCCCCGTCGCCAGTGAAGCGATTAACTGTTCGAGCGCTTCCCGTCGTTTGGACGAAGCGTGTTCTTCGATGACTTGGCGTTCGGGTTTGAAGGCTTGAACGGCTTCCATTTGAAGGATACATTCCGGATCTTCATAAAACGGACGCATATAACTGATAATCATAAAATTCTCCTCACATCGTACACTAGTCGTAAAATCAATCGTCCCAAAACAGTTCCATTATGATACTTTAAGTGGTACGCTTAACGGACATTCAACGAAACCATCCATTCGGGCCCCCCTTAGTATACGGGAAACCTTGTAGGGGTGGAAGGAAAGGTGGAACGAAAATGATGAATTTGACACTCCGGGAACAGTGGTTCTCAAACATCCGCGGTGATATTTTAGCGGGAATCGTCGTCGCCCTCGCATTGATTCCGGAAGCGATCGCCTTCTCGATCATTGCCGGTGTCGATCCGATGGTTGGCTTGTATGCCTCGTTCTGTATCGCCGTCATCATCGCTTTCGTCGGCGGACGTCCGGGAATGATATCAGCAGCGACCGGTGCGATGGCACTCCTGATGGTCCCGCTCGTCAAGGAACACGGACTGGATTATCTATTAGCGGCAACGATTTTAACCGGTGTCATTCAACTCGTATTCGGTATCTTGAAGGTTGCCCGCTTCATGCGGTTCATCCCGAGAGCCGTCATGATTGGTTTCGTCAACGCACTGGCAATCTTGATTTTTATGGCACAAGTCCCGCACTTCGTCGGGATTTCAACGTTGACGTATGTCATTGTCGGTATCACACTCGCCATCATCTATTTGTTGCCGCGCTTGTTCAACGCGGTTCCGGCACCACTCGTTGCCATCATCGTCTTGACGGGACTGACGATTTACTTCGGCTTCGACTTACGGACGGTCGGAGACCTTGGAACGATCGAGCGGTCATTGCCATCGTTCTTCTTACCGGACGTTCCGCTCACATTCGAGACGCTCGGCATCATCTTCCCGTACGCACTCGCCTTGTCGATCGTCGGATTGCTCGAATCGTTGCTGACAGCAACGATTGTCGACGACATGACGGGAACGGAGAGCGAAAAGAACCGCGAAGCACGGGGGCAGGGGATTGCGAACTTCGTCACCGGTTTTTTCGGAGGGATGGCTGGATGTGCGATGATCGGACAATCCGTCATCAATGTTAAATCCGGAGGACGTGGTCGACTTTCGACGCTCGTCGCGGGACTGTTCTTAATGTTCTTAATCATCGTCCTCGGCAACTGGGTCATTCAAATTCCGATGCCGGTTCTTGTCGGGATTATGATCATGGTTTCAATCGGAACATTTGATTGGTCGTCCTTCACCTATATCCGAAAGGCGCCGAAAGCCGATGCAATCGTTATGTTGACGACGGTCATCACGGTCGTCGCAACACATGATTTATCAATCGGAGTCATCACTGGAGTCATCTTGAGCGCCTTGTTCTTTGTCGCGAAAGTCTCAAAAATCAACGTCATCAAGCGACAGGAGAAGGATCAGACGATTTATACCGTCCAGGGACCACTCTTCTTCGCTTCCGTCGATCACTTCATCGCATCTTTTGATTATGAGGTCCACGATACTGTGATCATCATCGATTTCTCATCGACACAAATTTGGGATGATTCAGGAGTCGGTGCCATCGACAAGGTAATGTTACGCTTGATGTCGAATCAGAATAGTATCACGATCCTTGGATTGAATCCGGAAAGTAAACGTCTCGTCGATCGCTTGGCGATTCATAACCGACCGGATTCGAAGTCCTCACCCCATTAACCTGAAGGAGTGATTTGTATGTACAATCATATTCTATTAGCCGTCGACGGTTCTGACCATTCTGTCCGTGCAGCGGAAGAGGCGATTAAACTCGCACGCTTGAACGAATCGAGCAAGATTGAGGTCGTCTTCGTCGCGGACTTCGCGAAAGCACGCGAAGAAGTCTTGCATTCGGAGGGGAGCGGAGCGCTAGAAGTCGCACGGCGACGAAAGCTCGGACCGGTCGAAGAAAAGCTCGAAGCGGCAGGGGTGTCCTATTACGTTACAATCCTCCGCGGGGAACCGGGGCCGGCCATTGTCGAGCATGCGAATCAGCAGCCGACGGATATGACGATCATCGGTAGCCGCGGGTTGAACTCGCTTCAGGAAATGGTCCTCGGCAGCGTCAGCCATAAAGTCGCGAAACGCGTTAAAAGCCCCGTCATGATCGTCAAATGACCGGACGAGGGGGCTGTCTCAAAAGTGATGCTCTACAGATGCTTCAGACCACTTTGTTGCCGTTGCAACAGTGTGGTCTATTTTTGATTTTAAAGGCGAGTCCGGGTGTCAATTTGCCGATACGGTAAAGTACGAAGGCCCCAGTCAACAGAATCGGATACGTCGATTCGTCGTAATAGAAGAGCGGAACCGGTTCATCCGGTTCTACTGAAAATAAGGACAACAGGTCTAGTTCTTCAGGAAACGACTTCACTAAAATCCACTCCTTTGGTAAAATGAACTGACTTTCATATCATACAGTATTTTACAAAAGAGGGTACAGTGAAGGAAGCAATCGTAACGAAGGAGGACAACACGTGGGATACATAACAGAATTAAGAAAATTCATCGGCAGTCGACCGATTATCAGCGTCGGTGCGACAATCCTTGTCATCAATGAGCAAGGACAACTTTTGTTCCAACACCGTTCCGATACAAACGATTGGGGATTACCGGGGGGCTCGATGGAACTCGGAGAAACAGTAGAAGAAGTCGCAATCCGGGAATTATATGAAGAAACGGGACTTGTGACGGACAAGGTCAAACTCATTGGTGTCTTTTCCGGACCACGCTACCAGTTCACATATCCGAACGGAGACCAGACGGATAGTGTAATCAACCTGTTCCACGCGCACGAAGTCACGGGGACATTACAAATCAATGATGACGAAAGTTTTGACTTGGCATACTTCAGTCAAGATGCGCTCCCGGAAAAAATCGAAAAACGGGCACATGCCTTACTGGAGGAGTTAGGTACTACGATTTGGGCATTACATCACTCTTTTGAAGTAAAGGATTAAACCAAGCATGACAAAAAAAGCGCCCGACGTCCTTTTGAACAGGACGTCGGGCGTTATCTGTTACTTCGAGACAACTGAAATGCGTTCTTTATCATGGCGGTTGTGTTCGACCTCGTCCGCAATTGCGACGGCATAATCGGCGTAACTGATGTAACTGTCACCTGCTGCATTGACAGTCAAGACATCTGAAGCGAGTTGGTACGTTCCTGTCCGTTCACCTTCCGGATCGAAGAAGGCTGCCGGACTGACGAACGTCCAGTGTAAATCGGTCGTCTGTTCCAAATCAATCAGGTTAAGCGTCTGACTTTTCGCCGTCGGAAGGTATGCTTCCGGGAAATCCGGTGTATCTGCTAAGCGTGTCGTCTGTTCCCGGTCGACGAACAGGCTGCCGGCGCCACCGACGACGATTAAACGCGTTGCCGTTCCTGACAATGCCTCCATCAAATGGCGACCGAGTTCGACATGCTGCAGTTCATCTCCAGGCGCCGCGCCAAAGGCATTGATGACGACATCGAATCCCGACAGGTCGTCCTTCGTCAATGCAAACGCGTCTTTTTCGAGGACGGAGTCGTGCGTCGTCCGGGTTACATTTCGGACGATTGCCGTCAAGGCATGACCTCTTTCTGCTAATTCTTTTAAAATGGTTCGTCCTGCTTTCCCACTTGCACCGATGATCGCAACTTTCATCTCACATCTCCTCCTTTTAAGTTTATGTAGCATGACAATTGTAATCATTTTAGTTACAAAAATTTATTCTGTCAAGGAAATTGACAAAAAAACATCCCCTCACTAAACTGAAGATATTGGTGGTGAAAACAATGATCAATAGTCGACTAGCGGTCGCAGTGCATATACTCGCTTTAATCAGTTCAAGTGAAGAACAACCGATGTCTTCCGAAATCATTGCCGGGAGTGTCAATACGAACCCTGTCGTCATCCGTCGCCTGACCGGTCTCCTGCGAAAAGCAGGACTGCTCAAGACACAGGCGGGACGGACCGGTGCAATCCTGACACTAAAGCCGGAAGATATCACATTGCTGATGGTCTATCGTGCTGTTGAGCCGAAAGAAGACTTATTCATGATGCATGAGTCCCCGAATCCGAATTGTCCGATCGGCCGCGAGATTCAAGGCGCGCTCGAGACGACGTTCAGCCGGGCTCAACAGGCGTTAGAAGCAGAACTCGCAGCAGAAACGTTAGCTGATGTCGTCCATCGTCTCATTCCGAGATGATGGTGGTCGTGTCTGGATTTGTAAACGGATTCAAAGGAGGATAAACGATGCGCTTAGTCAGTTACTCTGCTGTGAGTGTCCTTTTATCGTTTTTATGTTTTACGGGTTATGCGCTGTTAAACAACTTAGAAAATGAATTTCTTTATCAATTTGGAACGTTTGCCGTGACACTTTTTTCATTTTTGTTCGGGATTCCCATGTTATGGATTGCCGGGCGGTACCCTTTACCGTTACGTCTCCTGATTTATCTGACGACGTTGACCTTCGCCATTCTCTTGTTTATCGGTGGTTATCAAGCGTTTGGTCAATCATCCATCGATATCCAACTGAACGTGCTCGGAATCGTTCGCTTTGCCGTCATCGCCTGTCTGTTTTATGTGATTCCGTATGAAGTCTGTGCAAAACGGGTTAAACGTCCCTCTGTCTCGACGTAAAACGATCTTTTTTTAAAGGTCGTTTTTGTTTTGCAGGATTTTCCAAATATATCACGAATTCCATTCAGGACAAGATGAATTTAAGGAGGAAATCAGATGAAGGATACATTTCAGTGTCAGGACATCGGTAAATCATTTTCAGGGGACGGTATCGAAACGAAGGCACTTGACGCCGTCAATCTGACGCTCGACGCAGGTGATTTCATCTCCATCATCGGACCGTCTGGATCAGGAAAATCGACATTACTCAGTCTGATCGGGACACTTGATCGACCGACGACAGGGCAGTTATTGTATGGCGACCGCCCAATCAATCAGTTGAAGAGTAAAGAACTGTCTGATTTCCGGTTCGAGAACGTCGGATTTATCTTCCAACAGTTTCATTTGATTCCGACGTTGACGGCACTTGAAAATGTGATGGCTCCATTGTTCGGACGAAAAGTTTCCTATGATAAGAAGGAGCGGGCACTTGCCTTACTCGACCAAGTCGGTCTTGCAGAAAAAGCCAGCTCGTTGCCGTCCCAGCTTTCCGGGGGACAACAACAACGTGTCGCCGTCGCCCGGGCACTCGTCCATGAGCCGAAGTGGCTCCTCGCGGATGAACCGACGGGGAACCTCGATACGGAAACCGGGGAAATCATCTTTCAACTTTTAAAACGGTTGAACGCTGAAAAAGGATGTGGCGTTTTGTTCGTCACCCATGACCCGGAGCTTGCTGACCGCGCCAATCGAAAAATCGAGATGAAGGACGGACTCGTCATCGCGGACTCGCGACTCGTCACGGTCTGACGGAGCACCGATTTTGTTTTCGGACGGCTGACCCTTTACACTTATCAGTAAAGGAGGCGACGCACGATGCGACTTGGCATACTCGATCAAGTCCCGCTCCACGAAGGGGATACGATCGAACACACGATGATGCGAACAAAACGACTCGTCGAAGCAGCAGAACAGCTTGGTTATGAGCGCTACTGGTTCGCCGAACACCATAATACGAATGGTTTACTTAGCGCGGCGCCTGAATTATTCATTGCCCGGATGGGGAGTGAGACAAAAACGATTAAGCTCGGGACAGGCGGCGTCCTGTTACCGCAGTACCGCCCGTTAAAAGTCGCGGAAAACTTTTCGACGCTCGAAGCCTTTTATCCGGGACGGATCGAACTTGGGATCGGAAGCTCTCCGGGCGGAAGTGAGCGGACACGAAGTGCCTTGACGGACGGGGAAGCGAATAAGTATTCTGAGTTCCCACGCTTGATGGATGAATTGTCCGGTTTTTTAAGCGACTCTCTGTCCGCAAAGCATCCGTTTCGGATCGTCAAGACGACTCCGCGCCTCACGCGAACGGCTCCCCTCTATTTGCTCGGTCTGTCACCGGACAGTGCAAGGCTCGCGGCAGAGCGGGGGATGGGGCTTGTCTTCGGTCATTTCATCAATCCGGACCGCTGGGAAGAGACATTACGGACATACCGCGAGCAGTTCATTCCGAGTGCGCAGTTCAAGGAGCCGACGGTCATCGTCTGTGTGTTTGCGATCTGTGCCGAAACGACAACAGAAGCAGAACACTTAGCGACGACACAAGATGCCTGGATTCAAGGGATCCGACTCGGAAACTCGATTGTCCCGTCGTTTGATACTGTCGGGACGAAAGACTGGAACCCGGAACAATTAAAACGGATCCAACACGACCGACGCCGGACCATCGTCGGGACGGCGACGGAAGTTGAAGCAGCACTCGAACAGTTGGCAACCCGGTACGGGACGAATCAATTTTTGTTAATCAATAATGCTTACGACCAAGACAAACGACTCGAATCGTACCGGTTGATCGCCGAACAGATGATACAGCACTAAAAAACGGCCGACGATGTGTCGGCCGTTTTTATATACTCCACTTATTTTTGTGCAGTCGGACGGATCAAGATTTCATTGATCGAAACATCATCCGGTTCACTGACCGCATAGTTGATTGCCCGAGCAATCGCGTCGGCATCAATCGCCTGCATGTTGCCGATTCCTTGTTTGATGTCTTCATCCGTGATGTGGTCTTTTAACTCCGTATCGACGGCTCCCGGTGAAATGATTGTCGCGCGAATGTTATTGTCGACTGATTCTTCCTTCCGGAGACCTTCCGTAATCGCACGAACGGCAAACTTCGTTCCGCTGTAGACAGCGCTTGACGGCATGACTTCGTGACCTGCGACGGACGAGATGTTGATGATATGCCCTGATTTTTGTTTTCGCATGTACGGAAGGACAGCCCCGATTCCGTAAAGAACCCCTTTGATGTTGACGTCAACCATCGTATCCCATTCATCCTGCTTGTTTTTATGGAGTTGCGACAACGGCATCAGACCAGCATTGTTGACGAGGACGTCGACTGATCCGTACGTCCCCTGTGCCAGTTTCGCGAGTTGTTCGAGTTGCTCCGTCTTTGTCACGTCCGTCACTTGATAGACCGCTTGACCACCGAGCTGCTCGATTTCTTCTTTTAATGCTTGCAACCGATCTTCACGACGTGCTGCAAGGACAAGTTTTGCACCGTTCTTCGCGAGTAACTTCGCTGTTGCTTCCCCGATACCGCTTGATGCACCTGTAATGATGACGACTTTGTTTTCAGCCATGATTGATAACCTCCTGTAGTAGTTGCTTCACTGATTTGTGCTCACTGTTGAGTTATTGCCTGTTTTGCTGCAGGACAAACCTTCGGATGACACTTATGAAAAAAGGAGCTGATTCGTATGAAACGACGGACGATTCGTTTAATCGTCATCTTACTTGTGATTGGATTGATTTTCATCATCGAACCATTCCGAAATCAACCGCCGCTTCCTGACGTGTCGGTCGGAAACCAAACGATCCCGACGCAGCAAGGGTCCTATTGCTGGCATGGTCTCATACGGGGACAATGTGTTGACTATATCTACACGAACCCGCTCGAAATGACAGAAAAATTGAAGCCGACCGTGGTCCGACCGGAGTCACCGATTACGATTGCCTTTCATGACGGCCCTGCGCCGGACGATTTAAAAATCGAACAGTGGCAAGATGCAGAGACAAGACAGACAGTTACGCTGCAAGACGAACAACTCAAAGCACCTGATGCGCGCGGAATCTATGTGTATCATGTCCTCGCTGATTGGGAGCAAGGGGACGGGAACTCGGCTTTCGTGATTGAAGTGAAATGACACGTCGAAACGGGTAAAGACAAGTGAAATCGTCGTGTTTAAGCAGAGAGGATGAAAAAACATGAGACTCGAAAACAAAGTTGCCATCGTGACGGGGGCGGCGTCCGGAATGGGCAAGAGCATCGCGGAGCGGTTTGCAGCAGAAGGAGCACGTGTCATCGTGTCTGACATTCAGCTGGACGGGGCAAACGCAGTAGTCGCGGCGATTGAAGCAGCCGGCGGGACGGCGACCGCCATCAAAACGGATGTCACGTCTGCTGAAGCGATCAAACAACTGTTTGACGAGACGTTAGCGGCTTACGGACAACTTGATATCCTTGTCAACAATGCCGGAATCATGGACGGGATGGAAGGGGTCGACGAGCTGACTGATGAACGCTGGGACCGCGTTCTCGCAATCAATACGACTGCCGTCATGCGGACGATGCGGCTCGCGATTCCCTTATTTCGTGCACAAGGTTCCGGAAACATCATCAACAACATCTCAATCGGTGGACTAAACGGAGCGCGTGCCGGTGCTGCGTACGCCGCCTCCAAACACGCCGTCGTCGGTCTGACAAAAAACACGGCGTTCATGTATGCACAAGAAGGGATTCGCTGTAACGGAATCGCGCCCGGTGCCGTCGAGACGAACATCGGACAATCGATGACGAACATCAGTGAGTTCGGGATGGGACGGACGATGCTCGGGATGGGCTTGAACCCCAGAACCGGACAACCTGACGAAATCGCACAGCTCGCTTTGTTTCTTGCATCAGACGACGCGAGTTTCATCAATGGGGCAATCGTCGTTGCAGACGGGGGATGGAGTGCCTATTAGGCCGATAAGACGAGAGCATATACTATAATAGGGCAATGGGCTGTAGCGTAATCAAGATGACGGACATCCCCGTCATCTTTTAATTTGTCCGAAAGCAAATAACGCTTGTTCAGTCCGATTTTTTAATAAAATACATAAGAAAAACGAATCTCACTGTTAACGATCAACAGTAAAAATCCGTTCGCGGACAGTCGTTGTTTTCAATTGTTTCCGGGCATCAATCGAGTCACGGATATGTATAATGTATTGTCGTCCTTTCCGATACCCAGAGCGAGGCGGTTTAATCCGCAACTCTTTCCCATCGATGACAACGAGTTCATTTTGCATCCGTTCCCCCGTCGAATCCGTGACGGTAACGGTTCGGTTCGAAACTTGATCAGCGCGGAGTCCATGTGAAAATTCAATATCGAATGTATGATACGTCGAAATCGAACGTGTCCGTGATTTGAAGTGCGGGTCGTCTGTCCGTGCTTCGAGAGAACAGTAACATCCTGTGAAGACTAAACAAACAGTTAGAATAATGGAAAATAACGGTTTCAAAACAAGACTCCTTTCGTCATTTACTTCATTTTAATACAAATTATGGTAGTATTCAATCCGTCTTAGGACGGAATACTAAATTTTTTCTTCAAGGATAGTGGAGTGGGGTGGTATACTCGAAGGCGAGAGAAAGGCAGTGAGAGTGTATGACAGAAAGCATGAGAGAAATTATCGTCTCAATCCGAACAAGTTATGATTTTAAAGCAGACCAGGGACGTGCCGTCCGTGTCGTCGAGTTTCATGGGCGCCGCACGACGACGATCGACACCATCAAACAATCGACACCAAAGCGGATGATTCTGCTCGAGATGGTTCGTGCCGTCAACTCATTCAAAGAACCATTTCACATCATATTTAATGTCGAATGTAATTTCGGCTTTAAATATTTGAATGACGAACGCAAGTGGGAGAACCGTGATCTTGGTGATACGTTTAACGAAGCGATCAAACAAGGCGGGCACACGTTCGAACTACGTGACAGTTCATTTTACGAAGGCGGAAAAGACCTGCAAAAATGGTTACTCAACATCTTAAAAAAGGCAGACTGAGTCTGTTTGAAGAGGAATGCTATCGCGACTGATAGGATTCCTTTTTCTTTAGGACTCCCATGACTTACTAATATGTGGTAAATTTGTTGGAAGAAACATTTGTTTAAGAGGAGGAACACCCTTGAATCGCGTATTGCGTCAGTTGAGCCCTGTCGTCGTCAGCTCCTCAATTCTCTATTTGATCGCCTCGAGCCTCGTCCTGAGCGGCTATTTCCGAACCGTCGTTACCCATCCATTCAGTTGGTTGTTTTACACGGGGATCTTGTTGTCGGCATGTTCGATCGTACCACTCAGTCAGGTGCGGCACGTGTATACTGGCATCCTGCAAATCGTGTTAGTGTGTCTGTTGCTTCCGATGACCGGACTCATGACGGTGATGTATGGACTGGAAATCATCTTGAACTGACTTAAAACTTACATTAAGAGGTGTATACAGATGAACAAAGAAGACCATCAACTTGCGAGAAAACTTTTAACGACCTACTTAACCGGAACCCAACTCTCGACGATTCACTTGGCTAGTTTCGTCAGCCTGGAGTTCATCAACTTATATGACACGATGAATCCGGAAATTTCGTTACGGATTGAAACCGACCGTCTTTACTATGGGGACGTCGAATCATCAAAAGATTGGGTCGTCCGTCATATGACGAAAGAAGAGATGTTACACTTGATCGTCACCTTACATACTGAACGAATCACTGGTGTACGCATCGGAAAAACGATTCCGCACCTTTTTCTGACGTTCAGTTCCGGGAAGACACTCGTCGTCAACGGCTCGGACACGTATTACGAATCCTGGACGGTCGATTTACGGTTGAACGCCGAAGCGACGGCCTCAATCGTCGCTGTACCGGGAGATGAACTGGCCGTTTTCGCCAGTGATAACGCCTTATTCCAAGATCGGGTCATGGAGTGACATGAATCCAGAAATTCTTACACTGACGAATGATTTGATGGCTGAACGATACCCTGAATCCTTAGCCGCAATGATCGCCGGCAGTCATGTCCGTGGACGGGCGACAGCGACGTCTGATATCGACCTGATCGTCCTCATGCCAACAGGAGCACGCACCTACCGGGAGTCGTTTCTGTATGAAGGACATCCCGTCGAAGCATTCATTTATACGGAAGCGACAATCGTTGACTTTTTCGACACTGATCGCGCGCGTCGACGTCCCTCCCTACAACGGATGGTCGCGGAAGCGGTGCCGGTCCGGGTGCATCCACTCGTCGACCGGTTGAAAACGGAAGCGTCGCGCCAATTGCTTGCCGGACCAACGCGATGGACGGTTGAACAATTAAATCTGAATCGCTATTTTTTGACGGATCTGCTCGATGACTTCATCGGGGTAGAGGACCGGACGGAAGGACTCGCCATCGCGGCACGTCTTTACGATCAAGCAGCTGCCTTTCACTTAACGGCATCCGGACGCTGGCTCGGTCAAGGAAAATGGTTGCCGCGTGAACTCGCCGCCCTCAGTCAAGCAGATGCTGACCGATTCACGGATGCTTTCGAACGTTATTTCCGTCATGATGAGAAACAACCGGTCATTCAGTTGATCGAGACGTGGCTAACACAACATGGCGGACGACACTTTGATGGATTTTCCATCGGGACATAAGACCTGCTCTTGTTGCGACGAGCAGGTCTTTGTTATGCTAAAGAACTAGACGAAACCATCAATCGGTTGAACGGACCGTCGCTTACACAAGGAGAGAATCGCATGAAGAAACAACTTGTATGGCTCATCAGCAGTTTCCTCGTCGGGATCGGTTGTTTCTTATTTTTACAACACGACAACCATTCCGCTGCGTTCCAGGATTCGGTCCCAGAACTGACACCGCAAGCGGTCGTCGCGAGTTTCAACAAAGATGCGACCATTCAGCTTACGACGAAAGAGGTCTACTGGACGGAAGCATTAAGCGACACGCAAGCGATCGCTTGTGCAGAGACGCAGACGACGCGCTATTTGATTGTGTTACGGCGCAACGAGGCAACGTACGTCGTCACTCACGTCACACGCCGTACCGTACACGACGGACAAGAGTGGGCGGAAGCGGATGTCATCGATACGGACGCCGGCCGTTTCCTGATTGTCGTCGGTGAAAATCACCGTCGCCTGATTGATCATTTGACGGTAGCACCATTCAAGGTTGCAGTCACGAACGGGGCAGAAGAGACCCGTGCCATCGAAGCGATGACGCGTACATTTGACGTCGCAATGAAGGAACGGTTCCATACGGTGCAAAAGCTCCCACAAGCTTTTCCGAAATCACTGTTCTTTGATCTCCACGCGGTCGACGCCTCAGGCGCAGAACGGTTCCGCTTCCTGTCGAACAGCATCGACTGAAGCATCAAGAGTGGGCACTCGTCTTCTCGTTCGGTATACTAGTTGCAGTGAACAAGGGAGGAATCGGTATGTGGATTGTAATGAATCAACTACGCGTCGTCAAAGGGAAGTCCGATCAAGTTGCGGCGCGCTTTAAGACGACAAAAGGGATTGAACAGATGGAAGGATTTATCCGGATGCAAGTGCTCGTCGATATTAGTCAGGACGAACATGATGTCGTGACTATTATGACGACATGGGGAAAACAAGCAGATTTCCACGCCTGGCAAGCGAGCCAAGCATATAAAGGCGTCCACAAAAAACGAGACGCGGGGACTTCTGAAGTCAAACCACTTGTCCTGTCCAATGCCGTGACGGAATATGCCGTCGTCGCCGATCATCCGCATCTCTAAAAAATGCCTGACACCCGTTCTTCGGATGTCAGGCATTTCAGCGTGTAGACAAACTAGATGGAAGGTCACTTGAATGTGATCTCCCATCTTTTTTTGCTCTCTCTTTCCTCCCTAATCGTCTTCCTGTGGCAAACATCGCGCCGCTTCGCTTCGCTGCAGGGTCGCTCCTGTTTGCTTTCCACTAGCAAGCGATTAGATCGGAAATCGAGGCTTTTTTAGCTTTCTTTCATATTATAAAGTAAAAGAAATATACCACGAAGGAGGGTTTCCCATGATGGAAAAACGAAATCAACCCCATCGTTCTGAAAACATCACGGTCACACTCGAACAATTGGTTCCTGCGGACCACTTGGTCCGCAAGGTCGATCAGGTGATGGACTCTCAATTCATCTATCCATTGGTTGAAAAGTTGTACTGTGAAAATAACGGAGGACCTAGCGTGGATCCTGTTCTCTTAATCAAGATGGCTCTTCTTCAATATTTATTCGGTATTCCTTCTATGCGGAAGACGAAGAAATCGAAACGAACGTCGCCTATCGTTGGTTCCTAGGATTTGGATTGGATGAAAAGGTTCCTCATTTTTCAACCTTCGGAAAAAACTATGTCCGACGCTTCCAAGACACGACGATTTTTGAAGATATCTTCTACAAAATTCTGACCCAAGGCGTCGATGCTGGATTCGTGGACCCAGTGGTCCTGTTTATCGATTCGACACACGTCAAAGCAAATGCGAATAAGCGGAAATATAAAAAGAAACATGTTCGTCGTGCAGCACGTTTTTATCATGATGAACTGGAACAAGAAATCAATGATGATCGTGAGGCGCACGGAAAAAAAGCGTTTTACCCCCAAGAAGAAGGACGAGAATGATCGACGTTTGACGAAGGAGAGTACCACGGATTCTGAGTCAGGACATTACGTGAAGGGGGAGCGTGAAAAGCAGTTCGCCTATTCCTTTTATACAGCGTGTGATCGGAATGGCTTTGTACTCGGGACAATTGTCACACCAGGTAATATTCACGATAGTATCATTTTAAATCCCTTGCTCGAGCTCATCATCCACCGTTTTACCGTCCCGTTTGCAGTCGTCGCAGACTCCGCCTATAAAACCGCCCCCATCGTACATTTACTTCTCAGACAGTGTATTTTGCCAGTCTTCCCCTACACTCGCCCCAAAGGGGTGAAAGGTATGTTCAAAACGAATGCCTTTTATAATGATGCGTATTACGACTGCTATCTCTGTGAAAATGATCAGCAGCTTGTCTATCGAACAACTACACGGGAATGAAGACGGGAGTACGTATCAGATCCAAAAATCTGTGAAACTTGTCCATTTCTAGAACGGTATACGAAAAGTCAGACGATGCAGAAAGTGATTCATCGGCATGTCTGGCAAGATGCAATCGACGAAGTCGAGCGCCTTCGCCACACACCGGTTAATAGGCAACTGTATGCCCGACGAAAAGAGACAATCGAACGTGTCTTTGCGGACGCGAAAGAAAAGCATGGCATGCGTTGGACTCGCTACCGCGGGTTAAAAAAAGTAACGATGCAGACCATGCTCACTTTTGCTGCCCTGAACCTCAAAAAATTGGCCAATTGGTCATGGGATTCCAGTCGGAATCCTAATGGAGTGTCATATTTTTTACGCATACATAAGACAAACCCTCATTTCCAAGTGGATATGAGGGTTTGTCTACAGTCTGAAATGCCTGACACCCGTTCTTCGGATGTCAGGCATTTTACATGTTCTCTTGCAGAAACGGGTAAATGAGTTAAAACGGACAACAGAGGTGAGACAGAATGACGCGACGGAAACTGATTGTATCCGGTATGACCGTAGTATTCGGCATGGTATTGATTCTCGGTTTTTTACTGTCAGGTGGATTCGTCTATCTTTATTTCTTTGCCATCCTGATTGGCTGCGCCTCGTTTTTGCGGGAACCGCTGTCCCGTGCAGAGTGGTTGCAAGAAGGCATTGTCTTCATCCTCGTATGTTGTCTCATTTATGTCACCCAGCATTTTTTGTTCTAATCAGTTGATCTGATAGGAATCGAGCAGTAAGTTCCGTGCTTCCGGCGTCAATTTAAAGCTGATTTTCCGCGTCCGGTCTTCAAGGTAGATATCCGTCTTTTTGACACGTCGATCGAGATAAATCCGATACTGTTGTGCTTGATCTCCGTTGAAGAGCGTCAAATAGGACCGCTCTGCGAGTTTTCCCTTTTTCTCCGCGACCTGACTTTGCTTGATCAATCCTGTCAACGTCTTCATTTCCTCGACGGATGTCATCAGGAATTCCTGCTCGCTCAATTCGTCATATGGCGTTTTTTGTGTGTAGTCGACCTTTGGAAACGGACGGTCATGAAAAACGGCATGGTGGGGGGACTCCGAACTGTCGTCGTCATCCGGTAGCAGCTTGATGCCTGGCGGTAGCTCGGACTCCTGTCTGACGGTCAACGTATAGCGCGACCGTTCTCCTGATGTCGTTGTTACCTGTAGCGATCCATACTCACCCTGACTGTTCGGTTCTGCCGGTGTAAAGCGTACCTTGACTGGTTTTTCCGCCTCGATAATCGGCGCTTCAAAAAGAAGATTGATCCCATCCGTCAGCAGGTGCGGACGAATCTGATGTCGGTCGTCCATGTACGTCTTATCAATAAATACGAAGTGCGGTATCCCGTGAGCAAACGGCGTCAATTCCATCACATTCGTGACGGTTGTTTCTTTCGTCTGATCATTCGTCGCCCGGATGACGAGGTATCCCGTCGTCGGCAGTGTCAACTGCATTTGCGACTTGCGAACATGATCGACCAGATGGCTGTACAGTTGACGATTTTTCGGATCAATGTTCTTGATTTCGATCTTTTTCACCGGTTTCTTCAAGGCTGACGTTGAAAACGATTTTTGTTTTTTCGTTAACGAATGGAACGTCGGCAGATGCCGCATATCATCACAATAAAGGTATGGTTGACCGTCCGCCTCGATATACGTCGCCCGCGTCCCTTCGATGAACAGTCCGATGTTGACGAGCGAGACGTAATAATGGTCACCCACCGTATACTGTTTTGGTGGCTTGACCTTTTTCTGATGACAGACTTCTTGAATCAGGCTCCCCAGTTTCGGATCGGCACTTTTGAAGTCGCTGACGTTTAACGTATCGTAAAGGTCCGGTACATAGCTGAACCGGACCGGTTCCGGATCTTCAGCACAGCCACTCAAGAATACGAGGCAGAGTGCCAACACGAACCGTATGCGCATATCTCATTCCCCCTCAATCTGTTCCGCGAGCTGTGCAGCCAGCTCACCTGACAATTTTGTACCTTTTTTCGAGGTTGTGTCTTGCAGGTAGACATCTGTTTTCTGGGCACGCTTTTTTAAATACACGGTGAACGTTTGTGTTTTCCCCTTGTCGACGAGTGTTAAATACTGAAGCGACGGTTTATTTCCTTGCGGTTGCTCGAGGGTGACCTGTTTCAGTTCGTTCGCGAGGGCAAGTGATAATTCATCCGGCATGATACCAATTTTGCGGATATTGCCTTCTTGCAGGGACTCGATCGTCGGATGGAGGAAACCTTCGATTCCGTCATTGCGTTCTTCATCGTCCATTTCGAATAACTTCACCTTCTGATAGACCGGTTGATAGCGTAAGGACAAGGTTTTTTCTTCTACATCGCCCAGCTCATTTTTTGCGCGTAACGTCACATACGGAATCGTTTGATTCGCCGTAAGTGTCTCCGGTAAGGGATGGTACGTCATGTCGACTTTTTCCTGATCATATGTCGTCATTACGATCCGGTCCTGCAGGTACCAACCGGGACTTTCGAAAGTAATCGAATGATATATCGCATTTGCTCCGTTCCCGCTCGGACGCGTCGTCAAATAAAAGTCTGTCGTCTGGTTGATGAACGAAGTCGGGACATCGACGAGCACGTGCTCTTTGTTGTTCTCTGTCAGGATGACGAGTATTTGTCCTGCAATTGGCATATGTAAGTTATGGAAGGGTGCGAGACGACGGCTGAAATCACCCTCTGTTTTCGCTTCACGATTTTGATCCGCATGGCGTGTCCGTTGTTTTTCCGTCACCGGGAAAAATGTCGGCGTCTGCAAGGGCGTTTTGTCCGTTCCTTGGTCTACCTTCACCCACGGATGGTCTTTTGCTTCGACCGGATGAATTTGTAATTGATGCGTATCCCGCGACCGGCAGGCGAGGTACAGGTTTTCTTTTTCAGCGAGATAAAAGACCTCGGTTTGAGCTCCATACATTTCAAGCGTTTTTAAGGAAAAGTACATCTCATATGTATTAAGGATCCGGTAGGATGAGGGCAGTGCCGTCGTCTTTTTATTCTTGCACGTTTTTAACATCTGTTTTTTCTGTTCTGCCGGTACATCGCCTACAAATTGCCGATTGACAAAACTTTCGGCTGACCAATACGCCGGTACGGACTCAAGCTTCAATAAACGTTCTTGACCGCACCCGGACAAGATGAGACTGCAGGCCAGTCCTAATGCCAGTGACCATGATTTAATGACAATCCCTCCACGTCGTTTTCTACTTATTTTACCATATCTTTTTCCATATTTTATCTATTTTTCATTTCACTTTAACCTTAAGATGTTAATAATCTATCAGAACGGGGTAATACTCAATCATGCACGGATTTCACTACTACACGGGGGTTATTCAAATGGGTACATTCATTCAAGCAGTTGACGGAACTAAAATTTATGTCGAAGATGTCGGTTCAGGACAACCGGTCGTCATGTTACACGGATGGCCAGCGAATAACAACATGTTCGAATATCAAAAGAATGCCTTGCTCGACGCCGGCTACCGTTACATCGGGGTTGATTACCGCGGCTACGGCAAATCGGATGCTCCAGCCAGCGGATATGATTATGCAACGATGGCATCTGACATCGATCAAGTCATTACGCAGCTCGAACTGAAAGACGCAGCGTTACTCGGCTTTTCCATGGGGGGCGGGATTGCGTTACGCTATCTCCTTAACCACGGATCGAGCAAAATCTCGAAATTGATTCTTGCGGGTGCTGCAGCTCCGGTCTTCACGCAACGGGAAGGGTACCCGTACGGGATGACAAAAGACGAAGTCGATAACTTGATTGCCGATACGAGAAAAGACCGTCCGGCGATGCTTGAAGGATTCGGAAAAATCTTCTTTGAACAAGACCATTCAGAACCGATGACACAATGGTTCCACAACTTAAGTGTCGCAGCCTCTTCTCACGGCACGATTTTATCGGCAATCGCCTTGCGCGACGAAGACTTACGGGATGAATTGCCGCAGATTGACGTCGAGACGTTAATCATTCACGGTAAAAAAGACAAAGTCTGTCCGTTTGAATTTGCGGAAGAAATGCAAAAAGCAATCCCGAACTCACGGATCGAACCATTTGAAGAGAGTGGGCACGGTACGGTACTCGATGAACGCGAAAAATTCAACGACACGTTACTTGCTTTCTTAAAATAATCAAAGACACGAAAAACAGCCATCGTAAGTATGCGATGGCTGTTAAAGCTGTAGACAAACGGTTATGAAGCCTGAAAATTCTATATCGAGATGCGCTTCCCTGTCTCACCTCGTATTCAAAGCGGCAATCGTTCGCGGTTCTAAGCGACTCAAGACAGATTACGCTCTAAACCGTCTGCATATTTGGATTTATCTCACGGTATTCCCTAAAAAGCGTCACGTTTCGTTGACTCCTACGGGAAAAAGTGCGTTTTTAACGCACTTTCAGAGGCAGGCAAGACCCTGCTCGTTGTCCGTTAGGATCAAGGAGCAACGGCTTGCGCCTCGCCCGAGGAAAGCAACGAAAAAAGACGCTTGATTTCCTGATAGCACGTTGTCTACAGTCTGAAACAGCCATCGCAAGTATGTGATGGCTGTTTTTGTGTCTAGATTGAGGAATGAATACCTCTCTGTTTTAGGAGGTTCCACATGCAGACACCTTAGTGCACGTTCCGCCTTGAACCGAACACCCAGTTCATTCGAAATTCGAGTTCTTATGTCGTATAACTTTTGATGAACCGGCGATCGATCCATTGTTTCAAACGCCAGCTCAAATGATTCGTCTGATAGTGTCGTCCGTAAAGCAAGGTCCCTTGCTGATGTCCCATCGAAAGAATCGTCAAGTAACGCGTTTGCGGCCGGAACGTCCGCAAACGTTCCTGATTGACGAAACGAAGGAGATTCTCAAGCAAGACCGGTGCTTGCCGGACGGCGGTTACCCCGTTCTTCGGTGTGTTCGGATATGCGGCGAGCGTCGCACAGTCGCCGACGGCAAACAGAGAAGGGTCCTCTAGCGACTGGAACGTCTCGTGGACGAGCAAAAATCCGCGGTCGTCACAATAGAGGCCGGATGCCTTGAACAGATCAAGTGCTGACGCGCCACCTAAAAACAGGACGGCATCCGCTTTGAATGATTGACCCGACTGGAGCCGGACGGTTTGCTCATCAAGAGAGAGGAAACGGTCGACGATGCGTGTCACGCCCAGCGTATCCAACCGGTCAAGGATGCTCGCTTCTGCCGGGTGTCCTGCGAGGAGCGGTTCATCATGGACGAGTGTGACCGGACAACCGTCCGATTGGAATGAGGCGGCCATCTCGATTGCAGCAGCACCGCTCCCGACGATGACGGGCGACGATGCCTCTTTAAACTGACGGAGCGCCTGATCGATTTGATAATTCGGCTTGATTGTGACGCGTGACGTTGCATCTGAGACATTCCAGTCATTCGAACCGATGTTACACGATACGACGTCGTAAGAAATGATTTCGCCTGACTGACAGAAAACTTGTTTCGTTTGCGGATCGATCCGCGTGACACGGTCCTCCATCAATGTCTTTCCGTGAAGAGAACAGAGTGCTTTGACATCGACCCGGGTCTCCTCGAGTCGATACGTGCCGTCCGCAAGACCGGAGAACATTCCTGAATAATACTGATAACGGGACGGATTGATGACGATCCATTCAACATCCGGATGCGTTCCTTCCTTGATACATTCTAAATGGGCATGACCTGCCCCGACTAATACGATTCGTTTCAAACCTTCACCTACTTCTTTAAATTAACTGCTTCCGAAACTATGATTCCCTGAATCCGTCTGCGTTAATCTAATGAACGTCATAGGACAATCCGAAGCAAGTTCGCCACGAGACAAACGAGACAAAAAAACACTTGATCGTGACGCGTCACGACCGGACGGACATAATACGTCCGTTCGGCTTGAAACCGACGCGCTTCCATCGCAATCGCGATTTGTTCCGAACGGATGATACTGTTCGTAAAAAGCGGTAAACTGATGGCGAAAAACGTCTGCCATGGCCAAATCGAGTGCTGTTGGCGGACCCGCCGTGCTTGACGGATTGTTCTTATTTCCTGCTGGAAGATCGGAATAAAACGAATCCCTGCTAAAAAGCCGTATGCGAGACGGTCTGGAAGGCGGCACTGATGAATCAGGCTCATGACGAACCGGGTTTGGTCGGTCGTCGCGATGAACGTCAAACTGAGGAAGACGAAGGCGAGCATCCGCAGTGCGATCAACCAGGCGTGACCGATACTTTCTTCCGTCACGCGAAACCAACCGAATGACCAAACTTCCGTACTGCCTTTTCCGAAGGCTGCCATCATCCAAAATGTCAGCAAGAACAAGACGAGGTAGGGGGAGACCCGTTTGGCGAGCGTCAACAGTGACCAACCGGAGCAGCCCAATCCGACCGCAGCGAGTAAAAGTAAGGCTATCGTTTCGCGTAACGTCGGTGCCGCAATCAAAAGCACCATCACATACAGGAGGGCACCGAGCTTGAGTGCCGGATTAATACGTGCGAGCGGGGAGTCGTTTTCCTGCACGACGTTTCACCTCCTCGAGTTGCTGATACAAATACGATAACGGACGAGAGAGTTGGTTATGCTCGAGGAACGTCTCGTCTTTAAACAAAGTGTCCGGTGTGCCGTCGAACTGAAGTCGCCCGTCACCAAGGACGAGGACCCGGTCGGCATACTGATGGACCAGCTCCATGTCATGCGTCACCATGATCAGCGTCGTCCCGTTTAATCGCGCCTGCTCGAACATCTCGATGAGTTGACTTGTCGTCTCGGCATCTTGACCGAACGTCGGTTCATCGAGCAACAGGACGTCTTTTGGTTCTAACAACATCGTCGCGACGCTGAGCCGTCGCTTTTGACCCATGCTCAGAGCGAGGGGCGACTGACGGGCGACATGGGTTAACCGGTAGGATTGCAACGCCGTTTCAATCCGCTCCGGCGTCGGTGCATCCATGCTGATTACGAGCTCGTCTTCGACCGTCTGCTTGAGAAATTGGAGCTCTGGCTGTTGAAAGACGAATCCGACGTGTCGGTAATAGCTCCGACTTTTCCATGCCCGCAGTTCTTTTTCGAACAAGCGGACCGTACCGCCTTGCGCCGGAATCAATTTCGCCAGTGTTTCGAGCAACGTGCTTTTCCCGGCACCATTCGATCCGACAACCATGATCCACTCTCCGCCGTGTGTTGCAAGCGACAGGTCGTCGACAATCACTTGCTTACGGCGTCCTAACGCGGTACGCGTCAGCGCGAACGTATTGTCGTGCCGAACCGGAGGACGGATGTTAGTCACTTTTCGTAACCGCCCCGCCTGGGAAGAAGCGGGGGGCACGGTTTCCAGTTCATACGGGTAGAGGAGCGGTGTCGCAATGCCGCGTCGTTCAAGTTCATCGCGATGCTGACCGAAGACATCAAGCGGCGGACCATCGCGTAAAATCGTTCCGCCGTGATCGAAGACGAGCACCCGGTCACTGAACGTCACACAGCGGTCAAGCTGATGTTCAATCAGAACGAGCGTCAACGTCCGGTCGTGATGGAGTTCCTCAATCAGCTGCATCAAAACCCGATGTCCTGCCGGATCGAGTTGCGCCGTCGGTTCGTCAAGCAATAGAATATCCGGCTCAAGCGCTAGGACGCAGGCGAGGGCGAGTCGTTGTTTCATCCCTCCTGACAGTTGCATAATCGGTGTCGTCAGCGGCACATCCAGGCCGACACGTGCCAGTGCGGCGTCAATCCGATCATCCATCTGACTGCGGTCGACTGAACGATTTTCAAGACTAAAGGCAACTTCCGCTCCGACGGTCTGCATGCAGAACTGATCGTCCGGATTTTGAAAAAGGATTCCGACCGTCCCGTTCGTTTTGCAGTGGCCGCTGACATCGGCTTCAATCGCGTCAGGTAATAAACCGGCGAGAACATGTAAAAACGTCGTTTTCCCACTGCCGCTCGGTCCGACGAGCAACGTCGTTTCCCCTTCGTGTAGCGTCACCGTCACGTGGTGCAGGACGTTGTCATGTTGCCCCGGATAGCGGACAGACAAGTCGTTACAATGAATCATGCCGCATCCGGCTTCCGCCGCTTACGCCCGATCGCATAACCGTTCAACGTC
Organism: Exiguobacterium sp. H66; assembly: GCF_018618705.1. NCBI lineage: Bacteria > Bacillati > Bacillota > Bacilli > Caryophanales > Exiguobacterium > Exiguobacterium sp. H66. Next base: position 31,386 of record NZ_JACSMQ010000001.1, read on the forward strand.
CCTGTCTTGACGAGCGCATCGACGATGACTTTCGCAAGTAATCCGCCGAGTAATGCACCGCTGACGAGTTGAAGGGAAAACGTCAACAGAAGTGTCGTCGTCGTATAGTAGGCGAAACCATTGACGACAAGACTATAGACCATACTGCCGATTGCGGCGAACATTCCGGATAGAACTAACGTCATTGTGTTGAACTTCCGGTATCCGAAGAGGGCAAAAGCGATTTCGGCACCGATTCCTTGAGCGAAACCAATCAATAAGGCCGATAATCCGAAGTGACTCCCCGTGAATAATTCGACAGCCGCGGCGACGACTTCTGCAATCAGTGCTGCCCCGGGCTTTTGAATGATGTAGGCGACAAGCGGACTCGCGATGACCCAAATCCCGAACATCCAGTTCGATCCGACCGGTCCGAAGATCGCGGAAATCGGTAACCACAATGTCGACCACCCTAAGTAAAGTACCCCGCAAGCAACCGACAACATCATCATGACGATGATTTCTTTCATTTTCCAACTGTTCATGTTCCTATCTCCCTTTGGCACAACCACCAGACAAACAAAAAGACCGCCCTCTATGAAAGAGAGCGGTCGCTGAATCTGCAAACATGCAGAAAAATTGAACGAATTACCGCTCCACTTTCCTACGCTAGTATGAACTAGATCAGGTTCAAAGGGTCCGAAGTGAATCGTCTCAGCCAATGGGCTCCCCTAGTGGATGTGCATATAATGTGTACGCTATTTACTGTACCGACTCTACTGACAGTTGTCAATACAGATAAAAAAACCCTCCGCGAGGGGAGGGTAAGAAAAATTATTCTTTTTCTTCCGTTTGTTCTTCAGTAGAAACTTCTTCTGTCGCTTCAGCTGGTTCTTCAGCATCTGCTTCTTCGAGATCCGCTTCAAGTGTCGATTCGACGACGGCAACGACTTGAATGTCACCTTCCGTAACGATACGGTATTCTTTTTCTTCCGGTAAATCCGAAACCGATAGAGAATCACCGAGGTTAAGATTTGTCACATCGACTTCGACGCGTTCCGGTAATTTATCTGGTGTAGCTGCAACTGTTACTTTAAAGAGTGTTTGTGAAAGATATCCACCAAGTTTTGCACCAGCCGCTTCGCCGACGAGGACGATATCTGTTTCGACTTCTGTTTCTTCATCCATTTTAACAGCGATGAATTCAACGTGCTTGATTGTTGGTGTGAAGATATCCATATCGAGTTTGTTGATCAGTGTGTTGACTTTTTTACCACCGATTTGAAGTGCAACAAGTGCATTCTCACCATGTTCACGAACGACTTTGATCAATGCTTTTTCGTCAAAGGCAATCGGTGTACTTTCCACTTTGTAACCATACACGACACCAAGAGCTTTTCCTTCATGACGTAATTGCTTTCTAAGTGAGCGTGGGCGTACTTCGCGTTCTTCTACTTTTAATGTTACTGACATGTTCATTTCCCCCTTGAATTTGGTATAGCCCTCAAAAGGTAATGAAGAAAGGAGTGGAACGAATCGTTCCGGATCAAGACAGTGCATCGAATGCTATTTCAAATTGATTTCATAAAAATGAAGATCGAAGTGAATGGTTAGCATTTCTCTCCCAGGTCATTACGCTGATATTGAGAAACATGTGGTTGTAAAAGCAACTCGCTGATGCGGTGCTATGATAGTTATACCCCCGTAACATTAAAAGCTAAACATCAACCGGCGAAAAAACGATAGCCAGAAACCTGTTCTCCCTAGAGCAGCAACGGTTTACATCATGTAAAGAAATCGGTGCCTTTCCTCTTATTCAAGCAATTGAACCATCTCATCGACCGATAACGCAAGTGACGCCGGTTGTTCAAGTATGTCCGTCACGAGTGTCGCTTTCCGCTCCTGCAGCTCGATGATTTTTTCTTCGATCGTCCCTTTCGTGATTAACTTGATGACTTCGACCGTCTGTGTTTGTCCCATTCGGTGTGCCCGGTCAGCCGCTTGCTGTTCGACAGCCGGATTCCACCAACTGTCATATAAGATGACGGTATCCGCCGTCGCCAGGTTCAGTCCGGTGCCGCCCGCCTTCAGTGAAATCAAAAACAGATCGACTTCGCCTGCATTAAAACGGTCGCAGCGTTCGAGACGCTCCGCAATCGGTGTATCCCCGCGCAGTTCGAAATGAGGGAGGTGCAACTCATGCAGGTCGTTCCGAATCAAATCGAGCATTTTCGTAAACTGTGAAAAAATTAAGATCCGTTTGCCTGCTGCCCGTTTTTCTTGAATCAAGGCGAGCAACCGGTCCCGTTTCGCCGACCGGCCACGGTAGTTTTCGACGAACAACCGGGGGTCGCAACAGATTTGCCGGAGCCGGGTCAATCCGGCGAGTAACTTCATCCGTTCTTCCGGTTTTGACTGATCAAGATGCTGTAACGTCTCGAGCTGTAACTTTGCCAAGTGGGCGGCATAGAGTTTTTTCTGACCCGCCGTCAGTTCCGTGTACTGATGGACGACTTGTTTCGCCGGCAACTGTTGCAAAACATCTTTTTTCGTCCGGCGCAGCAAAAACGGTTCGACGAATTGTTGGACGTCCCGTGCTGACCAGTCGAGAAACCGTTGCCGGTCCGGCAAGAGTGCCGGGAAGACGACGTCAAAGATTGACCAGAGATCAAGCGTCTTGTTTTCGAGCGGCGTCCCCGTCAAGGCAAACCGCCGCGTCGCCCACAGTTGTTTTAAGCTGACCGTCGTCTGCGACCGTGGATTCTTCAGATGTTGTGCTTCATCAAAAAAGATACAATCGTAATGGATCGTTTGATGATTTTTGATGTCGAGCCGGAGCGACGGGTAGGAGATGATGAGAATGACGTCGTCCGGCAAGTCTTCGAGCTGTCGTAAGCGCGACGCACGACTCCCGCTGAGCACACGGACGGTGCGTGTCGGGGCAAAGCGGCGCAGCTCTGCTGCCCAGTTGTAGAGGAGTGACGCCGGGGCGACGATCAAGACACGTGCACTCGGGAGCGTTTCGATATAACCGATGGCTTGAATCGTTTTACCGAGTCCCATCTCGTCCGCTAAGATGCCATGACAGTCGTGTGCCACAAGACTCTTGAAGAAGCGGACGCCGTCTTGCTGATACGGCAAAAGTTGTGTCGCGAGCGGTTCCGGTAACGCCAGTCGCTCTTTTTTTCCGGCTTTCATCTCGAGCAATCGTTCCTTCAGTTGACTGTGGACCGTCAAGAAGGCAGCCGGGGTCAACAGGGGCAAGTTCGGCACGGCAGGAACGGTCAATTCCGCTTCAAGTAACGTCTGTTCCGTCGCTTCGAGTTCCCGTAACAGCCGTTTGATTTGCGTGAAGGCACGGTCTTCAAGCGACAGCAATTGTCCTGAACGTAAACGGTGGTACGTCTTTTGCGTCACGAGTGACGCAAGGACCGCTGACAGTTCTTGTTCTGAAATCCCGTCCATCGAAAACTTGAATGTCAACCAATCGAGTCGCTTCGTCACGTTGACTTCAATTTTCGGATGGAATGGACCGGGGAGCAATGCCGTTTTGATACTCGCCGTCGCGTATAACTCGAGTTGACCGAGGGCAACCATCGGGTCAAGTAAACCTTTTAAGACAACGTAGTGATTACTTTCTCCTTCTACTACATAACGGGCTTGATCCGCGCAGAGTCCTGTCGCTTCCAAATAACGCGTCACCGCCCGCTCCGTCGACAAGTCACGCCCGATCCAGCGTGTTGGAGTCAACGGGTTGACGGTTTTGCCGTCGTAATCAAACGTGACGACGACTTCCAGCCGGGTATTGATCCGGTCGAGAGCCAGTTTGACGCGAGGGGACCCGCTGACGAGTCGGCCCCGGACAGCGGCGCTCATCCAAATGTCCGCCCGTTCCCGTAACCAGTCGCGGTCGTTCAGTAAACGGTCGAAGTAGGGCAGGGACAAGAGATAACTGCGCTGTGTCGTCAGGCTTTCGAGTGCAATCCCGCCGTCGCGGACGTCAAACCGGAGCTGCGCTTTATTTTCGCGCGTCAATGCCGCAAGATAGGTTGCAGCTGCGGCATCTTCAATTGTCGGTTGCGCTGAAAACGGTGTGATGGCCGGACGATTCGGTCCGGGCGTCCCGTAGGCTTGAATTTGTTGTAAGGCTAACAGCACCGCGACGATATGCCCGCAAAATGAGGCATCCATGGCAAGCGAGGGACAGTTGCATCCGGCGTCAACACCCGTTTCCCGGAGATGAACGTGGACATGAAAACGTGTTTCACCAGCAACTTCCGCCTCGACGAAGAGGTCACCCGGTGTGTAGTTGCGTAAGGTCACTTTTTTTGCCGTCACATACCGTTTTCCGCGGCGAAAGGCATAAGTATCTGACATTTGTTTGATTTTTCGTTCACTTAATCCAAAATTCATCTGTGGTCTCCTTTACTATAAGGTGACATAATACCATTATCGTTCACCATCAAATAATTCAATCGCCCGTTTTTTCTCCTGATCGCCGATATGGGCATAGACTTGAGTCGTCGCGACGGACTCGTGCCCAAGGAGTTGCTGAATCGTCAAGACATCGACGCCACCTGTCGCAAGACGCGTCGCAAACGTATGCCGCAACTTGTGTGGGGTGATGTTTTTCCGTTCCAAAAACGGTAAGACCGGTCGTAACCGATCGGTATGACGTTTTAATATATGTTGGACCGCCCGCGGACTGAGTGGTTTCCCTTGTTTTTCGAACACAGCGTCCGTCCCACGCATCGACAACTGATAATGGGCGGCGTACTTCCGCAGGGCAATGCGTGCCGGTTGCGCAAGTGGGATGACCCGCTCCTTGTTACCTTTACCAATCACCCGAATCGTCCCTTCATGAAAATCGAGATCGTTCCACGTCAATTGTGTCATTTCACTGAGACGCATCCCGCTATAGCCGAGTAGCTGGAACAACGTCACGTCACGGACGCGGTCACGCTCATAATGCGCCGCCTCCCGCGGATTCATCTCAATGTTCGACGGCAGCAATTGAATCAGTTCATCCCATTCGCGTTTCGTTAAGTAGACCGGATCGCGTTTCGCTTGTTTCGGACGGTTGATTTTTGCGACCGGATTTTCCGACAGGACGCCGATGTCGATCAAATGGCGAAATAATGATTGTAACGCCGATAATTTCCGGTTGATGACACTCGGCGCATTGCCCTTCGTCAACGCTAAGTATTCGGCGTAAGCTGCAATTCCCGCGCCGTCAATCTCAAGGAACGCCTCTTGCGTGATATCAATCGCCCGGACATCCTGCCCTGACGCGGCGGCGACAAAACTAAAAAACGAATCAAAATCATACACATAACGACGCATCGTTGCTTTCGAGAAATTTTTTGAAGCTAAGTGGTCGATGTAATCGCGAATAAATTCCGGCATTCGGTGATAGCCTGGTAGATCAACAGTATGGGCCGGAATTTGGACGGTTTTAACGGTTTTTCCTAGATTTTTAAATAAACTCATCAGTCTATTCCCCCTCTGACCTTACTATACCAAACGTTGGTAGACGGTACACTAGTTTGCGTGAAATAGTTATTTCACGCAATGTTAAATTGTCAGACAGGGACCCCTCAGTTGCATCGACTTTCCGACTCACGGGCGACTGGTCAACTCGATGCAAATCTACGAAAGGTATAATTCCTTACATCAAACAGAACAATAATTTTATTATGTCACCTTGACAGAACGAATTTAGAAAAATATTCTTGAAAACCAATTTCGCTCTCAGTTGCATCGAACATGACTTCGACAGGTGGTTGGTCGTCTCATTTTCGTACAGAACGTTTTTCGTTTTTTCTCGAAATTGTCGCGAACTTTTAGAAACACGGCTTAACCGAAAGTGATTCGGGTATAGACAAGAAGATTGACTCAATTACGTATAGGGGGAGAAATGAATGATTTCTGATCAACACGCACGCCAATTACTAAAAGAAGCGAAACGGATTGCCGTCGTCGGGATTTCAAGTGATTCCGGGAAAACTGCGAACTGGATTGCCGATTACCTTGTGCAGCACGGGTACGAGGTCGTTCCCGTCAATCCGACGCTTGACGAATGGAACGGATTAAAAGTTTATCCGACGGTCGATAGCATCCCGGGTCATATCGATATCGTCGACGTGTTCCGTCGCTCCGAGTTTTTAGCGGACGCTGCAAAAGAAGCGGTTGCCCATGGCGACGTCGGGATGATTTGGAACCAGCTCGGTCTGTCGAGCGTCGAAGCGGAAAGTTTAGCGCTCGGGGCAGGAATCCCGTATATCGAAAATCGATGCATCAAAATCGAACACCAATACTTATGATTTCGGATCAAATCAAGACACTTACTCAAACGCGAGTGAGTGTCTTTTTTACGTTCCCCCTTGTCAGATAGCAAGAAGATGCCTACAATTAGATACAGACTACTAGAAAAACGAACGAATGTTTGGAAAATCGGCGTTTTTCTATATGAGGTGAAAACTATGGCGACAGATTTAAACAATTATAATGACGATGCCATCCAGGTGCTCGAAGGACTCGAAGCTGTCCGGAAGCGCCCAGGTATGTATATCGGATCGACTGACCACCGTGGTCTCCACCACTTGGTGTATGAGATCGTCGATAACGCGATCGATGAAGCCCTTGCCGGGTTCGGGGAACAGATCGATGTCACGATCCATAAAGATAACGCCATCACGGTCCGTGACCACGGGCGCGGGATGCCGACTGGAATGCACGCGTCGGGGAAACCGACGGCAGAAGTCATCTTCACCGTTCTCCACGCCGGCGGAAAATTCGGTCAAGGCGGTTATAAGACGTCTGGTGGATTGCATGGTGTCGGTGCCTCCGTCGTCAATGCCTTATCAACAGACTTGAAGGTGACGATTTATCGTGACGGAAAACAGTTCGAGCAAACGTTTGAAAATGGCGGAATGCCTAAAACGACGTTACTTGAGACGGGAGCGACGCGTCAAAAAGGAACAGGCGTCTATTTTAAGCCGGATGCGAAAATTTTCAGTACCTTGACATACAACTATGAAACGCTCGCTGAACGTCTTCGTGAATCCGCTTTCCTCTTAAAAGGCTTGAAAATCACCTTGACGGATGAGCGGTCCGACAAAGCAGATGTCTTCCAATACGAAGAAGGGGTCAGCGAGTTCGTCGGTTATTTGAACGACGACAAGGATGTCCTGCATCCGACGGTCGCGTTTGAAGGCGTCGAAAACGAAATCGAAGTCGATATCGCGTTCCAATTCACGGACGCCTACTCGGAAAACGTCCTGTCGTTCGTTAATAACGTCCGGACGCGTGACGGTGGAACCCATGAAGTCGGTTCGAAAACGGCAATGACCCGCGTCATGAACGAATATGCCCGTAAAAATAGTTTATTAAAAGAAAAAGATAAAAATCTCGACGGCAATGATATCCGGGAAGGCTTGACGATGATCGTCTCGATTCGGATTCCGGAAGAATTCCTCCAGTTCGAAGGACAAACGAAGTCAAAACTCGGTTCTCCTGAAGCACGGACGAGTTGTGACGCCGTCATCAGCCGCCGTCTGTCGACGTACCTCGAAGAAAACCCGCAAACGGCGACTTTGCTCATTAAAAAAGCCATTCGTGCGGCACAAGCCCGCGAAGCAGCCCGCAAAGCCCGGGAAGAAGCGCGCAACGGCAAGAAAAAGAAACGTTCCAGCATCTTAAACGGGAAATTGACACCGGCCGCTTCAAAAAACGCCGACAAAAATGAATTGTTCCTCGTCGAGGGAGATTCTGCCGGCGGTTCTGCAAAACAAGGACGGAACCGGACGTTCCAAGCGATTTTACCGTTACGCGGGAAAGTCCTGAATACGGAAAAAGCGAAACTCGCTGACATCATGAAGAATGAAGAAATCAACATGATCATCCATGCGATCGGAGCCGGGGTCGGGGCAGATTTTGACTTGTCCGACTGTAATTTCGACAAGGTCATCATCATGACCGATGCCGATACCGATGGCGCCCACATTCAAGTCCTCCTGCTGACGTTCTTCTTCCGTTACATGCGTCCGTTGATTGACGCCGGGAAAGTCTTCGTCGCTTTACCGCCGCTGTATCGTGTCTCGAAAGGTAAGGGAAAAACGGAGAAGTTCGAGTATGTCTGGGATGAAGACACACTGGCGAAAACAACGAAAAAGTATGGTAAAGGCTATATGATCCAACGCTACAAAGGACTTGGTGAGATGAATGCTCCTCAACTTTGGGAAACGACGATGGATCCTGAGACCCGGACATTGATTCGCGTCACGATCGACGACGCCGCCGTTGCTGAAAAACGTGTTTCCGTCTTGATGGGCGATAACGTCGGCCACCGCCGGTCATGGATTGAAGATAACGTCGCGTTCGGACTCGCGGAAGACATCTCAATCATTGAAAATGAACACGTGACGAAAGCGAGTGTGACAAAGCATGTCTAATCTACAGAACATCTTAAATTTATCGCTCGAACAGGTCGTCGGTGACCGGTTCGGACGTTATTCGAAATACATCATTCAAGACCGGGCTTTACCGGATGCGCGCGACGGGCTCAAACCCGTCCAGCGGCGTATTCTCTATGCGATGCATACGGAAGGGAACCTGTATGACCGTGCGTACCGGAAGTCTGCCAAGACGGTCGGGGTCGTCATCGGCAATTACCACCCGCACGGCGACTCGTCTGTCTATGAGGCGATGGTCCGCTTGAGTCAGGAGTGGAAGTTACGGTACCCGCTCGTCGACATGCAAGGGAATAATGGATCGATTGACGGCGATAGTGCTGCCGCAATGCGATATACGGAAGCACGTCTCTCGAAAGTCTCAAGCTTGATTCTAGACGGCATCAATAAACAGACGGTCGATTACACACTCAACTTTGATGATACGACGGAAGAACCACTCGTCTTACCTTCGTTGTTACCGAACTTGTTGATGAACGGCTCGACCGGGATTTCTGCCGGATACGCAACAGAGATTCCTCCGCACCACGCGGGCGAAGTCCTCGATGCGGCAATCGGTCGCATCTCAGGCACGGTCAATGACGTCAACGACCTGCTGACACACATGCAAGGACCTGATTTCCCGACTGGTGGCGTCGTGCAAGGGCTCGACGGGATCAAAAAAGCGTTCGAAACAGGACGTGGGAAAGTCATCATCCGGTCGCGGGCGACAATCGAGACACTCCGCGGGGGACGTCAGCAAATCGTCATCACGGAACTGCCGTACGAAGTCAACAAAGCAAATCTCGTCAAACGGATGGAAGAATTACGCCTCGACCGTAAAGTCGAAGGAGTGGCTGAAGTCCGCGATGAAACGGACCGCGATGGACTGCGTGTCGTCATCGAACTGAAAAAAGAGGCTGATGCAGAGGGGATTTTACATTTTTACCTCAAACAAACCGACCTCCAAGTCGCCTATAACTACAATATGGTCGCCATCCATGAGCGGACACCGCGTCAAATGGGTGTGCTCGCCTTACTGGATGCTTATTTAAGCCACGTCAAGGAAGTCGTCATCCGTCGGACAATGTTTGATCTCGATCAAGCGAAACGCCGCCAGGAAGTCGTCTCTGCCTTAATGACTGCGATTTCCGTCCTCGATGAGACACTCCGTCTGATTCGGGCTGCGACGAACAAAGCGGAAGCAAAAGAGAATCTGATTGAACGCTTCGCCTTCTCGGACCGACAAGCAGAAGCTGTCGTCATGCTCCAACTGTATCGCCTGACAAATACGGACATCGTCGAATTGCAGGAAGAGGCTGAAAAACTCGAGAAGGAAGTCACGCGTCTCGAGAAAATCTTGAACGATGAGAAGACGCGGAACCGCCTCATCATTAAAGAATTGAGCATCTTAAAGGATCAAGTCGCGGATGAACGCCGTTCGACCGTCGAAGCCGAAGTCGAAGAACTGAAGCTGAAGACGGAAGTCATGATCGCCGTCGAAGAAACGATGGTCTTCATGTCGAAAAACGGCTACATCAAACGCTCGTCGCTCCGTTCATTCGGTGCCTCGAACGACCTTCCGGAGATGAAGGAACAAGATCGTCTGCTCTATCAAGGGCAAGCGATGACGACCGATCACGTCATCGTCTGGACGATACGCGGTAATTACTTATTGATTCCGGTCCATCAGCTCCCAGATACGAAATGGAAGGATGGCGGACAACACGTCGCGAATCTCGTACCACTCGAACCGGGTGACCGTGTCCTCTCGATCGATCTCGTCCGGACGTTCGACGAAACGTCACATTGTCTGTTCGTCACTCGCCAAGGAATGGTCAAACGATCGAAACTGAGCGATTACAATGCCCAGCGGAAGTCGAAACCATTGCAAGGCGTCCGCTTAAAAGCAGATGACGAGGTCCTCTATGCTGCGGTCTCGACTGGCGAGAAACAATTGTTCCTCGCAACGCAAAACGGCTTTGGTCTTTGGTTCACGGAAGACGATGTGCCGGTCGTCGGCGTTCGGGCAGCAGGTGTCAAAGCCATCAACCTGAAGGATGATGATGTCGTCGCAGGGGCGATTGCCTTTATGCAAGCACCGAATATCGTCTTACTGACACAGCGGGGTGCCTTGAAGAAGATGCGCCTTTCAGATCAGTTCCAAATCACGAATCGTGCCTTACGTGGTCAGCAATTGTTGCGTGATTTAAAATCAAAACCGCACCAGGTGGCGGCATTACTTGATGTAACGAATCAAAAAGAACTCGTTTTGATTGGAAAAGAGCAGGCAAAATCGATTCAAATCGGTTCCTTGTCTTATCTCGATCGGTTATCGAATGGTTCGTTTGCGTATGATGAAGAAAAATTCGGTCCACTCGTTGACTGGTATACCGTTTGACGGTCAGACGTCCCTCACGATGAAGCGTGGGGGACGTCTTTTTTCTGTCTTTTTGTAGGAAATGTCGTCTTTTTAATCATTTTTTTAGATTATTTCCACAAATTATCGGTGAATCTTTAGTTTACAAATTGAAAGAGTGACCAATAACCGCTACAATAAAAGAAAATGGTCAGGTCAAGCATGTCACATCAGACGCGAAGCGGTTCGAAGCGTAGCTTATATGTATTTCTCAAGCAGCTACGGATCCGTCCTTAGCTGCTTTTGTGCCATCTGCCTAACTGGAGAGGTGATGAAGATGAAATTCAGACGACGCGAAAAAGTAGCAATCTATATCACACGGGAACAACCAGAGGGATGGGAACTACTTGTTTTTCATCCACAATCAGCTCCAGATAGTGACTGGCAGATTCCTGCCGGGACGATTGAAGACGCAGAAATCGCTAAGGAAGCAGCCGTCCGCGAGACGCTGGAAGAAAGTGGTCTATCACTTGCGACCGTTCAATACGTTGGCGAAGAAGAGATGCGTTACCCAGAGCGGATGCGGGTCCATTACACATATTTCTATCATGCCCATATCGAATGCCAAGAAAACAGATGGACGCATTGTGTTGCGGGTGACGGTCAAGATTGCGGTGATTTTTTCCATTTCGCCTGGTTGCCGCTTGATCGCATCACACAGCTCGAACGCCGGCATCATATTTTTCTTGATCGGCTCATTCATCGGTTGGAACGTAATCAACCATATGATTGTCGCAAACACGGCTAATGTCGTGTTTTTTTGTTTTGTCTCACTATATTGAGTTTACCTTACTTATGAGACAAGATTATTTAACTATTGATAATATATGTTATGTTAACTAGTAAATAAAAATAATTTTTTTGCATGTCCCCCATAAAAAATAGTCAGTTTGCCCCTTTGTTTTTTACATCCACCCCTGTTACTCTAAATACAGTAACAAATCATTTGTTACCTTTATAACGGTAACATTTCGGTTGTAACCGAAATATCAGTAACAAAGGAGGAATTTGATGCAAGCCGTCGCCATTTCATTTGACGTCAAAAATTCACGCACTTTTCCGCACAAAGAAGAATTATTGCAGACACTCCGGACGTTGGCGGAGCAATTAAATGACCAGTTTAAAGACGCACTCGTCCCATTTCAAATCAAGTCTGGAGACAGCTTACTCGGTGTTTTCCAAAGCTACCCAGTCTGTTATCCCGTTTTACTCGAACTCGTTAATGGTCCGCTCGACGGTTATGTCGGCGTCGGATTTGGTCAATATGAAACGCTTTCGACGACAGAAGCCGACGAAGCGAACGGTAGCGCCATCATTTTTGCCTTCGAAGCGCAAGAGGCGGCCAAAAAATCAGACAATCAAATCGTTTTCGCCGGCCCCCCTTATTTCCCGGCTGCTTTACTAACAGGCTATGTCGATATGCTGTATCCCGCTTATTTTGGGAAAACAGATCGTCAAGTCGAGCTCCATACACTGATGGACCGATTCCCGGACGCAACGTATGAAGAAATCGGACTAAAAATGGGTTTTCAAGAAAAAGATGCCCGAATTAACGTCGCGAAACTTGTTGCCCGCTCGCAACGTAAACAACGGAAGCAACTCGAAACGGCTTTTATACAAGCGCTCGAGCAACTCCAGGTCTGGGAGGCGATTGGATGAATTTACTGTTGAGCCTCCTGATTGCCCATCTCATTGCCGATTTCCCGCTGCAAGGTAAACGGATCGCGGAGCACAAGCACCGGAAGCTTCGCCCCCTGCTCGTCCATCTCGGGATACATAGCCTCTGTACAGCGGCTGTCTTAAGTTATTTTTACCTGACCGGACAAATCGAGCTCGTAAGTGCCCTGTATCTCTTCAGTGCGATTATCGGATCACACGCCGTCATTGACCGCTCGCAACTCAAGCGGATCATCAAACCGGCACCGGCTTTTTGGATTGATCAACTGTTACATATCGGCATCATCATTGGTCTGATTGCGGTGATGTTCCCGATCAGTTGGCCAAGTGATATCACCCTCTCCTTCCAAGTGCTTTGGATCATCATGTGGAGCCTGGTTGCGACGGAACTGGTCGGACGCGGCATCGCCCCCTTGCTGCTACCGTTCGCTCCCCGATTGATTGAATCCCATTTCGAGCGGAAAGTGACTCGTAAGGAACAATTGAACGGGATCAGCCGTTCCGTCACCCACGAGGTTGAGGATTCGGCCCGCAGTTACACGACAGAGATTAATGGCGTTGGTCGCTATATCGGTCTCGTCGAGCGGGCCATCATCGTTATTCTCGTCGCCGTCAATGCGGTTGGTGCAATCGGCTTCATCATCGCTCTCAAAGCATTGGCGCGGTTCAAGCAGTTTGAAGACCGCCGTTTTGCGGAATATTATATCATTGGCAGTTTACTTAGTATTTTGAGCGCACTCCTCTGCGGAATCGCCATTCGCTTCGTATTATAGAACGAGAAAGAAAGTGAGGTGAGACGGTTTCCTGGCTTTACCAGAAAGACCGTCGAACAAAAATGAAAACGATTGGATTAGTCAGACACCACCGGGTCACAGAAGGATATCCGACGAAAGGTTGGATTAGTGCTTCCGACATCGAAGCTTGGATTGAACGGTACGACAGCTCGGCAATTGATGTCAAACCGGTCGAACTCGGACAGACGGACTGGACGATCTGTTATGCGAGCAGTATGCCGCGGGCGATCCAGACAGCAGAGAGTGTCTATGAGGATGAGATCATCGTGACCGATCTCTTACGGGAAGTGCCGTTCCCGACGATCAATTCCCGGATTCGCCTCCCCTTCCTCGCCTGGGCGATCATCGGTCGGCTCGTCGCTCCATTCAGCAAACGGATTCAGGCGCAGATTAAAGATGCCAACCAACGCATTGAAGTGTTGTTGAATCAATTGGCGTTCGAGAATAATGAACGCGTTCTCCTCGTCGGTCACGGCGGAATGATGTTATTGATGCGGACGGCACTGAAAAAACGTGGTTACACCGGCCCCCGCTTCCGTCACCCGCGCAACGGGATGCTCTATCAATTTGAAAAGAGTGAGGTTAGACGATGAAATGGGCTTCGACGATTCTGCTCGCCCTCGGTCTGATTGTCATTTTCTATATGACACGGGAAGACGAAGCGCTACGCACCGACCGCGCCGAAACGACGGTCTCGGTATACGGATTTGATGTCGGACAAGGTGACAGCACCTTCATCCGGACGAAGACGGACGCGATTTTGATTGATGGTGGCAACAATGGGAAGGGAGATGACGTTGTCCGCTACTTAAAAGCGCTTGGGGTGACACGCTTAACAGCCGTCATCGCGACCCACCCTGACGCCGATCACATCGGCGGACTCGACACCGTCCTTGAAGCATTTGATGTCGACCAAGTCTACGCCCCGCGTGTCAATCATACGACCGATACCTATCGTGACTTTTTGCTTGCTGTCAAAAATGAAGGGGTGACAATCAAGACGGCGAAAGCCGGCGTCGTCATCCCTAGTGAATCAGCCGATTTTGAGATCATCGCTCCTTTGACGGACGGGACCCGTGATTTAAACAGTTGGAGTGCCGTCCTGAAGATGACGCACGAGGAGAATACGTTCCTCTTCATGGGGGACGCGCCAATTCGGACGGAGCAACAATTACTAACAGCCGGAATTGACGTCAAGGCAGATGTCTTAAAGATTGGTCATCACGGTGCCGATACATCGTCGTCGATTCCATTTCTTCAAGCGGTCCACCCTGAACGTGCCTTAATTTCAGCGGGAGAAGGAAATGCCTACAACCATCCCCGGCCGACAGTCATGAATGCCTTAGCAGCAGAGAGCATCACAATCGACCGGACGGACCGGATGGGGACGATTGAATACACATCGGATGGGACGGCGATTACCGTCACAAGTCGCAAAGACTTCCGTCCGAACTAAGGAGGCATGACGATGAAGATGACGGTCACAGCTTTCGAGGAGGCATTCGCCTTGTGTGAGACGGAAGCACGGGAAACGATTCAACTCCCGCGAGAACGACTGCCGGTCGCAGCAGAAGTCGGCGATCGGCTGGAATGGCAAGGGCGCTCGATCCGGATTTTACGTACCGAGACGGTGGCGCGTCGCCAGGAAATCGACCAGTTGATGGATGAACTGTTTGAGGATTGACGCAGGAAGCAGACACAGCGTGTCTGCTTTTTTTACGGATTAATGGAATTAATTAGAAGAAACATCGAGAATTACTGGCGGTTTTATCTGAATTTTCGTACACTTTAGTGAGAAGAAGAAAACAAGGGGGAATTATTTTATGTTTCAACAACTACGTACATCCTTAAAACAATCCGTCCTCGGGCAGGACCATGTCATCGATCATCTGTTGATCGGCATGCTCGCCGAAGGACATGTCTTACTGGAAGATCGACCGGGTACCGGCAAGACGACACTCGCTAAGGCATTGGCGCAGTCGCTCGATGCGAAGTTTTCCCGTGTCCAGTGTACAGCTGATACGCTACCGACCGATTTACTCGGAATGGAGTTGTTCAATCCGTTGACCGGCTCATTCGAACAACGATTCGGCCCTCTGTTCGCCAACATCGTCCTCGTCGATGAAATCAACCGGACGACCCCGCGCACCCAGTCAGCGCTCCTTGAAGCGATGGCGGAAGCACAAGTCACAATCGGTGACACGTCCTATACGTTACCGCAACACTTTTTTGTCATCGCGACACAAAATCCGTTCGATGGACAAGGAACGTTCCCGTTGCCTCAAGCTCAGCTCGATCGTTTTCTTTTCAAACTTTCGTTCACACCACTCGACCGGACTGCTGAAAAAGCACTTTTGCGAGGCGCACATCTCGAGGCGATGGATCTTCATCTCCCACTCGAGCAATTGAACGCCTGGAAACAGGAAGTCGCAGCCGTAACCATCGAAGATACGGTCGAGGACTACCTCCTTGATGTATGTGACGCCCTACGAGCGCACCGTGACATCGAAATCGGTCCAAGTCCGCGGGCGACGCTCGCCTTGCTGAAAGCGGCAAAAGCACGCGCCTGGATGCATGAGCGGAATTACGTGACGCCGGAAGATATCAAGAGCTTGGCCACCCCCTTGCTCGCCCACCGTCTCGTCTTGACCCTTGAAGCGACGTTGAAGATGACGAATGAACGACTCGTCAAACAAACACTCGAATCTTTGACTGTACCGACTGAGGTGTAACCATGCAATTGATTACACCTAAAGCATTCCATCCCATCTTCTTATTTCTCGTCGGGGTAAGTGGTGTCTTTTGCGCCCTATATGGTTCACTCGTCCTCGCCAGTCTATTCGTCGCCTATGTCCTCTACGGCTGGTATATGCCGAAGTGCCTCGAATACTTAGCTAATCAGATCGACGTCCGACTGGTCGAAACGACACGTGCCTTTCGTGACGATGAACTCGCCATCCCGTTTGCTTTAGAAAACCGGGCAAGGTTTTCGCTCGGTAAAGTCACTGTATCCGGCTTGCTCGGGGACCAGGTCCGAATCGATGGTGCAGGCAGTCAATTTTGGCGGCATCACCTGTTCGTCGGTAAAAATCAAATCGTTCCGTTCGAAATTGACGTTATCGCCGCACATCGCGGAACGATTCGGATTCAGTCGTTCGATGTGATGATTTCAGATCCGTTCCATACGATGACGGTCTACTTGACATTACCGATTCAACAACTCGGGCATGTCTTCCCGGACTTCGCCCCTGCTTCCGTCGAATGGAACGAACGGCAAATCCCCGGTGAGACGGTTGATCGGTCGAGCCCGTTCACGGACCGGTCGAGCTTTCATTCCGTCGTCCCGTATGCGGGAGACGCCAAGACAATTTACTGGTCAGCATATGCGAAGACGAGCGAACTCTATTCCTATCAATACGACCGTGTCCGGAATCATGATTATGCCGTCATCATCGACGGTCTGTCCGGTGACGGATTGTCCTTGCGGAGTGACTTTGAAAAACTGCTGTCCCGTGGTGCGACAATCATCCGGGAACTTGAAAAACAAGGTGCCTCTTACAGTCTTTGGATTTCGATGGTCAATCGGGATGGTCAGTGGTACCATGTTCCGTCCGGAAAAGGAAAGGAACAGTTTTTACGGACGATGGAGTGTTTGGCGCGCCTGTCAGAGTACGACTTACCGCTTGAACGCCGATACTTCATGAAACGTCTCCAACGGGCCGTCCCGTCGACGACTGCCGCAATCCACCTCGGTCATCGGCAAAAGGAGGTGGGCGCATGATGTTGCTCTGGTGGTTACTCATCATCAGTCTCTTACAGACGATGGCACTCCCGTTGCTTGCCTTTGCGCTGCTTGCCGTCCTACCCGTTCGGAAAGTCCGGATTCTTCTGCAAGTGATCGCTGCGCTCGCCCTGTTTTATGTATCACCATTGATCAGCATCTTCTTATTGTTGGCGACTGCGATCGGTGCTTTCCTCGAGACGATCGAACTCGAGTACCGCTTTGCTTTGACGGGTGCTGTCTTCGTCGGAATTTGTTTCTTGTACCCCGGACTGACACCACCGCTCCTCGCCTATGTCTTGCTTGGTCTACTCGTCCTGACGCCGTTCTTAAAACGACATCTCGTCGAGTGGCGCCGGATTTTGACGAGCGTCACGCTCGCCTTCGGACTTAGCTTTTTGCTCGTCTTCCTTCTTCGCCTGATGAAGGAAGCATTGTTCGGATCCGTCGCAAATTTAATGCGCCCCGCCTTCGAGGCATTCGGTTCACTCTTTACGTGGACGATTCCGCTTTCGGAAAAGGTCGATGAAAAGACGCAGACTGGTGCAACCCTCGGCAACATGGAAGCGGTCGAACCCATCAAACAAGGGGCAATGAACGCCGCGACGATCCAGGTGTTTAATTATGCCGCCCTCGGACTGGCTCTCCTCGTCGTCGGACTGATGTTCTATTTCCTCCGTAAACGACGCGTCGTCACGGTGGAGCAGGACGAGATCGTCCGACCAACCGCCAAAAAGCGGACGAAGGCCGCGAAAAAGCACAGTCAGCATCCGTTGCTCCAACTCGCCTCGCAACTGGAGCAAGCCTTTCCACGCAAACGCGATGAGACGACATACGAATGGCTTGAGCGGATCGCCTTCCCGGAAGTCGAGCGCAATGCCCGCTTGATTGACGGAATCGAGTTTAGTCAAAGTGAACCCGCCTATGATTTGCAAGTTTTCCGTCGTCAGGTTCGGGAACGTATTGAACAATAAAAAAATCTCCATCTCTGTAACAGAGAATGGAGATTTTTCATTTAGTTGAATCAATTTTCGATGCTTTACGTGCGATGACGACGATAAAGACGATCGCACCGACAGGAAGCACTAACGGCATCCAGTCGAGGATATACTGTGTGTTCATGGTATCCCCCCTTATTGGCATGAGCTATAAGCGTAGCATATTCCAAATAACGGGATGATGCAAGTCTCGTTACAGCCGCGGTAAGACCGAATAAGCGATTGAATAATACAGTAAAATACTTGTTGCAAGCGAATAGACGACAAGAATTACCGGGATATGTTTGAGTTGACCACGACGTTTAAAGAGACGAATCGAAAAAATTGTAATGGCTAGTGCAAAGAGTGGACTAAAACCAAAAATGACGATATCCATCGTTTCTAATAATTCTTCCGCAAAAAGTAAGTTAAAAGCAAAAATAAACAATAAGTACCAGGAAATATAGGATAGACAGACGAAGAATAGATACAATAGTCCATCCATCCAGCCCCGTGTACGGCGATTTTCCATCTGTTGCATGACGTTCCTCCTACATAAGTATCAGATACCCTTAATAGTAGACGGAAAAGATACGCGAAAATATTCAAATATGAATATACGACAAAAAACGACAAAAAGTGTCCTTTCCCTTGCAAGGACACTTTTCGCAGCATTAGTTTACAACAGAACTTTCCTGATAGATTCGTGCCAACTGAAGGACCTTCTCTTTAAAGGTTTCACGACGGATGCTCGGTTCGATGATTTCAGCTTGGTTAGCAAATTGAATCAACCATATCATGAAGCCTTCCGAGAAGAGGGCACTGACTTTAACCTCGAACCAGTCCTCGTCGATTCGTCGACAGCGGATATCCGTCCCGAATCGATCGACGACCGTCGGCATGACGCTTTCGTGAAATTTTAACGTCAGTTGCTCATCTTCCCCTCCGTACATGTTGAACATGTTACTCAAGTAGGAAGGATCCACCTCGACCGGAGTCTCTGCCGGTTCGAATACACTGCACTGGACGATCCGGTCGACACGATATGTCCAAATCTGCTGGACACGTTCATCACGACCGATTAAGTAATAGTTCCCGTTATCGACAATTAGGTGCGCTGGTGTGACGAGATAAAAATCACCATCTCGGCGGAGCTCGAACTTCCGCGTCCGTTCATTAAACTTCCCTTGGTACTGGAAGCTGATGATTTCTTGTTCCGTAATCGCCTTTTGAATCGTATCGATCGAGAACGGAATCACTCCTTTTGGTTTTTTGACCGTATGGATGACGGGGTTCAACGTCTTCGCCAACCGCTCGCTCGTCAATGATTGAATCGTTCGAACAAGCGCCTTCGTCTCACTTTCCGAAATGAATTTCGCACTTGCGATCGCGTCGACGAGTAAACGCAACTGGTGGTGCTCAAACCGCCGGCTGACGAGATGATATGGCGTCGCCAGTCCATTTTTCGTCTCTTCTTTGACGACATCAAACCCTGATTTCGCAAGGGCCTCGATATCGTCCTTCAGCGATTTTCGTGATAATTTTTCAATCAATCCTCGTTTTGATAAAGCGATACTCAAGTCTTCTAACGTCAAGGTCTCCTCTTCGTCCGAGTATTTTTCAAAAATATCCCGAACAGCCAGTAAGCGATCACGGTTTGATAATTTTTCAGTAGGCACGGTACATCCTCATTTCCTATCGTTACGGTATTTGATTATACTTCGAGTATACCGTAAATAAATAATAATATTAACAATAAATTGGTAAAATTTATATCGTTAGGAGAATTTGGATGCATTTGATTGCTGAATGGAAGGAACAACAATTTGATTACCGAGATAGCGGAACAGGTCCCATCATTCTGTTAATCCACGGTACACAGTCCGATTACCGGGAGATTTATCATGTCGAAAAATTAATTCACGCCGGGTACCGCGTGATTGTCCCGTCACGTCCCGGATACGGAAAAACCCCGCTGCGGTTAGCGGAGTCCCCTGTCGAGCTAGCTGCGTTCTATAAAGGTTGGATGCAGGCACGTGGTTTTACGCGCTATACCATCTACGGCATCTCAGCAGGCGGTCCGACAGCAATCGCCCTAGCGAGCCAAAACGATGCCGCTTGCTCACTCGTTTTAGCGTGTGCGATGTCTCATCAAATTTCACTTCCATACCAGAACGTATTGATTCAACCGCTCTTGCAACGTCCACTCCACTTCATTCAGTGGGTATTATGGACGTATGTCAAAGATAAGTTAAAAAAATTTCCTGAAGAGGCGTCCGTCCGGATGGTCGAAATGACGAGCCTGTTGCAACGTAGTGACATTCGGTCACTCTTGACGCATGAGGATGAACGCTTATTGTATGCCGTCGGACTACAGAACGGTCCCGGGCGCGGCGTCTTGTTCGACATCACTCAGCAGCTTGAGCGACAGACACTCGAAACGGTCAGCTGCCCAGTCCTAATCGTCCATTCACAAGCCGATCGCGCTGTCCCGTTCGAGCATGCCCGCTATACGCAGCGTCTGATCCCCCATGCCCAGTTCATCGAATCGAAAAGTCCGGGTCATTTGATTTGGATTGGTCCTTCAGCACGACGAGATGAACGAATGATTGAACGCTTCATCACATTAAATCACTTGTAAACGAACATGTAGCTTCATTTTTTCATTTTCCTCGACAATCGAGATGATTCCTCGGGCCGTCAATTCGTCGATCGCCTGCTCCGTCCGTTCTTCGTTCAAGCGGGCACAGCGGGCGATTTCTGCGATGCCCATTCGACAGGACAGTTGATTCGCTTTGATTTTCGACGAAGGTTTGGCAACGGACCGTTGCAACAAACGCCAAAAGACATGACGGGCGTCGTCCGATAATGCATAGGCGTTCTTTTCAATGACAGGGGGTACATACCGAATGTCTTCACGGATCCGACGAATTAAGTACAGGCTGAGCCATTCCTCGAGTTCAGCTTGAATCCGTAAAAATTCAAACCACCAAAGTTGATCAAGTGCGTGTTCCTCATCACGGCTGAGCATCCAGCTCGGTGGGATTTGATCAAACTCCTCTTCAAGCCAATCCTCATAATCAAGTGCCGTCTCATAGAGGACTTGCGGCGAAATTTGAGCCAACGATTCCCGTGATTTATAGATATCAAAGCTCATCCGACGAAAATGTTCGACGGACGCTGCGACTTGACTGAGCTGAACGAACTTTTTCGTGATGAGACGAGCGAGACCGTCTAAATCATGGTGCATCGCATAAAGGTGTTTTTCTAAAGCAATCAAAATACTTCTTTCCATCAGACGTTTCCTCCTCTTTTCCTGGTGTGCTGATAGTCTTTTTCCGCAATCCCGGTTTTCAAAACCATTCTTAGAAGCAAATCAGTTTATTTCAACGTTTCCTTTGTCTTACAATGGACAAATAGCGATTAATAAAGGAGATGGAACGAAGATGTATACGATTTACGGCAGTTCTAGAAAAGGGAACAGTGAATGGCTCGGTGTCCGCGCATTCGAGGGCATTCCTCATGTGTCGGTCGATTTAGCCAACACGATGATTCAACCTGTGGAAGACCGGCGGCATCATGGTGGGTTCTTACCGATTGGCGATGATTACCGGCGGATCGTGGAAGAAATGCTCGAGCATGACGACATCGTGTTCATCACGCCGATCTACTGGTATTCGATGTCCACGAAGATGAAGCTCTTCATCGACCGCTTCAGTGAATCGTTGCGTGATGAAGACTTACGTTTCCGTGAGCGGATGCAAGGCAAGCGATTCCACCTGATTGCTGTCGGCGGCGATGATCCAAAAGAAAAAGGACGCGCCCTTGCGACACAGTTCGACCATATCGCGACCTTTTTAGGAGCCCGTCTTGAAACGGCAATCCTCGCGGAAGGGAATGCACCGGGGGACGTCGAACGCGATACGGTCGCCCTTGCAGAGATTGATGCGTTCCGAGAAAAAATGTCAAAAGCGTACGTTTAAGGAAAGTTATGTAAGGGAATCTTTTGATTAGTTCTATTCTGTAGTCAGACTAATCGGAGGTGGCGATAGATGTTACAGTCGAAAAAACGCAATGAACGCAAGTGGAAACGACTTAAGACACGCAATCATATCGTTTTACTAGAACAGCTATTTCAAACGGATGAAGAAATACGGGTCGTGCGACCACGACTTGATTCTCACTCCACTCCCTTAAATCCGATCGAGCCTTCTCGTTAAGTCGTATAGGACAAAAAAAGACGCATTTGCGATTGCAAATGCGTCTTTTGACTGTTTAGTCGTTTTTGAGCTTCACATTTTGGTCGGCAGGCAAGGTTGTCGTCGTTTCCTCTTCTTCAAGCTTCGGCACACCCGCTCCATAATCTTTCGATTCATCTGCGACGTAAGATGCGGCATAGGCCGGGTTGATTAAGTCTGACTTCGATCCGACAATGACGATATGGCCATGGCGGACTTCATCTTCCAAACTTTCTGCAACATCTTTCGTCATGCCAAGTTCAGATAGTTGGGCGATACGATCTTTTCGATTACTACGGACGGTCGCCATCAATGTTTCAAAAAAAGATTTTTTCGTGACGCGGTAAGCAAGCGTCTGTGTATCGTTCGCAATCCGTTCTGCCAGTTCCTCGTCTTTTGCAAAAATATAAATTTGTTTATTTGAATACCCGCCTGACTTTAAACTCGTTATTTCTGCATCGACGCCAGTCATGTCACGGACAATACGTGTTTCAATCATGTTCGTTCATCTCCTTCATACTAAGCCTCAGTTGGCTGTCTCAATATAAAGTTATTCCCGAAACATAATGAATAAAACATGGATTTCAAAAACTGCTTATGAAACTTTCTTTAGTGACGTGCCGCGTCGTTGTTTACGAAGTACGGTCAGAATGATGATGAGACCTACCAGCACTTGTGGCACCACGGTTTCAATCGTCGGATAAAATCCGATCCAGGCGACGGGCGGCAACGCAAGTGGATGGACAGGCAATACACCTGTCAGTTGGAGCGCGTGTAGACTTACACCGAGTATCTTAAAGGCCATCACATAGATTAATATGGTCGCGCCTAAGAATAGACGGCGAATCGGCAAACGGACACCGAAATAGATGACTGCAATTGACACGAGTCCGATCAAGAGAATGGCTGCCAAAATGCCTCCACCTAAGGCGAGTGGCGTCATCGCCGGTGCCATCCCGACATAAAAGAGTAACGTCTCCGCACCTTCCCGGAAAATCGTCAAGAAACTGACGATGAAGAGTGAAGTCCGCGATAGGTCGGACACGAGTTGCGTTTGACGGGAAGTGATGGCCGTTTTCGAATGTAACCAATTTCCGACCAGTAACATCACGAGAACGGCGAACAAGCCGGTCCATCCTTCAATTTGCTCTCGTCCGACACTTGCGAGCGCGGTCGAGAAGAAAAATTGAATGATTAGCGCAAGCAGACCACTCGCTAAAAGCCCGAGGACGGCTCCGAACCAGATGTGCCGTTCCCCCCGTAAATTCGCTTTACGTGTCAAGGCGACGAGCGCACTGATAATCAGCAACGCTTCAAGTCCTTCCCGGACCATGACGAGCATCGCGTCGACGAACGTATAGCTCGTCTGGTCGGTCAGTTGTCCGAGCGATGCGCTTAATTCCTGTAACGAAGTGATTGTCGCGTTCCGCGTCTCCTCATTTAAGCGGGCGAGCAATAAGGGAACGTCCGTCTCGACTTGCGTATACAAAGCACTGTCTCGTGTCCGGACCGCCCCTTCTCCGCTCGGCCACTGGGCAATGAACGTCGTCAAAGTCGACCGCGCCCCGTCGAGGTCTTTTGCAACGAGCGCATCCGACGCCTGATCGAGTAAATGGATCAAATCGGTCAATTCGACTGATGCCGTCTTGACGATGTCTCCTTCGACGAATGAGTCGATGCTTGTATCAAACTGGTCGAGGGCCTCGTTCCATTCCGTCTGGTCGAATGTCTGGCGTGCTTGTGCGATGCGAATCGCGGATAACGCCATCTCGACTTTTCCGTAGTGACCGATGCTTTCTTCCCGGACGACGCTCTCACGGGCCGTCCATTCCTTTAACAAGGTCTGTTCGAGTGTCTTTCGCTCACCCGCATCCGCTTGCCGCATTTGCTTGGTCACTTCATGCAAATCAAGCAGACGGGTCCGGGCCGTCGCATCCTGCGCGGGACGCATTGTGTCTTCGAGCGTCCGGACAGCCGTCGACAGTGCCGTCAAGTCCGCACTGATCGTCGCGAACGACGCATCCTGATGTTGTTTCAGCGTCGATAAACGCTTTAAGATGACGGCTTTTTCATCTGAGTCAGCCAGTTCCTTTGATTGTTTAGCTAACGTCGCGATTCGTTTTGAAAGTGCATCGCGATCTTCCGCCTTTACGGCTGAGATGGCTTGACCAATCGACACGTAAAGGGCATCGGTTTTCGCCTCTGCACCCGCATGGGGGATGAGCGTGCTACATATAAGGAACACGAGTAAGGCAGCTTTAAGCAAAGAGCGCATCACCGATGTAACCTCCTTTTTGAATGCCGCCGAAACACGCGAACAGCGCGCTTCCACGATGAGTAATGTATTCATTCATCCGGTCAGAAGTTGCGAGCCGTTCTTGAATCGTGATGAACTGCTCCGGCGATCGCTGATACGAGAGGAACAACAGACCGGCGTCTAATGCGCCTGTCGTCTCATCAACGCCATCCTGGTAGGAGTAGGAGCGTCGGAGCAGTTGCACCTTTCCTTCACCATGCGCGACCGCTGTATGCGAGTCTGCCGGTAGTTCTGCTTCCCCCCGTGCAATCCGTTTCGTCGGTGTAACGGACGCGAACTCATCTTTTGAACCGAGTGGTGCCCCGGACGCCCGTTCACGCCCGAATGTCCGCTCCTGCTCCTTCAAAATCGTCCGGTCCCAGACTTCAAGGTGCATCTGAATCCGGCGAACGACGAGAAACGTCCCGTTCGTCAGCCAAGGTGAACCATCACGCCATTGATAAAACAGCGTATTCTCCCGCGTCGCTGCTTTCGTCACGTCAGGATTGCCTGTCCCATCTTTGAATCCGAACAAGTTCCGCGGTGTCCCGCCTGTCGCATCTGCCACTTTCGACCGCTGGAAACCGGCTTGCGTCCAGCGAATCTTGACGACACCCCGTCCGATTCGGGTCAAGTTGCGTAACGCGTGGAAGACGACTTGCTGGTCGTCCGCACAAATTTGGACAATCAAGTCACCGCCGGACCATTTCTCATCGAGCTGGTCCAAATCAAATGTCGGTAAATCTCGTAAGAGTGCCGGGCGTTTATGGCCGATGCCGAAACGATCCCCTTCAAATAAACTAATTCCGCAACCGAACGTGAACGTCAAGTGACTTGCAGATAACCCCTCTGCTTCACCGGTGTCGTCCGGTGGGATGTAGGCACTATCTGTTTCGCCGAGCGATAGTCCTGCTGATAAGCGTGCGCAAGCCCGCGTCCAGCGCTTCAATAAATCAATCAGCTCGTCCCGGCGATCCGTCTTGACGTCAAAAGCGACGAGTTGGACATGATTTTGGGCCGGCGTCATGATGCCCGCTTGATAGGTGCCGTAAAACGGGACTTGATCGGACGCCTTAGCCGTCAAGGCGCGCGGTAAGAAGCGTTCGACACCACTTGCATAAAAAGCTGCACCGAGACCGGTCAGGCCGGCGACTTTTAAGACATCACGTCGCGTCATGCCAGCCTCTAATGTTGGTCGTGTCATGATTATCCCTCCAGTACGATGCCCATCTTCGACAGCGGTTCTGCCAGTTCGTTAATGGCTTGACTCAACTGTTTAACGTCGGTTTTTGATAAGTCCGTATAGAGGACGTACCCCTTTTCCGTTTTCTTCGCTTCTAATAAGGCATTGACATCCTCAAAGCGCGCTGCGATCTCTTTTGACAACGCGTCGTCTCGTTTCATCAGGCTCGGGTTCAATAACTGATAAATTTTTTCCGCCCCTTGGACGTTCGCTGCAAAATCATAAAGATCGGTATGTGAATAGCGGTCTTCTTCGCCTGTCACTTTCGAAGTCGAGACTTCATTCAATAAATCCGTCGCCCCCGTCACGAGAAGCTCCGGTGTCACGTCGACTGTTTCGACTTTTGCACGCAAGAGGTGGACGTCCTGCATCAATTGCTCCGCGTATTGCTCATACCCTTTTGTTGTTCCCTTTTCGAACAAGCCTTGTTCGATCCGGTGATAACCGCCCCACTCGGATTCCTTGACGTCACCTGCACGGGCATCGATTTTCGGATCGAGGTCACCGAAAACTTCCGCGATCGGTTCCGCCCGTTCATAGTGCATCCGCGCCGGTGCATAGAGCGCTTTCGCCTTTTCAAGGTCCCCTTCCTTGACGGCCGTCGTAAAGGCTTCTGTTTTATTCGTGAAGGCATCGAGTTCATTGATTGCATAATCGCGGTAATCGGCGACGACCTGATCGAATTGGCCGTCCGCTGTTTTCGGTGTCGCTTTTGTCGTTGTTTCTTGTTCCCCGCAAGCAGCTAACAAGGTCGCGAGTGACAAGACGCTCGCCGTAAGGATTTTCTTATGTGACATGATTCATTTCCCCCAAATCGTTAAGTAAGTTCAGTTGTTAGTATAGACGATAATGATAATCGTTATCAATATAAATTTAGAACTAACATGAAAAACCCGTCCTGACGCGAATCATCAGGACGGGGGTTTGCTCATTCAGTTGTTTTTTCGCTTTTTAAAATACGTCCGTGAAATGATGAACGCCACGATTGCAAACCCGATAAAGACAAACGCTTTTTGGACGAGCGTCAAGAACGATAAATCAAACACTAACAGCTTAATCGCACTGACGCTAAGTAGCAACAGACCGGATAATCGCCAGACGGACAAATTACGGATCCGACCAATCGTGACGAGAAGCAAGGCAAGTAAAATGTAGGCAACCGATAATGTCGTACTGCGATTCGTTTCGTCGAGTCCGTCATAAAACGGCAGTTCCATGACGAGTAACGTATACGTCGTCAGGACGCCGACGGCTGCGACAACTAGACTGATCTGGAACGTCCCGTCCTCGACCATCGCGCGGTGTTGTTGCACGAGTAAATAAATTAAACCACTTGTCGCAAGTACTAAGGCGACGACTGAAAGACGAAACGAGTCATTCATTGCCGCGTACATACCCGACTGCGTAATCTGGTCGAAGATGAAGTAGACATACAAAGCGAGAGCAATCATCCGTTGGTACGGCATGTGCTGGCGTTTGACGAACCAAAGGCCGATCAGGATGCAGGCGAACAACAGGGTTTCGAACTGC
Source organism: Exiguobacterium sp. H66 (assembly GCF_018618705.1). Taxonomy (NCBI): domain Bacteria; kingdom Bacillati; phylum Bacillota; class Bacilli; order Caryophanales; genus Exiguobacterium; species Exiguobacterium sp. H66. The sequence continues at coordinate 58,770 of NZ_JACSMQ010000001.1, forward strand.
TCGCTCAGGCGGAGTATGTCATAGGGAATTTGCGTGATCGCGTAGAACACCGTCGCGTGACCGACTGCATTGTGCCAGGCATCTTTTGAGTAGTTAGCGATGCTATAGGCAAGCCCTGCCAGCACGAGGGCAATCAGTGTCCCCCACTGCCAATCGATGACGGCTAGACTCGCAATCACAATAAGACCGGCCCCGTAACTCGGATAGTTCCACTTCATCCAGAGACGTTGCCCAGTGAAGACGGTCCCGATGTAGCTGACGAGCGACGCAGCAAGCAGTGAGATTTCGTCAGACATGGACGGTGGTGAAAAGCCGACCATGCTCATCGCTGTAACGAGAGCGATTGTCAGGAATCCCCAGCTGACGACGAAACCGAGAATCGTTTTTAAGCGAATCGCGGCATAGAATAAGGCGGCGAACAATATCACTTCATACAGTAAAAACAACGAAACGTTCGCTTCGTCCGCCAGTTGCAGAAACGGGAGTAAAAATCCGGTGATTGAGACGAGAATCAGGAGGACACGTGACGCCATCCATAACATTAATCCGAACGTAATGAATAAAATGACGAGTTCGAGCGAGAAGGCCAGACCCGGCGAATAGAATTGATACAACGCCATGCCGGCGAACAAGGCGGCTAAAGAAACGATTGTCCCAGTCGCGACGAGCCCGACGCCGAGTTCCCGTCGCTTTTTCTCATACTGATACTCGCCTACTCCGATTAAGAGCAATCCGATGAGCACTCCGCTGCCGACTCGGACCGCTGGATTGACCCAGCCGGAGATCGAGGCGTAAGAAAATAAGAAAATTGCCCCAATCGCGGCAAAAATTGCGGCGATGCGCGGTAACCAGATGGTCGCAATCATGTGTTCCCACTCATCGCGCGTCCGGCTTTGTTTGATTTTTGGTGAAAACGTGTCGTCTTTTTTGACGAAGGCGGGTCTTTTTTTCGGTGTCGCGACCGTACTTTGCTCCGGAGTCGACGTTGGATGCGGAACAGGATGCAGCTGTTCGAGTTGCGCGACACGTAACTTCAACGCCTCGAGTTCCTGTTCCAGTTGGGTGATTCGTTGTTCTTCCATCATTCCACCCTTTCTTTATTTTAGATGGTACTAGTGTACCTGTTTCTTCTGCGTTTTTCTTATTTTTTCAAAAATAAGGAAACGTCAGGTGACGATTCAACGAAAAAAACGACTTCCGCCCTTTTGGAAAAGGTGAAAGTCGTTTGTTCAGGTGACCGGTTAACGAACGGATAACGCATATTGTCCCGTCGTGTTATAAACAGATGTGAACTGTGCGCGACTGACGGCGTATTTCCCACGATACGGATCAGACACGTAGAACGAACTGCTTGAAACACCCGTCACGAGCATGACGTGATAGTTCCGGTACCCGGTGAACGTTTTGCCGTCCGGCTTGATCCAAGAGAAGTAGCCATATGGATTTTTGAAATCAACGGTCGCCCAGACGATGACAGGATTCCCGCTCCGGATTTCACGTTCAATTTTACTGACACCTTGCTTGGAGATGTCGACGGCGCCACTCCGGTATTTTTTAGCGAGTGGGAGGATGCCTTTTGGATAGATGCCCCAGTTTTTGTAGTAAGAGAGCGTCCCGGCCGGATCACCCGTAAACATTTTTTCCGGATCGGCCCAGTAGTATTTTCCATTTTTGTAGGTCGCATTGCTGATGCTTTTCGGTAGTTGTTTATAGAGCGACGCAGCCGAAACAGACTTTTTCTTGTAGGCGAGCGCCATCTTCAACGAGACGAACTCGCAACCTGACGGATAACCTAACGTGTATTGATTGTAGTACGGGACATTTAATTTTTTAGTCGTACTGCTTGTTGGCTTCGTTTTCGTTAAGTACTGTGTCGAGACATAGCGGTAGCTCCCGCTATACAAAATACGTGTAAAGCTACCTGACGTGCCATACGTTGCGACTTTGACCCCTTTACTGAGCTGGGTGACGGATTTGTATTTTGTGCTCGGGCCCGTTCTAACGTTTAACGTCCCGACCGTTGTATACTTCGTGCCGGTCGATGTGTATTTCGAGGACGTCGTCGATGTCTTCACATAATCTTTGTGTATGTACCCCGTCCGTGATTTATAGGTGATTTTGTACCAACTTCCCGATGTTCCTTTTGACGTATAGACGTTTCCTTTGACGACATTCCCGAGAATCTTGCTTGATGTCGTCGGCTTTTCACGGACACGTAAAACTGCGGTCGTGATGGTCAGCTTCGTTGCGGCATGTGCGACGAGCGACGGACTGAATACGCCAAACAGAACACCAGCGACGATGACACTTGAGAAAAACTTCTTCATGATAGACCCCCTTAACAGAATGACAATACGATGATATACACCATTTTTCCCAAGTTATTGAAATAATAATCATGATTTCAAAAGAAAATTCTAAAAAAATAGCAATATCTTCATTCTTTGTAACAAAAAAATCCTCCTGTTGTATATGCACAACAAGAAGATTCAGACTGTAGACAAAGTTCTATCGGGAGATCAAGCGTCTTTGTTCGTTGCGTTCCTCGGGCGAGGCGCAAGCCGTTGCTCCTTGGATCCTAGCGGCCAACGAGCAGGGTCTTGCCTGCCTCTGAACGTGCGTTAAAAACGCACTTTTTCCCGTAGGAGTCAACGAAACATGACGCTTTTTAGCTAATACCGTGACCAAAAAGCCGGGCATGGAGACGTTTTAAAGCGCAATCCGTCTTGAATCGCTTTTAAAGCACGAAAAGTAATCGGTCGCGACCCTTTAGCTTTTTAAATGAAATTCAATTTTTAATATTGACGATAAACGGTGACGGTTGAGTGAACGCCTGCTCGAGCACATGGGCGACGAACGTCGTCTCTTCTTCCGTCACTGGAAGAGGGGCATCTTCAACGATACTCCGGTAAAATGCCCGATATAATTTACCGTAGTCACCAATCGGACTCGGAATCCGGACATTTTGAAGATGATTGTGGTTATCATGATAGAGTAACCGACCGAAATCATCTTCCGAATCTTCCCCAAATCCGTCTTCCCCTGGGAAGTAGTCTGCTTTTAAGTCAAGCTCTTGCCGATCGACATGCTGTTTGATGAATGTCCCGTTCGTCCCATGAATCATCCAGCGCGGAGCGGGTGCCAGTGCGATATGACTCGTTCGGACACTCGCCTTGAAATCGTCATAATAAAAATCAAGCGCAAACGTATCGTCCGGAATCGCAGTACCCCGGACGGTTCGGATGTCATAGGCGACTTGGTTCGGTCTCCCGAACAAGGCAATGATTTGATCAATCGTGTGGACACCGAGACTATAGAGCGCACCGTTTTCGTTCGCCGTATTCGCCGCATTCGCATCCGGACGATACAAATCGAAATGCGAGACGACTTCGACGATGCGACCGAGCTTTCCGGACGCAATGACTTGGGCGACGGCTTGAAAGTCGCTATCGAAACGCCGATTTTGATAGGCGAGTAGCTTGACGCCTTGCTTACGTGCTTCCTCAAACAGTTGCACCGCTTCTTGTTCTGTCACGGTAAAAGGTTTTTCGACGAGGACGTGCTTCTGCTGTTGCAACGCCTTCAAGGCATAGGCAAAATGCGTCGCAGGCGGTGTGTTGATGACGACGACTTGAAGCTTCTCGTCCGACAACATCTTGTCGAGGTCCGTCGTGAACTGGACTGCGGGAAGCTTGTCCGTATATTTTTCCTCTAACTCCGGTTTTGCCGTCCGATTATAAATCCACGTCACCTCGAAATGGGGATCAATCATGACGTATGGCAGATGGTAACGGGTCGTGCTCTTACCGAAGCCGATGAAGCCAATCTGAAGTCGCATCCTATCACTCCTCGCAATTACTTTTCTTTTACCTTAACAAAGCGGCTACGACTTGTCTTGAACAAATGACCGATTATGCCGTCGCTTCGATTCGTTCGTACTCATATGTCGAAAATCCGTCATATGTTCCTTGGTACGTAAAACCGACCGACGTATAATAGTCGTTTAAAAATGCATTTGACGCCACGCAGTCGAGGCGAAGTGTTTCCCCTTCGTAATCCGTCAACTCGATTACATAATCAAGAAGTTGTTTTCCGACGCGGCGTCCTTTCGCCAAATCACTGACGACAATCCGGTGGATATAAAGACCTTCTGTATCTGCCCATAACGAGCGATCCCATTCCATCGAAGGAAGCAGGGCAACGGAACCGAGCAACTGATCGTTTTCTTCAAAAACAAACAGTCTTCCGGCATCAAGATCCTCTTGGACGAGTGTTTCGATGTCTTGTTCAAGGTAGGCAGACCACTGTGTGCTGCCCGTCGCTTGGAGTGCGAGCGCCTTGTGCTCGAGTAGTGTTGCGATGTTTCGAACGTCTTGTGATGTAGCTAGTCGTATCATGTTGTACCTCCTGTAAGCAAAAATTCTTCTTTATCCTAACGAAAACTGCACCAGAAGAAAACCGTTTTGCTCGCATCGCTAAAAAAAAATCATAAAAACGCATCATTTTGTGATTTTTTTCATATTCTACAATTTTATTTTTAAATATCGTATTCTAAAAACGTGATCAGACCCCCAGTCTTCACAACGTGGATCTACCGGCTTCCCACGAGCCGGTAGGCCTTTTTTTGTCTTCAGTCGAGTCCGACCCAATTTTTCGATAGACGGCGCGCATCTTCACGGTAGCGCGTATCCTCGACGACCGGGTTACTGAGACGTGGTGCGGAATCGGCGTAATAGCCGCCATTGTCGAGCCGGTCATTCGTCGTCGCGAGGTACAGTGCGGTTTTCGCCCCGTACTCCGGCGTATACAGTTTCCCGGTCCAGTAACCGATTTGAGCGATTGGCTTTAAAAGCACCTTCATCGCTTTGCCGTACTTGCCACGATAGAACAAGTCGGTATTGACGATGCCGGGATGGACGCTGACGAATGTCACATCGTCCCCATACTTGTCCGCGAGTTCACGCATGTGGACCATCTGTAGCAATTTCGATTCGCGGTACGACCGCATCGGGTTGTATTTGTCTTTTTTAACATGGGCAATCGATTCCAGTTCGATATCTGTTCGGACGAGTCCACCTTCCCCGGCGAGCGATGAAATCGAGATGACCCGTGGATCGTTTCCGTGTTGAAGGAGCGGCAGCAAGCGTTCAATCAAATAGAAGTGACTCAGGTAGTTGACTTGGAACTGGGATTCGAAGCCGTCTTTCGTCAAATGATACGGCGGGACCATGACCCCGGCATTTAAAATCAGGCGATCGATGCGACCAATCTTATCGAACAAGTGGTCTGCAAACCGGCGGACGGATTCCAGTTGGTCAAGTTGAACGATTTCGATTTCAAGATTCGTATGCGAAACCCCATGTTCACGTAACATTTGGACGAGCAGTGTTGCTTTCTTCTCTGAGCGGACGGTCGCAATGACGCGGTCCCCCCGTTCAAGCAAAGCTTGGATTGTCACCATTCCCATCCCTGAGTTTGCGCCTGTCACGATACATATGTTCATTTCCATTTTCCTCCTCTAGTTACGCTTTCTTCGTTTACATGCATATATATTGAGTGTTTTCCTTTTTCCGTCGATTTATACACATCATTTCAAAAAAAGACTTCTCCGCCTGCAAAAGAGGTGAATAGCGTATACTAAACGTAACAGAAGAGAACCCTGCCCCGATTCGAGGAGGTATGCATGTGCATGAAGGAACCGTCTTACTACTTGCCGGTATTTTGTTACTACTCGCAATCATCACGACCAAGTTCTCCTTTCGCCTCAACGTCCCGACCTTGATTTTATTCGTGTTCGTCGGCATTCTCGCAGGAACGGATGTCGCAGGATGGATTGCTTTTTCTGACTTTGAACAAGCGCGTCTATTCGGAACGATCGCCCTCGTCATCATTTTGTTCGATGGCGGTCTCAACACGAAATGGGGCGATTTCAGGCAAGTCCTCCCTGCTGCCCTTTCGCTTGCGACGGTCGGCGTCGTCATCACGACTGGCTTGATTGCACTCGTCGCCCACTTCATTCTTGATTTCAGCTGGCCGATGGCGTTACTCGTCGGCGCCCTCGTCGGCTCGACCGATGCAGCGGCTGTCTTTTCCTTACTGAGCGGACGTCCTGTCGATGAGAAGGTCAAACATACACTGGAAGCGGAGTCTGGAACAAATGATCCGATGGCTGTCTTTTTGACGATTCTCTTTACAGAACTTGCGCTCGATCCGGAAAGTTTCTCGATTATCAGTGGCGTCCTGTCTTTATTCTACGAAATGGGAATCGGTTTACTCGTCGGTCTCTGCATCGGCTGGTTCTTGACGCAATTGATGAACCGGATTCAGCTTCAAGCATCGGCCCTGTATCCGACACTCTTGATCAGCGGCGCCTTACTGTCTTACGGGATCGCGACGAGTATCCATGCGAGTGGCTTCCTCGCCGTCTACGTGACAGGCATTTGGATCAGTAACCACGACATGATTTACCGCGACATCTTGATTCGTTTCAGCGGCAGCTTGTCGCATCTGGCAGAAGTCGGGATGTTCATCATGCTCGGACTGCTCGTCTTCCCGCGCCAACTGCTCGATCCGCAGATGCTGCTCATTTCAGGCATCATCGTCGTGACGCTGATTCTCGTCGCACGACCACTCGCTGTTTTCATCTCACTTCTTCCCTTTCACTACAATTACCGGGAGCAAAGTGTCATCACGGCTGCCGGACTACGCGGCGCCGTACCAATCATCCTTGCGACCTATCCGCTTTCGAGCGGACTTGCGAACTCCTATCTCTTGTTCAACATCGTCTTCTTCACTGTCATGACATCGGCTTTACTGCAGGGAACGGCCTTACCGTGGATTGTCCGTGTCATGAAGCTCGAAGTGAAACCAACGATCGGGATTGAGCCGTTGATTCAATTCATGACGGTCGCAAATCCGAATGCTGAAATCGTCGAGGTCAGTGTCCCGTCGTTCTGTCGGATTGACGGGAAAACATTGCAAGAGATTGAGATGCCGCAGGATCTGCTCGTCGTCGCCGTCATTCGTGACGATGCCATCATTACCCCCCGCGGTCAGACACGATTGATTGGTGGCGATCAACTCCTGATTTTGACGCCGAAACAATCAGAAGAACGGATTCGAAAGCTGATTGCCTCGCTTGGTCTTTAAAAACGATTGAAAAAGGACGACATCCTGTTTTTAAGAGGATGTCGTCCTTTGATTATGGATTCTTTACCAGCGTTTGTTCCTGCTGACGAATGTACCGGACATCGAAGTGGTCCGTCAACTGCCTGATGCGTGAAGTCGTATCAGACAGATTCGCGAGTGTAGCTGACGTTCATCGTTGTTCCTCTTCTCGTCTAATCTCAATCGTTCCCGGTGGGCGGTGCGGTAATGTAATGGATAGTCCTGCGAACTGGAACTGGTCACGTCCGTTTTGTGCACGTTCAATCCAATTGACTGCCTCTTGGCGCGCTAAGCCATGCCGAATCCGGTTCTCCGCCTGTGTCCGTGAAATCCCGGTACAGACGACCTCTGTCAAGTAGGTCCGTTCATCGGACTCAAACTGTTGCCAAATCCCGAGGATGAGTTGTCCGACAGCACTGACGGGTGTCCCGTCCGGTTCACCGGCGCTGACGGCCTCGTCAAGCGCATGAATCGCTTCGGTACACGTGTCGCCGAGTGCTAAAATCCGTTGGGATGCTTTTTGCATGATCCGGAAACGTTTTTTTCCGTCTTCCAGCCATAACCGCTGTGCAAAAGGGTCGACGGGAATGCCATGAAAGAATGTGACCGTCCCGCGCCAAGCGAAGCCGAACGACGGATCGTAGTCACGAATCGTCTCCATCGCTTGTCTGTGGAATCGTTTGATTTCTGACCGTTCCTCACGCAATTGGTCGCGCAATCCTGCCGTATCATCAATCGCAACCGCAAGCGGCGTCATCGTGAACAGTTCATTATCGGCAATCCGGTGCGGCATCAGGACTGCTCCATCGAACCGGTAATCGTTCGCAGGGCGTCCCGTCCGCCCGACGAACATGTGCCATTTGCCTTCCGCTGCAGCGAATGCGTACGCTTGGTGTGCGAACGGTGGTGCCACGAACAGTCCGGGAAATTCCTCGAACGTTTCAATCCGGATCGTTTCTCCGTCATACCACTCCCGTTCGATTGCCGCGAGCAACTGCCCCGTCGGAGATTGACGGTCCGTCAAATAACGACCGGTATTGCTATAGAAGCCGAGTAAAAACTCACGCTCTTCTTCTTCGAATGTCACCATCGTCAGTTGGAACAACGATTCGATTTGTGCTTCGGCGAACGCATCCTCGACCGTATCCGGATGGTGCGATTCAATCGCAATCATTTTCCAGCCCATCCGTTCATATAAGTTGATCGTCACGGGGAAGAACAAAAAGGCTCCGTGGGTCGCCTCGAGCTTAATGATGTCTTGCATGGCAAGGCGTTCAATCCGTAAGTTAAAGCCCATTCGTTCGAAGTGATCCTGTAAGCGTCTTTTCCAGTGCGTAAATTCCATGATCCGTCCACTCCTCTCTCGATTCGTTTAGGCGCGTTTTCGTAGCGGGTTCTTCGACCAGTAGAGGTATAACGCAATCAGACCACCGACTCCGATGATGTAAGAAGGTGTCCCGCTGACTTGGAAGATGACATCGGGATTCGGGACGAACGTAATCAAGACCGCTTTATACGTTGCAAATAAAACGAAACTGATGATGAACTGTCCCCAGACACGTCCTTTGACGTCACGTATTTTCGGTGACGTGATTAAGATCGACATCGCGTCAATCAAGAACAAGGCGATGATTGAGAACAACAAATAGTCGGCGAGTGCGAACTGAAAGACGCCATCGATGCCCTCGATGAAAATATACATCAAGATGCTTGAGACATAGTTTCGTGTCCAACGTTTTTGTGTCTCAGCACGACGCTGTTCCGGAATCGCGGCGATCATCGTGTCGAGTCGCGCTTCCGGTGTTTGCCCATGGACTTCTTCGAACGGTCGTTGTTGCCGCTGCGCTTCATACAAATCAGCCTGCAGTTGACGTTCGATGTCCGTTCGCTCCGGTTCTTCCGCGTTAACATTCAAACGGGGTAACAATGATTCAAAAATGCGTGTGTTAGCTTTCGTTAATTTCAAGCGACATCCCTCTTTTCCATGTTTAAGTATAACGGTTTATCGGGAAAAATACTTAGGTGAAGATGACGATTACTTGACGAATCCCACTTAAATGTTCAGAATAATCAAAAAGTGTAACTTTTCTTTTTTCAATTTCGTAGGATAACAAAAGAAGGAGTGAGCAACGATGCGCCAAACACTAACGAATGCCGCACTCATCACGCTATTGACCAGTGCCGGGATCGCGTTTCCTTTGACGAACGAAGCAGATGAACTGGATCCACCTGTCGAAACGGAACAAATCGAACCGCTTGATGAGCAAACACCCTAAACGGGACTGCCTTAACCGTAAGGACGTCTCTCGATTAACAAAAAACAAGGAAGACGGTTCTCCGGTGTTCGCCCCGGAAATCCATCTCCCTTTTTTTAATGTGGTCTTGCGAGATACACGGCAAAGATGACCAGGAGGATCCCCGGGACGAGAAACAATATGTAGGAACGCTTCCGTTTCCTGCGCGAAATGCTGAGAATCGTCAAGTAGATTCCTAGTATGAATGACAGCAACATGATGTAAAAACCCATTTGTATTCATTCCTTTCGAACGTAATTGTTCATGCCTAAGCATTACTCGGTTGTGTCACGTCACCTGTAACATCAATCGACCACGTCAAGATCGTCGTACTGTCCCGGACAGCATGGTGCTTGATTGTCGTCAACAAGGTCAAAACGGCATCCTGCGCCTCCGTACCACGAAACGCGCGACCGATGTCCGTCGCATCGCTCAACGGTTCACCGGGACATTCGACGAGTCCGTCCGTCGTCAAAAAGAGCCGGTTGTGTCCCTGACGCAGTTCACGGATGCCGCGGGTATAACACGGGACAGGTAACGCAAACGTATTGACTTGTCCGATCCATTCAAAGAATTGCCGTTGATTGAGACTGTGTTGACCTAACCCGGCAAGCTCCGGATGGAACAGATGCGCGATGCAATCTCCAACCGACAACCAAAAAACATAGTTTCCTTTTCGGACGACGACTAAACAAGCCGTCTCCCCCCGACACGTCTCGCATCGTGCGCGAAATGTGTCTTCCGTCAACAGTTCGAGGATGATGTGTTCGAACGTCGGAAGGACTGACTCGGCTGCTTGTTCGAGTTGCTGATGCAACCGCTCTTGATACGTCAAAAATTGCTCCGCCACGAGTTCGGCACTTTCTGCCGAATTATGGGCATCGAGTAAGACGGTCAACTCCCAGTCCTTCCCCGTCATGACGAGACAACCATCTTCGTTTTTTGTTTGACCCGCCGTCGAGCAGCCACCGAACCGTCCGAGAACGACCGGACCCACCTGCCGTATGTCGATTTGATCGACATACGCTTCTTCACTTCCGACCCAGCTAAACATGCCTGACTCCCCCTATTCTGTCTGTTCTATCGAGAATACCACACCTGCTGTCATTTGGAACATTTTCCCTTTCATTAATCCAAAAAAAAGTCCCTCACTTCGACTACGGCTGTAGTGACGTGAGGGATGCGGCTTAATTCGTTGTCATGAATGGCTGGATGAATAATTTTAAGCGTTTTTGATAGTTGACTTGATCTTCGAGATACGTTTGACCATGACCCGCTCCTCGGACCGGATACAACTGCTTCAATCCAGGTTTTGCTTGATACAGTTCATAAACCATCCGCGATGGCATGAGTTGATCGTCCGTCCCATGGATGAACAGCGTCGGAATCATGATTTTGCTCGTTTGTCGTGTCACTGACACGTCACCGTAAAAGAAGTCCTGTTCGAATTTATTGAACGTGCTCGCCATTGCGAGTGACGGTCCTGCAGGATAACTGATCTGTAGATCCGCTAAATGATTGAGCCAGTCATCAAATCGGGCGTAGGCACCTTCAGAGATGACGACTTTGACTTGTGTCGGTAACATTTCTTCTCCAGCTGCGAGTAATGCGGTCGACCCGCCGACACCAAGCCCGTGATAGGCGATGTGACTCTCGTCCCCTGTTTCCTCGAGAAGTCGTTTCGTCCATTCAATCAAATCAAGCCGATCGAGCCAGCCGTAATTCTTTTTCCCACCGTTTTCAGGCTGCCCCCGTCGTTCGACGACTAAGACATTGTAGCCGAATTGTTCATGATACAGCTGCACGAGTGGTGCAACTCCGTCCGGCGTCGCTTGTTCCTCGTCCGGGACGAGAATGACCGATTTGTTTGTTGATTCTGTTGCAGGTAGATAGTCTGCGTGATGAACGCGTCCATCCGTCTCGAACGTCTTCTGTTCGAACGGTTGGGCAGCAGACCATTCAGTTGCCTTGGTCACGGCGTCACTTGATTCATCAGCCGGTTTACCCGCAAGAATCGGTGACGCTTCCGACTCGCCGACTAATGTTTTTTGAATGCGGTATCCATCAAAACTGATTAATCCGATGAATACGAGTAGTATCGCGAGTACGATTGCTAGTCCTTTTCGCACAACATGAACTCCTCTCTTTTCCTATATAACGCGTTATTCGTTATCATACCGTATGTCCCCTGCTTCTGCACGGTCTGTTTTCAGAAAAGAGCGTTGGTACCAGGTCCGGACGTCCTCAAATTGCTTATGTGTAAAATAACCTGCGTTCAAATGTCCTTTACCACGCAGATTGATTTCAAACTTCAGCAAGTCCTTTTGTTCGAGAAAACGGGAGACGTGCCCCGACAAAGCCTCGATTTTTAAACGCGGTGCATAAATCGTTTCCCGGTTGACGAGTTGGCGACGTAAGACGAACAACTCCTGTTCGAACCCGTAACACGTATTGCGGTACCCCGTCCGGGCAACAACGTAATAGAGCGGTAAAACCAGGTACAACAGCATGCCGATCCATTTAAGCGGGCTCGTCAAAAAATAGACGAGTCCGGCATTGACTGCTGAAAACAAGACAATATACCGGACGAGCCGCCAACGGATGACATAGAAGAATCCGCGGTCGGTCGCATGATGCATCGGTTTGACACGTTTGAAGCGCGGCAGAAACCGGTCGAGGAAGGCGTCGATTTCCGATTCCCGGATGAAGGGGTGGAACAACATCTGCTCTTCCTTCCCGTTCGCCGATATGACGTTGAGTGACAGGTGGGCACGCTTGAACCGTCGTTTGATCCAGTTTTCCTCGATCAATAAGGCTTGGACCTTATCCTGGTGAAAGATGACTTCCGTCCGGTTCACTAATCCGTAACGGATGGTCAGCCGTTCATCTTTAAGTGTCGCTTCGAACGAACCGTAACGAACGACGTAGACGACAATCGATCCGATGTAGGCGAGGAGCAAGACAAGCAATCCGATTCCAATCAGGAGGATGAGTGATAAATGCGCCAATTCATTAAAGACACGATCAACATACTTTTCGATATATTGATCAATCAGTTGATACCCTGCAAAGAAACCGACTAGCGCCAGTCCGAGACGACCGGACAAGGCGCCGGCAAAAAACAGGTCGGACAAGCTGACACGAAACGAGTCCGTCGTCTCTGTTTGTTCTATCTGTTCGTCCTCTTCTTTAATCGTCGACTTCAAGGAAGTAGCGAACGCGAGCCGGACACCTTTTAATTCGACTTCCGGTTCACCGCCTTCAGAAGACGTTTCGACGGACAGCGTCGCTAAACCGAGCAGACGCTCGAGCAGGTTTTGGTTGATGCCGACGGATTCAATCCGCCGCCGTTGTGTCGTCCGTTCACTTTTACGGAAGACGCCTTTGTTAACACGAATCGCTTGGTCATCAATCGTAAACGTATAAAAATACCAAGAAGTGATTCCAGAAATGAGAAGAACGAGACAAAAAACACTAAAGCCGATGATTGTATACCAACCGAATCCATCGTTCTTTAAATCATTGAACAATAAAAAAGCGAGCGGGATGACCGTCGACCGGAGATGCGTCAGCGTCGACATCAAGATGAATAACGGGTGGACGCGACGTGTCATAAGGATTCCTCCTCTTGCTCCTCGAGTTTCGCGAAGCGTTCGATATGGCGTCTTAATTCGAGTGTGCGTCGTTCCTCGAGACGCTGGATTTCCGCAAATCCGGATGCCGTATTGACTTTGATGTTCATCAAGCCGGCGCGACGTAACAAGGGACCGGTCGATGTATCGATAAACTGAACTTTGACGAGTGGTATGATTTCGATTTTACGGAAGATGACGCCTGACTTGACGCCTAAAAATTCTTCATCGACCTGATAACGGAAATAGTCGTAACGCAGACGCGGTATGTAATAAAACTTTAAGATGAATAACGCGGCCACGAGTCCTGTCACGATCCACATCCACCACGGAGATAAGTCGAGCCACACAATTTGGACGGTTGTCATGACGGCAATCAAAAGCGCATACAAACTAAACCGTATCGCCACATATTGCCGTTCGACTTTGACGGAGTCGAGTGATAACCGTTGCCAGCCACTTTCTAAGGTTGAAGATTGCATCTATTCCCACTTCCTTTCTCTTAAAACTACGGAGTCCATCGTCAATAAGTTTCACTCGGCTTAAATCGAACATTGACATTTGACCCGAAATCATCGCATATATAGAAGAGTAGAAATGTAATTCTAGGAGGTACCATGCTAACATTTGAAGAAAAATTAAACATCATTGAGTCGTTTCCACAACTCGTCCGAAAAGATGTTTCACTGAACCGTGTCAATTTCCACTTTCCTGAAAGTCAGTTTGAGAAAAAAATCGTCGTCTATCACCTTCATCCGAACGGGAACGGATTCGTCTATGCCGCCGGATTACCGGGCTACGAAGTCGATAACAAAGGACTCGTCAACATCCGTGAGTTTTCTGCTCCTGCCTTGATTCTTTTGCTTGAAGATGCAATCAAATCGTTATCGACGGTCGAGACGGTCGAAACGCTCGAAGAAACGTGGGTCAACGATAACCAGTTCGAACTCACACTTTTGAATGAAGACCTCGATACATGGCTCGTCTATGCAGGCGACCTGCTTGATGGTGCCTTCAATTCATACAAAGAAGCGGCAAACTATCTTGAAGAAGAAGGTTTCCGCCGTAAATAACGAACATGAACGGAACTGAATCATTCAGTTCCGTTCATTTTTATAACCAATTGATTTAACGTTTGTTTGACACGTTCTAAATCCTCCTCCGACACGCCGAGTGTCTCTTTTAAGGCGAGCGGAACTTGTTCCGCTTGCTCGCGCAACATATGCCCTTTGTCTGTCAACGTGATTTGAATATGTCGTTCATCTTTCTTATTGCGGACGCGTCGAATTAACTCTGATGCTTCGAGCTTTTTCAATAACGGGGTTAGCGTCCCCGAATCCAAATGCAACCGTTCACCGACGGCTTTCAAGGATTGTTGATCTTCTTCCCATAAAACGAGCATGACTAAATATTGCGGATACGTCAGTCCAAGTGGTTCGAGCAACGGACGATATCGTCTCGTGATTTCCCGCGAAATCGAATAAAAGGGAAAACAAAGTTGTTCATCTAACGATAATGGGTTTGACATGATAGTCCTCCTCGGGAGCAAAGTACTTGCTTTCTTTTTTAAATTGTATACAATCTAATTGTAAGCTACTTAATAACAAGGAATCAACGAAAGGGAGTTATTGATTATGAAACCAATGTTCACATCATCAGCTACAGCAGTCGGAGGACGCGACGGACGCGTCGTTTCAGAAGATGGCGTTTTAGACGTCGCTCTCGCAATGCCAGTCCCAGGATCTAAAAAATCAGCGACAAATCCGGAGCAATTGTTTGCCGCTGGATACTCTGCTTGCTTTGATTCTGCATTAAATCTTGTTGCACGTAAACAAGGCATCAAACATGATGGAAGCGAAGTAACGGCACACGTTACGTTGAACGAAGCAGCAGACGGATTCGCTTTATCTGTTGAACTTGATGTTCTCGTCCGTGGTGTATCGGAAGAACAAGCTGCCGAACTTGCAAAAATCGCACACACAGTTTGCCCTTACTCACGCGCGACAGCTGGAAACATCCAAGTCGATGTTTTCACACGTACGACTGACGCAGCATAAGCATAACATTGTCTGCCCTTTTCTAGTGATATCTACTAGAAAGGGGTATTTTTTTATTGTCAATGCGACGTATTTTGAGGTATCGTCGGTTTTTGTATCAAAAATTTAATAAGTAATTACGGTAAATGAAATAAATAGTCCGTTATTTTAGAAAACACACTTCTATTAACAGTGTGTTTTCTTCGTTTGTTCGCTTTACAGTTGGTTGACGGATAAAATGACCAACTCGCCGGAGACAATCATGTAATAGGCATCATCGAACCGGTGCCGAACATACCGCTCGGCGTCAAAAATCGTCACCATCGGCTCGGCATCTTCTCCGATCGTTTCATGTACATAAAAGCGATCACGCAAGACGCGTTCGAACGGATCCCGGTCTAAAAAACGGGCTCCCGTTCGTAAATTAATCACTTCATGGTGTTGCTCCGACCGGTCGTTGACGATAAAGATCGTCGATTCGACGTCATCATACGTAAAATCAAATGCTTCGTAATCACTCCAGCGGATCCGTCCAAGTTCCGTCACGTCCGTTTCGTCACGGATTTGATAAAACACTTCTTCGTTCAAACGGTCCGTATAGGCACTGAAAATCAAAAACCCGGCTTGTTCCCCGAGGTACTGCACCGTATCCCCTTCCCCGTCAAGGCGTAAGAGTGTCTTGAAGGACAGGACTTCTGTCCCTAGTTCGATTTCCGAAACGATCGTCTCAAGTGAAGCGATTAATAACCCTTCCGAGTGATCAATTGGATCTTCCGGAGAAATCAAGCCGCTTTCGAGGGCATCATAAAAGGAAAATTCGTCGAGGCGCGTGTTGCAGACGATATAATCGACGTCTTGGAGTGTGACGAGGAAAAAGTACAGTTCCCGGTAATTTTCCGTCATCCCGTACAGCCGTTGATCATGGATCAAGTGTTGCTGCTTCGTCTTCGTGTCATATAAAAAGGCAGACGTCACACGGTCGACGTGGAGCAGTACCATGTAGCGTTCATCGAGGACCCAGTACAGTGACAAATCACCCGGGACGTTAAACGTCGCGACCTGTTCCGTCTTCCCGGATAAGAGATCAATCGTCAATAACTCCGTCGCTCCCCCGTTCGCCCGGTCGTGTTCGTTCAAGCAATAGACTTTCTGGTGTTTGACGAACGGACGGGTCGGTCCGTGATCCGTCAAAACGTCTTGCGACAAATCAACTTGTTCTTGATCTTCGAGGTCAAACCGGCTGATATGGTACTGTTCGGCGTTGACTTTTCGTCTGAAGTAAATCGAAGATGGCGTGACATGAAGTATGTCCGAGTGATCCGCTGGTAACGCACGCGCGTCTAGTATTTCCATCTTGTGCACCCCTCCTAAGCATGTTCTACTGTTCTTTTCCCACGATTGGTCCCGCTTGAAACAAGGTCATTTCGTGCGTCTACGGAATACGAATGATACAATACAGCTAGATAATACCACGATGAGGAAGGTGATTCGCTTGCACGCACAAGACTTGAATACGATGATGCTCGAATACGTCAATGATAAGGAAGATTATGACGCATTCGCAGATAAACTAAAAATTCTATTATCCGAGCTGCTCGACGCGGCCGGAATCAAATACCATTCGATCGTCTCACGGACGAAAGATTCGGAAAGCCTCTACCAAAAAGTCTTACGGCAACCGAACAAATACCGATCGCTCAAGGACGTCCATGATTTGACGGGAATCCGGATCGTCACCTATTTCCACGACGACGTTCGGGAAGCTGCCCGTATCATTGAAAATGAATTCTCGATCGACCGTGATCAATCGGTCGATAAATCGACGTTGCTCGATACGACGGAGTTCGGCTACTTGTCTGTCCACTTTGTTGCCGCCCTGAGTGAACAACGCCTGGCCTTAAGTGAATACGGCCGTTTCAAGTCGCATACGGCAGAAATTCAAATCCGTTCGATTTTGCAACACGCCTGGGCAGAGATTGAACATGACTTAGGGTATAAAAATCCGAACAGCGTCCCGGCAGAAGTCCGGCGCAGTTTCAGCCGCGTCGCCGGACTGCTTGAGATTGCCGATCAAGAATTCGTCAACATCAAAAAGCAACTCAAACAATTCGAGGATGAGACCGTCCAACAGATTTTATCGGACCCGTATAAAGTCCGGATCACGTCCGATAACTTAAACTATTTCATTGACCACTCCCCTGTCATCAGCGAGCTCGACAAGCGACTCGTCACGTCACAAATGATGCTCGATTCCGACCAGCAACTGATTAATGAGTTGATCCGGATGTTCCATTACGTCGACATCCGCAATTACGGTGAACTGATCGATGCCGTCTCGAGTCATAGCACACTCGCCTTAAAATGCGCTCAAGTCATGCCGAATCCTTTTTTGCCGCGCCAAGGCATCGGTATCGCCTACATCTGCATGGCCGTGACGATTGCCGGGAACGACACACACCGGATCGATTACTTTTTCCGTCGTTTCTATCCGGAACTTCGGAACGTCACGGAAATCATTACAAAAGTTCAGCCGTCGCATGATGAGATGATTCAAGAGAAAAATATTGATTAAACTAAAATTTTTCACTATACTAAATGGCGGGTAACGAAACTATCGTATGGAAAGAGTGAAGCTAAACATGGCAACGACAATCGAAGTAGCACAACGCGATCAATTGATCGTCGATACAGAAAAAGGACTCCGCATGAACTACCGCGCCATCAAAAAAGATGTTCGCAGCATGTTCACGACCTATTTGACACGGAATGAATTCTTCATTTTGAAGTCGCTTTGCGGGCAAAGTCCACAAATCGCATCCGCCCTGTCGAATGAATTCCAGTTCTCTGCAAGTATGATTACTGCACTTGCTGACGAATTGACAAAAAAAGGCTTGATTTCACGCGAACGCAGTGAACTCGACCGTCGTGTCGTCGAGCTCCGGGCAACACCGGACGGGATTGAACTGTACGGGAAACTTGAAGCAATGAAGATGGAGTACCTGTCGGACGTTTTCTCCGCGTTTTCGGATGCAGAACTTGATACGTTCCGGACACTCTTGACGAAACTCGAGCAACAGGATTAACATTTCCCCCTCTAGCTGACTGAGCTGGAGGGTTTTTTGTACCAGCAACCGAATTGGAGGATGATGAGATGACGCATGCTACTTTAGAGCAGGTGACGGCGCTCCGTCAGTCGAAACAGTACGAGCAAGCAAAACAGATGATGCGTGAGCTGTTAGAAACCGATCGTACGAACCCTTACTACCATTTCCAGATGGCCTGGTGCTTCGATAACCTCGGCGAGGAGCAGGCTGCCGTTCCACATTATGAGTTTGCGATCGCAAACGGCCTCGACACACGGTTTTTGACGGACGCCTTCATCGGGCTCGGCAGTACATACCGGGCGCTCGGACAATACGCTGCTGCGCATGACACCTTTACGGAAGGCTTAGCACGTTTCCCCGACAGCACGGGATTGAAGACGTTTTTAGCCTTGACGCTGTTTAATCTCAAGCAGCATGAGGAAGCGATGCAACAGTTGCTTGACGTCATCACGACGATGACGCCGGACTCCGACGTCCATGCGTACAGACAAGCCCTCCGTTATTACCGCGACCATTTACATGACGTGTCCGAGACATAACCGTCTGCCCGCTTAACCGTTCAATGATTCCTTCTCTTCCTCTTTTAGCGCGAAAGGAGCTTGTTCATGAAACGACCAGCAGAGGCACAACCGTCAGTCCTGACGATCATTGCCTATAAGTATCCCGACCGCCCCCATTACGAGTGGACTGGCAACATGCTCGTAAAAACAGACGACTACGTGCTCGTCCATGGACAAGCAGGCAGAAGACTGGTCCATCACACACGGGGACAGACCTTTACCTACGCGACACAGTCGCTTGAGTATTATCCCCTGAATGCGCCGTTTACGGTCAATATCGACTTCGATGCACACCTCCTATCACTGCAACGTCTGCCTGCCCCCACGGCTCGACGGGGATACCCTTTCCTTCGTCGACCTCGACCTCGATTACGTCCGCAATCAAGCAGGTACCTGGCAGGTCGTCGACCGGGACGAGTTCCTCGTCAATCAACGGACGTTCGCCTATCCTGCCCGACTGATTGAACAAGCGGAAGCTGCCTTGACGGACTTGATTAAACGCGTGACCGAGGGACGGTTTCCGTTCGACGGGTTTCTTGCGCAACAGGTGACCAGACTGTCACAATCCGTCTCCCGTACCCCGTATGAAGAGAGTCATCAGATGAATCTAGACTAGAGCGTCAATCTTTTTAAACAATCCAAAAAGCCGCTGATGTAGATTGTTTGTCACATCCATCACTCGGCTTTTTGTTTGGTTTAACTACTGTTGTCCTCACTATCACTCCGCTCAGCCCGTATACCATACCGGAATCCGTCGCGAGAAGTTGTCGTGCGCCGCAAGAATACGCGTCAGGCGATTGGTCATCTCAGCGACTTCCTCCGTATGATTCCGAACCGTCCAGACGAGGGCTGAGAACAGGGCCATCGCCATATAGACACCGTAGACATCCCAAAACACATCCGGGACTGGGCCGTCAAAATAGCCTCTGAGCTGCCCCCGTGCGAACGGAATGCTCTGCTCGACAGTAAACAACCCGAGCTTGACGAAATCATGCCACGGGTCACCATAATCCGCTTGATCAAAATCAATCACACCTACAAGTGATCCGTCCCGGACGATCAGGTTGCCTGGATGAAAGTCATCATGTTGAAATCGGTTCGGACGATTGGCGAGTCGCGGTATCTGTTGCTCGACCCATGCATTGATTTGTTCCGCCTGTTCAAACTCCACTCCGCTGCTCCTGTAGCCGGTGACGTACCGCTCATGTTTTGCTTGGCACCGCTCTGCCCAAGGTGCGACCGAAGCAGGTGCAACATATCCGTGGAGCGCTGCCAGTACCCGTCCCGCCTCGATACCTAGCTTGTACGCTGTCGCCTCGTCTGCCGTCGCGAGCTCCGTCCTTGCATCGTTTCCCCTAAAATACGGTCTGATGCTGTAAGCTGAATGTGCTGAGAGCCGTCCCACCTCAACAAAAGGCACGACCGGCAGTCCGTCTGCACTCATCGTTTGGACGTTTTCCGCCAACTCCCGTTGCCAAGCGAACCGTGTTCCATCCATGAACTGTAACACGTACTCCCTTTGCCCGTTGATGACGTAGAATTTCGGGTAAGACGAATAACCAATCGTCAATGGCTCGATGCGTGTCGCACTCCTTAACCAGCCGATGTTTTGTTTGATCTCTTCCCGGTCCATCCTGTTTCCTCCCTTGCATGGCTAGTCCTGAGATTAGACAAAGTAAAAAGCAGGGAAGCCCGTGCCTCCCTGCTTTTTTAAGATGATGGCTGTCCTGGGATATACTCCGAGATGATCCCGAGTAACTCCGCGTAGGCCTGTTCAAAATCAATGTTTTCAATCATATAGTCATAGTGGTCCCGGTCTTTCCAAGCTTCCGAGTAATCGATGAGCCGTGCTTCGAACTCCGGTGTATCCCCGCGCATCAACAGACGTTCTTTCATCAGATCAGGTGGAACGGACACGAAAATCGTGATGACACGGTCTTCGAACAATTCCTTGAATGCTGCCGCACCTTTCGGATCGATGTCTTTGATGACGATTCCGTTCGTCGTCAGGACGTCCTCATACGCTTGTCGGGGTGTTCCGTACCACGCCCGGTGGACATGGGCGTACTCGATGAACCCCGTCTCTTGAATCAATTGTTGGAACGTTTTCACGTCGACGAAATGATAACTTTCCCCGTCTTGTTCGGTCGGGCGTTTCGGTCGTGTCGTCACGGAGGGAATGAACCGGACATGTTCATACTCGTGTCGTAATCGTTTGATTAAGGACGACTTCCCGCTGCCCGATCCACCAATCAATAGAATGATTTTACCTGACATCGTCATCCTCCTTTTGTTGTTGCCTAGTCATGAAATACCCCGAAACACGCAGCGCGAATTGTTCGAGTTCGCTATCGTCGACGACCCCGTAAATCGAACGGATGACGACGAGATACCGATCGTATTCAATGATGCGCGCGACATCATTTCGGGTCATCTGGACACGTTGTTCCGGATAGCTTGCGACGTAGTACCAGTCGACGGCAATACGTTCCGGTGTCGGTGTCGCATAAATCCACGTCTCGCTTTTCAGGTCATGTTCAATCGTACTCTTTAAAGAAAAACGTTGTACGGTCTCTAATTCGGTTTTTGCGTCTTGAAGTCCTGCTTGGAAGTCATCCGGTCGTGTCGCTGACTGTGCAACTTGTTTCGGTTGCGGTTGTGGTATTTTTTGAAAACCAATCTCGAGACCGATGCCAAGCGCAATCAGTGAAGCTATGATTGTCAACACATACCCCTTCCGCATGACGCTTCCTCCTTAGTCGATCGACAGGCGCGCTTTGAATCCTTTTGGATCATTGACGATGACGGCATCAATGCCGATTGCCTCCATCCATCTGACATCCTCTGCCGATTTCGGAGTATAGACACGGACGGAAATTCCTGCTGCGTGAGCCAGTGCGACGTCTTCTGCCGTCACGCGACGATAATCCGGATGAATGCCCTTCGCCCCGAGCTGCTTCGCTTGTTGCTCCGGGTGAAACAAGGGATACGGATAGAGCAGTGCTGTCTCGAGCGACGGATCAAGCTGACGAATCGTATCAATCGAGTAATGATTGAAGGAACTGAAGATTAATCGATCTGGTGCAAGCTGATGGGCACGGCACCGTTCGACGACGTAGGCCTCGAGACCTTCATAACGGATTGTATCCGTCTTCAGTTCGATGTTAAGGACGATTTGCGTTGGCGCCACGAGCTCTAAGACTTCGTCAAGTGTCGGAATCATCGCACGCTGCGGTCCCGTACCTTTAAAGCGCGCTCCCGCATTCAATTGTTTGAGTTCTGCAAGCGTAAGATCAACGACGCGCCCTGTTCCGTCCGTCGTCCGGTCGACGGTCTCGTCATGAATGACGATTCCGACGCCGTCTTTTGAGAAATGGACATCGAATTCGATGCCATCGACGTCCGATAAGGCTGCTTTGAACGCCTCAAGCGTATTTTCCGGAAACGCGTCACTTGCGCCGCGGTGGGCAAACCATTGCATCACAGCGTTTCGACGACGCGTGTATATTTCTTCGTCAAGTAATCAATCAACGGTTGGACCGTAATCGATTGTCCGGTCGCTGCTTCAATCAATTCGGCCGGCGTCTTCGCTTTTCCGTGTTGATGGATATTTTCCTTTAACCAATTTTTGATCGGTGTAAACGAACCGCTTGCAATCAGTTCGTCGATGTCTTTAACATCCCGACGCATCGCTTCGTTCAACTGGGCACTGTAGACGAGTCCGAGCGCATAGCTCGGGAAGTAACCGAACGAACCACCTGACCAGTGAACGTCTTGTAAGACACCTTGTGCGTTCGATGGGACATCGACTCCAAGGTATTCTTTGTAGAGGCGGTTCCATTCCTCTGGCAGTGCCTTGACTTCGAGTTCACCTGTGATGAGACGTTTTTCAAGTTCGTAGCGGATGATGATATGCATCGCGTATGTCAGTTCGTCCGCCTCGATCCGGATCAACGATGGTTTGACTTCATTAACGGCAGCATAAAATGTTTCGAATGGAACGTCCGTCAATGAAGGAATCGCAGCTTGCAACCCTGTATAACGTGCTTCGAGGAAACTACGGTTGCGTCCGATGAAGTTCTCAAAGAATAACGATTGTGATTCATGAATCCCCATCGACGCCCCTTCACCAAGACCAAGCGAGTCGAGTTCCGGATCGATACCCTGTTCGTACGTCGCGTGACCGGCTTCGTGCATCGTCCCGAAAACAGAGTTCCGGTAATCCGCTTCATCATATTTTGTCGTGACACGGGCATCTTTGCGGTTGATTGTCGTTTGGAACGGGTGGACCGTCTCGTCCAAGCGACCTGCTGTAAAATCATAACCGATATCATTCAGCCACTCGTGATTGAGCTTAATTTGTGTCTCCCGGTCTGCTGACCAATCGAGTTTCGGGAATGTTTTTCCATCAAGATCGGCGAGCAACGTGATGATTGCTTGACGGAGCTCCGCGAACAATGGATCGAGCTGAGCGACCGTCATTCCTGGCTCATAGTCATGGAGCAATGCATCGTATGGGTGATTTTCGTATCCCCAGTACTCGACGAATTTACGTTCTGTCGCGACGATTTTTTCTAAGAATGGTTCGAATATCGCCCAGTCATTCGCATCCTTCGCTTTTTCCCAAACACTTTCCGCTTCCGAAATCAATGTCACAAAGGCTTGATATTCCGCTTCCGGAATTTTTGAGTCCCGATCAAATGCCTGTTTCGCTTTCTCATACGAGATTGCATCGAGTCCCGTCAACGATTCTTGCCCCATCGCTTCTAACAGCGACTGATACTGTGTGCCTGTCCGGCGACGGAAACTTTCCGTCGATAAGAAACCGAGTGATTTCGAACGGTTCGCTGCCGATTGTTCCGGCATGTATGTCCGCATGTCCCAGTAGAGTAAAGCGACTGCTTCCTCATAGGCACCGAGTGCGTCAAAGTGGTCGCGCCATTGTTGTAATGTATTCATTCTAAAATCCCCCTTGAAGTATGTAGTGGTATACGTTTTTTAGCATATCACAAAATGTTCAAAACATTCATACAGGAATACCCTTTGAAACCTTTGTGGTCATTTGAACGTATAAATTGTATAATCAAGCTATCAAAGAAAGGATGGGGCATACGTGAAAACAGATCAAGAACTGGCGTCTGCTATCGACATCGGATTGGACGGACAAACGTATACGATTATTAATCAACCAAACGAATTAGAATGGATCGGCACAGGACGGAGTGCGTTCGTCTTTCGGATTCAAGGAACGGACCGCGTCATCAAAAAGTTTTTCCCGAGCCATCGTCATCTCGCTGCACTCGAAGGGTCGATTTATGAACAGTTGGCCCCCTTTCCGACGTACGCCAAACAATACGCCTACGGGACGGATTATCTCGTCATCGAATACATCGAAGGACAGACGTTGTTCGACTGTCTCCTCAGCGGGACAATGATTTCACGTGACGTCATCCGTGTTGTCGATTACGCCTTGGCGGAAGCACGATCGGTCGGCTTGAATCCGTCCGACATCCATTTGCGCAACATCATGCTGACGAACGACGGGACACGGATCATCGATGTCGCACGGTTCCGTCAGACAGCACCGTGTTCGCAGTGGGACGACTTAAAACGGGCATACGATTACTTTTATAGCAAATCGTATTTTCCGAAAAAGCTGCCCGAGTCCTTTTTGAATACGGTGGCGGATATTTATAAGCGACGGATGTTCGAGTCACACCGTAATACCGGGTGACGCAGATAGATGAAGCGGTAACGTATCTTATGAACGATGAGATACGGTAGCGTTTTTCCTGATTCACTTCATAACTCGACTACTGAAACAGGAAAATCCATCCGTTTTCGTTATACATTTTTTGGTATAATTAAGATAGATGAAAAGCAATTCATACCCTGTTTGAAAGTAGGTCGACAGATGAAAGAAATGATTCAAACGCACGATGATTTACTTGACATGCTTGACGATTTACTGCGTGAACCGACAGCATTCTGGAACGGCTTTTACGCCGACCGGGACAAACGGATTCCTTTTTTCGTCAATAAACCGGACGAAAATCTCGTCCGGTATTTTGAGCGCGGCCTCTTCGCGCCGGGTCACGTTTTGGAACTCGGTTGCGGTCCGGGACGCAACGCGCTGTATTTTGCAAGGCAGGGATGTACCGTGACCGCCGTCGATTTGTCGCGCGAGTCGCTTGACTGGGCACGCGAACGGGCGCAGGAGGAGCAGCTCGACGTCGACTTCATCGAACGGAACATCTTTGATTTCCCCCTTGTTAAAGAGGCGTATGACATCGTATACGATTCCGGTTGCTTCCATCATATCGCCCCACACCGCCGACGCGATTATCTTACGCTCGTCACCGATTCCTTAAAGGACGGCGGACATTTCGCCCTGACTTGTTTTATCGAAGGCGGTGAGCTCGGCGGATCCGACATCTCCGACTGGGAAGTGTACCGGACACGCAGCTTAAACGGTGGCTTAGGATTCACGGAAGAGAAGTTACGGTTGATTTTTGCTGACTTCGACGTGATTGAAATCAGACCGATGGTGAGCATGCCGGCATCCGCGACGACGTTCGGTCGTACTGGACTGTGGACGGCAGTATTTCAAAAAAAGCACGATAATGGACCTCTGCTATATAAAAAGAACGTAGCAACGTGAGTCCTGATGTGCACCTGACAAAAAACCATGGAGGACGACCTCCATGGTTTTTTGTCACTTTGCTTTTTTTCCGCTCACGCGTTTCGGTTTAGCGAATAAACCGAAATACAATCCGACCAATACGCTGACGATGATCCAGCCATCTGTTTTATCCATCTTGGCGCCTCCCGTCTTTCACTGAAGTGTTCCTAAATCATACACCAATGAATGATCATGTGCTTCATGAACACTTTTTTGTGCCTTTACTTACGATTGAAAATGATAATGGAACAATACGAGCACCGACAAGATCAGGGACCGATTTTGCTGTTCCTTGACTTGAAACGTTACGTCGGACCGCAAGTTCGCTTTACTCGTCGCAATCACCTCAGCCCCCCGCCGCACTTCTATTTTCGAAGATAACGTCGAGGACGTGACTTCGTACTCGACGTCTTGATAGGAC
This sequence comes from Exiguobacterium sp. H66, assembly GCF_018618705.1. Classification (NCBI taxonomy): domain Bacteria; kingdom Bacillati; phylum Bacillota; class Bacilli; order Caryophanales; genus Exiguobacterium; species Exiguobacterium sp. H66. The sequence continues at coordinate 84,666 of NZ_JACSMQ010000001.1, forward strand.
AGGAGCATGACTTCTTTGAATGTACTCATCCGTTTCAGTGACGCGTCGGTCCGGACCGTTCCGACCACTTCACCATTTTCATAGACGAGCCACTTTTGATTCCGCGCTAGGAGGGAACTCCGTTGTTCGACGTAAGAAACAGTACGGTCCGAAAAACTGAAGTTCAGATTCAAGAACCACCCCCGCAGTTTTGCCGAGAGCTGAACGAATAAAAATTGCCATCCTTTTTGATAGCTCCGTCGATAGGACCCGATCTGCTGTGCACCTTCCAGCACGTATTTCGGTCGTCGTGTCGTCCGTTCGACGCAACGTGTCGTTAACGTGTTCGCACGTCCCCCGTACCGCATGTCGCGCCTGCTTTGCCAGTAATCGAGAAGCGCGCCACCAAGTGCTGCGAGCAGCAACAACGAAATCAAACCAAATTCCAGCCAACTGAACATGCCGGTTAAGAGGAAGCGGATGACCATCCCAATCGTGAATAATCCATAGAGGAACAACATTTCACCCATCGTCTTTCTTGCCTCCTTCCACTATTTCGGTTCCTTCATTTTTAGTGTACACTAGCACGTTTACGATAGTAAGGATTATCTAAATGAGTTAAAATATGTTAAACGATGGAGTTCGAGGAGGAGATGCAGCATGATTGAACAACGACAAATCGCACTCGTGACCGGTGCCAGTCACGAACGGGATATCGGGGCAGCGATCTGTCGGACGCTTGCCGCACGAGGCATCGAGATTTTTTTCACCGCCTGGCAAGCGGAAGCCGACTGGGTCTCATCATTTGAAGCGGAGTTAGCAACATTCGGTGGCCGGGCAAGAGGATTCCGGATTGACTTAGCCAATCCGGCGGCGGCGGCAACTGTCCATCAAACCGTCGTTGAGACGCTCGGCCAACCGTCGATTTTAATCAACAACGCCGCTCACTCGACGCAGACTGACTATTTGTCGCTCGACGCCGCAGCGCTCGACACTCATTATGCAGTCAATATTCGCTCGACGTTACTGTTATCGGTCGAGTTCGCCCGCCAGCTGCAAGCGTCACCGTTACTTTCAGGACGGATCATCAATATGACATCCGGCCAGGAACGCGGACCGATGCCGGGTGAACTTGCTTATGTCGCGACGAAAGGTGCGATTTCTGCTTTTACGCAGACGTTCGCGCAGGAAGTTGCACCGTTCGGCGTGACGGTCAACGCCGTCAACCCCGGTCCGACCGACTCGACTTGGATGACGGATGAGATCCGCTCCGCCCTGCTACCGAAATTTCCCTTTGGCCGCATCGGGGCACCAAACGACGTCGCCCGCCTGATTTCATTTCTCGTCAGTGACGAAGGTGCCTGGATCACCGGGCAAATTCTGCATTCGGAAGGTGGCTTCATCCGTCAATAATCGAGCCATTTCTCTTCAAGAGAACGAAAAAGGTCACGAGACAATCCGATTGTCCCGTGACCTTTTTACTTTATTTGCGTTTCATTCAAATCAGACGTCATCCTTGCAAAAATTGAGTCAAGGACGGAGCGACGACTTCTTCGCGTTCCAGTGTTTCATGACCGACGACCATCACTTCACTCGTTACGAGATCCACACATAACAGGTCCCCATCCATGTCTTCGTATCCGATGATGTACCATGATTTTAATCGATCCGCTTGATGGTGTTCGACTTCAATGATACTCCGAAAAATCGCTTGTGATTCCTCAAACAGATCAACCGGATGAACACATGCATAACGTGGCAATCCATCGACATCTGTCAATCGTATTTCTTCTTCCTCAACCGGTAACATCGCCATTACTTGTTCAATCGTCATCACTTCTTCTTCACATCCCTTTTAGGAGCACGTCGCTGTTTCATCTTCAGTTCGATGCTTCTTTATGTTAGTAAACAAAAACAGACTTCGGAAACTCCCGAAATCTGTTAGCGTCATTACGTATTTTTCTAGGGTAGCTTAGTCGTTTCGATTGGTCAACCCAAGGAACTGGGCTTTTTGATTAAACAGTTTCCGGTAGGACAGGTAGCCGACCATGACGGATGACACGGCAGCATTCGTCAAAATCAGGAACAGGATTAATAACTGGTACATGACAGCTTCCATCGGATCGGCCCCACCGATGATCAAACCGCTCATCATGCCGGGAAGCTGGACGAGTCCCATCGTTTTCTGGGCCTCGATCGTCGGAATCATACTCGTCCGGATAGCGCTTTTCAAACTTCGGTCAATCGCTGTTTTCGGAGTACCTCCGAGCGCTAAAATCAGCTCAATGACCTCATCGCCCCGCTCGACCTCATCCTTGAACTTATTCAGGAACAGGAGCGACAAAATCATACAGTTGCCGATCACCATCCCGCTGATCGGAATGACTTCCTGCGCTTCGAACGGAATGATTTGAAGACCGAGCATGATGCCCATCGTCAAGACTTCGACACTGACTAACGTCAGTAAAATAATGCCCGTAATCCCGGGAATTCCGTCACCTTTTTTGATGATGTTGAGCGTTGCCGCGACAATCATCAACAGAATCATCAACCCGATGTAAATTTTACTGTCACTTTCGAAAACGAACGTCAAGATATAACCGACAATCAGCAACTGGACGATCGACCGGACCGTCGCTATCAAAATGTCGTTGCCAAGTCCAAGCTTTAACGTATATGTCAGCACTAACGGAATCAAGATGAAGACTAAGGCGGAAGCGAGTTGCACGTAACTCATTGGTCGACCCCCTTGACGAACGCTTCGATGGCGGGATTATCCGAGCCCTCAATCAATTCAATCGTTCCCTGTTCAATCAATTGCCCGTCTTTTAAGAACCACATGTCATCACTGACACGGCGCGCCTGTTCGAGATCATGCGTAATCCAGATCACCGTCACGTTGAATTCCCGTTGAACCTTTTGGACGAGCGCCTCGATTTCCTTGACCATCCGGTAATCGAGACTGGCCGTGATCTCGTCGAGCAGCAGGATATCCGGTCGGTTGACGAGTGTCCGCGCGATCGCGATGCGGCTTTTTTCGCCACCCGACAGTTCCTTGACGTTTTGTGTCAACGGGACCTCTTTCAAGTCGACCCGCTCCAACAGACGCTTGGCCTCTTCCTGTTCCAATGTCTGATTGAAGATCGCTTTCGGAAGATTCAAATTGTCGTACACAGTCCCCGCAATCATCGGGGCACTTTGAAAGGCCATGCCAATCTTTTTTCGAAGCTCCATCATATCGATGTCTTTTAAATCGGTCCCCTTAAAATAAATCGTCCCGGCGTCCGGGGAAAGTAATCCGTTGATTTGTTTCAGACACGTCGTTTTCCCGGCACCGCTCGGTCCGACGAGCGTCGTGATTTTTCCTTCCCGAAACGTCCCGGAGATCCCTTTGAGTATCGATTTGTACTGGACATCCTTAAATTCAATGACTGCCACACCACTCCACCTCACCTTTTTGGTCGTTTTTTCTAGTGTAGCAGGGACGGTTGCCGCGCGGACAGCGAGAAGGTTCGACAGATGCCCAAGGCTTACACCATACAGATGAACGAATCGCGGATATCACGTCAGACGATAGACCCAAATTTCTTCGCCGTTCGTTTCATCGATCCGTTTGATATCAGTAAAGCCCGCTTGCACGTAAAAAAATTTTGCATACGTATTTTCTGTGTGTAAGCTCAACACGATTTCATCGACTTCGAAATGGTCTTCGATGAAACCGATTGCTCGTTTTAAAAACTGCGTTCCTAGCCCTTGTCCTTGATACTGCTGACCGATCATGAACCGGTCAAGCCAGATGTACTTGTCCGTCCGGTTTTCCGCACCAATCATCATGAACCCGACCGGCTGCCTGTTTTCGCATAAGGCATAACAACGCCAGTCGTGGTCGTGATCGTTCATCGCTTCCTGAAGCGACTGCGCGTTCGTTTCGATATATGCGCGCTGCGCGGCTGCGACTTTTAATCCGAGAACCGCGGCCAGATTCGCGTCATTAATGTCTTCGATCGTCATGAAAGGATTCATTGGCCATTCACCTCCTCTGCGTTCTTGTGATCTCTACAGTTTGCTCAAGACACGAACAAATCCCGCATCGCTTCAACAGACTAAGCGCGATACGGGTTATAGCGTACATGGATCAATGAAACAAGCGATTTTACCGTCCTTCACGAATGACACGTGTTTTCGCAAACTCATCTTCCGGTAAAACGGAGGCATCCTCCAGATAACGCTGACGGTCCTTAAAGAATTTCCCTGCTGTGAATACTTCACGGTAAGCAATCCGTTTAAGGATTTGTGTCGTTTTCAACGGTTGGTCGTCTTGACTGACGACACGGAGTCCCATGACACGACTGCCGACCGTTCGGCCATCCGTCAAGCGTAATTGAACCGTTTCCATGACGACATCGACGACGGACTGGGTGACGATGCCACGGATGACGGGACGTTTGACCCGTTTGAGAACTGTTTCTTCAAGGACATTTACAATGACAGCGTTCACCATCAAGTTAACGACAGCCGCTCCGATTCTTCGTTTTGTGAGAGATTCCATTTAAATCATCCTTTCTCGATTTGAATTAAAAAAATGCCACTTCTCTTTCTGAAGAAAGAAGTGGCGTCATGCAAAACGATGAAACGTCCTGTCTGCCCAGCCATGCGGTGATTTCAGAGGCAACGAACATCCCCTCTCTTTTCCCGTTTTCTCATGGATTTAATCGAACGGTGACCGTTGATGTTTGAACAGTAATCTGTCTGAGTGTTGAAGCGTCAGCGTTGTCCTTTGATCGTTGAACATTCAGCTTTGACCGGACGGTCGCAAGGACCATCTTGGATGCTAATCGGTCAACCGATTAGAAGATGTCCGTTATCGCACGGACGACGCGTGTTCGGTTATGAAATCATCAGACAAACAGGATGGTAGGTTTAGATTAATATTTTCGTAAGTGTATTACTTTCAGATAGACTGAAATCGACTTCGGCATCAAATGCGTCGATTGACTCGTCTAACTGTTGAATGACTTGCCGAAGACCGGATGGGTCAATCAATTTCGGTTCTAATCGTTGGATGAACAGACGACGCGTTTTTTCAATTTCTTCCGCGTCCCCTTTTTCACGCGCACCGTATGTCGCTTCGATATGATTTTCTGCACGCCGCTCGATCTCGATACGTTCCTGTTCAATCGTCTGCTCCACTTCATGCAGTTGTGTTTTGAGCGTTTGTAACAATTGGCGATCATAGTCAAGACCCGTATCGCGACGATCAATCGCTTCCGCGACCGTCATCTCGGTCCCGGCGATTCGGACACGCGTCACGGCATTCGATGCGGTAATCGCTGCTTTGATTTGATTTCGACGCTCAATCAATGTGCGAATCGACTGGAGATTTGCCGCCGCTTCCGTCGCGAACTGTTCGACGTTCGGAAAACCGACAGGCGGTTTGTCTCCCGTATGCAATCCGATAAAGTGACCAAGCTGACCTTTTTTAATCCGTTTATCTAACATTTTTAATTCCACTAATCCACGATGGATCGACATCTCAATCTGCTCGATGTTCGCCACTTCCTTTTTAGATACTCGTGAGCTCCGCTCTACCTTTTCAGCATAGCAGAAAACACTTTAAAAATCGGGCAATCGATGTTTCTTTCAACCTTACAAAATTGTCATATACTGATTTACCTTCATGTTATAATTCCATTATCAGGATATTCATGTTAAGAAAACGGAGGAACTGAACGCATGCCACACAGACTGCAATTGACGGCCCCCCGGACGCTCCAGTGGGTCGAGCACCCCTTAGCGCCCTTGCAAGCAGATGAACTACTCATCCAGACATTACATTGAGCAATCAGCATCGGCGCTGAATTGCCGCAAGTCATGGCGACTGACCGGTCAGAGCTCGCCCCGACCTATCCGAAAGAGACCGGATATGAAAGTTACGGGGAAGTGCTGGCGATCGGAGAGGATGTCTCAAATATCCGTGTCGGCGACCGTGTCGTCGCTTTTTACGGTCATCAGGACATCGCCATCGTCCGCGCAGCAAAAGCCATTCCCGTCCCGCGCGACCTGCCGCCGCAACTCGCCTTGTTGACGATCTTATCGTGTGACGCCGCAAAAGGCGTCCATAAACTTAATCCCCGTCCGTCGGATGCCGTCGCCGTGACCGGGCTCGGGACGATCGGATTATTGACCGTCTTTTACTTACGTCACTACTTCGGTCTCTCGCGCATTGACGCCGTCGACCCGGACGAGACACGCCACCAACTCGCAAAACAGCTCGGGGCAACCCGGACGGTTACGTCCGGAAACGACCTCGAGCTGAATACCTATGCCGCTGCCCTCGAATGTTCGGGACGGCAAACCGCGTTTGCGCATCTTCAGGAGGCACTCGCTCCAAACGGTCAGCTCTGTATTCTCTCTGACGGCAATTACGACGTCTTGTCGCTCTGCCCGAGCTTCTATGCAAAAGAGTTACGGATCGTCGGATCGAGTGACGGGCTCGATTACCGCGCCCATGCGGACTGGTTTTTGCCGGTCGCCCGAAAGACACCTGCCTTACTCAAGCTGTTTGAACAGTCGGTCGATTGGTCGGACTTGATTCCATGTTTCGAGGATTTACAGGCAGGTGCAAAACCGTTAAAAGTGTTTGTCAGCTACGACCGGTGACTGTGTTTGTCTGACAGACACGCCGTTCGGATCGACGGCTTCCCTGTCTTCCCCCGTAAAGACGAATTGCTGTAAGACGGTATGATCACCAGGCACCGTCGTCACTTCATCGATTGCATGGCCGAACAACCGCTTCAACTCCTGTTCGAAGCCGACTTGCTTCGTTGAGAGCTCAAGCCGTTTCAGATGAGGACCGTCCGATAAAATCGCATCGTGATGCGTCTGCAGTTCAATCCGACAGGCGTACGGGGTCTGGATGAATGTCCGCCGTTCGTTCGCTTGGACTGTCCAGTCCATCTGTTGTGCACGTTCGAGAAGCAGCGTCCGTTGTTCGGGTGTCACGAGAAAACCGAGATGGTCGAAGCGGACGGCTTTCCCGTGACCGAACGTGACGTTGATGGCGCCGCGTTTCATCTCGATGATTCGAAAGCGGATCCCGTCGTCCCGGAAGTCATCCCATGTCAACGGCGGATCAAACGCGGTAAACGCGCCGTCGGTCTTTCCGATCCGCTGTGTGACCGCAAAGCCTAATTTTTCATAAAACTGCTCCGTCGCCTCAACGTTCGGCGTCCAAAGATGATAATGAAACAATATCGGCGTTACTCCCCTTCGCGATCAGTTCAGGGAACGTCATCACGTCGACGTCCTGACTGTCGTCTAAAAATTGTTTTAATAGCGGCAAATGGGCGGCACCGTAGAGGACGATAATCCGTTCCCCCGGCTCCGCCAAATCAAGAATCTGGTTCGCGATTAACAGATTGCGGTAGTACCAGTACTGGATGACCCACCTCGCCCCGACGTGCGTCGCCGGATCTAGCCGGGCGAGTTGCCGGTATGTCCGGTGACTTGCTTCGACCGCCTGCTTGTCATTTAGTTGTTCAAGGAACGAGAGGTAGGTCTGCTCGAGCAATGTCGCTTCGAGTGACTCGGATTTTTGTTGTTCGGCACGCATCAAGCGGTCAAACGCGACCGGGTCGAGCTGTTCGAGTTCCGCAAGATTCGGGACACCTTCCACCGTCTGATTCCAGTCCACCGCCTGCAGACCGGCCAGACCTGCCGAGCGCGCTACTCGAAACCCGAGTTGATGGCGTTCATTCGCCGTCAGCGTAAAGCTTTGCTTGAGGTAAGCGGCATAGTCGGCATTCAGTGCACCCGCCTGCTCAGGCAAAGTCTCTAGCGCGACTTCTGTCGGACGAAATGTTTGCAGGACCTCGGCGACCTGTTGAATCTCCCGCTGCCGTTCGTCTGAAAATACATCAAAGATGCGCGGACGAAACAAGTCCCCGTTGTCAGGACGGTCCAGATGAACGGTCCCGACGAGTAATACGGTTGCGCGTTGTGCCATCGATACCTCTCCCTTCTACTATTTCCATTTTACTGTAAACAGGAGGCTAATCCTAGTCCGTTTCGTTAAAATAGACCTCTCGCTGATTGTCAGAGGCGACTCGACCTGACTTCCCTCCAAGTAGAAGGAGAAGACGAACTGCGATGCAGAATCCATACACTTGCCGAAAGATTAAATCCGGTAGAAAAACTGAACCGATTCATGTCAGCTCAGTGAATTTAAAGGAATTAAAAAAGGAAGTACGTCAAAATTCAGTTAGTCTCAGGAGCTTATTGATATTTTTAAAGTTTTCAAAATGAATCCATCTTTTATGACTTGAATTTCATAAAGCCCCCCCGATTTTTTTATAGATTTTAGATTTGAAGTATTAGACTTTTTCTGATTTTATCACGCTTCGTATGCTTCGTACCCTTCGTCGTAAGCATTAGAAATATAAAGCTACCTCACAACAGTTAATCGCAATTTTCGTTATCACCCTTACAAAAAAACACCGGTTCTATAAGAACTTTGCCACCATACAACTTTCAATCTCACACATGAACTTGCAAGATTTCTTCTCTTTTTAAGATTGAATTACAATTGAACCATATTAGATTCTATATCCTTCTTGTTTGGAACAAATCTATCTCTTACTTATAGAGAAATATTTAAGTGATTTCGTATGAGCTGTTTGAACTCATTTTTCTCTGTCAAACTTAATACACGTATGTTCTTTGAGATAATTAATGCTTCAGATTTTTGATAATACAGATAAATATGATTTTCATCTTCATTTACTTTTTCAATCGATTCCCAAGCAAGTTTAAGTGTTCGATTCAATTTCCCATCGTCAGAATTCCAATCAATACCCGCTTCATGAAGATTCAACGTCACATTTCTCGGCCAACTACTATTTTTTTCAAGAAGTACCTGCCTTGTCTCATAGCGATTGCCAGATACATTTTTTTCAAAAGAGGCCTCAGTAGAATAGCGAACAAAATCCCTACTGTTACAGCAATGGAGCAGAAAATTGCAAAGGGGATCGTTCTAGGTAAAAAATACAAGATCGATGTAAATCCATAGAAGAATGCTAAAATCTCCGTATAGATCAACAAAAATTTGTGTCTTTTTTTATGATACTTTGTGTTTTCAATCAGGTCTTTCTGTAAAGACATTAAATCCTCGAACGTTAATTGATACTTTATAATCAATTACATCGCTCCTTTCTACAGTCTGGAAGCTCTCGCTTGAACTTCTTCTAAAAAACCTGCTGAATATAAATTTTTCTAGTATTGATCCATACTCTAGTAAAGTAATTTTTTGAATTATAAATTCCAACTAACTCCCGTTTCCTTTTCCGAGACTTCCCATAGTCTTTTTGATACTTTCTTATCTAAGGCGTGATCTTTAATACCACAGTTGCCAACAGGACCTACCCAGTTGGCTCTTCCTGTAGGACCATAAAATCCACTCTCATCTAGATTGCCCTCTGTTGCACACATGAGTTCAGGGTATGCACCTTTTTCTGCTGATTGAACCATAGGTGACAATTTCATTAAACCAAATACGATTCTCAAACCTAAGCTGCCGCTTGTTGTTATTAATGACGTAGAAGACGAACCGGGATGACAGGCATATGCCTTAACATTGGTTTTACCTGCTTTTTTCAGGCGGTCTTGCAATTCATAGATACTCATAATTTGCGCCAGTTTACTTTGACTATACACATTATTTCCTTGATAACCCTTATCCCAATTCATGTCATCAAATTTGATAGTTTTAATCCCCACATCGTACCCCATACTCCCTACAGTCACTATTCGACCATTAGATTTTACACGAGGTCGTCATGAGCTTTTTTTGTTTTCTCCTAGGTGTTGCACTTAATATTACAATTCGTCACAAAAAAGACTAGCTCTGATTTCGGCTAGTCCAATCAATTGGCTCGTTCGTTCTCTGGAATCAATTGTTTAATCAACAACGTCTTCCCACTGATTTCTTTCGGAATTTCCGGGACCGCTTTTAAGAGGACATCCATTTGTCCACCGAACAAACGCTCTAACACGAAGTATAACTCCTTTTCATGCTCTTGTTTAAACCAACGTTCGTCCGGTACGTACAACATCACAACTTCATCCGCTTCTTCTTGGATGTACTGGACTCGTTCGATACAATTCGGGAACCGCCGCACGATTCCAGCGAGTTCCCCTTCAAAGATTCGATGCCCATTTTTCAACTGGATATAACTTCGTCCGCGTCCGTCAATCGATGCGATGATCGGACCACCATGCCCACATGGACACGTCTCGTGACTAAGCGTCATCCGGTCACCAATCCGGTAACGGACAAGGGGCGTACCATGTGTATCAAAACTCGTCACGAGAATTTGACCGTCTGCTTCGACTTCGATGATACCCATCTCATAATGGAGATGTTTTTTACCGTAGCGGCATTCGGCGACAATCGGTGCCCCTTCCGACGAGGCGTACTGATCAAAAATCGGTGCATGGAATACTTCCTCGATTAAAGCACGTTCGTCCCGTGTCAACATTTCAGCCGTCGGAAAAATCGCCTTCGGACGGAATGTACAGTTGACGGCATGTTTTTTGGCGTATCGTGCAACCTCAATCATTCCCGACGGTAAACCATCAATCGACACTGGATTAAATCGGTTCAATTGTTCGATGTAAGCGGGGATCGTCAACGGGTTAATATTCTTAATTGAAAAAAGCATTTGATTGATCGCCATATTCATCCGCCAATAGACGGGTGACTTTTGTTGTTCTGCCGCTAATGTCTGTCCCGTAAAACTCGCCCGGCGCATTCCCTGTTCAATTCCATGCGTCCATTTGAAATAATCGAGGTGCGCCATCCGAATTTGCATGTCCTCTCTCGTATAATGCACTTGGATCGATTTCCCGGTCGTCCCGCCCGTCTTTCCAAGAATCGGCGCATGAATCCGCGCATGGACGTCGGCATTCCTTGTCCGTAGCGTCTCCTTATCGAGCAAGGGAATTTGTTTTAACTCTGACAACTGCGCAAGCGGAAGCTCAATCCGCTTCTTATCGAACAACTCTTTGTAGTACGGGCTATAGGCCTGACAAAACAGTAAAAACTGATTCAGGCGGGATAATTGCTCCTGCTCGGGATCAATCGATTGCCGTTCTTTCCGCTTCAATTCTTCTAACCGATTACGGTAGGCGGACCCGTAACGTTCCTGGTACAAGACCCGTCCGTAAAGCGTCGTTAGGATATTCTGAATGAAAATCGGTGAATGGAAATAAATCGATTCTTTGAGTTGCATATGTTCACTCCCCTTCCTCATCATTCGACGCGCGACCTGTCAGCAGTCGCCACACCTTCCCTGTTACTTACATCTTATTTCCAGTCCTGCCGCTAGACAACCAAATCTTAAGGCATAAGCTTAGCTTTTATTTAGATGCTGTTTTACATTAATAACTTCAGTTCACAAATGTAAGTTAACGATCCTTGAAATGACAAAAAAAGATAACCGAAGTCCATCTGACAACGGCTATCTTCTTTAGTGTACTTGCATGTTTTGATTTCCGAATGACCGGATTTGGATGGCTCCGAGGACGAGCTCTAACTCCGTTTCTTCTAACTGATCGATGATCTCCATGATCGTCAACGTCGTCCTGCCGTTATACAACTGAACGAGTAATTGACGTTCGACATCGACGGTTAAATCTTCGACAGGTTCCGCTAATAATTCTTGGTAAAAAAATTCACCCGTCTCCGGAAAAAAATAGTCACTGAACAATTGCATAAGTGCTAGATTACCCGTCGCTAAAAATAAGATTGATTGAAAAGAATACTTTTTACGGTTTCGTGCATTCAATCGCTTCAATATCATTTGGTAACGTGTATGATGACGTTCGTCCAAAAAACAGACAGCATTCATATCCGTCTCCCTCCCCTAAAAAATGATACTGTCCATCCCTCCAAAACAGTGCGCAAATCTTCTTTATTTGTTTTCCCTGTTTTAAAAAGATGAAGCATTTGTTTTTAACTATAACATTCGTTTGATTAAATCGCAGGTCGTTTGGGTAAATCTTTGTAGTAAGCAGTTAATGAGGAGGAATTGACATGACGCAACCACGTAAACGCCTGGCACTTGCCGGTGCGACAGGCTATATCGGACATAACCTACTAAATGAGTTGAAGAAAAAGTACGACGTCATTGCCTTGTCACGCAATGGTGACGATAAGGAAGATGAAGCGAATGTCGAATGGCGTTCGTGTGACCTTTTTTCGTTAGCGGATACGACAGCCGGATTAAAAGGAGCAGACATCGCCATCTACCTCGTCCATTCGATGATGCCGTCAGCAAAGTTGACGCAAGGCTCATTTGAAGACATGGACTTGATTTTAGCCGACAATTACGCACGCGCTGCAAAAGCAAACGGCATCCAGCAGATTGTTTACTTAAGTGGCATCATTCCGGACGAGACGGAAAATTTATCACGTCATCTTAAAAGTCGCCTTGAGGTCGAGCGCGTCCTCGGTGCATACGGTACACCGGTCACGACGATCCGCGCTGCGCTCATCGTCGGTCCGAAAGGGTCTTCGTTCCCGATTCTGTCAAAACTCGTCAAACGACTTCCCGTCATGCTACTCCCGCGCTGGACGCGTAACAAAACCCACCCCGTCGCGCTACCGGACGTCATTCATGCGCTCGGATCTAGCGTCGACCGCGAGGACCTCAAGGATCGTGCCATCGATATCGGCGGTCCGGAAGCGATGACGTACAAGGAAATGATTTTGAAGACGGCGGAAGTAATGGACAAAAAACAACCGACCTTCGACTTACCGTTGATGACCGTCAAATTGTCGCGGCTTTGGGTGACACTCATCTCTGGAGAACCGAAAGAAACCGTTTATCCGCTCGTCGAAAGTATGGTCCATGAGATGGTGGCGGATCCCGACAAGATGGTCGAGGGCATCAGTGACGGAAAAATTTCATTCGAGCAATCCGTACGGATGGCGATCGAAGAAGAAGAAGAGTCGAAATCAAAAAAATCAGGAAGCTCTTCATCGCACCAGAAATCACAAACGCTTGATGTCCGGTCCGTCCAACGTGTCCGTCTTCCAGACGACCGGAACGCGAACTGGGCTGCCGACAATTATGTCGATTGGTTATCGACGTTCGCGAAACCTTTTCTTACATCGAAGACAGCGGAAGAAACAGTCGTTCGGATTCATGTTCCGTTGCTTGACGCCCCGTTGCTTGAACTGACGAAAGAACCATTCGAAGACGATCAACAGGCAACGTACCGAATTACGGGCGGCTTGTTTGCTCAAGTTAAAGAAGATAGCAATGGACGCATCGAGTTCCGGCAAATCCCGGGTTCGCAAGAGTGTATCATCGCGATTCATGAATATGTTCCCGCATTACCATGGTTGCTCTATAAAACGACCCAGGCGAATGTCCATCTCATCGTCATGTATCTCTTTAAACTGCACCTGCTACGCTTGATGCAGACGACAGAAGAACAGCCCGACGAATCAGACATGATCGTTCCGGAACCGAACTGAATCAGCACTGTTTTTAGAGGCTTCTCACGATTCGTGAGCGCCTCTTTTTTCGTGTGCAACCGTAAGATGACGAAAGCAAAATAAACATGATACACTTACAATTGACTGTAAGAAAGGGGTTACAATTTGCATGCGCTCATTTGAAGAACGATTGACGAACCACCTGGAAGCGACGGCGCTTCTCGCGACACTGATTCAACCTTCACGCGATCAGCTCCGACTCGATAAATTAGATACATTTTCAAAGAAGTTATTACGACGCGACTATACGATTGCCTTCGCCGGTCATTTTTCTGCCGGTAAATCCAGTATGATCAATGCCTTGACGGGCGAATCCATTCTCCCGACGAGTCCCATTCCGACGAGTGCAAATATCGTCACGCTTCGTCAAGGCGAGACCGACGAAGCGATTGTTTCCTTCCATGATCGAAAAGCAGTCCGTCTAGCCTCGGAAGATGATTTGCAACACTTACGCCATTTCGGCCGTGACGGCACCGTCCAACAAATCGACATCACCCATGCGACATCCACTTTACCACCTGGTCTCGTCCTGATGGATACGCCAGGCGTCGACTCCGTTGATGACGCCCACCGGATTTCGACTGAATCGGCGTTACATGTCGCCGACTTAATCTTTTATGTCATGGACTATAACCATGTCCAATCTGAACTGAACTTCAGCGTCACAAAAGACTTGCTCGCTTCTGTTCCTGAACTCTATTTAATCGTCAATCAAATCGACAAACACCAAACATCCGAGCTGTCATTCGATGCCTTTAAACGATCCGTCGAAAAATCGTTTACTGAGCATGGTGTTCAGCCGAAAGGCATTTTCTTCACGAGCCTGCGTGAGCCGGAATTCGCGGGGAACGACTTTTCTGCCGTCAAGCGATTGGTCGACCAAAGTATTCGTGACGCCCAGCCGAAATTGATCGAATCCGCTCAAACGACGCTCGAGGTCTTACACCAGGAACACATCAACTATTTAGAAGACATGATTGAAGAAGCATCTGACGCGATGCGGGATACGGTCTCGGCGACCGAACGCGCAGAAGCGGAGCGTGTGTTTGACCGGCATGCACAAGTCAAACATCAATTGACCCTGTTTGCTCCTGAACAATGGAGCAGCCGTTTTTCGGCACACCGGGAAAGTTTACTTCGCAATGCGACGCTGATGCCGTTTGAATTGCGCGAAAAGATGAAAACGTTCCTCGAATCTCGGCAACCTGCATTCAAGGTCGGATTGTTCCGGAGCGCTAAAAAAACACAGGCGGCGCAACAAGTCATCGCTGACGATGTCCTGCGCGCTCTCCAGTCTGTCACTGCTTCTGAAATTGCGCTTCACCTTCGAAAACTTATGAAACAATCGCTAGCGGAAATTGATTTGCTGTCTGACGAGCACTCGTTACGAATCGATCAACTCCCACTTGATCCACCGTTAGCCGTCATTGAGGAAGCACTTCAAGACAGCATCACGATTACCGGGGAATCGGTCTTGCAATTCACGAATCGGGTCGTTGCATCGGTCAGTGCTTGGTACGTCAAGGAAACGAACCATTGGCGAGAAGCGGTCCGCCAGGAGTTGACGCATGAAAACATCCCTGCGAAAGCGACGCTTCAAGCTGAATTTGAAACGCTCGAACAAAAATGTGACGTGATGACAACGTTCAAGAATGCGGAACAGGTGTTAATAAGCTACCTCGAACGAGCGAACGAACCGACCACTGACGATATGACAGCGGCACGTGAGCAACTAGAACAGTGGCGTACGCAGCTTACGCAGGCGACGCTCGACATTGAGACGTTTACAGGGATCAATCCAGTCGTGACACAAGAGATGGAGACTACGCATGAAGAAACGCTTCAAGCTGTCCCATCCCGTTATACATTAGAAGAGATGCAGCAAATCCAGACCATTCTCTCCGGTGTTCGCGGGTTCGAGGACGCTACGAAGTATTTGCAACAAAAGCTTGCGCGCGTGACGACAAGCGACTTTACGATTGCCTTATTCGGTGCTTTCAGCGCCGGCAAATCTTCGTTTTGTAATGCTTTGCTCGGTCAGCGTGTCCTACCGGTCTCACCGAACCCGACGACGGCATCCATCAATCGGATTAAACCGGTCACGGCGACGCATGTCCACGGGACCGCAACGATCCGGTTTAAATCGGAGACTGACCTTCTCAACGACTTGAACGAAGCCCTGCAAACGTTTGACGCAACGATGCCGTCAGTCACTGCCGTCGTCACATGGTTGCGCGAACGGACGACAAGCGACTTGAAAGATGCCTCTTTCTTACGCGCGTTCCTAAAAGGATATCCGACGGTCGAACCTTTCATCGGTACAGAACAGACCGTCGATCAATCGGCATTCGAGGAGTATGTCGCGCAGGAACACCTCAGTTGTTTCGTCGATGTAATCGACCTGTATTTCGACAGCCCGTTGACACGTCTCGGAATCACGCTCGTCGATACACCGGGTGCCGATTCCATCAATGCCCGGCATACGGACGTCGCATTTGAATACATTAAAAATGCGGATGCGATCCTGTTCGTCACCTACTACAATCACGCCTTCGCCCGAGCCGATCGTGAATTTTTGATTCAACTCGGCCGGGTTAAGGATGCATTCGAGCTCGACAAAATGTTTTTCGTCGTCAATGCGATTGATCTCGCAACTTCGACAGCGGAACAGCAAGATGTCCTACACTATGTCGGCACGGAACTAAAACGGTTCGGCATCCGTGCACCACGTCTGTTCGGCGTCTCGAGCCTCAACGCCCTTGCCGAGAAACAACAAGGGATTGATGAACAATCCGGCATCGATTCGTTCGAACAAGCCTTCCATCACTTCTTGAACCATGATTTGAAAGGGCTCGCGCTTCAATCCTTGACGGAAGAGACGGACAAGACAATCCACCGCCTCAATCAATTGATTGATCAGACAGAACGGAACATCGCCAGAAAAGATGCCCGATTGACGGAACTCGATGCGCTCGAACAAGAAATCACGGCACACTTCTCGAACGGTCGGGTCGAACTCGTTCACCATGAGCTATTTGCTGAGATTCATGAATTGTTACATCACGTCAACCAACGCATCTATTACCGCTTCCCAGACTTTTTCAAGGAAGCCTATCATCCGGTCCGGTTTGCGAACGCGACGAAAGCAGTCGCTTTGCAACAAGCACTCATCGAATTACTCGGATTTTTGCGGTATGATTTTGAACAAGAATTACGTGTCACCCATTTCCGGATCGATAGCTGGATCCAACGTGCCATCGCAAAGCGTCTTGACGAAGAGGCGATGTATGCTGCGAAACTGAACCCGTCGTTCCAACTATCACCACTCGATCCGCCAACGCTACCTCCGATGACGTTCAGCGGTCCGTTCCAAGATGACACGAAATACCGTTCCGTCAAAAGCTACTTCCGGAACGCAAAGGCTTTCTTCGAACGGAACGAGAAGGAGCACTTAAAAGACGCGCTGGTCGCGTTGACGAAACCGGATGCCGTTAGTTATCTCGAAGGCGAAGAGTCGCGCCTTCGTCATCTAACGGAGCAACATCTCGACGAGGTCTTCGCGACACTCTATGCCGAATGGACAGAGACATTATTGAGCCAAATTGAGACGGAACGTTCGACTTTGACGGATGCGCATCCACTGGACTCATTCAAGGCTGCCCAAGCGAAACTGCATGACGTATTTGAGCAATCGGTTCACTAAAACAGTGGGCTGACGCTTTAAGATTTGTTCAGGTATCCGTCATGAATGAGAAGATTATACAATGGAAAACGCCGCTGTCCCCGTGTGTAAAACGGAAACATCGGCGTTTTTTTTGTGTGACCGGTGGGAAAGGAACGACGATTTCCCACGCCTACTCTTCAAACCAGTGATTTCGGATAAAATAAACCGTCATCCCGATTGCGACGAGCGCCATCACGCCAAGCGTAATGAAGTAACCATAGCGGACCGTCAGCTCGGGCATATATTGAAAGTTCATCCCGTAGATGCCGGCGATGAACGTCAACGGCATGAAAATCGTCGTAAAGATCGTCAACGTCTTCATGATGTTATTCATGCGGTAGGAGTTCAAAGATATGAAGTTTTCCCGGAATTCTGACGTCATCGCCCGATTGTATTCAATCATGTCGTTTAACTTCAGCAAATGGTCGTAGATGTCACGGAAAAATGCTTGTTTGTTCGGATGAATCGCCAGTCGTTTCGATTCGATGACCCGGTACAGTAAATCCCGCATCGGTAAGACCGTCCGTGCGAGTTCAAGTAAGTCTGAGCGGATGTCAAAGATATCTTCCATGATTTGTTTGTCATTGCCTGCTTGTTCATATCGACCTTCGAGTGAAAAAATGCGGTCTTCCAGATTATGAACGATCGGGAAATACCCGTCGACGATTTTATCCATGATTTTATGGACAACTTCGACCGTTAGATGTTCTTCATGCCCTGTCAATTTTTGAAATGCCCGAAACACGAAGTCTACTTCTCGTGACGCCTGCTCATGATACGAAATGACGTATTGTTCACTCGCAAATAGATTGATTTCTTTCCCTTTTAACGAAGGTTCTTCAACCGCATGCAATACAAAAAAGCTGTATCCGTCATAATATTCGAGTTTCGGTCGCTGTAAGTATTGAAAACAATCTTCTATTGCGAGCGGATGAAAGGTAAACGAGGAAACGAGTAACTGTTTCTCCTGTTCTGTCGGTTGGTCGAAATCAACGAAATACCACTTAATGTCCGAACGGTCCAGTCGCTCGAGATTGCTATCGATAAAAACTTGATTGTCCTGTGTGACAATGAGGGCACGAATCACCAATGAACACCTTCCTTGCTATTTTCTCACTTTAGTATGGCAAAACCGATCTTAAATAGCCATCATCAAAAAAAGGACTTGCGCCAATTAGCAACACAGTCCTTAATCGTTCACCCGCGTTCAAAATAAAAGCCACTCCAATAGACTTGGCGATATGTGAATTCTTTCCCACTTTTCGTTGTCACGAGCATCTCATCTTCCGAGACGACAGCGATCTTGATCGGCGTTTCACCATGATCCGTCAAGTAATTGAGAATTTCAAGATGGCGGTTCAACCACATACGGCGCCGAAACCAACGAAAACGGCTAAATGCGGCGCTAAAGTGGAGAATCGACAATAACATGATGATCATTCCGAATGGAAGCGGGATTTGGAAGAGCGCGATGATATAAAGATCGGCGATGATGAGGAAAACAGACAGCCCCATCTCCGTCATCTCCATGAAGGAAGCTTTATACGTCGCGTAATATGTCATGACCCGAAACAAAACGATCACGGTCAAGTACGGTACGAAATAAAGTTGGAACACATTGTCGGAGCCACTATTCATGAACATCAATAAGGGTAAGAAGAAGAGCAACTTCCAGATCAGGATGGCGGAATAAAACAAAGTGTGGTCCGTGTAGCGTTTGCGTACGATGGTTTGACTAATGTTCATTGCCTTCCCCTCCTTCAAAAGTGACTGAGTGCTAAGCCATTGATGTCGGGACATGATGCCTATAAGGGTATCTTTCCTGATTGGACGGTTTCTAATCGTCTATTTTGCAATTATACGCGTCCGTATGTAAAGTATACGAAATATTCCGAAAAAAAGATTCGATTTCCCATCATTCCCCACACTTCAATGACACATTTGAATTTAGATTTGTCGCTTTGCTCTTTTTTCTTTAGACTAAAGAAAGACCGTCATTAGAAAAGAGTTGAATTGACATGTACACACACATCATCGTCGGCGCCGGTATTCTCGGTGCATCGACAGCCTATCACCTATCAAAACAAGGGGCGACCGTGCTTTTGATTGACCGAAAAGAAAGCGGACGCGCAACCGATGCAGCAGCCGGCATCATCTGCCCCTGGATGACACAACGTCGCAACAAAGCCTGGTACCGCTTAGCAAATAATGGCGCTCACTATTACGATACGTTAATCGAAGAACTGGAAGCGCTTGGCGAAACCGCGACCGGGTACCGAAAAGTGGGCACGATCGCGCTACATGAATCATCAAAAATCGAGAAGATGAATACGATTGCTGAAAATCGATTCCCGGAAGCCCCAGGCATCGGACGCATCGAACGACTCGACGCTTCTCAGGTCAAATCTCTATTTCCATTGATCGATACTGTCGAAGACGCGTTGTTCGTCTCCGGCGGGGCTCGCGTCGATGGTCGTGCCTTGCGTGGCGCACTCGAGCGGGCGGCAATCCATTACGGGGCGACCGTTATTGATGCGGATGCTGAATTACTCATCGAAACAGGACAAGTGAAAGGTATTTCAATCGATGGACAACCGCATTACGCGAAGCACGTGATTTTGACGGCTGGGGTCTGGATTAATGAATTGTTACGTCCGCTCAAGCTCGAACTCGATATCCGGACGGAAAAAGGACAAATCCTTCATCTTGATTTAGAGGAAATGAAAACGAAACATTGGCCCGTCATCATGGGGCAACGTGGACTCTATCTCGTGTCGACGGAAGATGGTCGCCTTGCTTTAGGTTCGACCCATGAAAAACAACTTGATTACAACTTACAACCGACCGTCAAAGGGATGCATGCGCTCTTAACGCGTGCCCTCCCTGTCGCACCACGACTCGAAGAAACGAACATCCATGAAATGCGGGTTGGTCTACGTCCCTACACGAGTAATTCGTTACCGGTCATCGCCTCACTCGATGCTCACCCGAACGTTTTCATCGCGAACGGCCTCGGTGCATCCGGATTGACGATCGGCCCTTATCTCGGACGCGAGCTCGCAGAACTGGCGTTAAATCAACCGCTCGAGATTCCGTTAAGTGATTACGTTCCGACTTATCACAACTAATTTGTTTGACGATAGGAGATGACCCATGGATCCGATTAAACCATTTGTACCCGTCGAAACCTTTACCACGTTAGATATCCGTGTCGGGACGATTCGTTCTCTCATCCGTGACGAGAATGAAACACACCTTCTCAACGTGACGGTCGACTTCGATGGACACGATCACTCTTTTTTACTCGACTGGGTCGAAACCCGGTTCGACTATGAAGAAATTTTAGGGAAACAAGCCATCGCGATCCTGAACGTCGAGGGCGTACGTGCCGGTTTCACAGGTCGTATCCTTGAACTCGGTCCGCTCGATCGACTGATGCCCGTCCTCGTATGTCCGGAACATCCAATTCCGGACGGAAGTCGCGTCAGCTGAGATTTCGCCTGATAGTTCTGCATGCCGCGTCTTTTCGGTTAAACAGTTTCAAGCGGAAAATCCAATGCAACTTTATCTACACGCAAATAGAAGGGATTGCCCATCAACTTTAAGATGGTAATCCCTTCTATTTTGTCATCAGTTAGCGGTGTGTCAGCCCTTCTTCCATCGTCATGATCGCGTTAGCCGTTCGTCTTCTCAAGGTAATGGACGCTGAAGTGATGATTGGCGTCCGTCCAGTAAGTGACGGCCCGAAAGCCACTTTTACCTGCCAACTGCTGAAATTCTTCGATGCTATATTTGTACGAATTTTCTGTATGAATCGTTTCACCTTCCTGGAACGTAAACGGCTGACCGTTGATTTGTACGATCTGGTCAATCCGACTGCGGATGTGCATCTCGATTCGACCTTGCGCCTCATTATAAAATGCTACATGCTCAAACCTTGTTTGATCAAATGTTCCATCTAATACACGATTGATGTGGGTCAGGATGTTTAAGTTGAACGCTTCCGTGACGCCGGCCATGTCGTTATACGCCCGATGAAGAATGTCCGGATTTTTTTTTGTATCGACACCGATTAAAAAGCCGTCTCCCACTTCGAGTAAATGAGATGAATGGCGCAAGAACTCCATCGCCTCCGCCGGATCAAAGTTACCAATCGTCGATCCCGGGAAGAAGATAACTTTTTTCAGTGCGCGGTCAACCGGTAGTGTGATCGGTGTCGAATAGTCGCCACAAACTGCTTTAATCGAGAGATTCGGATAATCTTTTGACAACTCCGCCGCCGACTGTAGTAAATAGTCCTTCGAGATATCGATTGGGACATATTCTTCCAACCCGTGCAGCGAACTGAGCAGACTTTTGATTTTCCGACTACTGCCACTCCCATACTCAATCAATGTATGGACAGGACCAATTTTATCTGCAATCGTCGTTTGGTGCGTCGTCAAAATCTCGAGTTCAGTGCGCGTCGGATAATATTCCGGTTGTTGCGTAATCTGCTCGAACAGTTCCGACCCCGTTTGATCGTAAAAATACTTGGCGTGAAGCGTTTTAGCCGGTTTCGATAAACCAGCTATGACTTCTTCTAACATATTTTGCTGCGTCGTATATAAATCAAAGCTTTTTACCTGCTGACTCATCTTACAGGTCACCTGCCAAACGGAACCCACTGAATTGCCACCGTTTATCCGGCGGGAAGAAATTACGGTACGTCTCACGGATGTGATCGTCCGGCGTCACACACGCGCCACCCCGTAACACCATCTGGTTAGACATGAACTTTGCATTGTATTCACCTAGTGCTCCTTCAAGCGGTCGACTGCCCGGGTATGATGAATAGGCACTGGCCGTCCATTCCCAAACGTCACCAAACATTCCTGTCAATTCGTGGTCGGCCAGTACAACCGATGCCGGATGATACGTTCCTCGTCCCATCATGTTCCCTTGTCTTGCGACCGTTTTTGCCGCATGCTCCCACTCCGCTTCCGTCGGGAGACGTTTTCCTTTCCAGCGACTATAAGCATCCGCCTCATAAAAACTGACGTGACAAACCGGTTCGTCGAGTGCGAGTGGTTCGACACCATTTAATGTGAAGACAGACCAGTCCCCCGACTCATCTTTCATCCAGTAGAGCGGTGCTTTCCAGCCGAGTTGCTTGATGACTTGGTACCCGTCAGAAAGCCAATATTCAGACGTCTCATAACCTCCAGCTTCGATGAAAGCTAAGTATTCCCCGTTCGTCACGGGCGCAGTTGCCAGTTCAAATGGATTCAACCATACTTTATGGACAGGACTTTCGTTGTCAAACGCAAAGCCGGTCCCATCATGACCGATTTCAATCAATCCTCCATCGAATGTTTTGTAAGTAGGACTGACATTGGTTTCAGCAGTCGGCACGACCGCTTTATTTTGATAGGCCGGTAACAAGGGATTGACGAACAAGTTAAATTTCATATCCATCAAAATAAGTTCCTGATGTTGCTGTTCATGTTGTAACCCCATCTCAATCAAACCTTCAATTTTATTTTGACTCGCCGCGTCGCGATCTTGTCTCAAGAATGTATCGATTGCCGCATCGACGTACGAGCGGTAGGCGATGATTTCACTTACAGTCGGCCGCGACAAGACACCTCGTTGATGGCGCGGTTGATACGGACCGATTGAGTTGTAATACGAATTGAACAGATAATTGAACTGTGGATTAAACACTTGATACGCTGCATCGTATTCCTGTAAAATCATCCGTTCGAAAAACCATGTCGTATGCGCGATATGCCATTTCGCCGGACTTACATCAGCACTTGCTTGGATTACGAAATCTTCCGGTTCAAGTAGATCAATCAATTCAATTGTCTTATCACGAACTCGCGTAAACTTTTCGATTAAGTACGTTGTCGTTTCTGTGTTCATATGCTATGACACCCCTTTTGATGGAATTTTCTGAAAAAATAACCATTTAACTATTACCCTAGTTTTATAGGAAGTATGCAAAAAAAGCAGACGTCGTCGAGACCGTCTGCTTTTTCTACTTTTAATTGCCTTAAAATACTTTATCCCCATTAAAGATTGAGTTCTTGACGACGACATAGTCGACCGTCCGAATCGCTTGCAGTTTATTTCCTCCGGCGTACGAGATCGACGATTGCAAATCTTGCTCCATCTCCGTCAATGTATCGGCTAAGCTCCCTTTATGCTCAACAAACATCTTTTTCCCCTCAACGTTCTTTTTTTCACCTTTTTGGAACTCTGATGCCGAACCAAAGTATTCTTTGACGCGGACACCATCGACTTCATGCGTCTCACCAGGCGATTCTTCATGCCCGGCAAACAATGAACCGATCATGACCATCGTCGCACCAAAACGGACGGATTTCGCAATATCACCGTGTGTCCGAATTCCTCCATCCGCGATGATCGGCTTGCTCGCAGCTTTAGCGCACCAGCGAAGTGCTGCCAGTTGCCAACCGCCTGTGCCGAATCCTGTTTTAATCTTCGTGATGCAGACTTTCCCGGGTCCGATTCCGACTTTCGTCGCATCCGCACCTGCATTCTCAAGTTCACGGACAGCTTCCGGCGTTCCGACATTTCCAGCGATGACGAAACTGTTCGGTAAAAATCGTTTAATGTGCTGAATCATTTGAATGACTGCGTCTGAATGACCATGCGCGATGTCAATCGTAATATACTCCGGTACGAGCCCTGCCTGTGCGAGTTCTTCGATGAACGCGTACTCTTCGATCTTGACGCCGACACTAATCGACGCGATTAAGTTTTTCGCTTGCATCGTCTCAACGAACATCCGTCGTTTTTCTGGTTCAAAGCGATGCATAATATAGAAGTAACCATTTTCGGCTAAGTACGTCGCAATCGATTCATCGATGATGGTTTGCATGTTCGCCGGGACGACCGGTAGTTTGAATCGTCTTCCACCAAACTCGACCGTCGTATCACACTCAGATCGACTGCCAACGATTGACTTTGCGGGAATCAATTGAATATCTTCATAATCAAATACTACATCCATTTTCAACACTCCAAATAACGAATATTTTTTAAACTATTGTTTATAATCGTTCGTACTTGAACACTATATCGAATGCAGAATGTCATGTCAAAGGATTTAGAGTAATTTATCACCTAAAAACAAATATTTTTATCTTAAAAATGATTTATCGTTCGTTTTTCCACTCATTTTTATGCTTCAATTGCTCTAATCAGTCTTTTCAACAGTCAAAATATCTTAATTTTGACTTTCGGATGAAAATCGATTTTAGATCATGCAGTGCGAATGAGCGTGTAGACAAACTCTTATGAAGCGTGAACAGGCTATAACGAGAGGCAATCCGTTCGCGCTTCCCTGTCTCGCCTCGTCTTCAAAGCGGCAACCGATTGCTTTTCGCGGTCTAAAGCGGTTTGAGACGGATTGCGCTCTAAACTGTCTGCATGACTGGATTTCTGTCACGGTATTACCTGAAAAGCGTCATGTTTCGTTGACTCCTACGGGGCAAAGTGCGTTTTTAACGCACGTTCAGAGGCAGGCAAGACCCTGCTCGTTGTCCACAGTCTGGCGAATGATAGTCGTTCTTCAAGATGAAAGTACGTCCATTCAAGCGATTCACCATTAAAACAGCCAATCAGGCGTGTTAGTCGAATGAATAATCCAGTTTCTTCATATAATGTGCGAATGACTGCATACACAGAAGGTTCACTTTATTCGATTGTACCCGCGGATGATCGCGACGACAAAAGACTAAAAAGTAATGGCGTTTTAGTTTTTTGCACCATGCACTATAATACGTCGACATCGACAACAATCATTTTCTGCTCACTCTAAAAATTCTTCTTTTAATAGTGCGAACATCGTGAAGTCTTCCCAGTTTCCATTTATATATAGACTTTTCCTAGCAAGTCCCTCTCTTCGAAAGCCTACTTTTTCGAGAACACGGATCGATCCAATGTTCTCAGGCATCACTTCCGCTCGTAACCGATGAAATGCATACTTGTCAAAGAGCAGTGCAACTGCTTGACTGACCGCTTCAGCCATCAATCCTTGACCATTGTAATTTCGATCAAGTTGATAGCCGATCATACATGTTTCAGCCGGAAACCGTTCAATGAACGAAGCAGATACTTCGCCGATTAATGTATTGTTCTCCTTCATGAAAACACCAAACGCATAGTAACGATCATCTTGCATCTTTTGTAATGTTTGACGAATCCGTTCTTGGTGGGCTCCAAGTGAATATTGATCTTCTTTCGGCTTAAGTGGCATCCAAAATTCAAAGTGCCCCCGGTTTCGTACGTTCAGTTCCAGCAATTCTAATGCATCTTCTTCTATATAAGGTCTAATAAAAACACGACTCATCCTTAAACAGCTCCTTTTTAAGTAACACGCCCTATAAATATCTTGAAATTAAACAGTTAAAACGTTTGATTATTATGTCTTGGGGAAAACAACCTAAGCAGAACAGATGACAATTCAATGACAATCATTTAACTACATGACATTAAGGAGGAGAGCATGAAGACAGACCAAGAACTATTCGAACAAATCGAATTAAGAAATAGTCATGCCCTCGAGTTACTTTACGATCGGTATGAAACTTCTCTTTACCTTCTACTTAGACGCGTGACAACGGATGAAACACGGATTCAACGGACGTTGACACATATTTTTAAAGCCGTTTGGACAGAGCCACGCCGGCATGCTTCCATTCACGGTTATGTCATGGCAGCAATTAAGCACGTCCGACACCCTCATCAGCCTGTCCATTGACTACAAACAGACCTTGCCACTTTTATTCGTTAGGTCGACGCCGAACCCTTTAAAATTTAAGTACATCTGAAGTCATTTCAAGTTTTTTAACAAAAGTTAATGATATTTCTGTTTATTCCTTCCTTTTTTTTCGAAGGCATGCTATATTATTAAGTAATTATTGTTGTTCGGTGGAGATACAAAGTTTACGCTTTAACTCGATGAAATTGATCACGGTAGTAATAAACAGTGTGACTCAGTCGCACGCAGGAGGCAACACACATGGAACAAGGTACAGTAAAATGGTTTAACGCAGAAAAAGGTTTTGGCTTCATCGAACGCGAAAGCGGCGACGACGTTTTCGTTCACTTCTCAGCTATCCAAACTGATGGCTTCAAATCACTTGACGAAGGTCAAGAGGTTTCTTTCGAAGTTGAAGAAGGCCAACGCGGACCGCAAGCAACTAACGTTACTAAACTTTAATTTCCTTAGAGGATTTGCTGATGCAAATCCTCTTTTTTTATTTTTTTTGAAATTACCCTTTCTTTCTTCCGATGAGCATGGTATATTATTAAGTAATTATTGTTGTTCGGTGGAGATACAAAGTTTACGCTTTAACTCGATGAAATTGATCACGGTAGTAATAATCAGTGTGACTCAGTCGCACGCAGGAGGCAACACACATGGAACAAGGTACAGTAAAATGGTTTAACGCAGAAAAAGGTTTTGGCTTTATCGAACGTGAAAGCGGCGACGACGTTTTCGTTCACTTCTCAGCTATCCAAACTGATGGCTTCAAATCACTTGACGAAGGTCAAGAGGTTTCTTTCGAAGTTGAAGAAGGTCAACGCGGACCGCAAGCAACTAACGTTACTAAACTTTAATTTCCTTAGAGGATTTGCTGATGCAAATCCTCTTTTTTAATTCTTTTTTATCTCCCCTTTCTTTTTCAATCGATCCATGGTATATTATTAAGTAATTATTGTTGTTCGGTGGAGATAAGAAGGTTACACTTTTAACTCGATGAAATTGATCACGGTAGTAATAATCAGTGTGACTCAGTCACACGCAGGAGGCAACACACATGGAACAAGGTAAAGTAAAATGGTTTAACGCAGAAAAAGGTTTTGGCTTCATCGAACGTGAAAGCGGCGACGACGTTTTCGTTCACTTCTCAGCTATCCAAACTGATGGCTTCAAATCACTTGACGAAGGTCAAGAGGTTTCTTTCGAAGTTGAAGAAGGCCAACGCGGACCACAAGCAACTAACGTTACTAAACTTTAATTTTTTTAAGACCTTGCTGATGCAAGGTCTTTTTTTTAATTTCATTCATGATAAACTTCATACGTATAGAAAGGAAAGGAGAACTTCCATGCAACTCTCAACACAAGAACAACTGCAACATGTCTTACAAGCAAGACACGACCATTTGATGGCTGGAAACCGAGAAGCGATGAACGAACTTTTAACTCCTAGTTTCTCGTTCATCGATGGACTTGGACGACAATTCGACGCAGAAACTTATTTAGACCACTATGTTGACGTTGATTTGATAAAATGGGTTTCTTCTATAGATGAATCGATGACTGTCGAGCTTTTTGAGACGACTGCCTTGGTACAAACATTGACAGAAGACCAGTTTCAATACGGGACGACGTCTTATGTAGGACGTTTTCGTATCGTCTCCCTTTATCAACTGACGGACACAGGCTGGAAGTGGCATTTTTCGCAAGCGACGTCGCTTGATCAAAATTAAATGACATGGATTCACTCCTCTCATTTACTGCGATGACGATCAACGGCCTTAACAAGGAATGGCTCTCTCACTTTTCTCGGGTGAGACAAAAGCCCGTTTCCCTGCTCACTATGGACAGGGAAACGGGCCTATTTGTATCTGACGGTGCGAGCTCTTCCGTTTTATTCTGTATAGCCGTGTGAAACCGGAACCGTCCGTCACTACAATTGGTTTTGGAGCGACTTTTGAGTCAGCCTCTTTGTTTATTCGAATTCGGTACTTGAAATCTATCTGAAAGCAATTTGAAAATCCGTTTTCATTCCGTTACACTGAAGTTGCATGTATTTTCTGAAAATTAACGAGAAAGAAGGAATTGGATGACTGTTTTTAACTTTTCCGCAGGTCCAGCCGTTTTACCTGAACCTGTCTTACGTAAAGCACAATCGGAATTATTGAATTATCGAGGGTCCCATCAGTCTGTCCTCGAGCTCAGTCATCGCTCCGCCCTATTCGAAGCAATCTTAGACGATGCAACGTCGCTCGTCCGCGAACTGCTTGAAGTGCCGTCAGACTATGATGTCTTGTTCTTACAGGGTGGCGCAACGCTCCAATTCTCTATGTTGCCACTGAACCTTGCGACGACTCATCGTGTCGACTTCATCGATACGGGCGGCTGGTCGCAAAAGGCGATTGCCGATGCTGCTCCTTATGCATCGACACGCATCATCGCCTCTTCCCGAGACGATCACTATCGGTCGATTCCGGCCGGTCCTTTTACTTCGGATGCCGATTATCTACACGTGACATGGAACAACACGCTTGAAGGGACGACTTTTCAGGAAGCTCCACGTGTCAACGTCCCGCTCGTCGCTGATTTTTCTTCATCAATTTTATCAGAACCGATTGATGTCAGCGCGTTCGACGTCATCTATGCAGGCGCCCAAAAAAACCTCGGTGCTGCCGGTATGACACTTGTCATCATCAAAAAAAGTTTAGTCGAGCAGACACCTTCTGCTCTCGGTTCATACTTACGTTATGACGTTCATGCGAAACACCATTCACTCTACAATACACCACCTACGTATAGTATTTATTTAACGAAACTCGTTCTCGAATGGATAAAACAAGAGGGCGGATTACAGACAATCACGGCACGCAACCGTGCTCAAGCCGCCTCGCTTTATGATGCGCTCGACCACTCCAACCTGTTTTCGAATCAAGTCGCTCACGCAGATCGAAGTTTGATGAACATCCCGTTTTCGACAGGACAACAAGCCTTAGACGATGCCTTTATCGCATACGCCGAACGACACGGCTTAGTGAACCTACAAGGACATCGTTCTGTCGGCGGTATGCGGGCTAGCCTTTATAACGCGATGCCGACCGCTGGTGTCGAAGCTTTACTATCCGTCTTACGTAAATTTGAACAGGGGGAACGTTAAATGTACCAAATCCAGTTGTGGAATGATTTGTCTGAAAAAGGACTGAGTCGCTTTACGGACGATTACCACGTCCATCGCCAAGTAGAGGCACCAGATGCTTTCCTCGTTCGAAGCAAGGACTTACACGGGATGCAGTTCGCCGACTCCTTGAAGGCGGTCGCCCGTGCTGGCGTCGGTGTCAATACGATCCCGCTCGACCAACTCGCAAATCGTGGAATCCCCGTCTTTTCGACGCCCGGTGCGAATGCGAATGCCGTTAAGGAACTCGTCATCGCCAGTCTTTTTTTAACAGCCCGAAAATTGATACCGAGTATCCTTTGGACGAATAATTTACGCGGACCAGACATCCCGGAACGGATCGAAGCCAACAAGCGGCAATTTGTCGGGACAGAGCTGTTAGGTAAACGAATCGGCATCGTTGGCCTCGGGGCAATCGGGGCAAATCTTGCTAATACGCTGCATGAGTTAGGGATGACCGTTTCCGGTTACGATCCGCATATGTCGATTGAATCCGCATGGCGGGTCTCAAATCAAATTCATCGGGTGACGAATCTTGAAGAACTTCTTGCGACGAGTGACTATGTCACGCTTCACCTTCCACTCGTCGATGCAACACATCACCTGCTCGATGAACGCTTGTTGTCGAAAGTCAAGCAAGGTGCGACGCTACTTAATTTTTCGCGTGGTGAGTTGATTGATGAAGCTGCACTCGCAACCGTCCTGAAATCTGGTCGCCTCGCGAACTACGTGACCGATTTCCCGAATGCCTTCATTTTATCGTTACCGCGCGTCATCCCGTTGCCGCATATCGGGGCATCGACGGCTGAAGCGGAGGAAAATTGCGCCATCATGGCCGTCGATCAACTGAAAACGTTTCTTGAGACCGGCAACATCCGTCATTCCGTCAACTTCCCGTCAGTTGAACTCGCCGATTCAGGTAAACGTCGCTTGACGATTGCCCATCAAAATATTCCGAACATGGTCGGTCAGATTGCTTCTGTCCTCGCGACGGAGCGTATTAACATCGCGAACATGATTAACGGTAGCAAAGGGCCGATTGCCTATACGATCATCGACATCGATAACCATCTTGACGAAACGATTTCCTTGACACAGCTCGATGCGATTCCCGGCATCTTAAAAACGCGACTACTTTAAAGGAGTGATCTCATGCCAACATTCGAACCTTTCCAGGCACTACGACCACAAAGCAAATATGCAGAAACGTTCTCTTCGCTACCTTATGATGTCTTCAACCGGGCTGAAGGACGGGTCGAGGTACGCCGTCGCCCTTTATCCTTCCTTCGGATCGACAAAGCTGAAGTGACGCTACCTGATCTAATCGATGAGCACGACATGCGTGTTTATCAACAAGCTGCCCTCCACTTCAAGGATGCACGCGATAGTCAAATCCTAAAGCTTGACGAAGACGAATGCTATTACCTCTATCGTCTCCGTGATGGCGAACATGTCCAAACAGGTTTTGTCGGTTGCGTGTCCGTATCTGATTACGACGACGGCTTCATCCGTAAACACGAATTTACGCGTCCTGATAAGGAGCGAGATCGCGTCCGTCAAATCGATGCGTTAGAGGCACATACCGGTCCCATCCTACTCGCCCATCAACCGGATGATGAACTCAATCGAATCGTTGCAGAACAGAGTACAAATGTCCCGCTCTATCAGTTCACCACCGAGGACGGGATTGAACATACAATCTTTAAAATTACAAATCGCTCTGACATGCTGACGATTGGGAGTCAGTTCGCTCGTCATGACGCACTGTACATCGCGGACGGACATCACCGGGCAGAAGCGGCATCAAAAGTTGCAAAATTACATCCGGACAACGAAGAGGCACAACTGTTCCTTGCTGTCTCCTTCTCAAGTGATCAATTAAAGATCATGGGGTATCATCGCGCTGTCGAAGATCTTTACGGACAATCGGTCGACGAATTACTCGAACGGATCAGTCAACGCTTCACCGTGACGGTTGGTCGTGCTGAGACGACGCAAAAACACCGGTTTGAGATGTATCTTAAGCAACAATGGTATACGCTCGATTACACGGCGCAACAGACGACTGTCAAAGACAATCTTGACGTCTCTATCCTTCAACATGAACTTTTGACACCCTTTTTAGGAATTGAAGATCCTCGGACCGATGCACGGATTCAATTCGTCGGTGGCATCCGTGGGTATGCTGGACTAGAACAACTCGTTGATCACGGGACGATGGCAGTTGCCTTTCACTTACATCCGACCGACTTGACGGATTTGATGCAAGTCGCGGATGCAAATCAAGTCATGCCGCCAAAATCGACGTGGTTCGAACCAAAACTGCGTAGCGGTTTACTGATTCATCGCTTTTTCAGCTGACAATATAAAAGGATTGGCGCAAAAATTGCGCCAATCCTTTTTCTTATCCATTCTTTATTTGTAAGATCGTCCCATGGATTGGCCCTACGTTGATTTCACCAGCCCACTCCGTTCCGTCCAGTAAGTCGACTGCACGTCCTGAAAATTCGAACCGCGCTTCTTTCTCCCCATTGTTGATGAGGATTAGATAGTCCCCATGTGGTGAGGAGCGCCGGATAACGAACTGATTTTTTTCGTCATCGATTTGCTCAAAGACATACGATGCTTCATTCGCGAGCGCCGGATGGGCTTTTCGAATCGCAATCAATTCCGTTACGTAGCTAAGCAGTTCTGTGTCTTGTTTTTCTTGATCCCACTCCATACATTTCCGGTTTGCCGGATCCTGCCCACCGGTCATACCGATCTCATCACCATAATAGATGACAGGACTTCCCGTGAAGGTTAAGAGCGATAATAAAAGCAGTCGCATCCGTTCCTTATCGCCACCCGCTCGTGTCAATGCACGTGGTGTGTCGTGAGAGCCAACTAAGTTAAACATCACCTCGTTGACGTTCATCGCGTTTCCGTTCAAGTTCCGGACGACGGCATAACTAAATTCAGAGGCTGTCGTTTCTCGCGTCGCAAAGAAGGTCAAGAACGCTTCCGTCAGTCCGTAGTTCATGACGGCATCAAATTGATCTCCAAACAACCACTCTTGCGAATCCGTCCAGCATTCTCCAACGATATAGGCTTCCGGATTTGCCGTACGTACTTCTTTTCTGAAGTCACGCCAAAAGGCATGATCGACTTCGCTCGCGACATCGAGCCGCCAGCCGTCAATTCCAAACTCTTCGACCCAGTATCGCCCGACTTTCAACAGATAGGCTTTGACATCTGCATTCGCCGTGTTCAACTTCGGCATGTTGGCTTCAAAAGCAAATACTTCATAGTTCGGCGGGTCCATCTCGATCGGAAACGAATCAATCATGAACCGATCGGCATATTCTGAATCAGCCCCCCGCTTGATGACATCCTGGAACGTCGGGTGGTCGACACTGACATGATTAAAGACGGCGTCGAGTAATACGCGAATCCCGCTCGCATGTAACAATTTGACCATCTCACGAAACTTCTCTTCCGTCCCGAATGCAGGATCGAGTTTCAAATAGTCAAGCGTGTCGTACTTATGATTGGAGGGTGCAGCGAAAACCGGACAGAAATAAATCCCGTTGATCCCCAAGTTTTTCAAATAACCGATGTTGTCAATCACACCTTGAAAATCGCCACCAAAGTGATTCTCGTAAGCCGGTGCTTCCGACGCCCACGGGACCGTTCCTTGTCGGTCGTTCGTAACGTCTCCATTCGCAAACCGATCAGGGAAAATTTGATACCAGACCGTCTCTTTGACCCATGCCGGTGCATCGAATACGTCAACTGCATTGATGTACGGAACGGCAAAATAATAACCGGGGTGGTCAAGCGGAATCTCGTCGTACCATCCCCGTTCCGTGTAGATTGCCGTTTCCTCAGCAGTCGACAACTCGAATCCATAACGGACGCGTCTTCGACTCGGTTTTATGGCGACGAACCAATAGTCGTGCGTCGCGTCAGCACCTGTCCGAATCATCGGTGTTTGTTGCGTTTTCCAAAACTTTTCTTTATCCGGATCAAAGTTCCAGTCCCGATCCTCTTCTCGTTCTGCATCCCATTCGTATGGATCGCCATGAATCAGACGGATACGGTCGACATCCCCTTTTGCGGTCGTCAACCTGATATGGACTGTTTCTTGATCGTACTTGTAGACATATGGCGACATCGCCCGGTGAAAAACGGCCTGCTTATTAATGATCCGTCACCCCTTCAGAATAGCTGTAGATTTAATTCCTGTTCCCGACTTCGTACCCCTTATAAACGTTTTCCGCAAAAAGTCAGCTATTCCCTCACCATTTTGATTCAGTATCTGCCTGTTTTTGATGTATACTGATAACGCAGAGGAAGCCGTCTGGTTTCCAACTAAAATCGAAGTCATGTGAAAGAGAGAGTGGATTCTGATGGGTCGTAAATGGAATAACATTAAAGAAAAAAAGGCATCGAAAGACAAAAACACCAGCCGGATTTATGCGAAATTCGGTCGTGAAATTTATGTCGCTGCGAAACAAGGTGAACCGGATCCTGAATCAAACCAAGCACTTAAAGTTGTTCTCGAGCGTGCGAAGACGTATAACGTGCCACGGGCAATCGTCGATCGGGCGATTGAAAAAGCAAAAGGCGGCGCGGAAGAGAACTTCGATGTTCTCCGTTATGAAGGATTCGGACCAAGCGGCTCGATGGTCATCGTCGAGACATTAACGAACAACGTCAACCGGACGGCCTCAGACGTGCGGGCTGCCTTTGGGAAAAATGGAGGCAACATGGGTGTCAGTGGTTCCGTTGCCTATATGTTTGACGCGACTGCCATTTTTGCTTTTGAAGGAAAATCGGCGGATGATGTTCTTGAATTGATGATGGAAGCGGATATCGACGTCCGTGACATCCTAGAAGAAGAGGAAGCCGTTATCATCTATGCTGAACCCGATCAGTTCCACACGGTCCAGGAAACATTAAAAAATGCCGGTGTGACGGAATTTTCAGTTGCCGAACTCGTTATGCTCGCTCAAAACGAAGTCGTTTTATCTGAAGAAGATGTTCAGCAATTCGAAAAAATGGTCGATGCACTCGAAGATTTAGAAGATGTGCAACAGGTCTATCATAACGTTGAACTTTAAACGATAAAAAAGCAGCCTTTTGGCTGCTTTTTCCTTTTTTTAGCTGACGCTTGGTTTAACTATGCTTCCAATTACGCGCTACCTTATTTACAAAATACATTATGAAACGCGTTTCATGACAAGCAAAAAAAAGATTCTTTTTTTCAGCGTGTAGACAAACTCTTATGAAGCGTCAACATGCGATAACGAGAGACAATCCGGTCGCGCTTCCCTGTCTCGCCTCGTCTTCAAAGCGGCAATCTTCCGCGCCGCTACAGCAAAGCTGCAGGGTCGCGACCGATTGCTTTTCGCTTTAAAAGCGATTCGAGACGGATTGCGCCCTAAACCGTCTGCATGACTGGATTTCCGTCATAGCGTTACCTAAAAAGCGTCACGTTTCGTTGACTCCTGCGGGGAAAAGTACGTTTTTAACGCACTTTTAGAGGCAGGCAAGACCCTGCTTCTTGTCCGTTAGGATCAAGGAGCAACGGCTTGCGCCTCGCCCGAGGAAAGCAACGAAAAAAGACGCTTGATCTCCCGACGGCACTTTGTCTACAGCCTGAAAAAAAAGATTCTTTTTTTATGTTTAGTTCTTCAATTTAATGGGAAAATTATTAATCGGAACGGTTAATCTTTGGAATAGCCCGTTAGTTTTGTAAGAGAAGAAGGAGGAATAATCATGTCATATGCAGTCATTGAAACTTTTAAACACATCGTCAACGAGGCTACTCGCTTTAATCGGGTCGACTTTGGTGGTTACGATATTTATATGCAGACGAACGATGGTCGCCTAATTACTGCCCACATCCGTTTCGACGGTGGTGGTGAAGATCAAAACGAGGCGTATTTACTCCTCGAATCAAGCACCGGTCAACGCCGGATGACGACACTGACGTTACATCAGTTCGAACATCTTTCATCCTATACTGCCCATAGCGAACGAATTCGAGCCCTCGAAAGTACGAGTGCTTAAGTGGTTTTCTAATACATGTCAACAGCGCCTCCCATTACAGGACGCGCTGTTTTTTTACACTTCTTCGTTTTCTAGACGCTCACGTTCCGCATGTGTTTGCGGGAAACCATTCGCTTGCCACTCTGCTTTTTGGATGGAATCGAGTTGTGTTAAGCCAACTTCCGATTCATCTTGACCTTGATCGACACTCGGACGACGATCGAGCTCAGCTGAATCACTGATGCTTTGATTTTGTTTCGCGCATGAACGTTTATATTGCTTGATTCCGAAAACAGACACTGCGGCTAAGCTACCTACAAACAGACTGCGCTTTAATGTAGTATTCATGATTTGGTTCCCCCTGCTTTCCATAGTAAATGATCTTACTTGAATAATGTTCCCTCAATGATTGCAGATTAATCACTTTCTAACCAAGGCTAAAAATTTTTTTCAATCCTTTTCACCCGTGTTTCTACATATTTAATAATTTAATCTAAAAACACTGGTCTCCTTTGCTTCATGAGGGTTCTAGTCATGCAGAGACGGCAAATGTACGCTATACTTTTAACAGGTGCTCAATCATAAAATCGAATGAATATGGCTGAGAGGACAAGTCCCAAGCAGAACAAACGCTTGCGTACGAAGTCCTTCTTTCATTTATTCGGTTCATTTCAAAGGAGGGAATCTTGTGTCATTGCTTCATTTGGCCATCTTGTTGCCATTACTTGCTAGTATCTTCATCCCATTCTTGTACAAACAGTTTCGCTCCGTGCATACGGGATGGTTCGTCTTGCTCGTCCCTCTTTCGCTCGTTCTTTACTTTAGTCAATACATCAGTCAGACGATGGCTGGGGAGACTGTCACGCAGTCGATGCAGTGGATCCCGTCACTCGGAATCAACTTCGTCGCTTACATCGATGGTCTCGGACTATTGTTCGCCCTGTTGATCACAGGAATCGGGACGCTCGTCGTTCTCTATTCCGTCTATTATCTCGACGCAAAAAAAGAGGCGCTGCATAATTTTTATGTCTACTTGCTTCTTTTCATGACGGCGATGCTCGGAATCGTCCTCTCTGACAACATGATTGTCATGTACATGTTCTGGGAGATGACTTCGATTTCTTCATTCCTGTTGATCGGGTATTGGTATGAACGGGAACGTTCCCGCTACGGTGCTCAAAAATCAATGTTGATCACCGTCTTTGGTGGACTTTCAATGCTCGGTGGGATCTCGATTCTTTCGTTACTATCCGGCTCCTTTAGTATCCGGGAGTCATTCAGTACACTCGGTACGTACAGTAATGATCCGATGTTTCTTGTTGCACTCGTCCTCTTTTTATTGGCAGCCTTTACGAAATCGGCTCAATTCCCGTTTCATATTTGGTTACCGGATGCGATGGAAGCGCCGACACCGGTCAGTGCTTACCTCCACTCGGCAACAATGGTCAAAGCCGGTCTCTATCTCGTCGCTCGGATGAGTCCGATCTTTGCCGAGACGCCACTTTGGTTCTATCTTGTCTCTGGCGTCGGAATGTTCACGCTATTCTGGGGATCTCTCAACGCTGTCAAACAAGTCGATTTAAAAGCAATCTTAGCGTACTCGACGATTTCTCAGCTCGGTCTCATCATGTCGCTCCTCGGTTTAGGAGCTGCTGCTTTGCAGGTCGAGGCATTGCCTGACAGTTTATATACGATCGCGACCGTCGCGGCCGTCTTCCACTTGATTAATCACGCGACCTTTAAAGGAAGCTTGTTCATGATGGCGGGAATCGTTGACCACGAAACCGGAACACGCGATTTACGTAAGCTCGGTGGTCTATCACAATTGATGCCGGTCACGTTTACAATTGCGATGATTGGAACATTGTCGATGGCAGGTGTCCCACCATTCAACGGTTTCCTGAGTAAAGAGATGTTCTTGACTGGAGTCAACGAAGTATCTGAATCCGGCTTATTCCATCTCGAAACGTTCGGCTTCTTATTCCCACTTTTCGCCGTCGTCGGAAGTATCTTTACGTTTGTTTACAGTTTACTGATCGTCTACCGGACGTTCCTTGGACCAAAACAGCATGATCAGTTACCAAAAAAACCACACGAAGCACCAATCGGGATGCTGATCTCACCTATCATTTTGGCTTCACTCGTCATCTTGATCGGTCTTTTCCCGAATATGTTGTCGGAAACGATCATCCGTCCGGCAGCCGAAGCGATCTTACCGCAAGTCCTAGCTGCTGGTGGTGAAATTGATGTCCACATTAAGCTTTGGCACGGATTGAATCTTGAACTTCTCTTCACCGTCATCATCATTACGGTCGGGTTCATCTTGTTCAAGACTTTCCCGAAATGGCAGTCACTCTATAATCGGATGCCGAAAAGTTTCTCGCTGAACCATCAATATGATGGCTTGTTACGCCGCGGGGAAAAAGTTTCGACGGCGATTCACGATGCGGTCATGACCGGATATATGCGGTCTTATCTCGTTTATATTTTCGGATTCATTGTCCTCCTCGTATTATCGAGCCTGTTTTTCTTCGATGCCTTTGCCTTCGACGTCGATCCCCTAAGCTCGATTTCCGCTTACGAAATCATCTTAGTACTCGTCCTCGTCAGCAGTGCGCTCTCGATCACGTTCGCTCGGTCGCGTTTGACATCAATCATTTTGCTTGGTGTTGCCGGTTATTCGGTCGCTTTGTTCTTCGTCTTGTTCCGTGCGCCCGATCTCGCTTTGACGCAACTCGTCATCGAGACAGTTTCTGTCGCACTGTTCCTGCTAGTGTTCTACCACATGCCGGAAATCAGTCGTAAAGAAGAACGAATTAAATTTAAACTTGGAAATGCTGCGATTTCAGCATTGGTCGGTCTCAGCGTGACGCTCGTCGCCCTGTCATCGCTCAGTCAACGCTCGTTTGCCTCAATTGCTAAATACTATATTGATAACGTGTATGAATTGGCAGCTGGCGGAAACATGGTCAATGTCATCCTCGTTGATTTCCGTGGTTTTGATACACTGTTCGAAATCAGCGTGCTTGCCATTGCTGGTCTTGGCATCTACGCGATGATTCACTTCAGAAAGACAGGAGGCATCGACAAATGAAAAAACCAATGAAAAAGAATACGAATGACGTCATTCTAGAGTCGGCGACGACGTTCATCACCTTCATTATTTTCTTGTTTGCCGTCTACTTGTTTTTCGCTGGACATTATACGCCAGGTGGCGGATTCATCGGTGGACTAGTCACTGCGTCTGCTCTCGTGTTGATTTTGCTTGCCTTCGACATCAAGACGCTTCGGCAAATCCTGCCGTTCGACTACAAGATGGTGACAGCCGTCGGGATGTTGATCGCTGTTTTGACGGCGTCCGGTGCCTTACTGTTTAATGTACCGTTCTTCACCCACGCCCATGGGTACTTTGATTTACCATTGTTCGGAAAAACGTCTTTGCATACGGCCATGTTATTTGACCTAGGTGTCTACTTCGTCGTCGTCGGCGTCACGATGACGATCATTCAAACGATTGGGGAGAGTGATTAACAGATGGAGATTATCATGGCGATAGCTGCAGGCATCTTGACGATGTGTGCCGTCTATCTCATTCTTTCAAAAAGTATTTTACGCATCATCATCGGAACCGGCTTACTCAGTCACGCTGCCCACTTAATCGTCATGACGATGGGTGGACTGAAGACTGGTGCTGCGCCTGTCCTTGAAGACGGAGTGACGAAATATACCGACCCACTCCCGCAAGCGCTTGTCTTGACCGCAATCGTCATTAGTTTCGGGGTAACAGCATTTTTCCTCGTTCTTGCCTACCGAGCGTATCAAGAGCTTGGGACCGATAATATCGAGGAAATGAAAGGAACCGATACGAATGATTAATTTACCGCTATTACCGATTTTAATTCCACTGCTGACTGGTGTCTTGTTGATGTTTTTCACGAAACGTCTGTGGATGCAACGTATCGTATCCTTCTTGTCGACGCTGTTGACGATTGGTGTCTCGCTTTACCTCGTCTCTCAAGTCAAGGCAAACGGGATTTTGACGGTCACACTCGGCAGTTGGCCGGCACCGTTCGGCATCACACTCGTTTCAGATATGTTATCCGCCTTACTCGTTTTGACGACGAGCGTGCTCGTTTTCTTCGTCATTTGGTATTCGATGACGTATCTGTCGGAGCAGCATCAACGTTTTTATTACTACATCGCCGTTCAGTTTTTGCTCGTCGGTGTCAATGGCGCCTTTACGACCGGTGATATTTTTAACATGTTCGTCTTCTTTGAAGTCTTCTTGATTTCATCGTATGTCTTGATCGTGCTCGGTGGTAAACCAGCGCAGTTACGCGAGTCGTTGAAGTATCTGTTGGTCAATGTCATTTCATCTGCTTTGTTCGTCATGACGGTCGCTTTTTTATACGGCATCATCGGCACGCTCAATATGGCAGATATCTCGCAAAAGATTTCTGAAATCAATCAGCCCGGAATCTTGAGTGTCATCGCGATTTTATTTTTAGTCGTCTTCGGCTTAAAAGGAGCGATTTTCCCGCTTTATTTTTGGTTACCTGGCTCGTACCAAGTGCCACCGACACCCGTCCTCGCCTTGTTCGGCGCTCTCTTGACGAAAGTCGGCGTCTACGGCATCTTGCGGACGTATAGTTTGTTCTTTTCGAACGAAATCGGAATCATCCACTCGCTTCTTGGTGGATTGGCACTGGCGACAATCATCATCGGTGTCATCGGCGCCCTCGCGACAAAAGATGCGAAACAAATCTTAATCTACAACATCATCGTTGCCGTCGGCGTCATCCTTTACGGCGTTTCCGTCATGACTCGTCAGTCGCTCGAAGGAGCCGTCTTCTACCTGTTACATGATATGTTAATCAAAGCAGCTCTCTTCTTGCTCGTCGGTATCATGGTCGGAATTGCGGGCTCGAGCCGTCTCAAAAGCATGGGCGGGATGATTAAAGCCTATCCGTTGCTCGGTTGGACGTATTTCATCGCTGCCTTGTCCTTGGCTGGTATCCCGCCGTTCAGCGGGTTCATCGGTAAACTATTGATCGTCCGTGGCGGGATTGAAGCGGGTGATCTCGTCGGACCGTTCATCGTCCTTGCGTCAAGTTTGCTTGTCCTCTATTCCGTCATGCAAATCTTCATTCGCGGATTTTGGGGTACACCGAAGACGTATACGGGTTCACGACGTCATCTCGTCAAACAATTGCTCGCTCCATCAATTCTTTTAGTAATGATTACCGTCGCGTATGGGATCGGGGCAGAAGCCGTTCGTCCGTTCATCACCCAAGCCGTTGATCCGCTCGTCGATCCATCACTCTATATTCAAGCTGTACTGAAGGAGGGCTAATCGATGCCATTTCAATTAATGCTCAATGCTTTTTTAGCCATCTTATGGATGTTTCTCTCGAACTCCTTCACGACTTCGTCATTCATCGTCGGTTATCTACTCGGGTTGATTGCGATGTTCGCGATGCGTCGCGGTTTCAGTAGCCGGTTTTACCTCGGTCCGGTCATCGCTCTAGTTCGCCTCTCGATTCGGTTTCTTTATGAATTGGTCGTCGCGAATATCGAAGTTCTGGCCGTCATCTTAAAACCGCGACTCGATATTCAGCCCGGTATCTTTGCGTACGAGACGACGTTAAAGAAAAACTGGGAAATTACGTTACTTTCTATGTTGATTACGTTGACACCCGGAACACTCGTCGTCGATATCTCAGATGATAATAAAACACTGTATATCCACGCGCTTCATATGCCAGAAGCGGATGAAGCTGTCGCTGCCATCCGGAATAGTTTTGAAAAAGCGATTCTGGAGGTGAGTCGATAATGTTCGAAATGCTGATCTATATCGCACTCGGAGGCGTCTTCATTTCCATGCTCGGTTTGTTTTACCGCGTCATCAAAGGACCCTCGATTGCTGATCGCGTCATCGCACTTGATTCAATCGGCATCAGTTTAATCTCCATCGTCGGTTTAGTATCCGTTCTCTTACGGACAAGTGACTATTTAGAAGTCATCTTGTTAATCGGTATTTTAGCTTTCATCGGGACTGTCGCCTTCTCGAAATTCATTGAGAAAGGAGAGATCATCGAACGTGATCGCAATAAATGAAATCTTCGTAGTCGCCTTTGCTTTAATTGGAGCCTTTTTCAGCATCGTCGCGGCTCTCGGGCTGATTCGTCTACCCGATATCTATACACGCGCACACGCAGCCTCTAAGAGCGCCACACTCGGCGTCATGAGTATTCTAATCAGCGTCATCATTTTCTTCGTGACAGAAGAAGGACTCTTTTCATCACGAACATTTTTAGGTATCCTGTTCGTTCTGACGACAGCACCAATCGGAAGTCATTTAATCGCCCGTGCTGCCTACTACAGTGACGTTCCCTTATGGAAAGGATCCGTTCAAGACGACCTCTCGAAAAACAAAGAACATGTCATGCCGAAAAAACGCATCAACCGAGACAACTAATTCTCGTTAATTCAACGCAAAAAGGACATCATCCTCCGATTTTTTACGGGAGATGATGTCCTTTTTCGTGAACGTCGTCACGTGTTTACGATTGAATTGATGTCGTTTCTGATGCAAATAAAAAGGTTAACTCCTCTTTATTTTCAACGAGCTCTGCTAGTGTGTGTTGTTCGAGTTCTTTAAGAAACGCACGCAAAGCGCGTCCAAGAATCCCTTTTAAGTGACAATTCGGCTCAATGATGCACCGGCCTTCTTCAGAAAAACATTCAACGATTTCCATCGGTTCCATCTCACGGACAACTTGTCCGATATTGATGTTTGCTGGATCCTTTATCAATCGTAATCCACCTGTCCGTCCACGCGTCGATTCCACGTAACCGAGTTTCGTCAACTGTTGCGTGACTTTCATCAAATGATTCGCTGAAATTCCATAATGGCTCGCGATCATCGGCATCGGCGTAATTTTATCTCGATGAACACCGAGATAGATCAGGACCCGTAATCCATAATCCGTATATTGTGTGATGCGCATCCAACCCGTCCTTTCTCAAGCGTCTTAAAACAATTTTAATTCATCCGAATTTTCTATGCCTAGCGTACTATTTTTTAGATAGAATCTGAAAATCAAATGTCCGATTTAAATTTTTCCATCTCACGCGTTTCGGCGAATAAACCGTTTTTTCATACAAGCATACGTAAGCACATCGCTCTTGGATCGTTTTTTTATGAATGATAAAAAAAATCAGCTACCTCCTTCCATAATGGGAGACAACTGATTTTTCTTGTATTCATTTATTTTTTTTATTCAGAGCGTGCAACACTTCATTAAATCGATCGGCATAGTTCGTAAAGACACCCGTCACCCCGTAATCAAGCATCCGCTCCATGTCGACTTTTTCGTTGACTGTATAGGGGTGGAGCAACAACCCGCGTTCCCGAATCATCGCTGTATTTTCCCGCGTCAATCCTTTAAAGGACGGTCCGAGTCCGACTGCGTACGTCTGTAGCTCGTCGAGTGCCTCAGGCGTCATCGCTTTGACCGTCGCCGCGTCCATCAATTGAACGAGCGGAAGACGTGCATCCAGCTGTTTGACTTTCAACAAACTTTCTTGACTGAATGATTGAATCATGACTTGCCCCGGTTTGACGCGATCGCTTGATAGACCATGACGTTGTAACGTTTTCAGTAATTTTTCTTCCATGCCCGGGTAAACTTCAGGTGATTTTGTTTCAATATAATAGTTCGCATGTTTGCCATACGTATCAAAAATCTCATCGAGTGTCGGGACTTGAAGTCCCTTATATTCAGCCTTCGCGTATTCAGGATTCGCCGTATTAAACCAGCTTCCTGCATCAAGTCGCTTGATTTCTGCTAATGTCTTGTCTTTGACGGCACCTGTTCCGTTTGTCGTCCGGTCGACCGTCTCATCGTGCATCGCAATCAGCTTACCATCTTTCGTCATCTGTAAATCGATTTCGATGTAGTCAGCTTTTAATTTTTTATGACTTAATTGATACGCCATCATCGTATGTTCTGGTGCATAACCAGAAGCACCGCGGTGGGCGATATTGACGACTCGATCCGGATCGAGTAACCCGTGTTTCTGTTGATGTGCCGAAGCATCGATGCTTCCAAAACTTGTTGCAACGAGTGCTCCTGTAAGTACGGTAACGCCAATCTGTTTCATCATGTTGTATTTCCCCCTTAAAAGTAACTTACAGACTGAATCTTACGCTGTGACTGTGAAGGAAACATGTAGTGCGGATGAAGAAGCTTTTAGAAACGATGACAACGATGTAATACTAAAAAACAATATCTCTGTCAATTATTAAGCGCACTTCTAATCGTGCTCTTCTTGTATGGTACACTTTGAATAGGGAATTATTCCCTGTAACTTCAACATCACTCAA
Source organism: Exiguobacterium sp. H66 (assembly GCF_018618705.1). Classification (NCBI taxonomy): domain Bacteria; kingdom Bacillati; phylum Bacillota; class Bacilli; order Caryophanales; genus Exiguobacterium; species Exiguobacterium sp. H66. The sequence continues at coordinate 128,303 of NZ_JACSMQ010000001.1, forward strand.
GGAGGGCTCCAGTATGAAAGCAGCAGTATGGTACGGGCGAAAAGACTTACGAGTAGAAGAAGTTGAATTAGCAGAAATGAAAGACAACGAAGTTCAAGTAAGGGTCGCATGGGCTGGGATTTGCGGAAGTGACTTGCATGAGTATGAAGAGGGTCCCGTTTTCATGCCTAGTCAAACAGAAGATATGTTGACGGGTCAGAAGACTCCATTAACCATGGGACATGAGTTCGCTGGAGTAGTCGAAAAAGTCGGCGCAAAAGTCTCTGGAATCAATCCAGGTGACCGTGTTGCGATTAATCCGACTTTGACACACGGCAACAAACATGAAGATGTAGATATATATGATGGGTTCAGTTTTATTGGATTACATGGAAATGGCGGATTTACTCGGTTTGCGAACGTCCCACAAGATAACGTGTATATCTTGCCTAAATCGTTATCCCTTCAAGATGGCGCTTTAGTAGAACCGATGGCCGTTGCCGTGCAAGCTGTGAAAGAATCTGGTTTACAATTTGGTGATACAGTTGCAGTATTTGGAGCTGGTCCGATTGGTTTAGTAACGATCGTAGCTGCAAAAGCTGCTGGAGCAAGCAGAATCATTGCTCTTGACCTTTCAGAAACTCGTCTAGAAAAAGCGAAAGAGATGGGGGCAACAGATACAATTAATCCAGGTGAAGTAGATGCAATCGAAGCGATTAAGGGCTTAGAAAAAGAGGGTGTCGCTATTACTTTTGAAGTAGCAGGAGTTGGTCCCACTTTCAAACAGGCGATTGATGCGACAAAAGCGAGAGGCACTATGGTGATCGTCTCGATTTTTGCAGGTCCTATCGAATGGAATCCGATGCAACTGACCGGAAGTGGCGTTAAAATCACTTCAACCATCGCTTACTCCCCAACTACTTTCCAACAAACCGTCGATTTGATGGGGACAGGTCAACTTAAACCACAAGGTATAGTGACGGATCAGATTCAATTAGAAGAGATTGTCGAAAAAGGGTTCGAGACCTTAAGCAATGACAAGTCTCAAGCTAAAATCCTAGTTGAACTGAGCGGCGAGCTATGAAATGTTCGAACCGTGCCGACCCTGCTCCTCGTGTCTGAGGGCAGTACGGGAAGAATGAATCTTTCTTCGGATGACATGATTTAGTCTAAAAAACAGGCATTCCCCTATTCCCTAGGAGAATGCCTGTTATTTTTAAGGTTTACGCTTCAAAAATCAATGATTCTGGATCTTCAAGTAAATCTTTGATGTGTTTCAAGAACGTCACGGCTTCTTTTCCATCCACAATCCGGTGATCGTATGAAAGTGCGACATACATCATCGGGCGGTTTGCCATCCGTTCTGCATCGATTGCGACGGGGCGTAAGTTGATTGCATGCATCCCGAGAATCGCAACTTGAGGACCATTCAAGATAGGTGTCGACATCAATGAACCGAATGTCCCACCATTCGTGATCGTAAACGTCCCACCCGTTAGGTCAGACAGACCTAATTTATTGTCGCGTGCTTTAACAGCCAAACTGATGATATCTTTTTCAATCTCACCAAAGTTCTTTTTGTCCGCGTCACGGACGACCGGAACGACGAGTCCGTCTGGAGCAGACACGGCGATGCCGATATCATAGAATTTCTTAAGGACGATTTCGTCGCCTTGGATTTCAGCATTCAAGTACGGCATTTTTTTCAGTGCTGCGACGGCTGCTTTCGTAAAGAAGGACATGAAACCAAGTTTGACATCGTTGTCTTTCACGAATTTTTCTTGGCGTCGTTTCCGTAATGCCATCACGGCCGACATATCGATTTCGTTGAATGTCGTCAACATCGCTGCCGTCTGTTGCACTTCGACGAGACGGTTGGCAATCGTCTTACGACGACGTGACATTTTAATCCGCTCTTCCGGTTTACCTGGAGCTGCTTGTGCTGGTGCTTTCGGTGCCGGTGCTGCTTGTTTTTCCTTTACAGGTGCTTGCTCACGAGGTGAAACTTCGAACGTCGCGACATCTTGAACACGAATCCGACCGAGTGGGTCTTGTGTCGCCACTTGCGCGAGATCGATTCCTTTTTCCCGTGCCAATTTCCGAGCCGCTGGAGAAGCGATCGGACGATCAGCCGCTGATGTTTTTTCAGTTGCTGCGACTGCGACCGGTTGTTCTTTTTCAGGTTGCTTCGCTTCTTCTTGTTTCGGTTCTGCTTTTGGCGCTTCTGCTTGTTTCGGCGCTTCCGCTTCTCCACCAACCGTGATGATGGCGATTGTTTCCCCGACACGTACCGTATCCCCTTCTGCTGCCATCACTTCTGATAATGTTCCCGCTTCGTCTGACGGTACTTCGATGTTTACTTTGTCCGTTTCCAGTTCAACGATTGCTTCCCCTTTTTCTACGTGATCGCCCGGTTGTTTCAACCACGAAGCGACCGTCCCCTCTGTAATTGATTCGGCAAGTTCTGGTACTTTGATTTCCATCGTTTTTGTCCCCCTATGACTATGGTTCAATCTCTGCTAAATCGCTTTCGTTACGCGTTCGTATTCGATGTTTGTTGTTCGTTCTCCGTCCGTGCTGCTGTCCGAGTCAACGCATCATGAATGATACGCGCTTGTTCGACTTTGTGACCGGTCGGATCTCCTTCAGCTGTACTCGACCGGCGTCTGCGACCAATATAACGGACTTGTGTGATTCCGTTAGGTGCGACGGACTCAAGGCGTGGTTCGATATAAGACCACGCGCCCATGTTCTTCGGTTCTTCTTGGACCCAAACGACTTCTGTCACATTCGGATAACGCGCGACTAACTCCTTCAACTGTTTCGCCGGGAACGGATAGATTTCTTCGACGCGGACGATATGCAGCCAGTCATATGACTCGTCCGACTTCGCGAGTGCATCCGCTAAATCAATCGCGACTTTCCCCGTTGCGAACACAAGACGTTCGACGCGTTCCGGTGATTGACCTAATCCCTCTTGTTCGACGATTCGCTTGAACGAACCGGATGTCAACTCTGATAAATCGGATGTCGCAAGTGGATGACGAAGTAAACTTTTCGGCGTCATCACGACAAGCGGACGAACTTCGTCTTTGCCGAGAATGGCGGCTTGACGACGCAATAAGTGGAAGTACTGTGCTGCACTCGTGACGTTTGCGACTGTCCAGTTCTTTTCACCGGACAATGTCAGGAAACGTTCCAAGCGACCACTTGAGTGTTCTGGACCTTGCCCTTCGTACCCGTGTGGCAACAGCATGACAAGACCTGATGTTTGACCCCACTTCGCGCGACTTGCGGCGATGAATTGATCAAAGATGACTTGCCCCGAGTTTGCAAAGTCACCGTATTGCGCTTCCCACAAGACAAGTGTCTCTGGCGCAAAGACGTTATATCCATATTCAAACCCGAGTACGCCAGCTTCCGATAACGGACTGTTATAGACGGCGAATGATGCTTGCGCTGATTCTAACTCATGCATCGGTGAGAACGATTTCCCTGTTTTCACGTCATTCAAGTTAATGTTTCGTTGTGCAAACGTTCCCCGCTCCGAATCTTGACCGCTGAGACGGATTGGTGTGCCATCTGACAGGATTGAAGCAAAGGCAAGCGTTTCGGCATGTCCCCAGTCAATTCCCTTGTTCGTCGTTAAAGCATCCGTTCGCCGTTTTAAGACTTTTTCAAGCTTATGGAAGACCGTGAACCCACTCGGCCATGCGAGTAGCTGGTCATTGTAATGAATCAATTTATCCTTCTCGACCCCCGTCTCAATCGACGGAACCCCTTTGAATACGACATCCGGCATGATGCCCCCGTATTCTTTTTCGACGTTTGGTACTTTTTCGCGCGCCGCTTTCATCACATCACTAATCTCAGCTTCGATCGTTTTGACTTCCTCTTGCGATACTTCCCCGCGTTCGACAAGATCTTTTGCATAGAGGACACGCGCTGTGTCATGGTTATGGATCAACTCATACAGGACCGGGTTCGTATTCATCGGCTCATCCATCTCATTGTGACCAAACCGGCGATATCCGATTAAATCAATCAAGACATCCTTGTTGAACTTCGCACGGTATTCGCTTGCTAAGAGCGCGACTGCTAAACAGCTTTCCGGCTGATCCGCATTGACGTGGAAAATCGGAATCTCATAACCTTTCGCTAAGTCACTCGAATAACGTGTCGACCGTGAATCGGTTGGCTCTGTCGTGAAGCCAATCGTATTGTTGGCGATGATATGAATCGTACCGCCCGTGTTGTACCCCTTCAAGTTCGTCATGTTCAAGGTCTCTGCGACAATTCCTTGACCAGGGAAGGCAGCATCACCATGAATTAAAATCGCGGCTGCTTTATTTTGACTTTGCGTCGGCATCCCCTTGTCGGAGCGATCGTCTTGCGCCGCCCGCGTGAACCCTTCGACGACAGGATCGACGAACTCGAGGTGTGACGGGTTGTTCGCAAGTGTCACGCGGACGTTCGTCGATTGTTGTTCCATTTTGCGATTGAGCCCGAGGTGATACTTAACATCGCCTGTCCAACCATACGTAATTCCGATTGACCCTTCTGACGGGACAAGGTCATGATTTGGCGCGTGCTGGAACTCTGCGAAAATCATTTCGTACGGTTTCCCGAGCACGTGAGCGAGCACGTTCAAGCGTCCACGGTGAGCCATCCCGATATTGATCGTTTCTGAACCGTTCGCAATCAAGTGACCGATAATCGTATCAAGCAATGGAACCATCGCGTCGAGTCCTTCGATTGAAAAACGTTTTTGTCCGACATATGTTTTATGAAGAAACTTCTCGAACAACTCCGTTTCAGCTAGTCGTTTGAACAATTGTTTCTTTTGGTCATTCGTCAGTTTCGCCGTCAACGCACCTTGTTCGACTTTTTGACGTAACCATTTCTTTTCGTCTAAATCATCAACGTGTTGGAGTTCGACTGCCGCCGCTCCCGTGTATTGCGCTTTTAAGTGCTCAATTGCTTCGAATGCGTCCGAAAGACCTGCAGGTGGATCTGGACAAACGAGTGAGACCGGCATCGTCCGTAAATCTGCCTCCGTTAATCCGAACTGCTCTAATTCAAGCAATTCGTTCTCACGCGGATGATCTTTCAACGGATAAATATCTGCCGCAAGGTGACCCTTCGCCCGAATGCGTTCTGCGAGACGATGCGCGGCTAAATATTTTTCGAAATCCCCTGTTTCTACGTGCACTGGTGTGACAGTTTCTGTGACCGGAGCACCGTGTGTCTCAAAATAAGCACGCGTCTCTTCGTCAATCGAAGAAGCATCTTCTAAAAATCGTTCGTACATCTCGATGATGTATCCAAGGTTCGGTCCATAAAATGCTTGTTGCTCCTGTTCCCGGCTTGCCATGTACGGTTCCCCCCGTTTCATTCATTTCACCATTTGAGCTGCTCAACACAGCCCGTTCCCAGCTCTCTACCTGTTAGCGCTTTCAAATATAGTGGCATAAAAAATCGACAGTGGCACGTCCTCTATGAATTAAGAGGGATGACCACGATTGAAGGCGTTTATACCAAAGTGTTTGCCTTAGTTATTATCTTACTACTTCTTAAGCCTCAGTGCGTTTCGAATTCCCAATTTCTCTGTGCTAAATGTATAAGTTTTTCTTATGATGTCAGCATCAGTGATTTATGATACAAACATTTCTTTCACGGTAATGTCAATTTTGCACACGAAAAGAAACGCCCATGCCTATCTTTCAGACACCGGCGTCCTCATTTACAACACTTTACTTAAAAACGATTGGGTCCGTTCATGTTGCGGAGAATCAAACAGTTCACTCGGAACATTCTCTTCGACGATATAGCCGCCGTCCATAAAGAGTACGCGATCTCCGACCTCACGGGCGAAGCCCATTTCATGTGTCACGACAATCATTGTCATCCCTTCGATCGCCAATTGTTTCATGACTTCAAGGACGTCCCCGACCATCTCCGGATCAAGTGCCGATGTCGGTTCGTCGAACAACATGATTTTCGGATTCATCGCGAGTGCACGGGCAATCGCGACCCGTTGTTTCTGACCTCCCGAGAGTTCTCCAGGATAGTTGCCCGCTTTTTCACGGAGCCCTACCTTATCAAGTAATGCAAGCGCACGTTCCTTTGCTTGTCCCTTTTCCGTTTTACGGACTTTAATCGGTGCGAGCATGACATTATCTAAAACCGTCTTATGCGGAAAGAGATTAAAGTGTTGAAAGACCATCCCGACTTCTTCTCGGACTTTATTGATGTCGACTTTCGGGTCCGTAATATTGTGCTTATCGATGATGACTGTCCCACCTGTAATGTCTTCCAGACGATTCAGACAACGAAGAAACGTACTTTTCCCGGAACCAGATGGACCAATGACGCAAACTACTTCTTTCTCTTCTACTTCAACGGAGATATCCTTTAGGACTTCATTTTTTCCGAATGACTTTTTTAAGTTATCTACTTGAATGATACTCATCGTAGCGTAAACCTCCGTTCCAAGAATTTCGCTAACATCGACAGCAGATAGATGATGACGAAATACATTAAGCCGACGACGGACCAGACGATGAACGGTTCAAACGTCGTCGCTTGCTGGACTTGTCCTTGTTGCGTCAAATCGGCGATGCCGATAATCGAGAGCAACGAAGTATCCTTTAAACTAATGATCGATTGGTTCGTAATGGTCGGCAACATTCTCCGAAAAGCTTGCGGTAAAATGATTTGGACCATCGTTTGACGGCCCGTCATCCCGAGCGATCGTGCGGCTTCGGTTTGACCTTTATCAATCGACTGGATGCCGGCCCGGATGATTTCTGCAAAATAGGCCCCTGCATTGATCGCGACCGTCAAAATCCCCGCGTACATCCGGTCCATCGATAACCATTCGAGTGAGTTCAAACCAAAATAAATGAAGAACAGTTGAACGATGAACGGTGTCCCACGAATCACATCGATATAAACGATCGCGATCCCATTTAAAAGTTTTAATGGAGACAAGCGCATCAAGGCAACGATGAGACCAATCAAGAATCCTGCGATGACGGCGATGATAAAGATATATAAAGTGACTTGTAATCCATCTAAGAAAAACGGAAATGCAGCTTTTGCTACTTCCATCAGCAGCTCAACTCCCTCATCATTCACTCAATCGGGTGATTATTTTAAATAACGATCAACGATTTCGTCGTACTCGCCACTGTCTTTTAAATTCGCTAAACCTGTGTTGATTTTTTTCATCAAGTCTTCGTTTTCCCCTTTAAGGACGGCAATCCCGTAATTATCTCCATTTAAACGATCTCCCACGAGTTTCAGACCAAGGTTTTGTTGTTTGTTGGCATACGAGATGACTGGATAGTCTTCAATCAAGGCTGCTGCATTCCCATTTTTGACTTCCTGGAACATCGCTGGACTATCATTGAATTGTGTAATTTTAATTCCTAGCTTATCCGCGTTATCCGTTGCATACTTTGCCCCCGTCGTCCCCTTTTTAACTGCCACGCGTTCCCCTTTTAAATCATCAACCGACTTGATGTCATCATTATTGTCTTTGACGACAAGAATCAGTCCGGCTTCAAAGTATGGGTCAGAGAAGGTAACGACTTTTTCACGTTCCGGTGTGATACTCATCCCGGCAATCGCGATGTCGAGTTGATCCGCCTGCAGAGCAGGAATGATTCCGCTAAAGTCCATCGCTTCAAATTCAATCTTGAAGTTTTGGTCGTCTGCAATCGCTTGAATCAAATCGATATCGATTCCTTTGTACGTATCCCCGTCCTTGTACTCGAATGGTGGATAGGTGACGTCGATCCCGACTTTGTACGTTTTGTCCTCTGACGATGAATCATCATTTGAACCGATGCTACACGCACTTAATACGAACAGACATCCCATCAATAAAAATAAGATAGAAAAACGTTTATTCATCCTTTTTACCCCCTTCTTTTGAAGGCACGGCCCTCTATTAGGATATTTTCCTTAATAATGGTCCCTTTGAAACATGTTTTGGTAAAAAAACTGAATTATCTGAAAGAAAACTAAAAAAGTCGCGATTTTCGATCTAACCGCTTCCTAGTGGAAAGCAAACAGGAGCGACCCTGCAGCTTCGCTGTAGCGGCGCGATGTTTGCCACAGGAAGACGATTAGAAAGGAAAGAGAGAACAAAAAAAAGATGGAAAATCACATGCAAGTGACCTTCCATCTAGTTTGTCTATAGTCTGTGACCTACTAACAGGTCTTCAACTTATGGAAATGCCGCCGAGAGGACTTGAACCTCCACAGTGTTGCCACCACTAGATTCTGAGTCTAGCGCGTCTACCGATTCCGCCACGACGACATGACTTATATGATTGTAGAATACGAAATGGACTGATTTTTGTCAATCCATTCCTTCCGCTTCATACACTTTCATTTGTCATGCTGACAATACGCGCCGAACAAATGCCTCGACGACTTCATCGTATCGATCGGGTGCTTCAAAATAAGCCATTGCATGTGCCGCATTCGGAATGACGACGAGTTCCTTCTTCGTTTGGCAAGCATCATACAGTTCATAGACCATCGATGTCGGAACGAACGTATCTGCATCCCCATGAATGAATAAGATCGGTACCGCCGCCTTTTTGACTTGTTTTAGTGCGGAAGCTTCACTGAAGAAGTAACCAGCCTTTAATTTCGTCAATAAACTCGTCATCGCAAGGAACGGAAAGTGCGGCAAACGATACATCCGTTTCATCTGATAGGCGAGGACTGCGTTGACTGATGTATAAGCACAGTCGGAGATGATGCCTTTGACTTGAGCAGGTAATGTTTCTCCGCTCGTCATCAAAACCGTCGCCCCCCCCATCGATACACCATGTAAAAAGATGGAAGAATCCGTTCCAACACGTCCGACTAAATAGTCGATCCAGCGCAGACAGTCTTGCCGGTCATGCCAACCGAAACCGATGTAATTTCCGTCACTTTTTCCGTGACCACGATTGTCCGGCATCAACACATGAAAACCCGCTTGATGATACAGATAGGCGAATCCTGCTAAGTCCGTTCCGACACCACCGTAACCATGTACGAGAATGACGACTCGATCGGACGAAACGAGTGGCGGTAAGTAATGTGCGCGAAGGGTCAATCCATCATGTGCTTGCGTCGCGACGAGTTCTAACGGTTGTTCCTTAATCCATGTCTGACCCGGTTGCATCAATCGGACCATCTCGTCACTTAAATCACGGTTGTTCGTCAAGAAGGGTTTCGGATTCGTTGCGATCGCCATTTCGTAAAAGTAATAGCTTGCTGCAAGCATCCCTGAACCAATCACGCCTAAACCAATTTTTGTACCTGTTCGCATCCGGTCCTCACTCCTTGTTGTTATAGTTCGATTTCTAGTTGAGCTGACGACTCTGGATGATCATCTTGTAATATGTGCTGGCGCAACCGTTGTTCATGCTGCGCCTTCCGGTAAGCGAATTCGCGAATGAGCTCTTGCCCCGCAAATCCTTCTTCAACGATTTGCGCTAATAATTCGGTCTCCATCTCGACCATCTCGTCTGGATTGCGCATGACGAGGACTTGTCCGACTTGCGCAATCATTACTTCATCCGTCAGTCCGAGTGCATCATAAAAAGGTTCTGGTAACGTCATCCGGCGTGTTTCCGGATTGATGTAGATTCGCTTATATGCACCAAGCGATTGAAAATGTCGTGTCGCCATATGAAATCTCCTTAGTTGAATGTCATATCAAGCCGTGAATCTTTTCCTTGAAGCGTCACTGTTGCCGTCGCACCGTTGACGAGTGTCAATTGGGGCGGCTGATGACCGATGTCTAAATCATAAAAAATCGGCAGTCCTGTCTCTGTTGCAATCATTTGGTAGACATCCAGTAATGCATAATCTTCGATTGCCTGCCCTGCGCTTGTTCGACCAAACAAAATACCAGTTGCGTTATCAAACCAGCCGGCAAGATGCATCTGCATCAAGGAACGGTGAAGATCAGTCGCGCTGGCTTCACAGGCTTCGAAGTACCAAAGAATCGGTTCACCCCCGAGTTGTTGTTCTTGAAATGCACGGACATCGCCATAAGGCGTACCGATTAAATGACGGACGGTTTCGAGGCATCCTCCGAGAAGTCGACCCGTCACCTGAGTGATGGATGGATTCAGGGTTTTCCATTCCGTCGGTTGATCGAAATGGAACATAAAGCGCTCAGGGCGCACGTCGTGATTCCAGGCTGTTTGAAACCTTGTCGACATCCACTGGGTCACGGAACCATCACGCGGTGTTGCAAGCACGCGACGCCAAGCAGCTGTCGTCTCGTCCCATTCTTCACTTCTCAACTCAAGCACGTTCGGACCATGTGCTGTCGCAATCCCCGTTTTTACGGTAATTGCGAACAAGACCGTACTCGTATCTGAATATCCGAGTAACCATTTCACCGGCAGCTCATAAAAGTCTAGATGCGGTAATACATCCAGGGCACGTTCGCCACCAAACGGCGGCAGGATCGCATCGATATCTGGGTTTTGGAACATCTGCATCAATTCAGATGCCCGAACCGACGCTGTTGTACTCTGTGCTTTCTTTTGTGTCCAAACTGTATCACCAATCATCGTCTCCATCTGACGATCCTCTAAACGTAACTTGGATTCTTCGAGTAAAGGATGGAGCGAATCAGGTAAGCCGGAAGATAATGCTGTTATACCAATTGTTTGCCCTGTCCAGCCGAAAAATGGATACCTCATCTTCTTCCTCCTTCAGTTAACGATTAATTTTCTAAATCGATGATTTCTGATTTTACAAATTCACCAATCTGCTCCACACGTCGACGGAATCGTTCGATTGGGACGATTCGTGCCTCGCGGTGCATCTCTTTTCCGTCTAAAAACAAAAGTAAGACAGGGGCGGTGAAAATGGATAACGCTCCTGCAATTTCGGGAACGTCCGATACATCGACACGCGCCGATCGAATTTCTGGGTGTTCCAACATGATGGGTTCGATTTGTGGGAACAAGGATTCACAGACGGAACAATTCGGGCTTGAGACGTATAAAAAACTAGCACCCTGAACCGAATACCAGGACTGCACGGCATCAATGGACGTCAATCGTGTAAACTCAACCATCAACAAGACCTCCTTTTAAAAAATGTTGCTCTTATTATACCGCTCTTCGCATAGAGAAACCAAATTTCGTGCTAGCGTTCCCGTGACACAGTAAATGAAAAAACACCTAAAACTGCTTCGGTGACATCTCTCACGCGAAGCAATTTCAGATGTTTTAAAGGGGATCATCTAGTGTCAGTCTGAAGTGTAGCGTACTCTTCATCCGTAAAGGCACGGGATCGGGTCAGAAAACGTTTCCCTTCGACCCCTTCAAGCGAAAACATGCCACCGCGCCCATCGACAACATCGATGAGGAGTTGCGTGTGTTTCCAATACGTATACTGATCTTCATGAATATAAAATGGACAGCCGCCAATCGTCCCAATCAATAAATCGTGATCTGCGAGAAATAAATCCCCTTCCGCAAAGCACATCGGTGAACTGCCATCACAACACCCCCCGGATTGATGAAAGATGAGGGGTCCATGCTTTGCTCGTAACTTGTCAATCAACTCGAGCGTCGCCGCTGTAGCAAGGACACGTTCAACCATACGGACACTTCCTTTCTTCGCTTAGAAGAAACCGAGTTTGTTCGGGCTATAGCTGACGAGAAGGTTTTTCGTCCGCTGGTAATGATTGAGCATCATTTTATGATTTTCTCGACCAATCCCGGACATCTTGTAACCGCCGAATGCCGCATGGGCAGGGTACTGATGGTAACAGTTCGTCCAGACACGTCCTGCTTCAATCGCCCGTCCGAAGCGATAGGCACGGTTCATGTCGCGCGTCCATACACCGGCACCGAGACCATATAACGTATCGTTCGCAATCTCAAGCGCTTCGTCATCCGTTTTGAACGTCGTGACGGACAGAACCGGTCCAAAAATTTCTTCTTGGAAAATCCGCATCTTGTTGTGCCCTTTAAAGATCGTCGGCTGGATGTAGAAACCGTCCGCAAGATCGCCGTCCATCTGATTGCGTTCTCCACCAATCAGGCATTCTGCGCCTTCTGATTTACCGATTTCTAGATAAGATAGAATTTTTTCCATTTGTTCATTCGATGCTTGTGCACCCATCATGACGTCGCCGTCAAGTGGATTTCCGAGTTTGATTGCTTTGACGCGTTCAAGTACCCGCTCCATGAACGGTTCATAAATCGACTCCTGAATCAACGCCCGCGATGGACAGGTACAGACTTCCCCTTGATTCAAGGCAAACATTAGTAACCCTTCGATTGCTTTATCGAAAAAGGCGTCATCGGCGTCCATAATATCTTCAAAGAAGATGTTCGGAGATTTTCCACCTAATTCAAGTGTGACGGGAATAATGTTTTGTGACGCATACTGCATGATTAAGCGACCTGTCGTCGTTTCACCCGTGAAGGCGATTTTCGCAATCCGTTTGCTCGACGCAAGTGGTTTCCCTGCCTCTAAACCAAACCCGTTGACGATATTCAAGACGCCTGCCGGGAGCAAGTCTTCAATCATTTCAGTCAAGAGTAAAATACTTGCCGGTGTCTGTTCTGCCGGTTTTAAGACGACACAGTTTCCGGCAGCTAATGCCGGTGCTAGTTTCCAGACTGCCATCAGAATCGGGAAGTTCCACGGAATGATTTGACCGACGACGCCGAGCGGCTCATGAAAATGATAGGCGACGGTATCGTTATCAAGTTCCCCGACAGATCCTTCTTGCGCCCGGATGACACCGGCGAAATAACGGAAATGATCAATCGCCAGTGGTAAATCTGCGTTTAACGTCTCGCGGACGGCTTTCCCGTTTTCTAGCGTCTCGGCGTAAGCTAAAAGTTCTAAATTTTCTTCCATCCGATTGGCGATTTTATTTAAGATGTTCGACCGTTCCGTGACCGATGTTTTTCCCCACGCCTCTTTGGCTGCATGTGCGGCATCGAGTGCTAATTCGATATCTTCTTTTGTCGAACGCGCGACTTGGCATAATACCTTCCCGGTGACCGGTGTGATGTCATCAAAATATTCTCCATTGACAGGTGCCGTCCATTTCCCGTTGATGAAATTTTCATAACGATCTCTGTACTGTACTTTTGACCCTGGTGTGTTTGGAATCTCGTAAATCATGACTGTTTTCCTCCCTCAAATAAAATGGTCAACCCGAGAAGTTTTTGTATGCGCTTTCATTTTGGTCCCCCGTAAAAAAACCCCTCATGTACATACTAACAAATAAGTATGAAAAGTCAAAATTTTCCGTTAACTTTTTTGATTGAAAAAATGCAAGACAGGAAACGATTATCGCCCCCTGTCTTGCATCTCTTAATCAACCTCTTATGAACGCGTCGTGTCGATGCCATCTTCATTATCTGACGGCGAGTCTGAGTTTCCGAAGTCACTGACTTTACTAAAGCCATCCGTATCTCCATCAATATCTTTTCCCGTCGCTGTAACAGATGGATCGAGTACATCCTCTTCGACCGGACGTTGTTGCTCATTCAAGCTATTTTTTTCAGCTTCTTCTTTCGCATCATCAATGCATAAGAGTGTTTCAGGAATGATATCGAGACGCTCTAGCTCGATTTCTTTTCCACATACCTTACAGATTCCGTACGTGCCTTCTTCGATTGCTTTTAGGGCAAGATCGACGTCAGATAACATGTCTGTTTCTAAATCCGTGATCGCTTGATCCCGTTCCCGTAAGAATAATTCGTCACCTGAATCTCCAGGATGATTATCATAACTTGAAAGTGCGCCTTCGTCGTAATCTGTTTCACGGTTCTCGATGTTCGATTCCGTTTTATCTTTTTCCTTAAGTAGACGTTCTTTGAATTCCTCGATTTGTTTCGCTGACAACATGTTCATCATCTCCAATTCTCTATTCTGCTCTAATTATGTTTTAGCCGAATCAGAGGTATCTTAAACGTTTAGTTGCCGTTTATCAAAATCAGGCGAGAATACTCCCACCTCTAAGCATCTCAGGGCGAAGTCCAGCGCAGGTGGGAGATGAATCGCCTTCGGGCAAGACGTGTCTTGAGACACGTCAACTGCACGACATTCTTGGTTTAAAAACACTCAAAATCAGGAATAAAATCAATGTCATGTTCTTTGAAAACTGAAGATATAGGGTTGTGACAGGGAGTTCGTCTGTCACGTAAAATCTTCAACGTTCACCTTGCGAATGACCGAAGTAGCGAAAACCAAGCAAAGTAGGCATCCGTGCAAAAGAAACTGACAAGATTAACTCTCAACCGTCGGGACGACGGGGTTAGCCTGATAAAGTTTCGACCGATAGGTTGGATAACTCAGGAATCTTCCACCTCTTAGCGTAGCGTAGGTGGAGGTAGTTCAAGAACATTTGTACGAACGAATCGACCCACGATAATCACAGATGACGGTCATGCATTCCTGCCCATCATGAAAACAAATTTGATGGCTTCTGCCATTCTTAGAAGTCGTGATATCATCAATCCATAGTCGTGATTCGTCTGCTGAAGATAACATCGCTACTTTTTCCCGAATCGAAAATAAGTCAAATGGCAATAAATTCAATGATTGAATCACGAGACCATATTTCCGGAACAACGGATCGAGTTGGTACTGCGATAAACTATATAAACTTTTTTCCGAACCACCGATCAACAATTGGATTGAATGCGAAGGTTCATGGCTATCGATCCGTTCCTTTTGAAGAATGATTCTTCCACGAACGCCAGACTCGTCGAAGATGCTTTGTACACGGTCTTGGGTAAACCGTAAACTTGACTCTTTAACATGAAGAACGAGATGCGCGAATTCCGCAAAGTCTGGTTTTCCGATTTCAAGGGATGGGATGTGTCTGACTTCTTCACGTTCAATGATTTCAATCAAATCACGCTCGATTTGCGGATCAACCGTCTTTTCTGCATAAACACGGACATCGACGACATATTGATCAATCACGGTATTGACTTCAAGTGTATACATCAATCCTGTATTTTTATCTTGTTCAATCATCAATCGATTTAAAATCAATTGATGCAATAAGTCGACAGGTGTGTAGGAAAGAAACTGACTCGTATAAATCAAGTTTTTAAAACTACCTGATTTCCCATTCTTTGGTCGAGAACCATTGATCATATAGACGTTCACTTTATAATTCAGCATGTTTCCACCTTCTTATAGTAAAAATCGAAACAGACAGGTTCCGTTTCTATAGCGTACAATCTATTTGATGGAAATAATATTCGTTTTCGAATATTCCAAATCTCGTATACAAATTCTAGTTCATTTATGTTAAGAATAGACATCGTTAAAAAGAAATCTGGCGTGCATCCTCAGTGATGCACGCCAGATTTCTTTACCCTTCCCTAACTACTTAAGCAAGCGAATTGATTGAATCATTGATTTGATTATATTGGCTGATGATTAATTGACCGAGACGCTCATTCGGCTGAAGGCCAAGATACGTCACTAAAGTCTCTTCGATCCCCTTTGTTTCGATAAATGTTTTCAATTCAACAGATTCCGAATCATTCGGGTCAAAATACGTTAAGGCCGCTGCGATTCCGAGTGCTAGTCCGTTCGCTTCGATGCCACGCTCCATCAATTCGCGCGCTGGTTTGACAAGGCGATCATTCGGACTGAGTTTACGGATTGGCGAACGGGCAACACGAACGATTTCGTCATGAATCCGCGGATTTTCGAACCGTTGAATATTCTTTTGGATATAAGCACTATGCTCTTTCGCGTCAAACCCGTATTTTTCTAGTAACAACCATCCTGTTTCGTAAAGAGCCGCCTGGACCCCACGTCGGACACGATGATCTTGCAGGCTTTGGGCAATCGTTTCATTTTCGAATAATGCACCTAGATACGATGTGAGTGCATGACCTGTGTTGACAGTGAACAGCTTTCGTTCGATGAATGGTGTAATTTCCTCGACATATGTTACGCCTTCTAAAACTGGATAATCTGCCGGCAATCGTTTCGTTTCAATCACCCATTCAAAAAATGGTTCGACTTCAACATACAACGGATCTTCATGACGCTGAAGCGGTACGATACGGTCGACCGCTGCATTCGGAAAATAACTTGTAGCTTCAGTTAACGTCGTATGACGCGCCACTTCTGTTTGTAAGTGTGTCGATCCACCAATCATGTTTTCACAAGCGACGACATAAATGGGGTGATTTTTTGTTCGTTTTTTTAACCCTTTAGCAATCAGGGGTGCAATTTTCGAAAGCAGTGCTGGTCCGACAGCCGTCGTGACAATCTCTGCATCTGCAATTGCTGCGATGACATCGTTTGCTTCCGTCATACTATTGAGTGCCGTAACACCAGTCACGGTCTCATTTGCCATTCCTTCAGCTGCATAGCCGACTTCATATGTGCCTCGAGACTTTAACTCGTCTACCACGGTCGTGTTGACGTCAACAAAACAAACTTCGTAGTTTGACTTCACAAGTTGTAATCCGATGAAGCCACGTCCAATATTACCTGCTCCAAAATGAACGGCTTTCATTTTTACACCTCCATCGATAACAGTTCGATGATTTCTTGCTTCGTTTTCGCTTGAATCAACTGCTCGACATTGTCTTCATCTGAGCAAATTACTGCGATATTTGACAAAATCTCCAAATGCTCATCACCGACACCAGCAATCCCAATGATTAATTTTGCTGGTTCAGTACCGAACGTTACACCGCCCGGGACTTGAAGAATCGATAATCCTGATTTTTCGACTTCACTTTTTGCTTCTTCCGTACCGTGTGGAATCGCCACATGATTTCCGATATATACACTCGACATTTCGTTTCGTGCTAACATCGAGTCCACATAGGCCGGGCGGACAAAACCGTGATCGACGAGGAGTTTCCCCGCCGCACGAATTGCCGCTTCTTCTGAATCGAATCGCTGATCGAGTAAAATCATATCTTCTGTTAGTTTCATTGCTGTCGCCATTGTAAATCCCCCTCTAATTTTTAAGAAATTTTATTACGTGCCTTTTCAATTTCTTGAACGAGCTGATCGTAATAGGCAGCATTCAAGAAGTTTTCGACCGAGCGATGTTCTGCATCCGGAACTTGTTCGACTGCACGTTCCGTCAAATCTTGGTGCGTAATGACGAACTCTGCGTCTGCTGGCAGGTTACTGATTGACGTGTTCGTCACCTTAATCGGCAAGCCAGCCTTGTTGATCTTATTCCGGAGAACGGAAGCTCCCATCGCACTTGACCCCATACCAGCATCACACGCAAAGATGATGTGTTCGACTTCAGCGAGTGTTTTTTTAGAATCTGCTGCGACAAGTGATGACGTGATTGAACTCTTACCTTTCATTGCACCGACATTCGCCGTTGCTTCTTCAAGTGACGTTTCCTTCGCTTTGCTTGTTTTGAGTAGGACAGCAGAAATTACGAACGTGACCGTTGCAGAGATGAGAACACCCGCAATCAAGCCGACATATGACCCACGTGCTGCCATCGCAAGAACAGCGATGATACTACCTGGTGAAGCCGGAGCGACAAGACCGACATCAAATATGACGAATGTCAAGATCCCACTCATTCCACCCGCGATCATACCGAGAAGAAGAACTGGCTTCATTAATACGTACGGGAAGTAAATTTCATGAATCCCACCGATGAACTGGATGAATGCAGCACCTGGCGCAGTTTTTTTCGCTGCTCCTGATCCAAAGACTGAGTATGCGAGTAACAATCCAAGCCCTGGGCCCGGGTTCGCTTCAAGTAAGAACAAAACGGATTTTCCTGCTTCACTGACTTGATCGAGACCAAGCGGACTTAAAATTCCGTGGTTGATGGCGTTATTTAAAAATAAGATTTTTGCGGGTTCGATGAAGAGACTCGCAAGTGGTAATAATTGTGCGCTGACGATTGCACCAACTGCTGCCGCCATAACATCATCCAACCCAGTCATGATCGGACCGAAGATTTCAAATCCTCCAATCATCAACAAACCACCGATGATGCCGACAGAGAAGTTGTTAACGAGCATTTCTAAACCTGGTTTCACTTTTCCTTCGATGAAATGATCAAATTTCTTGATGACGAATCCACCGAGAGGCCCCATGATCATTGCTCCAAGGAACATCGGAATTTCCGTCCCGACGATGACACCCATCGTTGCGAGCGCCCCGACGACACCCCCTCGAACGTCATGCATTAATTTACCACCAGTAAAACCAATTAAGAGCGGTAAGAGATACGTGATTGTCGGACCTACCAACTCCGCTAAACTTGCATTTGGAGCCCAACCGGTTGGAATGAATAGTGCTGTAATGATTCCCCAAGCGATGAATGCACCGATATTCGGCATGACCATCCCACTTAAAAAACTCCCGAATCGTTGTACTTGTACCCGTAATCCACGGATTCCTTTAGTTGCAGTTGCCATCTCTATAGCCTCCATTTCAATAAATTCAATTAGCCGTTCTTTGCTACATGTTTATTGTATATTGATTGCAAACGCTTACTCAATCTTACCTAGTTCGCGTTTTGGCAAGGTAGTTGGACAAGTAAAAAAGATAGTATGGCAGACAATGAAAAATGGAATTCGTCTCATGACGAATTCCATTTTTCATTGTCTATTCGATTCATTCATCACATCAAACTTCCGTAACGTTCAACTCCCGTTCAATGACTTTGCGGAACGTTTCATTGAGGACGTTGTCCAATTGTTGTTCATCGCCATATTCAAACTGAGTCGTCCGTTCTTCACTTTCAATGATTGCACCACTGATTGAACTCAGCAATTGAAGAAGTTCATCCGGTGCTTGTTCGGGCGCGACAAGTACTAAAATCCGCTCAACCGGATGGATGACTTGATCCATTCCGAGCAAATCGATAGCTTGATTCAGCTCGAAAATTAAAAAGGCACCCTGTTTGATTGAACTGTCACGTCCATGGAATAATGCGAGCCGTGTTCCCGGAATTCCAAGACCTGACATTTCATGCCGCCGCAACAATTGTGTCGACAGCTGGACCGCTGAATGCGCGATATCTTTTATAACCATCACATTACTTACTTCAAGAAGCAGCTCTTCTAGGCCTTCTGACTGTGAAGCAATCGACTCAATCGAAAAAAGTTCTGTCAATTCACGTGCCGTTTTCACAAGTTGTTCTAATCGTTTTAAATCTAACCACCCCTGTACCTCTTTTCGGGCGGGTGGTTTAAATGATTTCGGAAGCGAGACAAGCAGTTTTCTGACGCGATCGACTTCATCTTGCGGAAGTAAGGGGTTGACGAGTAAATGTGGTTGACTGATATCCGGCAACGGAACCGTCGATAATACAAAGTCGTAATCAGTTAAATTCAAACGATCAATCCCGAACAAGGAAGAATTTTCGATTTGATCAAGTTCTAAAAATTCTTGTCGCAACCGGTTCATTAATAATTTGGAAGAGCCAAGTCCTGCTGAACAAACGACCAGAACGCGATACGGAACTTTTACGACAGGTCTACTCAATACCGCTCCAAAATGCATCACCCAAAATGCTAAATCATGATCAGCAAACGCTTGATCCGAAAAGACGGTTTGCGCCACCTGCTTAACCGAATCGAACAGCCGTGGATACTCCCTTTCAATCTGCTTGATGACATAAGACGGATTGATGACGTTTTGTCGCGTATAGGACATGATATGGGAAACGAGTCCCCGCTCAAGGGCACTGTCTTCTGTAAACTGCTCTCCATATAAAAGAGAGACTTCCTCAATCAATCGCTTGACGCGCAATCGAATGACCAATTCTTCGGAACTGTCTAGTTGATCTTGTTGAAAATTGCGTAGTTCTTCTGAAATCCATTGACGCTCCGCAACTGTCAACACATAGGGTAGACGTCGTCCGATGACATCGACCCGTTGAAGCACTTCGACCGGGTACGTTTTCAATTCATAGCGCATTGGAAACATTTCCATCCGCATCGCTTGGAGCGCTAAACTAAGTGTGGCTCGCATAATTGACCGGTCGCTCAGTTCCTGTTGCTTTATTACGGGAGCGATTACTGCATAGGATTGATTGATTGCTTCGACCCACTGATTACGCGCCGGATGCAAAAGATCGGGTAATTGATTAAGATCCCCTTGAAGCAACCGGTAAAAGGACAATACATCCCATTGCGTGAAAATAAGCGAAAGCAATAAACGACGCTTATTGATTTCTTCGCCGATGACTTCGGCTCCGATTCCCTTCTTCCGTTTCAACTCTAAATCATATTGTTGAAACCATTCATCAATCCGCTCTAAATCTTGACTGATCGTACTCGGTGCGATGTACATCGCATGTGCGAGTGCCTGTAATTTAATCATGCCCGGTTCTTGTAAGAGACGATAAGTGAGCTCAACTTGCCGGTCATCCGTCGAAGGTAGTGACTTATGTGATAATAACAAAGCCTCTCGGAGCTTCCGTTTGTCACTTTCATCTCCAACGATCACTAATCCTCTTCCTCGAATATACTCCAGTCCTAACTGAAAAGAAGCAATTGTTTGAGCAATCGGTTCTCGTTCGCGCTGAATGGTCCGTTCGGACGTTCCAAGCGTTTCTGCGATTTCTTGGACTTGAACAGGCTCTGTTTTTGTCAACAAATAAAATAAGACTTCACGTTCTCGTGTCGAAAACTCAATCACCCTCAATCAACTCTTTTCTTAATACAGTGATCACTTCATCGTAAGCCGCTTCAGACAATAGATGATTGACGATGCATACGCGACAATCCGTCACCCACGTCACTTGGCGGACGATCTTCTCAGGTCCGACAATCAGACGTATTTCAGTAGGTACATCCTTCAGACGATAACTCCGGACATCGACTTGCAACTGCTCCTGTCGCAGACGCTTTCGTAGCACGTTCGCTCCTAGGACGCTTCCTACTAACCCAGAATCACAGACAAATCCGATTTCAAAACGTTTCACGTCATTACCCACCCCTTTTCTTTTATCCTAGCCGATGTCCTCTTGTGTGTGTTAACTTCGCAAGACTTTTTCGACAGTTCTTTTTTGATAATTGTCCCAAGTGATGGACAGAAAAAAAATTATCAACAAAAAAAGTCACACAGGGAAACTTGAATGTTTCCCTGTGTGACTTCAGCGTGTAGACAAACTCTTATGAAGAGTGAACATGCGATATCGAGCGGCAATCAGCCACGCCGCTACAGCAGAGCTGTCGGGTCGCGACCGATTGCTTTTCGCGATTCTAAGCGATTCGAGACGGATTGCACTCTAAATCGTCTGCATGCCCGGCTTACCGTCACGGTATTCTTATAAAACGCGTCACATTTCGTTGACTCCTACGGGGAAAAGTGCGTTTTTAACGCACTTTCAGAGGCGGGCAAGACCCTGCTCGTTGTCCGTGAGGTCAAGGAGCAACGGCTTGCGCCTCTACCGAGGAAAGCAACGAAAAAAGACGCTTGATCTCCCGATAGCACGTTATCTACAGCCTGAAGTCAAACAGGAAAACTTAAATGTTTCCCTGTTTGACTTTTAGTCATTTATCCCGTTCGAGTCATCAGTGACAGATGTTGTTCGACTGCTTCCGCCACTTCTCGCCCTTCGCGAATCGCCCAGACAATCAAGGACTGTCCGCGCCGTGCGTCCCCTGCAGCGAAGACACCTTTCCGATTTGTTGCATATCCCTTCGTCTTGATTTTCCCTCGCTCTGATTCAACGATGAGTTGATTCAAGACCGTCTGCTCGACTCCGCTGAAGCCGATTGCAATCAGCATCAAGTCGACCGGATAGTATTTTTCTGTTCCTTCAATTGCTCGGAATTCAACTGTCCCGTCTGCTTGCTTTACTTTTTCATTATGAATCGTCCAAACCCCTGTCAAGCGACCGGAATCACTTGTCGTGTAACGTGTGATCGCGATCAAATATTCGCGAGGATCACGTCCGAATTGATCGAATGCTTCTGCATAGCCGTAATCAAGTGTAAAGAGGTTCGGTGTATCCGGCCACATGTTGTCGTTCGCCCGGACCTGACCTGGCATTTCATGCTTCCCGAACTGGACGACAGAACGGCAACCCTGTCTGAGTGCCGTCGCGACACAGTCCGCTCCCGTGTCTCCGCCACCGATGACGAGCACATCTTTACCTCGCGTATCGTGTTGCTCAAGCAGGGATTGATTCGACAACAGATGGCGCGTCACGCTTGTTAAATAGTCCATCGCGTAACCGACACCGCTCGTCGGAAGATTTGGAAGCGTTCTTGGTTCCGTTGCACCGACACAAAGAATGACGGCATCAAACGCTTGTTCAAGCTCGTCCAGCGTCACATCAAGACCGATCGTTACGCCGGTCTTAAAGAGAATGCCTTCTGCTTTGAGCAGATCGACACGACGCTCGACGATATCTTTTGATAACTTCATCGCCGGAATCCCGTACGTCAACAGACCTCCGATACGATCTTCCCGTTCAAAAACGGTGACTTGGTGCCCTGCTTGATTCAATTGATCGGCCGCGGCAAGCCCTGCCGGACCAGAACCGACGACTGCCACATGATGGGACGTCCGGTTCAATGGCATCCGTGGAACGACCCATCCTTTTTCAAAGCCGATATCGATGATTGTACGCTCGATCTGTTTGATCGCGACGGCCGGTTCGTTGATCGATAACGTACATGAACCTTCGCACGGTGCGGGACAAACACGTCCCGTGAACTCCGGGAAGTTGTTCGTTTGATGCAGGCGCTCGAGCGCTCCTTTAAAGTCTCCTTCTTCGACGAGGAGATTCCACTCGGGAATCAAATTGTAGACCGGACAACCGATTTTGACATGTCCATAGGTCTCGCCGACATGACAAAACGGGGTTCCGCAATCCATACAGCGGCTGGCTTGTTCCGACGCCTCACTTTCAGAAAATGCTTCTTTATATTCATTAAAGTCTTGAATCCGTTCTGTACTGGCGCGCTCTCGTCCGGACTGGCGAGGAACACTCATGAATTTATCGCGTCTTTTCATTATTGACCTCCCGTTCCGCGTCCGAGGTGTGTCTCAAACGCTAACAACATCGCTTCTTCCGTGTTGTGTCCTTTTTTCGCATAATCAGCCATCAATGTCGTGACGACTTGATAGGTCGTCGGAATGACACGAATAAACGAACTCAAAACATGATCCCAGTTTGAAAGAATCGCATGTCCTTGTTCACTGTTCGTCCGTGCGACATGACGTTCGATAAATGTTTTTAAGCGTGCCGCTTCTTCCGTGTCTGTTACTGCGCCCATCGTGACGAGCTCGAGATTGACGCGCGAGCGGAACAACGCGATGTCTTTCGGTAAGACGTAGGCGACACCACCTGACATACCGGCAGCAAAGTTCTTTCCGACGTCACCGAGAATGACGACACTCCCGCCCGTCATATACTCCAAGCCGTGATTCCCGATTCCTTCGACGACTGCCGTCGCACCACTGTTTCGGACGGCGAACCGTTCGCCTGCCTGTCCATTGACATACAGTTCCCCACTCGTCGCACCATAAAGCGCGACGTTACCGATGATGACTTGCTCTGAAGAAACAAAACTTGTCTTCATATCAGGACGAACCGAAAGAATTCCTCCAGATAATCCCTTTCCAACGTAATCATTAGCATCCCCGACGACGTTCAACGTCATTCCGCGAGGTACGTATGCACCTAAGCTTTGTCCGGCTGATCCCGTCAGGTTCAATGTTAGCCGATCGGATGGTAAGCCCATTTCTCCGAACATCCGTGTCAGACGTGATCCGGTATTCGTACCGATTGCCCGGTCTGTATTCGTAATTGCAAGCGCAAATGTTTGTTTTTCCGTAAACGCATCATGATCAAGCAACGGAGCGATTTCACGGTGGTCAAATGACTTCGCGACAGCATGATCTTGTGCTTGTGTCGACGTCGAATCATATGTTGCTTGAACAAGTAGTCGAGAAAAGTCGAGACTGGCTGCTTTCCAGTGATTCGTCAAACGATCCGATGTCACTAAAAGATCCGTCCGTCCGACGAGTTCCGCTAGACTACGGACGCCGAGTTGAGCTAAATATTCACGAACTTCTTCCGCAACGAACGTCATGAAATGGACGACGTGATCGGCAGATCCGGTGAATTTTTCACGCAACTTCGGATCCTGTGTCGCGACACCGACCGGGCACGTATCTAAATGACAGGCACGCATCATGATGCAACCGACGGCAATCAATGGTGCTGTCGCAAATCCATATTCATTCGCCCCGAGCATCGCTGCGATGACGACATCGCGTCCAGTTAGTAACTTACCGTCCGTTTCTAAGCTGACCCGTTCCCGCAGACCATTCAAGGCTAGCGTTTGATGCGTCTCAGCGAGTCCCAGTTCCCACGGTAAGCCCGTATGTTGGATACTCGTCTTCGGGGAAGCCCCCGTTCCTCCATCATGCCCACTGATGACGATGACATCGGCAAGTCCTTTGGCGACACCGGCAGCAATCGTTCCGACGCCTCCTTTTGCGACAAGCTTAACACTGATCCGCGCCTCGTCATTTGCCCGCTTTAGATCGTGAATCAATTGAGCCAAGTCTTCGATTGAATAAATGTCATGATGTGGTGGTGGTGAAATCAGACCGACACCCGGTGTCGAAGCACGGACCCGCGCAATCCACGGATACACTTTTTCGCCTGGGAGTTGTCCCCCTTCGCCTGGCTTCGCGCCTTGTGCGACTTTAATCTGGAGTTCGTCCGCATGGGTCAAGTAATGACTCGTCACGCCGAACCGACCTGATGCAATCTGTTTAATCCGACTCATCCGTGAGTCACCATTTTCGTCGAGTTGATACCGTTCCTCTTCTTCGCCACCTTCACCACTGTTACTCTTACCACCTAGACGGTTCATCGCAATCGCTAGTGTTTCATGAGCTTCCTTCGATAGTGAACCGTACGACATCGCACCGGTCTTAAAGAATTTGACGATTTCACTCGCGGGTTCGACTTCCTCGAGCGGAATCGGCGTCGTTTCCTTGAACGTCAACAAATGACGCAGGAAGGTTGCGGGTTCTTCTGCAATTTGATTTGAGTACCGTTTAAATAACTGATAGTCCCCAGTTCGGCAAGCATGTTGTAACAAATGAATCGTCGCCGGATTGAACGCATGATGTTCTCCGTCATTACGGTACCGGAAGACACTACCTGATTCCAAGAACGTCCGTTTCGTCCCTTCCTCATGTTGACGCTTCGCTTCTTTTTCAATCAAAGCGAGCGACAGACCACTGAGCTGAGAGACTGTTCCCGTAAAGTAGCGATCGATGACGTCCGTCGAAATCCCGACGGCTTCGAAAATCTGAGCCCCCCGATAACTGAAGACGGTCGAAATCCCCATCTTCGACATGACTTTGACGACCCCCTCCGTCACGCCGTCACGATAACGAACGGCATTGTCCGCGTGTTTTTCACCAATCGCTTCATCGAGTGTCGCATATACAAGGTACGGGTAGATTGCGTCAGCTCCGTAACCGAGCAGCGCCGCGAAGTGATGCACCTCCCGGACTTCTCCCCCTTCGATAATTAAACTGACGTTCGTCCGAAGCCCTTTACGGATTAAATGGTGATGCACGGCACTCGTCACGAGCAGGATCGGCATCGGTATGGCTCCAGGTCGAATGTTCCGGTCAGAAAGAATCAACAACTCACAACCCGATTCGACGGCATGAACTGCTTCTTCGAGAAGTGTTTCAAGTGTTTCTTCCATTTGATCCGTAAACAATGTTGATAACGTTTTTTGTTTCAATTTTGTTTGACTGAGCGCATGCGCTTCAGCCGGAACTAGCACCGGTGAGTTCAAGCGGACCCGACGACAGTTTTTCCGGTTCGGGGTCAATAGTTCACCTTGACGCCCGAGCCAGGTCATCGTTGACGTGACGATTTGTTCACGTAACGCATCGATCGGCGGATTGGTGACTTGGGCAAACAATTGTTTGAAGTAACGGAACAACGATTGTGGTCGCTCACTTAATACAGCGAGCGGGATGTCCGTTCCCATCGCACCAAGCGGATCTTTTTTTTCCTCGACGAGAGGAATCAAGTATTGCTCGATATCTTCTCGCGTGTATCCAAACAGGCGTTGCGTCGTACCTAATTCCTCAATCGTTTCTGAGTGCATTAACGTCGGTAATTGAATCTGTTCTTCTGATAACCATTCGGCATAAGGATGTCGCATCGCAAGATCCCGTTTCACTTCTTCGTCAGAAATCAGCTGACCGGAAGCAAAATCAAGCAAGAGGAGCTCACCAGGAATCAAACGTTTTTTATACAAAATCTCTTTTTCCGGAATCGGGAGGACACCTGATTCTGAAGACAACATAAAGTGACCATCGCGCATCATGATATAACGGGCAGGTCTGAGTCCATTTCGGTCAAGTGTCGCGCCGATTTGTTTCCCATTCGTAAATACGATGGCAGACGGACCGTCCCATGGTTCCATCATACTGCTGTGATACTCGTAATAAGCACGTTTCGCCGGCCGTACTTCCGCATGCTCGAATGGCTCTGGAACCAGCATTAAAGCCGTTTCCGCTAACGTCAAACCAGACAAGTATAAAAATTCAAACGCATTATCGAGCATCGACGAGTCACTTCCGGATTCATCGAGGATTGGGAGCACATCATCTGCACGGCGACCATACGTCGTTTTCGCAAGACTTTTTTCGCGTCCACGCATCGCTTGAATATTGCCTTGTAACGTATTGATTTCTCCATTATGAATCAAATAGCGGTTCGGGTGAGCTCGTTTCCAACTCGGGAAGGTGTTCGTGCTAAAACGTGAGTGAACAATCGCAAACCCTGATTGGTACCGTTCATCACGTAAATCATCAAAATACTGACCGAGCTGATCTGTAGTGACAAGTCCTTTATAGACGATAGTCTCACTTGAACTACTGAGCACGTACTGTTCGATTCCGAGACGATTTGCTTCTCGTTCAAAAGAACGACGAATCATGAATAACGTTCGTTCGAAGGCCAACCCTTCAATGTCCTTCGCTTCAATGAAGCATTGGCGAATGATCGGTTCTGTTTGACGTGCTTTTTCACCAATCACTGTATTCGAGACTGGTACCGTTCTCCACTCGATCACCCGTTGTCCTTCTGATAAAATAATTGATTCTAAAGCGCGTTCGAGTCGCTGTCTCGACCGTTCCTCCCGAGGCAGGAACATCATCATGACACCATAATCTCCTTTTTTCGGTAAGGTTACATTCCGAAATGTCTCCCGAAAGAGACGGTCGGGAATTTGAGTCAAGACACCGGCACCATCCCCTGTTTTCGCATCGCTCCCCTGTCCGCCTCGATGCTCCATCTGACAGAGCATCGCGAGTGCATTTTCGACGATTTCATGGCTCGGTCTCCCGGTTCGGTGCGCATAGACTCCGATTCCACACGCATCATGTTCTTGCTTCGGATCATATAAACCTTGCCGTTCAGGCAATTGATGAAATGACATAATTTCACTCTCCTTAACACGTTCTAAATTTTCTGTATATTCAGTTAAAATATACTTTACACTCTTTTATGATTATTCGCCACTATGTATAAACGAAACTACTATATCTAAATTACTTATGATTCCCTAAGGTTAGACAATGATAACGCTTACATAGAGATGAATAATCATTCTAATTATTTTTTCAGAAGAATTATTTTCGTTTAAATTTTATTTTTTGCAACGAGTGTTTCAAGCGTGGTATTTTTAATAAAGAGAAATCTATTATTTTGATTAGAGAGGAAGTACGTTATGAAAAATTCAGTAAAGTGGACAGGGCTCTTGATTGCAGGAACTACCCTGTTCCTTAGCGCTTGTGGTCAGGAAGAAGAGAAGACGACAGCATATGACAAAATCGTTAAGGAGGGGACGTTGACAGTAGCTACTGCTGGAACACTTTACCCAACGTCGTTTCATGATGAAGAGAGCAACAAGTTGACTGGCTTTGATGTCGAAGTCGTTAAAGAAGTCGCAAAACGACTCGATCTAAAAGTAAACTTCAAAGAGATGTCATTCGATGGTATGTTGACGAGCGTCAATACTGGACAAGTCGATCTCGCCGCAAACGATATTACGATCACAAAAGAACGGAAAGCAAAATTCGCATTTTCAAAACCTTACAAGTATACGTATGGAACGGCCATCGTTCGTAAAAGTGATTTATCTGACATACAATCTCTTGAGGATTTAAAAGGTAAAAAAGCAGCCGGCGAGGCAACGACGACTTACATGCAAATCGCTAGAAAATATGGTGCAAAAGAAGTCACATATGATAATGCAACGAACGATCAATACCTCCGCGACGTCTCGAATGGTCGAACGGATGTCATCTTGAACGACTATTATCTTCAAAGCCTTGCCGTCGATTTCTTCAAAAACTTCGACATCACGATCCACCCGGACATCGCCTATAATCCGAGTCAAGTCGGTCTCATCATGGATCTTGATAATAAAGAGCTCCAATCAAACATTAACGCTCAAATCGAGGCGATGAAAAAAGACGGTACGCTCGCAAAATTATCAAAACAATATTACGCCAACAAAGATGTTTCAAAAATGCCTGACGTCAAAACGACGATCGTGGATGTGAATTGAGCAATGTCGACTGGCGCTCCGTGTTTAATCCTGAGTTAGCGGTTGATGCGTTTCCCTATATCTTAGGAGGACTTGGACATACATTATGGATTGCATTCGCAAGCATGGGATTTGGTCTGATATTCGGCTTGTTGCTTGCACTTGCTCGTTTATCAACGTCTCGTTTTTTACGCCTGACTGCGACGCTCTATATTTCATTCATGCGCGGTGTACCGATCCTCGTGATTCTTTTCATGCTGTACTTCGGGTTACCTGTGATCAATATCGAACTCGATGCGTTAACAGCAGCGATAACGGGCTTCAGTCTCAACAGTGCTGCGTACATGGCAG
The DNA here is from genome assembly GCF_018618705.1 of Exiguobacterium sp. H66. Classification (NCBI taxonomy): domain Bacteria; kingdom Bacillati; phylum Bacillota; class Bacilli; order Caryophanales; genus Exiguobacterium; species Exiguobacterium sp. H66. Next base: position 157,225 of record NZ_JACSMQ010000001.1, read on the forward strand.
AAATCATTCGCTCCGCCATTGTGTCTGTCGACAAAGGACAAAGAGAGGCTGCCCAGTCTCTCGGCCTCTCTCCTTATCGCGTCCTAGTCGGAATCATTCTCCCGCAAGCGATTCGTTTGGCAATCCCACCTTTATCGAACGTTTTACTCGATTTAGTCAAAGCGTCTTCTTTAGCTGCGATGATTACCGTCCCAGAAATCTTTCAACGTGCAAAAATCGTCGGTGGACGCGAATTCGATTACATGACGGTCTATTTCGTAATCGCCTTCATCTATTGGGGAATTTGCGCCTTGATTGCAGCTGTACAAGAAGTCCTAGAGCGTCATTTTGCTCGTTATCTTTAACCGAAAAAGCACCGCCTGCTTGACGAGTCGACTTTCCTCGTCAAGCAGGCGGTGCTTTAGCCTTATCTATAATTCTTAGCTAAAAAGGGTTCGATTTGTATAGCTTGGAGAGGTTTATGGAACAAATAACCTTGCAACGTATGGCACCCTAACTGATTTAATAACCTTGCTTCTTCGACTAACTCGACCCCTTCAGCAACAATCGTCATGTTTAACCGTCTTCCTAACTGAATAATCATCTCGACGATTGCACGCTTCTCATCTGAACGAATTGCTTCTTGAACGATTTCTTTAGGAATCTTTAACTGGTCGAACGGTAATTCTACGAGTGTTTGCATTGAAGAAAAACCTGTTCCGAAATCATCGAGTGCAATCCGAATCCCATGAAGGTGAAGTTCGTTTAAGGTCTCGATAATCTGATTCGTTCCTTCGATAAAAATGTGTTCTGTCATTTCAATTTCAAGCAAATATGCCGGAAAATGTGTCTCTTCAAGAATCGTCAGTACTCTTTCGGTAAAGTCGGGTTGCCTTAATTGCCACGGGGAGACATTGACTGCAATCGTAATCGCTCCATGTCCTTGATCCAACCACGTCTTTCCTTGCGCGCAAGCGCGGCGCATCACCCATCCTCCTAGCGTTTCAATAAAACGCGTCCGCTCCGCAATCGGAATGAACTCTAAAGGGGAAATCATTCCATACTGGGGATGATTCCAACGCACAAGCGCTTCCGCTCCAGTAATTTTGTGACTGTCTGCTTCTACTTGCGGTTGAAACAGTACAAAAAAATCTCGATCGAGTTCTGCATCGTACAAATCGCGTGTCAGCTGAAGCGCTCGCTTACGCTGATTTTGAGTCTCTGCATCCGTAATCGCATACGTGTTTTTTCGGTTTGATTTAGCTGTGAACAATGCAATTTCTGCATCATTGATGACATGATCAATGGATTCGTCATAAATAAAAGAAACACCGATGCTCGCTGTGACATTGATTTGTTTGAAATCAATTTGTACGCGTTCAGCGACACATGTTAAAACCTCCTCGCATAGCAGTTCAATACCAGCATGACCTTTCGCATGAAGTAAAAAAGCACTTCCGCTTGCTTTGGCAATTAAACAATCGGGAAAACGATTCATGAGTCTACTCCCAACCATATGCAACGTGCGATCTCCCGTCCGGTAACCGAAGGCATCATTGACCGTTTTGAAGTCATCTAAATCAATTAAACAAATTGCATCTCCTTCGCTTGCAATTTTTTCGACTTCAAGAACGAAATAAGATCGATTAGCGAGTTTTGTTACCGGATCAAGAAAGGCTTGCTCTTGTAAGCGTGAAAGATACTCGATATTACGTTCTAATCGTGTCACGTACTGACGATGAATCAATAAACTGATCAGCGCAGCAATGATGACTAAGCCGATTCGTGCGATATAATCTGCTGTATTAGTAACGGACGTGACGTTCGGTGCATTAAACCAAATGTATAAGAGCGAAATGATCGTCGTCCCCGTGGCATAGACGAGCATCGTTCGATTAATGACGACAAGAGAACTCAGTAAAAAAAGAATCGCAGCTGCCCAAACGGTCTGAGCACCACTTTCGAGGAAGGGATAATAGATGAATGGAATTAGTAAAAAAACACTCGACATCACGTGGGGTTTAAGACGATCCGGCAAATTACTTTTCCCAAGCAGAAATTGACAAATGCCTACGAGAAAAATAAGACCTGCACGTAAAAGGTCATACCTGTTCAAGCCGGATGTACTGAGTAAACTAGCAAGCACATACAAAATCGCACCCGAGCTCGTCAGAACTAAAATGATGGAGCCAAACAATTGATAGTTCGCTTTTGCTTCTCGATTATACTGAAGACTGGCGGAAGAAGGTCGCTGCTGATTTTTCATAGGAATCCCTCTTTTCTGTTCTATCCAATTGTCTTTTTCCTTTAGATCATACTTATAAAACCTAATTTTTCCTAAAATAATGATTTAGTTGGAAACGTCTAAATGAAAAGAGAAACGGGTATTCATTAAAAGAAGTGTTAATTATATGCTAAGAAAGGAGCTTAACGATGAGCCATCTGCTGTTTATCGAAGCCAATGATAGTACACATCAATCGAAAAGTCTTAGTTCACAGATGAATAACGCATTTCTTGCTTCCTATCGCAAGGAACATCCAAAAGATGAGATTACCATCCTAAACTTATTTGAAGAACGCCTGCCTTTTTTTGATTTACGTCTCGCTAAATCTGCCGCGAAACTATTTCGAGGGGAAACGCTCGATCAAGAGGAAGCCGAACAGGCGGAACGATTACAAGAATATTTAAATCGTTTCTTAGAATCAGAAAAAATCGTTTTTTCTTTTCCGATGTGGAATTTAAGTGTTCCTGCCCCCTTGCATAACTATATGGATTATCTCGCGCAATCCGGGCAAACGTTTCATTACACTGCGGAAGGATCCGTCGGACTTGTGACTGGTAAACGTGTACTACTCTTACATTCTCGTGGAGGTGACTATTCAACGCCTGATAAAATCGAATCCGATCATGCCGTACGGTATATGCAGGACATTCTGCAATTTTTCGGAATCACGGATGTCGGATCCATCATTCTAGAAGGGCACCAACAATATCCGAATCAAGCCGAAGAACGGATTCAAAAAGCCCTCTTTGCATGTGAGAAGGCTGGGATGGATTTTTAGATGCGATAGAGCAAGTATTCGACATGGCTATCAATGACTAGCTGTTCATAGTTAGGCATGTTGAATGCTTTAAATATCGTATAAGAAAGTGTAAAGTCTTTCTTTATTTCGTCAATATTACCACCCATTTTTTTATTGAAATAACCACGTTGGTAATAAAAATGACCTAAAAATGATCCATCATCCAATGCGAGACTTTCCTTTATTCCTACGTTCGCTGTTTTAAATCCCTTTCTATAATTCCCTTGAAAAGATAACTGTTGCGCATGGTTATAAATAATTTTGAGGCGAGTTTTTTTCAATTCTATCGTATCATAATTTAACCCTAAAATTTCCTCGTATACATTTTCAGAGTGAATGAATTGATCATTTTCAAAATAAAAATTTGCAATCGCCATTTTGATTCGAAGAAACATTTTGGGAGACTCAAACCAGATGTCTTCTTTATCCGTTAAATGTGCGAGTTGCGAAATACTCGAGCGATAGTCCACCTTTTTTGACCGTTCAGCACTTACTATTTCAAAGTACCTTGCTAAGAGCACAATCTCATTATTAAAAACGGTTTGTTTGATTTTATCTATCTCGATTAACAGTCCGTCAAAATTTTGATCACGAAATAATTCAGTTAGACGACGATCAACTTCTCGGAACTGTTCGCTTTGATGTTGATCTTGAAACAATAATGATATCGGTACACGAAGACGCTTCGCAATTTGTTGTAATAAATCGATAGTTGGAGAATTTCGTCCATTTTCAATTTTACTGATTTCTGCTTGACTACAAATTCCGTCACATAAAGCTGCTTGTGTCATTTTTTTTTCTTTTCTTATTCGTTTAATTTCGTTTCCGATTGATTTTGGTAATGTAGTATCCATCTACCTACTCCCCTAGCTAACAAAATCTATTTCTATTAAGTTAAAACGTAAATAACAAAAAATGTTTTCTTCCATCTTCCACAATTTTTACGTAGTTCGATAGTTCTACTGCAGAAAAAAGTGTATAAGACATTGTATAATCATATTCAATTTGCGCTACATCATTCTCTAGCTTTTCATCGAAATTTGCTTTCTGATAATAGAAATGACCTAAAAATGAAGTGTCAAATAATTGCACACTTTCATTGATTCCTCTTTCTGTCACTAACTTACCTTCTTTATAATCACCTTGAAAAAAAAGTTGTTGCGCGTGATTGTAAAGAATTTTTATTCGTAATTTCTTTAATTCAGTCGTATTAAAATCCATTTCCAATAGTTGAACGTATACCTTCTTAGAATGAACAAATTGTTGATTTAAGTAATAATAGTTTGCGATCGCCATTTTAATTCTCAAATACATGAAAGGTGACTCATACCAAATCGCTTCTTGTTCGGTCAAATATGATAATTCTGAAATACAAGTACGATAATCAATGTTTTTCTTTCCCTCTAAGGCAACTAAATCAAAGTACTTAGCTAATAACACAATGTCCTTATTTTCATTTAATTCAATGAGTTTTTTCGAGCGTGAAATTAACTCATCAAATTGATGAGTACGAAAAAGGTGCGTTAATTCCCGATCATATTTCTGAAAAGAAATAGACTCAGCATCACGATCAAACAATCTAGAAATTGGAACATTTAAACGCTTTGCTAATTCTTGCAACAATTCGATCGTAGTTGAAATTTTCCCATGTTCAATCTTACTGATTACAGCCTGACTGCAAATTCCATCGCATAGTTCCTGTTGTGTCATATTTTTCTCAAATCGCAATAACTTAAGTTGCCTTCCTACTAATTTCGAAAAAGAAGCCATATGATCATCGTCCTCTTTTTATTTTGGTTTATGATGAAACTGTTTTAAAAATTGTTTTTTTGTATCTTCAACAATTTTTACATAACGCTTCATTTCTAATGCTTTAAACAATTCGTAAGCCATCGTGTAATCATTTCGGGTACGATTATCGAAACCATACATCTCTTCATAACATTCTGCACGTTGATAATAGAAATGGGCGATATACGATAAGTGATTTAACTGCACACTTTGTTCAATTCCCGTGGTACAAATCAAAACGCCTTTTTTAAATCCCTTGATTTTATATACTAATTTGGCGTGATTATACAGAACTTTTAGTTGTTGTACTTTCATTGTTACAGATAAGAAATCGGTAGTTTCTAATTCTTTATATATTTTTTCAGCTTGTGTAAATTGTTTGTTTTCCGCATAAAAAATCGAAATCGCCATTTTTATTCTTATATACATCATCGGTGCGTCATATACCAAATCTTTAGAGTTAGCCAACTGCAATAAAATCACTGATGCTGTTCGAAAATCAATTCGTTGCAATCTATATTCGGCTATTACTTGATGATACCTAAGTAATAGCTTGATTTCATCATCACTCTCCAGGGAGAAGCGATTTTCTATCAATAATAACAGTTCTAAATATTGTTCTTCTCTCATTAAACTAAGAAGCTGATGATCAATACTTTGAAAACGATCAGTCATTTCATAATCTTCAAGTAAAGTAGTCATTGAAGTACCTAGTCGTTTCGCGATTAAGCCTAGCAACTGAACCGTTGGTGAATTTAGACCGTTTTCTATCTTACTTAACTCCGCTTGACTACAAATATTATCACTTAACTCACTTTGCGTTAATTTTTTTTCAATCCGTTTTTGTTTTATTCTTTTTCCAACTGAATGATGTGATGTCTTCATAACTTTTTCTCTCAGATCCCCTTCCAGATATTCTTGAACTGGCTCCATCTACACTTCGCTTAGAAGTGGTTGAAGACGAAACGCGAACAACCAATGGTCTTCGCGATCAGGATTTCCTACTCTTTTGTCGAATATATTCTGAATTTGTAGGCCTTGTGTGTCAACATGATGTTCACCTTCTTGCAAAGCATATACCCGAAAGAGAGGTTGGCGATTCATCTCCCACTTTCACTAGGGCTTCACCCGTATCGTTTAGAAGTGGGCGTATTCTCGCCTAATTTGATAAAAAAAAGTCCCCCGTCCAAGTTAATTTTACTTGTTACGGAAGACTTATTTATTCGATGCTTCCGGCGAGAATCGAACTCGCACTGCAGCATTACCATTGCTGAGGTCTGCCATTAACCTACGGAAGCGTACATATTTCTGATATCAGTATAGCTTAGATGAAACATTTCTTCAATAAAAAAACTGACAGACGTTGCCAAGTCTGCCAATTTAGAAGAATTATTTACTTATAATACGGTTTTTGTTAGCGAATTATCGAACACGATAAGAACTGAATAATGTTCGTCTGCTTTTGATGCAACGAATGTAGAAAACTTAAGTGTAATGATTGAATTTGAACCGACTCCGTTTTCTTCGAAGAAATGATTCATTCGTTCTTCTAACTCCTCAGGCGTACGTCCTACCAATACTTTTGAATGCAACATCTTATTCACCCCGTCTATTTTTTGTGTACGATTATGGTTTTTCCCAAAAGCGTACACTCTAAAACCTACATTTTTTCAACTTGCTGAATTTCAATCTGTTCGCTAAGGTGAAGATATGAATCATATTTTACGAAGGAGTCGAGGCATATGAAAGATGACATGTTTGATGAAATCATTGATAAAAAAATGACGGGTTCGGTCAAATGGGACGGCTTAAAAGATTTATATGGAGCAGAAGAATTAATTCCGATGTGGGTCGCCGATATGGATGTCCGACCAGCGGATTCAATCGTCGGGGCATTAACAAAACGGATTGCACACGGTCATTTCGGCTATTCCCTATTCGAAGATCGAGCCAAACAAGCCATTCAAAACTGGTTTTTGAAACGTTATGATCAACAGATTGAACAATCATCGCTCCTTTATTCAAGTGGCGTCGTCCCTGCTCTAGTACACAGTCTCCTGGCACTGACCGATGAGCATGATGAGGTCATCATTCAAACTCCTGTTTATCCCCCGTTTCACCAAATCATTCAATCGAACAATCGGACGCTCATTGAAAATCCGCTCCGCTTGATTGCAGGACGTTATGAAATTGATTTCTTGAGTCTTGAAGCACAGATGAAAACTGCGAAAATGATGATTTTATGCAGTCCCCATAATCCAACTGGTCGGGTGTTTAATCGGAATGAACTTGAAACGATTGTTGATTTGGCCAAGAAATATGACGTTTATCTTCTGTCCGATGAAATCCATGCTGATTTGATTTTTTCCGGTAACAAACACCATCCGATTTCAGCATTTTCATATGAGAAGGCAATTCTCGTCAGTGCACCTTCAAAAACATTCAACATTCCAGGACTTTATGCTTCTTATCTGGTTGTTCCGAACGAAACCATTCGTTTGAAAATCGAACGTGTCCAGCAAGCAAACTTTGTTCATCCGAACGCGCTTGCCTCAACGGCAATCATCGCTGCCTATGAGGATAAAGCGAGCGAACAATGGCTTGACCAACTCCTCTTATATTTAGAGCAAAATCGTGACCATGCTCTCAGACGAATCGAAACGGAGATGCCGCTACTATCTGTCGTCAAACCCGATGCAACCTTTTTACTTTGGATTGATTTTGAGCGCCTCGGATTGACCGAAGATGACCGTGCGACTTGGCTCGTTGAACAAGCATCCCTCGCCTTAACCCATGGAAAAGCATTCGGAACGAACGGCGTGACATTCGAACGTTTAAATTTCGGATGCCCGCGGCGCCAACTAGACGAAGCACTCGACCGGCTGCATGCCGCATACCTCAGCTTGATGTAAATGATTTTTCTGTAAACAGATTAGCACAGGCTAGTCTGTTTTTTATTTTTTCGCATTATACTTCATTTTTACGAATACTGAAATACGTTTATCTGATTTAAACATTACAATAAAGTGACGAAAATCAGAAAATTAGAACTTTAACAGGGACGAAAAGTGTCCCAATCCCTTGATAGACTAGGCTTGAAGCCATTTTTCACCTGTTTGCAAGGACTTGCAATGTGGTTTTAGCCCCTGTAAGGTTGGGAACAAATCAGTCATCGGCGTTCACTTTTTAACTTTTTTATATCTGAACAGACAACAAACGATGACAACTACATGCATGGGAGGATTTATTTTTATGTCGCAAGAATGGATTTCAATTGGCTTGTATCTGCTTATGATGCTTGCCATCGGTTACATCGCGTATAAACGAACGACAAACACGGAAGATTATATGTTAGGTGGTCGTAACTTAGGACCGGGCGTAACAGCATTATCTGCTGGTGCTTCCGACATGAGTGGTTGGATGTTGATGGGTCTTCCTGGTGCCATGTATGCAACTGGCGTCTCGGCTCTTTGGCTCGCACTCGGTTTATTGATCGGATGTTACATCAACTATATCGTCCTCGCTCCACGTTTTCGTCTCTATACGGAAATGGCAAACGATTCGATTACGATTCCAGACTTCCTGGAGAATCGTTTTAAAGATACATCACGTATCTTACGGACGGTCTCTGCGATCGTCATCATCGTCTTCTTTACGTTCTATACTTCAGCCGGTATTGTATCGGGTGGTAAATTGTTCGAAAGTTCATTTGGCTTTGATTATCATTATGGTATGCTCTTGACGATCGCGGTCGTTGTCGCCTATACACTCTTTGGCGGTTTTCTCGCAGTCAGTTGGACCGACTTCGTCCAGGGTTGTATCATGTTCGTCGCTCTCATCCTCGTACCAATCGTCGCATTGACGGATGTTGGTGGTGTCGACGGCGCATTCAACTATGCGGACAACTTAGATCCTACACTATTTGATCCGTTCAAAGGAACGACTGTCCTCGGAATCATCGGATTCCTCGCTTGGGGACTTGGTTACTTCGGTCAACCCCACATCATCGTCCGCTTTATGGCAATTCGTTCTGTTAAGGACTTGAAAAAAGCCCGTCGTATCGGGATTGGTTGGATGTTCTTCTCAATTTTAGGTGCGATGTTGACAGGTCTTGTCGGGATTGCCTACTTTGAAGGACAAGGTAATGGACTCGGTGACCCAGAAACGGTCTTTATTCGTTTCGCTGATGTCTTGTTCCACCCGTATATCACCGGCTTCTTGATGGCAGCCATCTTGGCAGCAATCATGTCGACGATTTCTTCTCAGCTGCTCGTTACATCAAGTGCGCTGACGGAAGACTTCTATAAGACGTTCTTGCATAAAGAAGCGTCAGACAAACAACTTGTTTTAATCGGTCGTGGTGCAGTTTTAGCCATCGCAGTGATCGGAACATTCCTTGCCTGGAACCCTTCAGCAACGATTCTTTCACTTGTCGGTTATGCATGGGCTGGTTTCGGTTCTGCATTCGGACCAATCATCTTGCTTTCCCTTTACTGGAAACGGATGACGAAACAAGGGGCACTTGCCGGAATTATCTCTGGTGCCGTCACAGTCATTCTATGGGTCCAATTCAACTTTAGCGATACGCTTTATGAGATGGTTCCAGGATTCTTTACAAGTCTTCTCTTTACAGTCGTCGTCAGCCTTCTTACGAAACAACCTGTTGACTCTGTACAAGACAAGTTTGATGATATGGAAGAAGAATTAAAAGAAGTACAACAATAAAAATAAAAAGCCTTCCGTGATTTTGGTTTGAACCATAAATCACGGTAGGCTTTTTCTGCATCTACGGTCACGTCAGTTCAATGACACCATAATGCAGTTTCGATGATTTCCGTTTAACACGCTCGAAGCCGAACCGCTCGAAAAGTTCGCTTTCGAAATGCGCCTTGACGACGACTCGTTGACGGGCGACTCGTTGTGCTTCCGTTACTGCTACGCTTGACAATTGTTCATAATCAGCGAGCGTCCGCAGTCCGTTTAAGTGTGTTGACTCTGTCACAGTCTTTTCAAACATCGGATCAAAATAAATGACATCAACGGCATCGTCCGGCAACGCTTTAAGATAGGTACTATGCTGTTGTTGAAGGACCTCTATCCGACACATCGCTTCATTGATTGGCGGATAGTCTTCCTTCCAATGCTTCATACCTTCAGCTACAATCAAGGCCGTCTCTCTTTTACTTTCTAGCGCAGTAATCTGTCCACTCGCACCCACAGCATGGCTCATGACGATTGCATCCGCTCCTAATCCTAGCGTGCAATCAAGAACGGTCATTCCCGGCTTAAGCTTGGCGATTGCAATTAATGGATCATGACCCGATGCATCAAATTGTTTTATCCGAAAGACCGCACTAGACGGATGAAAGAAAAACGAGGCTTCTTCATCTAACGGATAATATTCCAACCGTTGCTTGTCGACGACTAAAAGGGGTAAGCGGTGGGTTTGTTGTAACGACTGAATGCTGTGTTTTTTACGTTCGACAACCTGAAAGTCTAGCGCTCCCTCTTGCATCAACTGATGTAAGCGTGTTTCGACGGCAGCGGTCGGTCTTAAACATGTTGTCAACAACACCTGTTCTTTCTTCACTTGATTCACTCCCTTGAACTACCTCCACCTACGCTTCGCTTAGAGGTGTAGGATTCCTGAGTTACCCGACCTAACGGTCGAAAATTGATCAGGCTAACCCCGTCGTCCCGACGGTTGAAGAAGCTAGGATGCGTTCTGCTTCTTGTTTGAGGTTCAGTCCTGCGTTCACATCAAGGTCGTGGTGGATGCCGCAACTCGGGCATGTCCATTCACGCAAGCCAAGATGTTTGACGCTCGTCTGCACAGACGTGCTATCGACTTCCTTCAGCCAGTCGAACGCCTGCTTCAACGACGGGAGTTCTTTCGAACAAGAACCGTAGGACAGTCCCTTCCCTGTCGCTTTATACGTCTCATCCGACTTCGCTAAGAAGTGGTTGAAGACGAAGCGCGAACAACCGATTGTCTTCGCAATCAGGATTTCCTGCTCTTTTGTCGGGTATATTCTGAATGTGTAGGCCTTGTGTGTCAACATGACGTTCACCTCCCTACAACGGATATACCTGAAAGAGAGGGTGGCGATTCATCTCCCACCTTCACTCGATCTTCACCCTGATCGTTTAGAAGTGGGCGTATTCTCGCCTAATTTAGATAAAAAATAAGCTAGCCCAGGCCAGCTTATTTTTTTTTCTTCAATAACCCTTCGATATCTTCGATGAGTGCTTTTTTAGAAATCAAATCTTCCTGTTTTTCTTGCTCGACTTTTGCGTCGACTGTCGTCCGTTGCAATAATGCCTGCAACGTCTCATCGATACTTGATTTCAAATGATCCCGATCTTCTTTATTTAACGCAACATCATGTCGTACATCATCACCTTGCTCATCCAACTGACGTAAGCGTTCTGTCAATTGTTTTGCCTCACGATTCAAATCAGCATACAATCGTTCGATTTGCTCGAGGCGTAATTTAATACCATCTCGTTCAGTGAACATTTTTCCATCTCCTTCCAATACATATATGTCTACATCATTACTTTACCATATTCGACGTCAAATGATACAACGACATTCCGTTTACAGGTGCTTCCGAATACTTTTTTAAAGATGTCCTTCCTCCCTTCCCATCGGCTATCTTTTGCTTTTTCGTTCTTTTACTCGCTATAATGAACATGCACAGGTAATTGCTATCAGAGGAGGATAACGTCATGGATTTAAAACGTCGAACACTACGACATGTAGACCAAGTGGAATTCGAACATTTCGTAAAATATGGCGAGCCGGCCTACGGACTGACGAAACAAGAAATTCGAGGCTACGATCAGGAACTCGGGACCACTCGTGCCTTTGATTCACTCGAACACAGTTACCCGGAGGATTTCTATTTTGACATTATCGTCGAAGACCAAGTCGTCGGTCGTGTCTTGTTATTAAAAATGGGTCATTACTTCCAGCTCGATTTGATGATTTTTGATTCATACAGCGGGAACGGTTATGGAACAAAGGCTGTTCAGTCCGCCTTGCATACATCGAACGTCCTTGAAGTATACGAAGTACGTGCTCGCGTCTTACCGACATCACCTCATGAACAGATTGCACGGAAAATTTTCCTTTCCAATGACTTTCAGGAATCAGACGGGTACTTCGTCAAAGGCCGTCGAAAACGTTATTCGCTTCAACGTCCCGATTGACCACCGACGCTCTCGAGCGTCTTTTTTTTGACATATTTTAAAATTACGCGTAAAATTCTGCTCTGTATGACCTAGAAAGGAGCACACTATTTATGAATGAATGGTTATGGTTCCCCTCGATTATCTTAACGATGGGATTATTATTACTCAGTTATCGTTTTTTTGGTAGAACGGGATTGATGGTCTGGATTGCGATCGCGACAATCATCGCCAATATCCAAGTAACCCAACAAGTCGATATCTACTCGTACATTTTCACATTAGGAAATGTCGTGTATGGAAGTTGTTATCTTGCCACGGACATTTTGAATGAAAAATACGGTAAAAAAGTTGCGCGTCAAGGTGTTTTCTTAGGATTCTTCTCTTTGATTGCTACGACCATCCTCATGCAATACAGTCTCCTTTACTCACCTCTAAATGATGCTTTCGCGAAGGACATGTCTTCATCGATGAACTTATTATTCGGTTTATTACCTTGGATTGCACTTGGTAGTCTTTCTGCTTATTTGGTCTCACAACTATTTGATGTCTTCATGTATTCAAAGATTCGTCAAAAGACGGGTGAAAAAAAATTATGGCTCCGAACAACTGGTTCAACAGTCATCAGCCAATTGCTCGATACGTTGACGTTTTGCGCGATTGCTTTTCACAGTCTCCCGTTCGATATTTGGTGGCAAATCTTTTTGACGACGTATGTTGCGAAGTTCGTCATCGCATGGCTCGCGACACCATTTATGTATATCGCGAAACGGATGAATCCGCCTGCTGATTCGACGGATCTCGCAGCCTGACATCAAAAAATCCAATGACTTCATTCATCAAACCGAGGATGGAAGATTTTATTGAATTAACGGATAATGGTAAGTGGGAGGTGGTATGATTGAAAATCAAACGGAATGAACCTTTTCGCTATACCTTTAAAGAACCGATCACAGGTGAGTTTTACCTCGTTAAAGACGGACGCCGCACACCAGCTGGATTGATGCACATCCATAATATTTCTCCAAGTGGTATCGCCATCACGACCCCACTCAAGTTACCTTTACAGAAAACGACAACAATCATCGTCGAGTTTTCGTTGCTTGCCAATACGGAACCTTTAAAAATTGAAGGGCAACTGTTACACGAAAAGTGGATTGGAACGGAGCGGTTATACGGACTACATCTACACACGACTAAACAAGACCGTGAATCGATTGTTCAAGCTGTCAAACATATCGCTAAAAATGAACGTTAAGTGTGATGAAACAGCCCCTTTCTCAATGAGAAAAGGGCTGTTTTTTTATTCCGTTCGATAGACAACCGCTTCATATGGACGCAAAACGACTTCTTGATCTGTATTCGTTGGGGCAGTGGCATAGTTTCCAATTATGATATCCGTGGTATCGTGCGCGACCTCGACTGTTGTCTCCTCTTCTGCAAACGAACAGTACACGTACCACGTTTCTCCTTCATAAGTCCGCGAATACGCATAGATATCATTAGCCGTTTCGAGCAACGCATACTTCCCGTAGACGACCAAATCGTGTTCATGACGCAATTGAATCAGCTTCTTATAGTAATAAAAAATCGAATTCGGATCTTCTAACGCCCGTTCGACATTAATTTCACGATAATTTGGATTGACTTTCAACCACGGTGTTCCTGTCGTAAAGCCTCCATGCTGCTCTGCATTCCACTGGATTGGTGTCCGTGCATTATCGCGTCCTTTTTGGTGGACTGCCTGCAGTAATGCTTCAGGATTTGCTCCTTGGGCCATCCGTTCCTTCCACATATTCCGAATCTCGATGTCTTCATACTCTTCAATTGTCTCGAAGGCGACATTGGTCATCCCGATTTCTTCTCCTTGATAGATGTACGGTGTTCCTTTTAACAAGTGTAACAACGTCGCGAGCATCTTCGCCGACTCGACCCGGTACGTCGTATCATTTCCGAAGCGACTGACAACACGCGGTTGATCATGATTGTTCCAATAGAGTGAGTTCCAGCCTTTGTCGTGTAACGCGACTTGCCATTTCGTGAAATTGTCCTTTAATTTTTGTAAGTCGAACGGTAAGACGTCCCACTTTCCACCTGGACCTGAATCTAAATCCATGTGTTCAAACGTAAAGACCATGTTGACCTCATCACGCGCTGGATCCGTATATAAAATCGCATCTTCCGTCGTCGCCCCTGGCATTTCCCCGACGGTCAGGACATCATAATTCCCGAACGACGCATCGTTCATCTCTTTTAAGTATTCATGAATCCGCGGACCATTGACGTAGTGTTGTCCCCCGTCGCCATACAATGCCCCCGGTGCAACATCCGCATCCGGCAGGCCTGGAGTTTTCGAAATCAAGTTGATGACATCCATTCGGAACCCATCGATTCCACGGTCTAACCAGCGCGTAATCATCGCATAAATTTCATGACGCACTTGTTCATTTTCCCAGTTCAGATCCGGTTGTTTCTTCGAGAAGAGGTGTAAGTAATGTTCATTCGTCGCTTCATCTAACTCCCACGCTGGGCCGGAGAAGATTGAGCCCCAATTGTTCGGCAATGTACCATCGTCATTCGCTGCCCGCCAAATATAATAGTCCCGATACGGATTGTCTTTACTTTTTCGTGATTCTGCGAACCAAGCGTGCTCATCTGAAGAATGATTGACGACTAAATCCATGACAATCTTAATTCCACGTGCGTGCGCTTGATCAAGCAATTGATCAAAATCATTCATCGTCCCGAACTCATTCATGATCGCTTCATAATCACGAATATCATATCCATTGTCATCATTCGGCGAATCATAGACCGGGCTCAACCAGATGACGTCAATCCCGAGTAATTTTAAGTAATCCAGTTTTTCAATGATTCCGACGAGGTCCCCGATTCCATCCCCATTCGAATCATTAAAGCTACGCGGATAAATTTGATAGACAACACTATCATGCCACCATTTTTGTTCCATACTTTGTCATCACTCCTCCATGATTGCTTTAGGCAAACGCTTGCACATTTCGGTTAAGCGCTTCCAACGACTTCATCGCCATCGTACCATGTCATTTTGACTTAAAACAAGTGAATTCCAATATTTTAAACAGTACCTTTACATCCGTTTCCACAGACTTTTGATGTTTAAAGTATACTGATTGAGGAAAATAATTTGAGAAGGGAGGCGTTTCATCGTGTATCGTCGTTATTTTTTATTTTTAATTTGGATTGTCGCTATCGTCTTTATTTTATCCTTCGGAAACAATCGTGTTTTTCCGGACGGTTTTTTATTTTCTTTTCTTCGGTTTGATCAAAGTCAATTTGATACGTCAGCCCTGAGCCTGTTTACACTGCTAGGCATTTATCCGCTTGCATTCTTTATGATGTTCTTAGACGAAAAACGATTTTTAAAACCTTCACCGATGTTAGCAAGTATCGGCGCCTTCGTCCTCGGATCGTTCGTTTTGATGCCTTACCTCGCACTCGCCATTCCGCGACAGACATTTCTTCCGTTTCGTCGGCGCACTTGGATATTGATTGCCGTTCCTCTGTTAGCTGTCCTTTCAGCGTGCATCATCTGGATTGCGTTAGCCCGTTCCGACTGGTCGATTTTCTTGCTTTACTTCATGACGAATCAGTTCGTCCGAACGATGGCCGTCGACCTCGTGATGTTTTATATTTTACAAATTTTTATGTTATACCGCATTCGCTCACGCGATGAAAAAAAGTTGATGTGGCGCGATTTCCTCCCGCTATTCGGACTGTTCAGCTATCTCTTTCGCCGTCACGTCTCTAGCTCATCTTCCTGATTTCAGATACAATAAGGGAATAGAGAGTTAGAGGGGGAGTTTTGCAAATGAAACAATATCACGACCTATGCCATGAAATTCTAACGAACGGGACAAAAAAAGAAGATCGGACGGGAACCGGGACGACGAGCATCTTCGGTCATCAAATGCGGTTCCCGCTTAAGGACGGGTTTCCGATGGTCACGACGAAGAAATTACATATGAAATCAATCATCCATGAATTGATTTGGTTCATTTCTGGGAACACGAACATTGCTTACCTACAAGAAAACGGAGTTCGAATTTGGAATGAGTGGGCAGACGAAGACGGGAATCTAGGCCCGGTTTACGGAGCACAATGGCGTTCCTTTCCTAAGCCAGACGGAACGACAGTTGATCAACTCGCAAATGTCATCGAGCAAATCAAAACAAATCCAGATTCTCGCCGCCTCATCGTCAGCGCCTGGAATCCGGGACAAGTAGACGAGATGGCGTTACCGCCGTGCCACCTCTTGTTTCAATTCTACGTCGCCGACGGCAAACTTTCTTGTCAGCTCTACCAGCGTTCGGCAGACGTCTTTTTAGGAGTACCGTTTAATATCGCGTCATACGCCTTATTGACACATATGGTCGCACATGTCTGCAACCTCGAAGTCGGGGATTTTGTCCATACGTTAGGAGATGCACATATCTACTCCAATCACATGGATCAAGTCAATCTTCAATTGAGTCGGACGCCTAAACCACTCCCACGGCTCCGTTTCGCCCGCGAAGTGACTCGAATTGAGGACTTCCGTTTCGAAGATATCATCATCGAAGGGTATGATCCTGATCCACACATTAAAGGAGTCGTCGCCGTATGATTTCACATATCGTCGCCTATACGAAAAATCGTGTCATCGGTCGTGACAATGAGATGCCTTGGCATCTTCCAGCTGACCTCGCTCATTTTAAACGCGTGACACTTGGCAAACCGATCATCATGGGGCGAAAGACTTTTGAATCAATCGGACGTCCGTTACCCGGGCGACAAAATATCGTCGTTACGCGGGATGAACAGTTTCAAGCAGACGGTGTCACGATTTGGTACAATCTCGATTCACTCCCTGCCATGATTAATTCAGAAGAAGAAGTCTTTTTGATTGGGGGCGGCGAACTGTTCCGTCAAACCTTGCCAGTTGCGAAACGTCTCTACGTGACCGAAATTGAAGCCGAGATCGACGGGGATGTTTTTTATCCCTCCATCCCTTCGCACTTCACTTTATTAGAAGAAGCATTTTATCCGGCTAACAAAGAAAATACATTCGCATTCTCGATAAAATGTTATGAACAGGAATGATAACAGGATTCTTTTAATCGTCAGTCTTTAAATAAAGTAACTTAGGTCTGTAAACTCCAACGTCCTCCTCCTTAAACTAAGGAAGAGGACGTTTTTTTTACACTATTCATCATGATAAACGAAGCACCCATTGCCGAATCTGTTCTTCGATTTGATTCGATTCAAGGGGAAGTAGACAGTAATCGACGACACCCCGTTGTAATGCTTCTCCAAGCAACGTACTTTCCTCCATGACAGTAACAATCGTTTCAATCGTATGTTCGCGTTCGTGTTTCCATTGATCGAGCAGACGGAAATCCGCTTCCGCAATCATAGATAACGGAACAAAGTTAAGTTGCATTACAGCCTCTGCCGGATCCTCGTATGGTAACACACGGAAATGATATTTTGGATGCTCCGGTACGTCAAGCTGACTCAAGTTCTGCAAAGGCATTCCGTCAATTTTTATCAAGCCTTCAATCTTTTCTTTTTCCGTTGCGACCGAGTACGCCACGACACGGTTCCGTCCTTTTCGTTTAGCTTGATAAAGTGCTTCATCTGCTTCGGATGTCATCTCTTCAAGGTCGAACGATGGTTGAGAGACAAGCGTTACACCGATTGAAACAGTGACCTTTAGACCGTTAGGAAATGTATGCCGTTCGATTCGTTCCCGAACTTTCCCCATCGTTACACAGGCAGCTTCCACATGCTCTGTACTAAAGAGCAACATGAATTCCTCTCCACCAAATCGAATCATTTCATCCTCTTGGCGAATTGCTTGTTTCGTTAAAGATGCAAGCTCAGATAGCACGAGATCCCCTGTCGGATGTCCGTGTAAATCGTTAATCCGCTTAAAATGATCGAGATCAAAGATTGCCAGTGCAAATAATTGACCGTCACGCGCAAGGCGTGACACACGCCGTTGAAAAGCATTCTGTAAGTATTTACGATTGAACGCCCCGGTCAGTTCATCAACAAGAATCGTAGATGAGACAATTCGCAGCTTATGTAGTAGCCGTTTCAACCGGATTTGTCGTTCGATGAGCGTCACCGTTTCATCCCAGTAATCATCTGCTCCGAGCTGGTAACAATATTGACGCGTCTGTTGATTTTCCTCTCCGATAATAATCAAAGGGGTGAACGTCGCCTCTAATTTTTTGATTAACTTATCTAGCTGTACCTTTTTTGAAGCCCGGATAAGTTCATAGTCAATCAACAATGCATCCGTCGGTAAATCGTAACCGACCTCAAGCATATCTTCGACTGATCCAAAAAAACGGGTCATGTAACGTTCGTTTTCTAACGCCTTTTTCCACTGGACATTATCAAGAAACCGTTTCGTGATTGAGACGATTAATTCTTTTCGGACCATTTTTTTACGACCATATGCAGATAAATAGTCGATGACAGGTCGTAATTGAAGTTTTACCACCTCATGACCAATCGTCTTTTCTTCTGAAGGAAGTTCTTGTTCAAGCCGCGTCGCTTGTCGCGCAAAGAACTCCATGCTTTCTTGTTGACCGAGCCGCTCAAGCCAACTGGCGAACACTAGTAATTCCGCTGTCGGGACGGATTCCATCCGCAATAAACGTTCTACCATCAGAATCGTCTGATTGATTTGTTTCTCCAACTGCATTTGTTTATTTCTCAAAACATCCTCCCCCTCTTTCTCTACAACCGAAGCAGTGTTGCTTCGAGTGAAGAGAAAGCGAGGGAGGCACCCTCACTTTCAAATTAAGCCTTTAAATTCGGACTAATCATATCGGCTGGAACAATCCAGGAGTCATATTGTTCTTCTGTCAATAATCCTGTCGCCAATGCCGCTTCTTTTAACGTCGTTCCATTCTTATGTGCAGCTTTTGCAATCTTCGCTGCATTTTCATACCCGATGTGTGGATTTAAGGCTGTGACGAGCATGAGCGAGCGCTCTACATTTTCATCGATGACTGCTCGTTCCGGCTCGATACCAACTGCGCAGTGGTCGTTGAATGAATGGAGCGCGTCCGTCAACAGACGAACGGACTGAATGAAATTATACATAATGACCGGTTTGAAGACATTCAGCTCAAAGTTTCCCTGGCTCGCAGCAAATCCAATCGTCGCATCATTTCCAAGCACTTGTGCCGCGACCATCGTCAACGCTTCACTCTGTGTCGGATTGACTTTCCCTGGCATGATTGAACTACCCGGCTCATTTTCAGGAATCGTGATTTCACCAATTCCTGCTCGTGGACCTGACGCGAGCCAGCGGACATCATTGGCGATTTTCATCGCGTCCATCGCGAGCGCTTTAATGGCACCATGCGCGAAGACAAGCTGGTCATGGCTCGTCAAGGCATGAAATTTGTTCTCAGCGCTGACGAATGCTTTTCCTGTCTCTTGACTCATTTTTTCAGCAGCCCGGTCCCCGAACTCTGGGTGCGCATTGATCCCTGTCCCGACAGCCGTTCCTCCAATCGCGAGTTCCGTCAATGGATCAAGCGTCAACGTAATCATTTTTTTCGATAAGTCGAGCATGCGGACCCAACCGCTGATTTCCTGACCGAGTGTAATCGGTGTCGCGTCTTGTAAATGTGTCCGTCCAATCTTGACGATGTCCGAAAATGCCTTCGCTTTTTCGTCAAGCGTCGCATGAATGGCTTCAATCGCCGGGAACAAGTCATCAATGACGACCGTTTTGGCTGCGATGTGCATGGCCGTCGGATATGTATCATTTGAACTTTGTGATTTATTGACGTCATCATTCGGATGAATCGTCAAGTCGCTGCCACGTTCTTGTAACTTACGTGTCCCAACGCGTGCAATCACTTCGTTGACGTTCATGTTCGATTGTGTGCCGGACCCCGTCTGCCACACGACCAGTGGAAACTCCTCATCGAATTGCCCCGCGATGATCTCGTCACAAACTTCTGCAATCACGTCTGCCTTTTCCCGGTCGAGTACACCGAGGTCTCGATTGGCTAACGCTGCGCCTTTTTTTAAGACGGCAAAGGCACGAATAATTTCGATTGGCATCTTTTCTGTACCGATTTTAAAGTTCTCTAAACTCCGTTGTGTTTGTGCGCCCCATTCCTTTGAATCCAGAACACGAATTTCCCCCATCGTGTCTCGCTCTAAACGATATTCCATTGTTGTTTCCCCCTTTTTTTCATCTTACACCTTATCAGTTTAACGGAAAAAACGTTGAATGGGAATGATAGAGCGTTGTTTGGGGAATAGTTTGTTAATCGAAAAGGAGTGAATGCAGTATGTGGTTTATCAATCTGACGATTGTCTTACTTTTAATCGTCGCAAACGGGATTTTTGCAATGACCGAACTTGCGCTGTTGTCTTCAAAACGCCAGAAACTGCAACAGTATGCGGATGAAGGAAAAAAATCAGCCCAAATCGCACTTGATTTTTTAGATCGTCCGACGGATTTACTATCGACGGTCCAAGTCGGCATCACTTTGATTGGAATCGTCAACGGCGCGTTTGGCGGTGCCGCTTTATCGCAACCTGTCATCCGCTGGCTCGGTCAATTTTCTTGGCTTGAAGCCTATGCCAGTACGCTCGGATATATTTTCGTCGTCACAATCATCACGTATATTTCACTTGTCATCGGTGAATTGGTCCCGAAACGGATTGCTCTCGTCAGTCCGGAACGTGTCACGATGTGGCTCGCCCAACCGATGCGTTTTTTTTCAACACTCCTTCGTCCGTTCATCTACATTTTGAGTAAGTCGACGAGTGGCATTTTCCGATTGATTGGCCTCGATCGTCTCGAAAGCGAAGATGAGACAGAAGATGAAGTGAAACAGTTGTTGATTCGTGGTGCTCAGGAAGGAATCTTTGCAGATTCGGAAGCCGAACAAGTCTCTCGTGTCTTTGCGTTCCACGATCAATACGTCTATGAATTAATGGAACCCCGGACCGTCACGGAGTGGATTGATTTAAACGATTCACCTGAACAAATCTTAAATGATTTACGTCGGGCGAAGCACCGGAATTTGCCCGTCGGACACGATGATTTGGATCATTTTGTGGGCTATATCGATGCGAAAGAAGTCTTAGCATCCGATACTCCCGCCTTGACGATTGAACGCTACATCCAGACACCGCTTATTGTCCCTCGACAGCTTAAAGCAACAGACTTACTCGAGCGGATGCGGAAAGAAACCGTCTCGATTGCCTTTGTCCTCGATGAATACGGTGGTTTTTTAGGAATGATAACATTATTTGATATATTGGAAGCCTTCGTCGGAGAAATTTCAACGATCGAGGAAGAACCAGAGCTGATCATGCGAAGTGATGGCTCCTATTTAGCAGACGGATTGTTGCATATCGATGATTTGAAACGAACGCTCGGTTTGACGACACCACTCCCGGGTGAAGTCCAGAATGCGTATCATACGGTAGCTGGACTGATTTTATATACACTCGGCGAATTTCCACAGCGTGGCAGTCACGTCATGATCGCCGATTATCGTTTTGAAGTCGTTGATTTGGATGGACGTCGCATCGATCAAGTCTTAATCGAAAAAGCCGCTCCTGATTTGTAATATCAGAAAAACGACCTGATTGCACCGAGTTACTCGGACAAACAGGTCGTTTTTAAATTAAAACTCATTTAATGCTTCACGTGCCACGCGGTCCGCTTTATTTTCAGACCGCGGAATCCACTTGACGAATGCCAGTGGTAATTGTGAATACCGTTCGAATGCCGGATCAAAATAAACTTGAATGCACTTGTTCTTGGCGAACTCGCGTTCGACCGCTAACGAAACTGCTTCCGAGTCCGTCCGGAACGAAAAGACACTTTCTCCTGCGTTCAATAACTCTTCCGCTAATTCGACCGCTCGTGCAAACGCCTGGAATTCCGCTTCATGATTGTTGACCGCGGTAATCCGAAACGTTCGTTCGATGACTTCTCCTGCGGAATTCTTACAGAAGATTCCTACCGTCGCGTCATCATTCGATGGCCGAACAGCCCCATCAAAATACATTTCAACCATGTTCAATCGCCGCCTTTACACCTTTTCGGATTGCTTGTTCATCTAAATTTTTTCCAATGAAAACTAGCGTCGTTTGTTTCTCTTGCTCGAACATTCCACGTACTGCTGTTCCGTAAATCATTCCGGTGCCTTGAAGAATCGTCTTTTGATCCGTATCCGCGAAATGAATGATTCCTTTATAGCGGTATAAATCTTCCGCATAGGCTTCGAGTACTTCACGCAAAACGGCGCCGAAACGATTCCGATTCAACGGCTGCACTTCCGTAATCGTCAATGCCGTGAACGAATCTGCCGCTCGTTCGAAGCGATCATCTTGTTGTAATAAACGTTCTTCTTCCGCTTTTGGAAAATGGAACGTTTCAAATAAATTTGCTACCTCGACACGTGACTCGACTGTCGGAATGATATGTGCCGTTGGATTCAAGACTTCGAGCCGGGCGATGATGTCGGTTCGTGCAGCATCCGGTACCAAATCCACTTTATTCAGTAACAAAACATCGGCAAATCCAATTTGTCTGACATTCTCTTCAAACGTCAATTCTCGTTCGAGATGGTACGCGTCGACGACCGTGATGACGCTCGAGAGTTGATATTGTTGTTCAATTGCCGGTTCAAAGTAGAATGTTTGGAGGATTGGGCCCGGATCAGCAATTCCTGTCGTTTCAATCAATAAACGATTGAACACCATCTCACCTGCGCGTCGTTTTTTAGCAATCCGTAATAACGCCTCTCGTAAATCGCCACGAATCGAACAGCAGATGCATCCATTCGTCAATTCAATCATCTCTTCGTCACTTCGTTCAATCAAAGCTTCATCGATATGGACTGATCCTACCTCATTGACGAGCAGCGCCACCTTTTCGGTTGGATGGGAGACAATATGATTCAACAGTGTCGTTTTTCCCGCTCCTAAAAAACCCGTAATCAATGTCGTTTTAATTCGTTCTTGCATAACTTTCACTCCTTACAGCAGTTGTGCCGTTCGCCATTTCTCTTTTCGTGCGTCCAGTAAATCAATCGCATGCAAATACCAGGCTTCCGTTGTTTGTGGTGTGACACTTGAACCCCATTCTTTTTTTCCATGATGCGATAAGATGAGATGCATCATCCGATGATGCATGTCTAACGGAATCCGGAGTGCCTCGTCACGCAACGCGCGTTCGAACACAAAACAGCCGAATGGCATATGTCCGACTAGACTTCCAAGCGGATCAATCGCAATACCGGATAACGTTTCCTCTGCCGCATCGACTTGCAGTAAGTCCGTGAAGCGACTTGGTGTTGCGCCGAGATGATTATACTCCCAAATCTTTCCGATGTCATGCAACAAGACACCTAACAAGAGTTCATCCTGATTCGGTTCTTGATCGAGAAGCGTAATCGACCGTGCCGCCTGATAAAGAGAATCGAAGCTATCGTCCCAGGCAAATTGACGTGTCGCTCGCTCAGGAGCTTGAAATAAATCGTTTTTATGATCAGCTTCTGCTTCTTGAATACACTGGAGTAACGTCAAATAAGGTCGCTCCGATTGACAGATTCCTGCCGCGATCGTCATCATACAAGCAGTGTGCTTCATCAACCCACCAATATAGGCATGGTGATGGAACAATGCCGCTGGTCTCGTCGAAAAATCATCCCAATACAAGTTTAGACAACGCAGGGCAATCTGGCGGTAAGGTTGTTGCATTTGCTCGACTAGGCCAATCAATTGATCCCGATAATCGCTCGCAGACTCTTCCATCGGCATCTGAGGTAACAATGTCGTTCCAGCGACATCATGGACGGCCTTGACGCGTTGAACAGTCAACGACTTATTACCTGAGTCGACGGGATATTCCTCGACCTTGGCAGTAACGTGGACGATCCGCGTCTCTAGATAAGGACGCATCGCCTCTTCCGCCGTTCCTTGATTCAACCATTGTTTTCCTTTACAAGAACCACTCGATGAATTGAATGTAAACTGTAACCATTCACGCCCTGTCTGACTCGTTCTGATTTCCGCAGAAGCGACTAAAAGTGTCTCTTCGATTTGTTCTCCCGGAACGTGACGTTCAATCAAAAAGCCGCCTGACGCATTTGATACGTCAACCACAAATTCATCCCCAAGGTAAGGTGGCATCTGTTGCTCTGGAATTGCTTTAAATAAGCGAATCATTTCCGAATCACTCCTCTCATCTCTATTGTCCATCATATCAAAGTCGCTCACCACCTGTACAAAACAAAAGAATGATTGTAAGCGTTTACTTAATCAGCTATGATGAATGCATATGTACAATACTTCCAATTAAGGAGGACTTTCATGATGCTTCGCTCACTCTCTTCAAGTTATGATGTCGTGATGCGCACAGCGCGAGATACAGTCGATCCAGCAACACGTGCTCAACTGAGGCAGGCCGTCGTCGCCTATGGCATAACGGCTAAAGATGAATCACCTTTACAGGCTTTAATCGAACAGGAGCTCCACTTATGTTGTATTCAAGTACAGCATGCCGGACTCGACGTTCAATCCGACCTCGTCAAGTTACTCGTCTTGTCCGCTTTCAGTAGTGATGCGGGATTTAGCACCGCAGAACTGAACAGTATGACACCAAATGCAATCAAAAGACAATTGTCTTCATACGATGCCATCTTCGCGCGTCTCATCCAAAAACTTTTTCTCCATCAGACCCAAGTCGATATCATTTGCCAACGGCTACAACGTGTTCTGTGTGGTGCAGCAGCACAAAAGTGTTCGATTCGGGCACGTCGACTACAAGAGTCAACCCGCGTCACCTACTCTCATTAAAAAAAGTCCTGACTCGAGTGAGTCAGGACTTTTTTTCAACGACCTGGCATTCCAGCTCCTTGAAAGGTGTATATTATGAAAATGCGGCATTCCGCTTCGTCATATTCTATAATCATCATCACAGATATTGGAGGTTCTGTCAATTGATTTTCAAAAAAAGTGGGTTGATCTCGTTAGAAATCAACCCGAATGGAAGAGTGAATAATTACCATGGCAATGCTTGATTTCATCATACAATGCAATGGAAGCGTTTACAAGCCTTTATCTAAAATTTTCTCAAGAAAATATTGTTCTGTTAATGGCAAATGTACGACTTCAATCCCGCTTTGGCGCATCAAGTTTAATCCATCGCCGTATTCATAACCCGTCGTATAGACGACGCGATCAATTTTTGAAGCGATTAAAGCTAAACTACATGCGTGACACGGACTATGCGTGACATAAGCCGTCGCATGACGCGCACTCGTCGAATCCGCAGCAAGTTTTCCTAACGCATTAATCTCCGCATGAATTTCATGTTGCTTTGACCATTCATGATGTTCTTGTTGGTTATTACAACGATAAAAAACTTCGCCATTATGTATAGTAGTATCAGATTCCAACACATTTTCATTGATTGATTTATAGAAAACCCCGTGTTGCTTTAAAAAAATTTCGTTGCAGTTCACATGCTGACTCGGTGTTCCATTGATTCCAATCGAAATTGGCTTTTCATCCTTGACGATGACGCATGCGACAGACTTCGAGGCACATTTCGAATGACGTTCTGCCATCATCTGCGCAAACAGTAACCAGGTCGTATCCCATTTCTCTTGTTTCGGATCCATAACGTTCACTCCTTAAACAATACGAAGGAACACGTAAACGTGTCCCTTAGTATCGTTGATTTGGTAATTCGCGACTTTTCGAAGCGACTTCAATGACTTTTTGTTTTAATTCATTTTCCATCCGCTCTAACTCATGCTCTGCATCGCGACGTTTCTGCTTCCCATCTTGTTGAATCCGCAGTGTCTCATCAAGCGTCTCGATTAAATTTTGATGCGCAACTTTTAACGATTCGACCGATACGATTCCTTTTTCATTCTCTTCTGCGATTTCAATCGATGAATCTTTTAAGAGACGTGAATTTTGTTCGAGCAATTGATTCGTCGTACTTGTAACATCCTTTTGCATCTGCAAAGCACTCTTTTGCCTAGACAGACTGAGTGAGAGGACGACTTGGTTTTTCCAAAGTGGAATCGTATTGACGACTGCAGATTCAATTTTTTCAGCAAGAATCTGGTTATTCTGCTGAATGACACGGATTTGCGGTGCCATTTGAAGACTGATCGTACGTGATAACTTTAAGTCGTGAATTTTTTTCTCGAACCGGTCCGTCAATTGAATCAAATCATTTAATTCTTGTAGTTTCGTCTGGTCACGTGAAACCTCGACTTCTGTCCGAAGCGGTTCGATCTCATTTTCTCTGACGTGTGCAATCTTCGTCTCACCCGCTGCGATGTAAAGATTTAGTTCCTCGAAGTAACGTCGATTTTTTTGATACATTTGATCAAGTAACGTAATGTCTTTCATTAAGCCGAACTTCGAACGATCTAAATTATGAACGACCTCTTCTAAATAAGCACTCATCTTTTCATATTGTAAGAAGTAGGTCTCCGCTTTTTTCTTCGCCCGTCCGATGACGGGAACGTTTGACCAAAAGCTTTTCTTTTCTTGTAACGAATCCGGGTCCATTTGACGGACACGTTGCATTAAATCCGACAACAGTTTTCCGGCGTCGCCACCATCTTTCATTTTGACTTCGCTTAACACTTGATCTGAAAATTGCGAGAGTTCCCGTTGAACCGGTGCTCCGAATTGCATGACGGCATCGGATTTATTCAAATCAATCACTTGAAGTAAACGTTCGATTTTTTGACGCTGTTCAGCTGGAACGTCACTTGGAATCATTTCTTCAACCGGACGAACTGGCGTCCGGTGTTTTGGTGTTTCCGCAAGATTCAGGTCAACTGATGGATCAGAAATCGTTGGTTGTGCCTGTTCCTCTGTTTTGGATTCGTCCGGCCACTCTTGCCATGAATTGTTATCAGAATGGGTCATGTTTATAACTCTCCTCCTGTTTTCTTTGTTCCGATTCTTGTGCCAAAACTTTTTCAATCGTTAAAAGTTCACGCTCTAAGTCGACCGTATCTCCTTCTAACAACAAGGATTGGTGTTGTTTTAATTTTTGAGCAATCATCTTCAAGTTCGCTTGCAGTTGTTCGCGTGTATCAAATTGCACTTGAGCCCCACGTCGTTCTAAATCTGCGAATTTTTCTGAAATCGATAATAAGGAATCGAGATAAAACGTGAAGAAGTCGCGTACTTTTTTTACTTCACGTGGTGCATTAAATAATTCTTCAAATAAAACATGTGCTTCGCGCGAGACGATTCGCATATCTGAACGTACTTCGCTGTCTCGGATCGATGGGATAATGCCATCGAATGCCTGTAACTTTACGAAACCTTCTTCGACGGTCCGTTGCAAGACTTGCAACTCCAAATCATCCGTTTCATCAAATCTGCGCGTCGCTTGTTCAGGCTTTAAGATGACGCTTCCGACAAATTGATCATCATCATCGAGTAACAATTTCTTTTTGACATTTTGTCGTTTTATCTCTGTTGATTTTCGTTCTGTCCGGTACCGCTTCCCGGGTTTCGCCCGGTAACCGCTCCAAATGAACCATAAACCGAGTGCTACGAAGATTCCGGAAAAGTTTAACGTATCTGCTATCTGAAGAAATACGAACATCAAACCAATCGATCCGAAAATCCACCATGTAGAAGATTTCATGTCATCCCCTCTTTCTATTGACTCCATCTATTTGTGTCATGAATGAATCTACTGTTTCTTATATCTTACCATTACGGATGTCTTAACAAAAAGTTTCCCGTTTTCGATAAATGTTAGTCCTCTCTACTCTTTATTTCACCATAATCTTTCACCGGCCGCATCCGTCTCTAGATGTACGATGCTGAATGGATTGCATCTACTTTTTACTTTTTACTTTTCTTGAGTAACATATACGCATAAGATTTTTCGATTATTCAAAAATCACTTTCATCAAAAAAAACTAGCTTCCGTTAATCAAAACGAAAGCTAGTGCTCGTGATCATATTCTGATTCAATCAAACATTCAAGAGAATACGAGTGGCCAAATCAGAATGATTAAAATGGCGAGCGGACTCAAGTAGCATACACTAAAGCGCCAAAATGGAATCATTCGTTTTAACAGGGGACCTGTCGCTAGCTCACGTTCGACAATCGCCCGATCAAGTTTAAATCCAGCAAATATTGAAATCAAGAGTGCACCGATTGGCATCAAAATATTCGATACGAGGAAATCCATCCAATCAAAAATTGTCTTATCGAACCACATGATGTCGCTCGCGACTCCAAAGGAGAGTGCTGATGGAACACCTACTATTGCGACAAGGATTGTCGTAATAATGGTATTACGTTTCTTATTTTGGACGGTCGCATCTTCTTTTCGATCAGTAATCGATGAAACCACAACTTCTAGCATCGCGATTGAAGAAGTGATCGACGCGAAAGCAAAGAGTAAGAAAAACAACGTTAAGAAGACTGTTCCAAATTGGACTTGGCTGAATACTGTTGGTAACACGATGAATAAGAGTGAAGGACCTTCAGCAGGATCAAGACCTGAAGCGAAGACCGCTGGGAAGATCGCGAATCCGGCTAGTAGTGATACGACGATGTTTAAAGAGACGATCCATCCTGCTGACCGATTGATTTGACCACGCTCTTTCATATACGAGGCATACGTCAACATTGCGGAGACGCCGAGCGATAATGAAAAGAAGGCTTGTCCGAGCGCACTCAGGACCGATGTCCGGTTCAGCGCTGAGAAATCCGGTTCGATGAAGAAACGAACCCCTTCACTTGCACCTTCAAGGGTCAATGACCGACTCACTAATATAATGAAACAAAGGAATAATAATGGCATCAAGATTTTACTCATTTTTTCAATTCCCGATTGAACACCTCGCAAGACGATTAATCCCGTAATGATGAGGAATACGACTTGACCTAAAATCGCATAGAGTGGAGAGGCGGATATCGTTCCGAAGAGTTCTCCTAACTGATCCCCACTCATGGAAGTCAAATTTCCGGAAAAACCAAGAACCGTATAAATTAATACCCATCCCCCGATGACGCTGTAAAAGGATAAGAGTAAGAAACAGGTGATGACACCTAACACGCCAATAAAGGTGAATTTCTTATGACCCAACTCTTCGAAAGCGCGCAACGCCGTTTTTCCACTCGTTCGACCGATTAAAAATTCTGCAATCAATACCGGGAGACCGAGGAGCAAGGTGAACACTAAAAATAGTAGTAAAAAAGCGCCTCCACCATTCGTTCCTGTCGTATATGGAAACTTCCATATCGCACCGAGTCCAATCGCTGATCCTGCTGCTGCTAAGATAAACCCAACTTTTGAAGCCCATGCATTGCTTTTCATGGTACTCCACCTCCTTTTTCAAAAATACTTCCTTATTGTACAAAAGTTAAATCAAGAAGTCATCCTTTATCAAACATTTTCTTTAAAGCGTCAAAGCATAACCGCATATTCGCATGTTTGTATTAAAACAAAAATCATATGCACTAAAAAAGGAGAGACATTGATTCTTCTTCGAATCTTTTTTGTCTCTCCTGATACTATCTTGTTAAGTTCGATTCAGTTTACGATTTTGTCCAGCGTACATTTTCAAGAATTCCGGTAAGACCTTCACCTCGACAGGCGAGTTCAGCGCCTTCTCACCATCCGTATCGATGACTTTCGGAGAATCCGTTTTTAAAGTAAAACCACTCGTTAAGATGTGCGTGAAAGATGGGTCGTTTGCCAGTCCGATTTTTTGAAGGATCACGTCACGGATTGTCGCTAAGTTGACTTCATCGACAATCACTAAATCCAGTTTCCCATCATTGTATGCACCGTTCGAAAGATTCGTTTCAATCCCCCCAAGCGACTCGCCATTCGCTGCTAAAATCAAAACGGCTTCTCCTGTCATTTTTTGCCCTTCATTTAATTCAAGTTCGTAGGCAAACGGTTTTGCATCCAAGCTTGAGCGGATGGTTGAAAGATAATACCCCATTTTCCCAAGTCGGACTTTTTCTTCTGTATCAATGCCAATTGATGCTTCAGCAATTAATCCGAGACCCAAAAAATTAAGGAAGTACGTATCGTTGACTTGTCCAAGATCGACTTCGACGATTTGTTGGGTCGCAATCATCTCTGCAGCAAGACGCGGCACCATCGGTAAACCGAGTGTCCGTGCAAAATCGTTACACGTTCCCCCTGGCACGATGCCAAGAATCGGACGCGTCTGCAGTTTAGCTAATCCATTAATGACTTCAAATACGGTCCCATCTCCACCGAGGACGACAAGGGCATCGAAGTCTCCCGCTTCTTCTGCAAACTCCTGTGCATCTCCTGCCCGACTCGTTTGCTTAATGACGATTTCATTGAATTGTTCCGCAAGTGGACTAATGACATCTTCTAGAAGACCACTCCGGTTCGTCCCGGCGGAAGGATTACTAATCATCAATAGTTTCATTGAATGATTCCTTCTTTCTTCAAATAATTATTTGCCACTTCGTTGGCAGTTTTACCACCATAGGCGACTTCTTCATTCATTTTAGACATTTCTTCATCCGTGATTTTTCCATCTAATTTCTTTAATGCTTCCCCGACTTCCGGGTACTCATCAAGTGTCTCTTGGCGCAACAGAGGTGCCCCTTCATACGGAGGGAACAGTTGTTGATCGTCTTTCAAGACGACCATGTCATATTTCGCGATTTCTGGATCGGTCGAATAGGCATCGATGACTTCGATATCTCCTGATTCGATTGCCTTGTATCGTAATTTCGGTTCCATCGTCACGACTTCTTTAAAATTGACGCCATATTTTTCTTGAATCCCTTTGTAACCATCTTGACGATCTTTAAACTCTAACGTGAAGCCTGCCGTTAATTGACTCGCAACCCGCTTGATGTCGGAAATCGTTTTTAAGTCATATCGATCCGCGATTTTTTTCGGAACTGCGATGGCGTAAGTGTTATTGTAGTCCATCGGCGGTAACAGCGCGAGGTCCTGTTTGACCAATCCATCTCGTGCTTGCTCGTAAACCGCTTGTGCATCATTTGAGACCGGTTTTTCATTCGTTAAGCTAGCAAGGACCGTCCCTGTGAATTCCGGGTACAGATCGATATCACCCGATTGCAAGGCTTTATAGACGAACGTCGTCTTCCCGAAGTTCGGTTTGACTTGGACGTTTAAGTCCGTTTCATCCTCGATGACGATTTTATACATGTTCATTAAGATTTCTGGTTCGACCCCTAATTTCCCGGCGACGACCAAGTCAGGTTGTTCCGTCCGTCCGAGTGCGAACGGCGTGATAATCAGTGTCGCAATCAAGGCCAGGGCGACGACCATCCGGCTCGTTTGCCGTTTTTTTGTGGCGACTTCCGTCTGACGTAATAAAAAATCGAACAATAACGCGAGTAAGGCTGCCGGAATAGCTCCTAATAATAAGAGATTGTTATCATTTCGGTCGATTCCGAGTAAGATGATCGATCCGAGTCCCCCTGCCCCAATCAAGGCAGCAATCGTCGCCGTCCCGATGATAAGAACCATCGCTGTCCGAACACCAGCCATCATGACCGGTAAAGCGAGCGGTAACTCAACCTTCAACAAACTTTGCGTCGGTGTCATTCCGCAGGCACGGGCCGCTTCTTTAATTGAAGGGTCGACTTCTGCTAATCCCGTAAATGTGTTCCGGACGATTGGTAAAAGAGCATATAGGACAAGTGCAATGACAGACGGGAGTGTTCCGATTCCAACAAGCGGAATCATCAGTCCGAGTAGTGCGAGCGAAGGAATCGTTTGGATGACGGATGTCACACCAATCGACCATTCACTAATTTTTTTATTTCGTGATAAGTAAACGCCTAAAGGAATGGCAATCAAACATGCGATTAATAACGAAATGACCGAAAGTTGAATATGTTCGATTAATGCCTGCAGTAATTCTTCTTTTCGATTTTGAAACGTTTCGACTAAACCGTTCATCACATCGTCCCCCTGACTTGTCCCATGAACTCTTTGATGAAGGGATCGTCACTCGCTAAGACTTCCTCTTTTGTTCCGATAAATACGATTTCGCCCTCGTTCATCAAGCAGATGCGACTGCCGAGCTTCAGCGCTTCATTCATGTCATGGGTGACGAACAAAATCGTTTTACCGAGTTCACCGTTCAATCGGATCAAGTCATTTTGAAGTTGGTCTCGAGAAATCGGATCAAGGGCTGAAAATGGTTCATCCATCAGAATGACATCTTGCTCTGCAGCGAGCGCACGCATGACGCCGACGCGTTGTTGTTGTCCACCCGATAGTTCACTTGGATATTTCTTTTTTAAATTTTCATTAAGACCCGTCAACTCGAATAATGTATCGACGCGCTTCGCAACTTTTTTCTTGTCCCACTTTAACAACTGCGGCACGACAGCGACATTTTCTTCAATCGTCATATGGGGAAAAAGTGCAATTTGTTGCAGAACATAGCCGATTTTCCGGCGAAGTTCATGTTCATCAATCGACATGATCGGCTCTCCATTAATCCATATCTGACCTGCTGTATGATCAATCAATCGGTTGACCATCTTCATCGTCGTCGTCTTGCCACAACCAGATGGACCAATCAAACAAAAGATTTCGCCTTCTTCCACTGTAAAATTCAAATTTTGGACCGCTTTTGTTCCGTCGGCATAAGTTTTTCCGACTTCTTTAAATTCAATCACAGACGATCCCTCCGTTTCCTATTGTTTTATTATCTTTGTAAAATTCCCCTTAATCAGTGTTTCCAAAACCTGATTTTTTAGCAGTTTCATTAAAAAAGAGCCATCTCGACCGAAACGTTCGGTCGAGATGGCTCTTTTAGTCTTATTCGTAAATCGTAACTTGGACCGAACGTCGGCCCCAGTTGATTGCTTCTTGTTCCGTTTCCATCATTAAATCCATGATTTTCCCATGGATGACGCCTCCCGTATCGAGAGCAATCGCATCTCCAAATCCTTCAACATGCACTTTCGTACCGAGGGGGATGACGCTTGGATCAACCGCAACAATCCGTCGGCCTTCAAAATGAATCGTATGTGTAACATCATAGCCTGAAGCCGTTAAAACTTTTCCATCATATGAACCATTCAGCGCTGCATCATTCGTATAAGCCGTCGTCTCAAATGTCTCTTGGCGCCCACCAGTTTCATTTTTGGCAGCTACTTTTTTTGGTTCGACAGTCGATGCCGCTTCTTTTTGATTTTCCTGTTGTTTACGTTTCGCTTCGTCTTCTGCTTGTTGTTTTTTCTGTGCTTCTGCCTTTTCTAATGTTTCCTTTTTTTTCTTTGCTTCCTGCTCGGCTTTCGCCTGGCGTTCACGTTCTTGTTGCGCTGCCTGTTCTGCAGCACGTTGTTTCGCCTGTTCTGCAGCACGTTGTTTCGCCTGTTCTTCAGCTCGTTTTGCTGCTTGCTTCTCTTTTTCCAATCGAATAGCCTCTCGTTTCATCTGGAGCGGATTTTGGACGATTTTCTTTTCCGTCCCGATTCCAATTTGTGCGGCTTCCGTATGCATATGTGGTAAAAGAATAAGTCCTGTAAAAGTAAAAATGATTGTAAGTACGATCTGTTTTAGTTTCATCTTTCAAAACAACCTTTCCGGCCTTTAACGGCTCGAACACCTTACCATGATGAATTTGCGGATGAAAACCCTAAAAGGTCATTTGAAATATATCTGTCAAAAAGTAACGAAATGGTTACACGCTTTCAAAATATGCTCTTATCGTTGATATCAAGCCATTTCTATGATTGTTACCGTTCTGTCATCTTTTTATTCTTGTAACGTCTTTGTAATGATTACGATTGTTCATGAAATTCTGTTAATTTATTCTTAAAATTGAGGTCATCCCATCGATTCAGCAATCAAATGACTGATTTGCTTATAACTTTTCACCCACGCTTTGAATATTTATTCAAAATCAAACGATTCATCTCCCACTTCTAAACGTTCAGGGTGAACTCCTCGTGTAAATAGGAGATGAATCGTCTTCGGGCAAGATTAACGTTCAACCGTCAGGACGACGGGGTTAGCCTGATCAATTTTCGACCGATAGATTGAATAGCTCAGGAAGCCTCCACCTCTAAGCAAAGCGGAGGTGGAGGTGGTTCAATCAAACAAACAAAAAACCCGACAATATGTTGTCGGGTCCCGTGTTATTTTGTTTTACGTTCTAACAATTCAATCTCTGATTTGAGGAGAACTTGTTTTTCAAATTCGAATCCAAGTGATTCAAAGTTTTTTGTATGCGAGAGATCACCGACAACCGTATTTGTTAATACAGCCGTAACTTCCGCGACCCATCCTTCTTTCGTTTTGACCATATCGCCCACGATATAATCAAATAACTCTTCTGTTTCTTCCATCTCAATCATCTCCTGACACGTTCAGATAGTACTAATCATATAAAAGAACTCACAAAAAAGCTAGTATCGTGAAATCATACTCAACACTTGGCGAAGAATCTTTGCCGTCAATCCCCAAATCAAGTAGTCTTCATGCTCATAAAAATGTTCGACGACTTTGTACGTCCGATCAAGATAAGCTTCCCGATTCGCCATCCGACTTGTCGGAACCGCTTTCCCCGGGCGAATTCGCCATTCCATCTCTCCTTCAATCGGACGCGCGTTCAACAGTGCGTTTAACGGGACATAAAAAATATGATCGACTTCATCCGGAGAGGGATCGATTTGATTCGCTTGTATGATTCCGACGTATGGATAGATGATGGAGCGGTTCGGTGTCACGAGCGGTTCTAACGTCCCGATGACTTCAATTTCTTCCACTGTCACATTGAGTTCTTCTCGCGTTTCCCGGATTGCCGCTTCTTTCGGTTGTTCTCCGGCATCGATTCGTCCACCCGGAAAAGAAATCTCTCCGGGTTGCGAACGTAACGTTTTTGCCCGCACTTGAAAGAGGAGGCAGATTTCCCCGTCGCGTTCGACTAACGGGACAAGAACTGCTGCTGCTTGCCGCGGAAGGCTGTCCCTTGTCGATTTGAATACATCTTTGATTTGATCGAATACGGGATTATTCATCGTCCTTCCTGCGAAACTCTCTGATACGCTTCCTCTAAGTGACGCATCCGAACAATCAAATCGGCGTTCTTCGCGATTCGGTCTGCAAGAATCGAGCCCGAAACGACTTTATAATACGCATTCAATGCTTGTGTCTTTGTCATATATGCCTCATTTTGTCGAATATACTCTTTGAAATTCGCTACTAAACGGTCTGCTGTAAATAACTGTTCGTTCAACCGACTCATCCTCTCTTGCGGTTAGCCGCTAGGTGTATAGTTTAATGGTAGCTACTTTTGGCTAAGAAGTAAAATAAGGGGGGCTTATTCGTGAAGAAAAACATAGATGTATTGATTATCGGGGCCGGACCGACCGGATTGACACTTGCACTCGCGCTCTCACGGTATGGCTTAACATTCCGGATCATCGAGCGAGCGAGCGGACCATCTGTCGTCTCAAAGGCAATCGGTATTCAAGCACGCTCACTTGAATTGTTTGCCCGTCTCGGTGTTGCCGAGGAACTGATGGCAGAAGCGATTAAGATTAATCAAGGAAATCTCTATGTGAATGGAGCTTGGCAAGCAAAACTTGATTTTACGGATTTGAATACACCTTTCCCATTTGTAACACTCTTACCTCAAAGTGAAACGGAACGGATTCTTGAACAACGCCTACTTGATTACGGACATCGTGTCGAACGGGATACCGAGTTGACCGGCTTCGCTCAATTTCCAACATTCGTCACGGCATCGATTCGAAAAAACAATGTCGTCGAGACAGTCGATGCCTCGTTCGTAGTCGGCGCAGACGGTGCGAACAGCTTCGTCCGGCGTGAACTAGGACTTCCCTTCAGTGGCAAGTCGTTCAAGGAATCTTGGGCGCTTGCTGATATTGAAGTCGACTGGCCGCTTTCGTCAGAAGAAGTCCATATTTTCTTTTCCGATCATGGAGTAATCGAGTCGTTCCCATTACAATCAAACTTATTTCGAATTACGGGCAATTTAACGGACGGTGTCGTACCGACGGATCATGCGGCGATTGAAGACTTTCTTAAAAATCGGGCGAAAGTACCCTTTAAACTTAAAAAAGTCCATTGGTATTCCATGTTCCGTGTCCACAATCGAATCATCGAAAAGTTTGGTCACCACCGGATTTACTTAATCGGTGATGCAGCGCATATCAACTCGCCTGTCGGCGGACAAGGGATGAATACGGGAATCGCAGACGCGATGAATCTAGCCTGGAAGCTTTGGTGTGTACATGAGTTTAAAGCAAGTTTCCCGTTGCTCGACTCTTATAGTACGGAACGGCGGGAAGCGGCACGTGGAATTTTACGTTCGACGAACCTTGCGACTGAATTGTTGCAAATCAATGTGCCATTTTTACTACCTCTGCAAGAAAAAGTCATTCGGAACAGTTTAAAAATCACACCGCTTCATCATTACGTGACGAACCGGATTGCTCAATTGAATAGTAACTATCATCCATCCGATACGTTTGTCACGCAAGGGAGATTTGGCTTACTTGCACCGAAACCGGGTGAACCGATGCCGTACAGCGAAGTTGTAAATCCGCGGACGAAAAAAAATGAGTTACTGCTACGTCGCGCTGATCGAAATTTCTTATTGCTGCTCTTTTTACCGCGTCAGTCCGATGAATCAGAACTGACCCCTTATAAAGAACTCGCCTACTCCTATCCGGACCTGTTTGAGACCGTCTCGATTCATCAAGAGCTAAAAGAAGACGGGGTCGTCGACCAGGGGGGAGAACTCGCACGGAAGTTCGGGATTAAGCAATGTGGTCTGTATTTGATTCGTCCAGACGGCTACATCGCTTATCGTCAGCAAGGCTTGAAGATTAAACCTTTCTCTCGCTACCTTGAACGTTTACTTTATGCCCGGTAAGCACGTATGATAGGTATGAGGTGATAAGATCCATGGAGTTTATGAATATACGATACTTTTTGATCATCGTTCTAGTTGTTCTGTTCATCATCATCGTCGCCCGTCGCACAAAAGAGTCTTTGCGTTGGGTCCTCGTCGGTGAAGAATTTGGAGAAAAAGGCGAACAGCTTCATCGAGATTACGAGCTACTAGCGGATGCCGGTTTTGAAGTCCGGCTCGAGCGAGGTGTTAAAACCTCTATCTTTTTCCGAAGGTTCAGTAAAGATTTAGCCGATCGTGTTGCAATTTATGCACTTAAAGAAGATATCGACCGTGTCGAACGTTTTCTCACTCAACCTAAAAAAAGACGTTAAAAAATAAGCAGCCTCTCCGTAAGTTGAGAGGTTGCTTATTTTTGATGGTTTGCCAGTATAAAAGCAACCTGTTTACGATCTTTCTCCGTGACAGGAGTTCCTTGTCGTCTTGCAATCCATGGCTTGATGGCAGCAAAGGACTGACCGATCGGAAACTTAACCCGCGTCATACGCAACTTCGGCGCTTGTTTGAATACTATCATCGTGTGAACAGGAATCGACACGCCTTCCGCCTTTAAAAGCGATCTGACATGTTTCGTGAGGCGTTGTGCCTCTATTACTGGGTGCCGTTGTTCAACCCGTTGAACACGTTGCTCGTCTTCGACGTGATAGGTTTGATCACTTAGCAATACAGCAGCCTCTTGATTGACAAGGACTAAAAACAATCCTTTTGGCCCGATTAAGGCAAATTCAATCTTCATGCGGCGGTCGAGCTCGACGTTTTCAAATAACATCCAATCGTAGCGACAAATATGTCGCACTTGATCACAGACGAGTTCTAAGTCGTTCACCTTACTTGGAACTGAACGTTTAAAGGAAAAGAAACGCCGCTCTTCTAGAGGTGTCATTTTTGTTGCCATCACCTGTAACATATTGTCTCCCCTTACGTCTATGTATTATTAGTTAGTTTACCATCCTTTTGCACAAGCGGTGTGCGCTTTCAAAATCAGGGGAATTTCGTAACAAAAAAAGACATCCACTTCTGTTTAAGTAGATGTCTTGACGCTTATTGATTTTCTTGGTGAGGACGTCCAAAAACAGCTTTTTCAAGATTTGAAATCCGGCGTAGCATGTCATAATTCGATGGATTAGACACTGGGGCTTCCGCCTCAACGATTCGCTCTTCGGGTTTCGGCGCCGTCGCTTTTGCTGCTTCTAGTTCTTTCTTCAAACGCTCGATTTCGCGCTCGAATCCTTCGTAATCTTTGATGACTTGATCCAAGTATCCATCCACTTCTTCAATCACGTAACCGCGTAGGCCCGTCTTAAATTCTTTTTTGTAAATATCATCTGCTGTCAATAAGGGTTTATACATCGTCTTCACTCCCACTGATCATTATAGTTCAGTTCCTGCTCCATCATCGATAAATCATCTTGTGTGATTAAGAACAGTTGATAATCGGTCCGTTCCATCTCTATTCTAGCACGCTCGACGAGATACTTCGCTGAGCCACCGTGTTCTTCATCAAAAACGGATAACAGACCTTGGCTTTTTTTAATCATGAATTCCGTTTTGTTACGAAGCTGACTCGGATTCTCATAAGGCTTTTGGCTGATTGCATCGACGAAGTCCGCCTGGTTCAGTACCGCTAAATACTGAGCTTGTACAGGTTCCTTCCATTTAGCCTCTTGCTCTAAAAAGGGCAATAAAATCCCGAGACGAATGTCCGGATAGTCTGCTTTTAGTTCTAAGATGACTTCACAGGCCCACAGTTCACAGCCTGGAGTCGCGCTTGTTACGAACCATGTCGTCCCCATGTCTTCAATGAGTCGAATCAAGCGTTCGCGGTACGCCGCTTTGATAACCGGGATACCAGGATGTTTTTGATCAAAAATTCCTAGTTCAGTTGGCTTATAACCCGTGATGGCAACGACTTTCATTCTTGACACTTCCTTTGTAACCGATTGCTCCGATGTGTAAGTTCAGCGGTCAAACGTTCCCGCCGTGTTGTTAGTAACACCTGTCCTTCTAACAGTTGTTTTGCTTGCTCAGTATAATCATAAGCAAGCTGTGGCTCTTTTGCAATGTGCTCCGCCCATTTCGCCAACTCGATGTATCCGCGGAATGTCTCACTCTTTTTAAAGCAGTTGACTGCTTCCTGATGCCGTTTCATTTTTTTGTACAGAAGTCCTTGCCGTAACCAGCCTTCTGCCGATAGATCGTTTGCCTGATGAAAATGCTCGACCGATTGCTCATTGATGCCTAAATCGGCTAACCAGACGGCAATGTTTTCCCCAATTTGAGGTGATACCTCTTTTCGATGGGTCACGAGATGATTGCATTCATCGTACAGACTGACAAGTGTCAGACAGTCATGCAGGTGATGTTCAAGGACGCCATCCATGATGGACGGATTTTGATGTTCGACGTATTGAAAGTAATGCATCGGGGCTAAAAATCCTGGCAAATCACCCGCTCGTTCAAATCCGATTTGCTCTTCCATCGCTGTCAGACGGTACGAATCGGATAACCCTTTAAAAATTCGCCGACAGACATGGAGTAAATCCAGGTGACCGACTTTCGGCAGACGCGGTACACGTTCACGGACGAAGACATGTCGCGTCTTGATTTGCGGCCAATCAAAGCTTTTTCCGTTATACGTGACGAAACGGACGTCTTCTCCGATATCAGTCAAAAAGTGATGATAAAAAGCTGCTTCATAGTGTGGATGCGGCAGGAAGTATTGCCGCATCAATAGCTCGCCTTGTTCAAAACGGGCGAACCCCATCAAAAAAATCGTTGTCCCCGTTCCACGTAAACCGGTCGTTTCCGTATCGAAAAAGATGATCTGTTCGAGCGGGACATCGAGCGCGAGTGGTGGATGCGGTAGTTGAAGTGATTCGTACCCGGCACCAAACGTCCGGTGTCCATGGCTTTCTGTCAGTGGATAGCGCTGATCGATTCGAACGATCCACTCATCTTCGAACGTTAAAATTTCTGCCCCCTTCTCCACCCAGGCGGCTTGCTCGTTCGCAATCTTCGGATCGACGGCGTGCGTCGAAATCTTTTCTATCGTTTGCCGTTGTTCGCTCTCCTGATTCGTCGGTTTTAACATTCGTCTTAATTTATTTTTCATGTTAACTCCCTCTCCATCTCAGTCAACATCTGAATCGTCCGCTCCTTTTCGTCTGCGAGACCGACCATGCCGATACAGGCCGGGCAACCGTCAAGGCAGGGACATGTCTCAATCGAGTCGCGTGCTGCCCGTAACATGATGCTCCGTTGTTTATAGATTGAAGAAGCTAAGCCGACCCCTCCAGGATACCGGTCATACAAATAGATGGTCGGTTTCTGCGTGTGTGTCGCCTTGACTTGCGGCACGACGAAAACATCACTCGCGTCACACATTAAATAGAGGGGTGCCACACGCCGTAGGCTGTTCGCGACACCTTCCAGTACTTGTTCGAGCTCCGTACTAGAAGCAGATGTAGCAGGCAACGTAAACCAGACGCCTGTCGTATGGATTTCCCGTTCAGGTAAATGAATCGGACCAGACCCGATGTTTTCGTGGGTACCGAATTTAATTTTTTTGAACATCGTCGCCATCCCACGAACACTGACATCACCACGGGCCACACTAAACAGATCATTCGAATAGCTTTCATCTTCTTCAAGGACAGACAAATCGACTGAAAAATTAGCATCGGTATAATAATCGACATCAACGGCACGGACGAACGCTTTTTTCTCCTCAAAATCGAGTGTCTCGACTTGATATTGATCCGCCCCATGCAAGTAAATCGCTTCATCGTGAAGTAACGTCATCGCACTAAATGTATCCATCTCACCGATGACCCGATTCGGGACTTCCGTCTGATCGACGATGACGACGTTTTCTTGATCACTTGAGCGTAACGAGATCTCATGTGCCGGAAACGCATCATTCATCCAATAGAAACGCTCTCCCCGCTGATGCAGGACACGTTCTTCGACTAAATACTCGAGAATATCTTCCGTCTCGAGTGTGCCGAATCTTTCACTTTGCCGAAATGGAAGTTCGAATGCGGCACATTTTATATGGTCGACGGCGATGATTAAATTATCGGGATCGAGTCGTGCCGCCTCTGGTGATTGATTTAAAAATAACTCCGGTCGTTCTGCCACATATTGATCGAGCATCCCGGACGAGGCGACGAGGATGATTAACGCATCATCTTGCCGTCTTCCGGCACGCCCGGCCTGTTGCCAAAGCGAAGCAATCGTTCCGGGATAACCATTCATGATACAGACTTGCAATTGACCGATATCGACGCCCAGTTCTAACGCATTCGTCGAGACGATGCCGGTGATTTCACCTTTTCTTAGACGCCGTTCGATATCACGTCGCTCCGTCGGTAAATAACCACCACGGTATCCTTCAATCGATTTCGGACCGAGTTCATGGCGAATCAAACTGCGTAGATATGTCAGCAACACTTCGACGCGGACACGTGAGCGGGCAAAGACAATCGTCTGAAACTTCTTTTTGATGAATCGGGATGCCAGTTGTTTGGTTTCGAGTGTCGCCGAACGTCGAATTCCGAGTTGGGCATTGACGATTGGTGGTTGATAGACGATGAAATGTTTTCGCCCGGTTGGAGCACCATTGTCATCGATCAGACTGACCTGCTTCTCAATCAGCCGTTCCGCCAATTCTTGTGGGTTGGCAATCGTCGCGCTCGTCATGATGAAGACAGGGTCACTCCCGTAATAGTGACAAATCCGGCGTAACCGTCGGATGACATTCGCGACGTGACTCCCGAAGACGCCACGGTACGTATGCAACTCATCGATGACGATATACTTCAGGTTTTCGAACAGTTCAATCCACTTCGTATGATGCGGCAAAATGCCCGAGTGAAGCATATCTGGATTTGTAATGACGATGTTCCCCGCTTTGCGGACTTTCGTCCGAATCGTCGGTGACGTATCTCCGTCATACGTAAAACAACGAATCGGTGCTTCGAGCTCATCAATCAACTCGAGCAGTTCACTGTTTTGATCTTGTGCGAGGGCTTTCGTCGGATAGAGATACAGTGCCCGGTCGTTCGGATGCTCCAGTAGATGCGAGAGAATCGGTAAATTAAAGCAATATGTTTTCCCGGAAGCCGTCGGCGTGACGATGACCGTCGATTTCCCTGCCATGACTTGATCAAATGCTAATGCTTGATGCCGGTATAAGGCATCGATGCCACGTGCTTTGATGGCTTGTTGTAATCGTTTTGGCATCTGTTCCGGAAAAGGTGAGTACCGCCCTGCTGTAGCTTCCATCGTCTTCATATATGTGACGCGCTCCATAAAGGCGCGATCAGCTTTTAATTCCTCTAAATAGGTAACGAGTGATTGTCTCGGTTCCATCGACTCACTTCCTTCCTTCTTCACTCATTATACAAAAAAAAAGAGGTAAGACTGTAGCGACAGGTTCGCCACTTCAGTCTTGACCTTCAATTCATTCCTCTGTTTCTTATTCCGTGCTTTGGGAATCCTCTTTTTTGTCCGTCTTTTCTTTATCGGATTGTTTTTTCTTATCATTTTCTTTTGCTTTTTCATCCGTTGATTGTGTAGAGACTGACTCATCCGTTGCCGGTTCGTCCGTTGCCGGTTCATCCGTCACTGGTTCATCGGTCGTCGGTTCATCCGTCGTCGGTTCGTCCGTTGCCGGTTCATCTGTTGCCG
This sequence comes from Exiguobacterium sp. H66, assembly GCF_018618705.1. Taxonomy (NCBI): domain Bacteria; kingdom Bacillati; phylum Bacillota; class Bacilli; order Caryophanales; genus Exiguobacterium; species Exiguobacterium sp. H66. The sequence continues at coordinate 199,975 of NZ_JACSMQ010000001.1, forward strand.
GTTCATCCGTTGTCGGTTCATCCGTTGCCGGTTCATCTGTCGCCGGTTCATCCGTCGTCGGTTCATCCGTCGTCGGTTCATCCGTCACTGGTTCCTCAGTCTCTGGTTCAGCGACTGTGACTGACGTCGCAACAGGACCTGACTCTTCTCCTGATGCTTTCGCGACGAGTGTGAACTCTGTTCGTCCTGGTTTTAGACCATTGATACCAATTCGATTCGTTGAACTCGTCCCAAGAACCGATGTATTGCCATCCGGATCTTTCATCGATACTTCAAATGTTACGCTATCGTATCCGTTCGTCCGCAACGCTGAATCGTTGTAATTCCAAGTCAGCTCACCTGACTGCGCTTCTTCATCGTAAGAAGCTTGCAATCCAGTCGGAGCTGGTACGGCCTTTTTTTCGACGACCGGCTCCTTCGTTCCTTTCACATACAGTTCGTCACCGATACTGAGGACCGAGCTTGGTTGTTCGAACGGCGCTGGTGTCCGGTCACGTGTTTTGGTCACAAAATCTTTCCATAGGTTTTGTGCCATTCTACTCTCGGTTTGCCCTTCGAGGCCGATCCCGTTATTATTTCCAGATGTCGTCGTTCCTGTCCAAACACTAATGGAGACATCAGAAGTATAACCAACGAACCAAACATCCTTATAGGCATTCGTCGTTCCGGTTTTTCCTGCTGCATCAAATGAAAGTCCAGCCGTCGGGAACGTACCGCCCGGCTTCAGGACGTCACGAAGCATGTCCGTCAACATATAGGCTGTATAGTCTTCCATCGCTTTTTTCGATTTGATTGGTGATTTGATTTTTGATCCATCACTGTACTCAATTGACTTGATGATGTGTGGTTCCACATAATCGCCACCGTTTCCGAGTGTCGCATAAGCGCCCGCCATCTCAGTCGTGTTGAATCCGTGTTTCATCCCACCGATTGCGTACGCTGGAGAAATTGATTCATCTTTTTCTAATGCCAAACCAGATTTAGCAGCAAACGATTCGACCGCATCGCCACCAATCTCTTGGAACGTTTGGATTGCCGGTGTATTGGCAGAAATCTTCAACCAGTTTCGAATCGTGTTTGTTCCTTTGTAACCGTCGTAATAGTTTTGAATCGTCTTGCCGTTAATCTTCGTTTCTTGGTCCGTGATTTGTTTTGCTGTCGACCATTTTTCATTTTCAATCGCTGGACCATACGCGAAGAATGGTTTCGCAGAAGAACCCGGTTGGTGCGGTTCATTCGCGTAGTTACGACGTGCCGTGTCTTCCCCTGGATTTTTTCCGTCGACGACGGCTAAGACTTCACCCGTTTTTGTATTGACGGCAGAGGCCGCGGCTTCGGCATAGTCTGGTAATTGTACGACTTTGTCTTCTTTAATGGCTTCATTCATATAATCATGCATCGGTTTATCAATCGATGTATAAATTTTGAGTCCTTGGCCATAGATGTCTTTTCCTTCAAGACCAAAGACATCTTCTAATTCTTTTGAGACCATATCAAAGATGACGCTATCGTACGAAGCATCTGTCGTCGATTTTGGAGCGGGATCAATCAATTTAGAAATCGGTTGGTCGACTCCTTGATCACGTTGTTTTTGCGTGATGACGCCTGTCGTCAACATCGCATCTAATACTTGTGTTTGACGCCCCTTCGTTAACTTCGGGTCCCCTTTAATCGGATCATATGCTGTCGGACGCTGTGGCAATCCGGCAAGCATCGCTGCTTCTGCATAATCTAATTTATCGACCGTCTTATTGAAATAAGCTTTTGAAGCCGTCTGAATCCCGAACGAATTCTGACCATAGTAGTTTTTATTCAAGTACATTTCTAAAATTTGATCTTTCGTGTAGTCTTGTTCTAAACGAATCGCTAACCACTGTTCCTGTACTTTCCGTGTGATTGTTTTTTCAGAACTTAAAAACGATTGTTTGATGACCTGTTGCGTGATTGTTGATGCCCCTTCCGAGCCGAATCCATCGGTGATGTTCGCGATGATCGCTCCACCGAGACGACGGAAGTCAATCCCTTTGTGTTGGTAAAAACGTCGATCTTCAATCGCGATGAAGGCATCTTTGACGACTTCAGGAACTTCTTTAATCGAGACGTACTCGCGACTCGTTCCACCCTGTTTGATTTCTTCTTTGTTGCTCGCATAAATTTTCAGTGGGAGCGCATCCCGTAGTTTCGTCTCATCGAGTTCCGGAGCAGTGGCAATCGCATACGCAGCAAACCCACCTCCGACAAGCATCATGATGATGAATAAGCCGGTTGCAATCATTAATAGCTTTTTAAAAAGTGGACCTTTTCCAGATCCACCTGAACCACCGGACTTCTTTTTTTTCGGACGTTTCGTCCGATTCGATTGTTTAGTTGACGTCTTCGTTTCTTCACGACGTGCGACACGACTTCTTTCCATATGCTATCCTTCTCCTTCAATCCGTAAGTTTCTCAAGTGAAATATAATTCGTCTACTGCTTCGAGATAATCGATCGCAGGGAACGCACCTGTCTTGATTTTTATACCATGTTGTTCGATTTGGTCGAGCGGAATTGATTTACGACCCGTTTCCAATTGCTCCCACCAAGGGAACACGTGCTCGACTGAAAGCACATATTGCACATTATACATACTGAACCGAATGATGACAAAACAAATTCCTCCATGTGCTACGCATTGTCGCATGTGTTCGATTTGGTGGGGGTGGAAGTTCTTGAGTGGAAAAGAGGTTTTATGATTCGTTTCCTTCGCTTCAAAATCAATATATTTTCCCCGATAGACACCATTATAATCGGTCGTCGACGGTTGTTTGAAATAGGCTTCTTTCACGACAGCCGCAGAACGTTTCGGGTAATCGACTTGAACGATTTGAAGGGGGGTTGGCTTCTTGTGAATAATTGCCCGATTATGCGTCAAGTAAAACGTATTGCTTTCATTAATCAATTTTTCAAGCTTCATCCCCCGATTAGAAAACGTCGATGCTTGTGAGCGTGCTTTTTTTATCGTCGTTCCATGAGGTTCGAGAGGCTTTTGAAATTTTTTACCGTTCGGATAATTCAAAACGATTCCCCTCCTATCGCGTTTATTGTACCATGATATGTGATTGTATCGTATCGGCCGAGAGGAGTAGTTAAAAACAAATGACAATTGAACCGTTACTTCAAGAAATCGAAAAAATTTATCAAGCAGGTCGCGCCGGAACAGAATATGACTTCAACGAGGATGTCATTCCGTTCGTCGAACAAGCAGATGTGCTCATCGCCGATTGGCAACATAATGCGCAGAACAGCCCTTATTTACGCCCGGCGATGGTTGAGAGTGCCGTCGATCAACTGAAACAACTATCAGTCCAGGCGTTCCAACCAAAAACAAGTTTAAAACGTTTCAATGAAACGATTAAGTCTGTTCGCTATATCGATCAACTGATGCAGTGATTTCTCTCACTTAAGGTTTTACTTTTTTTAGCAGGAAATCTTGGTATACTTGTCGTACACAGTATAGTGTGGGAGACAGTTACAACTGGTCCTGTAGAACCGCGCGAGGAGGAATCTGATTGGCAACACCTAAATCGAATTCGCGCCATGAATCAAAAATGATTCCTAGAGCGTCGAACAACACTGCGAAAAAATACGTCATGTTCGTCGATGAGACGGGGACACCTAAAGGGAATACGCAATTTAATTTGACAGGTGTCTTGATGGAATACAAATATGCCATCGATTCGGACGAAACGGGTGAACCGAGCCCTTTACGGAAACGCTTGATGGAATTTAAGTCGAGTGTGTTTGAAGATCCACACATTCCACTCCATTTAAAAGAAATTTTAAAGGCGGAGCATCCTTACGGCAAAGAAGACGGGATCACGATTGATATGTTACGTCATTTTTGGGTCGCATTACCTGACTTCCTAGTCGATATCGACTGTACGATTGTCAGTGTCGAAGTCGATAAACAGAAGCTGCAAGATTTTTATTCGACACCAAAAGATCCTTACGTCGTCGCATTTGCCCACTTGATGAAATCTTTTTACGCTTTTTTAGAGGAAACGGAAGCGACGAGTGCTCGTGTCGTCCTCGAAAGTCGTGATGATTATCAAAACTTATTAATTCAAAAAGCGTTCTTCGATATCTTTAACTCGGGGACGGTCCACCTTGACGTCGAAAAAAGTCGTCAAAAAATCAAAGGCTTCATCTTTGCTGAAAAGGATAGCGACCTCTACCAATCCGGTCTTGAGATTGCTGACCTCGTCTGTCTTCCCCTTTCACGCGTACGTCGTGGCGTGATTGAGGTGAAACCACGGTTTGTCCATTACGGGGACGAAAACCGAATCTTTAAAGCAATCAAAGAAAAAATTTACATTCGTCGCGATAGTCCCGATCAAGATTTCCGAAACTGGGGATTCAAAAAAGTTCCGATCACGAAAAAGCGTCGGGAATGGTCCGATACGCCTTGGAATGGTTAAACATACGCGCGTATGATGGACAAGAGACATTTTATTTCACACGAATAAAGGATAGCACGCTTCCGGGGTTTCTTCCGGAAACGCGCTATCCTTTTTTTGCTTTTAAACATCATTTAAATGGTTCGTCGTTAATCGACAGGGATGATTGTCCCTTTCGTCCGTTTTTTTCCTTCCCGACACATGTCGAGTAATGGGCATTCAAGGCAGTGCGGACGTTGCGCCTTGCAGTGATACCGTCCGAAAAAAATGAATTGATGATGAAGCTTCGACCAGCGTTCCCGCTTGAATCGTTTCATCAACGTCGCTTCGACTTGTGTGACATTATCTTTCCAGCGACAGATACCGAGTCGTTTCGAGACCCGTTCGACATGCGTATCGACTGCGAATGCCGGGACATCGAATGCAACCGATAACACGACGTTCGCTGTTTTTCGCCCGACGCCGGGTAACGCTTCGAGTCCGGCACGGTCCGTTGGTACTTCACCTTCATGCAACGTGATGAGGCGTTCCGCGAGTGCTTTGATGTTTTTCGCTTTATTGCGATAGAGACCGAGTCGTTTGATTTTCTCTTCGATGGCAGCGACCGGTGCAGTGGCTAGGTCGCTTGGCGTTGGATACGCGGCAAACAATCCCGGCGTGACTTGATTGACGAGCACGTCCGTCGCTTGCGCACTCAAGGCGACGGCGACGACGAGTTCAAACGGATTTTTATGAATCAGTTCACAAAAAGCGTCCGGAAACATCTCTTCGAGGGTCCGTTCAATCCGGTCGATTTCAGCTACTCGTAACATGATTCACCCTCCCCGCGTCGCAAGATCTTCGAGTGTTTTAATACCCTCGCGTTCCCACGTCCGCAAAATTTGATTGATATAGGTCATCTTCCGGACGTTATGGTAGACGGCTTCGCGAAGCGCGGCAAGCACTAGCTCTTCCGCGATGTTTTCAATCGTCAGCCACTGAATGATTTGTTCCATTTGAAACGGCGACATCATTCCGAGTTCCCGCTCAAATTGTTGGAAGACAGATGGATTGATCGTATCGAAATTCGGCGCCTCTTGTTCCGGTGGTGCCATTAATTTTTCATAGAGTGGAACTAACGAATAGCGTTCCGATCCGGCGACGTTTTCCATCGCCAGCAACCCCTTCTGTAACAAACCGAGCGTCGTCTCAATCGTTTCTGTCTCGGACAGCCCGAGACGATTGCTCAATTCTTCCGGTGAAGGCATCTCCATCCCTTCCGCACGGCAAGCGAACAGTTGACCGATTAACGTAAACTCGACGAAGCTGATTCCAAGCCGCTTCGCTTCCGTGAACAATCGTTTCGGAAGCACGACGGTCCCTTCTTCGAAAAGTTGGATTAAATTATGATTCATGACACTTCCTCGATTCTTTAGTCTAAGCAAGAAATCGACCCGTCTAAACGATGGGTCGATTTCAGTCTAAATTACGGATACAACCGGTTGAGTAGACGTGGGAATGGAATCGTCTCCCGAACGTGCTCGACGCCCGTGATCCAAGCGACAGTTCGTTCAAGTCCTAAACCAAAGCCACTGTGCGGTACTGAACCATACTTGCGTGTTTCAAGATACCATTTATAGGCGCCTGTCTCATCCAAGTTATGTTCTTTCATATCAGCAAGCAGTTTGTCGTAATCTTCTTCACGTTGCGAACCACCGACGATTTCGCCGTATCCTTCCGGTGCAATCAAGTCGTCACAAAGAACGAATCCCGGGTTTTCCGGATCTTCTTTCATGTAGAACGGTTTGATGGCTTTCGGCCAGTGCGTGATGAAGACAGGGCGGGCAAAACTATTTGCGATTGCTGTTTCATGTGGTGCACCAAAATCATCTCCGAATTCGATGTCATCGAATCCTTGCTCTTTCAACATATCGATTGCTTCCGTATACCGGACGCGTGGGAATGGTGCTTGAATCGTTTCAAGAACCGTCAAGTCACGACCGAGCAACTCGAGTTCCGCTTTACAGTTCTTCAAGGCGGACTGCACGAGATGCGAGACATAGTTTTCTTGGACTTCGAGGTTCATCTCATGGTCGTAGAACGCCATCTCCGGCTCCATCATCCAAAACTCAATCAAGTGGCGACGTGTTTTTGATTTTTCAGCACGGAATGTCGGACCGAATGAAAAGACTTTCCCGAGCGCCATCGCTGCCGCTTCCATGTAGAGTTGACCCGATTGTGACAAGTACGCATCTTCATCGAAGTATTTCGTTTGGAACAATTCGGTTGTTCCTTCCGGTGCACTGCCCGTCAAGATTGGTGGGTCGACTTTGATGAACCCTTCTTGGTTAAAGAACTCATATGTCGCACGGATCAATTCATTTCGAACGACCATGACGGCATGCTGGCGTTTTGACCGCAACCAAAGGTGACGGTTGTCCATCAAGAAATCTGTTCCGTGTGCTTTCGGTGTAATCGGGTAGTCGATTGCTTCATGGATGATTTCAATTGAAGTGATCTCCATCTCATGACCAAGTGCTGTCCGCTCACCATCTGATTTGATGACTCCCGTCACCCAAAGTGATGATTCTTGCGTTAGACCTTTCGCTGTTTTGAATAAGTCTTCTCCGACCGTTTCTTTGACGACGACACCTTGCATAAAGCCGGAACCGTCACGTAACTGAAGGAAGGCGATTTTACCGCTTGAACGTTTGTTCGCTAACCAACAGCCAATCGTGATTTCCTCTCCCACATGTTTTGCTACATCTCGAATCATTGCTTTCAAAAGTCAACATCCTCTCTAAGTTAAACGGCTGTACGAGCCGCGATAAATCCTTCAATCCGATCGAGCGCTTCTAGGACACGCTTCGGGTCTGTTGCGTACGATAGACGTACATATTCCGGAGCACCAAATCCTGAACCTGGAATCAAGGCTACTTTTGCTTCTGACAAGACGGCTGTACACCAGTCATCGACGTTTGCATAACCACACATCTTCGCTGCCTCTAAGGCATGTGGGAACAAGTAGAAGGCACCTTCCGGCTTCAAGCACGTCAAACCAGGAATCTGAATCAAGCGTTCGTAAATTTGTTCGAGCCGTTCTTCGAACACGACACGCATCGCTTCGACCGGGGCATCCCCTTCTTCGTAGGCCGCGACAGAAGCAGCTTGCGCGATTGACGTCGGGTTCGACGTCGAATGGCTCGCAAGGTTTGTCATTGCGCCGATGATTGCTTTCGGTCCGATCGCATAACCAATCCGCCAGCCCGTCATCGCATGCGATTTCGAGACACCATTGATGATGATTGTCCGTTCCCGCATTCCTGGAAGTGTCGCAATCGATAAGTGCGTCACACCGTTATACAGTAATTTCTCATAAATTTCATCGCTGATGACGAGAATGTCATGTTGAATCGCCATCTCTGCTACCATCTCTAACTCTTCTTTCGTGTAGACCATACCTGTCGGGTTCGAAGGTGAGTTCAAGACGATTGCTTTCGTTTTCGGTGTGATGTGTTGCTCGAGCAACTCACGTGTCACCTTGAAACGTGACGCTTCCGTCGTCTCTAAAACGACCGGTACGCCGTCACTCAACTTGATTTGCTCAGGGTAGCTGACCCAGTACGGAGCAGGAACGATGACTTCATCTTCCGGGTCGAGAATGGCTTGGAAGAGTGTCGATAAAGCATGTTTCGCACCAGACGCGACCATGACTTCCGAGCGATCATACGATACCCATAAATCGCGACGTGTCTTCTCGATAATCGCGTCTTTCAACGCAACCGTTCCGCCTGAAGGCGTATACTTTGTATCGCCTGCTTCTGCTGCCGCAAACGCCGCTTGAATGATGAACTCCGGCGTGTTGAAATCCGGTTCACCAGCCCCAAGACCGATGATATCTTGACCGGATGCCCGCAGTTCCTTCGCTTTCGCCGTGATGGCAAGCGTTGTAGAAGGCGTCAATTGTTGTACGCGTTTTGATAACATGTCGCACACTCCTTTTAGTTAATCCGTAGTCGTTTGATGAAAGATCCCTCTTGATACGTATAGTACGAATATTCATAGCCCGTCTCGGTTTCCGCGACGATCTCAATTAAGGCGCGATCTTCGAAACCATATTTCGTGGAAACGATTTTTCCTTGATCTCCACTTTGACGAATGACTTCATCCACCTTAATGCCGTCTTTAACCGGGCGTGTCTCAATCTTACCTTTTGACGGGACAAAAGCGCGTAACGCCTCTCCCTCTTTTTTAATCGAGAAGACGGTGTACTGGTCTTTTCCGTTAAAGACATTTTCGAATGTCACGGCGTCCGGGGCTATTTCTTGTGTTAAACGTTTTTCTGCCCGCTTGACGACTTCTTGTTCTCGCCCTTTTGCTTCACCAACCGTTAACTGGTAGATTCCTGTACCGATTAGCGTAATCAAAAGAACGACCGAAATCAAACCGATGGCGATTTTCCACTTCATGTGCGGTAGATGGTGAAGACCATCTGCTCCTTGTCTTTCTCATCTAGAGCTAAACCAAACATTAAGCCCTCCGTTTTTAACGTGCGATTCAATAAGTCTACGATTTTGTACGTATCGTCATGGCGATTGACCTTGACCGTTGCGAGTGTCTCGATTTTCGAATCCATCTTATATCCTCCCTCATTTTTCTTAACCTATTATAATGCGATAATGGTTATTTTAATAGACTCAATCCGTATCATTCAAGAACAATTCGAGTTCTGCCGTCAATTCTTGAAGTGGTTTTGATAAAACAGGCACATTTGGCAAACTTGAAACAAAACGTTTTCCGTAACGTGTCGTCTCAATTCGACGGTCAAACACGAACACGACACCACGGTCATTCGTCGTTCGAATCAAACGACCGAACCCTTGTTTAAAACGAATGATCGCTTGCGGTAAGCTGTATTCAAAAAACGAAGATTTACCTTGTTGTTCGATTTGTTCCGATCGTGCCTGAACGATGGGTTGGTCAGGCGGTGCGAAGGGTAGACGAACGATGACAAGACAACTTAAGTCGTCACCCGGAACATCGATCCCTTCCCAAAAACTCGCAGTCCCAAAAAGAATGCAGGCATCGAGTTGCTTAAACTGTTTCATCAAGCGCTGCCGGGATCCTTGTGTGATTCCTTGCGACAGCAACGTAAATCGTGCCGGAAGTGCCTGCTTCGTCGCATCATGCGTTTGTCGCAACATGTCATTGGATGTGAACAAAACGAGCATCCGCCCTTCCGTCACTTCAGCGATTTCGATGATTGCTTCCGCAATCGTTTCGGCATATTTCGCAGGTGGGACGTCCTGCAGTAACGGCAAGTCCGTCGGAACCATCAGCCGGACTTTTTCCGCGTACCCGAATGGTGACGGGACAATGAACCGCCGTGTCTCGAGTTCGCTTAAACCAAGCCGCTTTTCAATGAATTGAAACTTGTTCGAGACCGTCAACGTCGCGGATGTCAAAATGCTCGTCCGTTTCGAGAAAACATCCCGGTATAATCGTTCTGAAATATCGATTGGTTGCGTATAAATCCGTGTCAACTTCCGATTTTTTGCAGTCGTCTCAATCCAGGATACTGTTTCATCATGAGGCGCGAGCATCGTCTCAAAAATCGCATTCTCGACATCCTCGATTTGACCGATCACGGATTTGAGATCCGCGACGACGGACCGTTCCCGGTAACTCATGTGTTCGCGTTGATCGTGGAATAATTTATGAATCGCCCGAATCGCTTGTCGTAATCGACGTAAGACCAATTCGACCCGTTTCGCACTTTCCTGAACGGCCCGCATCGAATGATCGAGTCGTTTGAAGCGGACCGTGACACGTCCTTCCCGTCGCTCTTTCCGGGAAGAGAGATCAAGTCCATAGGCTTGGATGATCATTAACAGGTTATCTGCCTCTTCGATTAGCTCCGTCATCGTCTCATCAATCACTTCACTATGTGCTTCGACCATCTCCGTCAAATCAAACTGATCGGAGAGGTTGACGAGACGCGTCAACAATTTTTTATCCGCGGAGAATCCGAGTTGTCTAAAAATCCGGTCGAATGAATGCCCGTCGAAGACGAGTCCGAAATGGTGGCTCGCGACTTCCTCGATTTGATGGGCCTCATCTAAAATCAACGGGCAGCCTTTCGGTAAGACACCCGCCTCATACTGAATATCACTAAACAATAAGGCGTGGTTCGTGACGATGATCGTCGCGTCCTTCGCTCTACGGACGGCATGTTGGAAAAAGTCACGGCTAAACCACGGATCGAATCGCCCGAGTTGCGACTGGCTATCCGACTGGATCAACTGTTTGATGGCGATGTTCCCTTGTGCTGCTCCACCGGGAAGACTGACTTCTTCCAAGTCTCCCGTCGTCGTTTCAGTCAACCAAACGAGCAATGTTGCTTTCGCTAACGTAAAATTATACGGTTCTTCTGTTTCATTCAGGAAAAACTCGAATTTACGTAAATCAATATAATTGTTCCGCCCTTTGAGCAATGTAATGTCGACTGGGGCATCGAACAGTTGACGCAACAGCGGTAAATCACGGGCGAACAGTTGCTCTTGCAGTTGAATCGTATGTGTACTGACGATAATCGGCGTCTCGTGTTCAATCGCATAATGTGTCGCCGGAACAAGATAGCCAAGAGATTTTCCGGTACCCGTCCCAGCTTCGACGAGCAATGGTACTTCTTGATCAAGTGATTGATAGACATGGCGCATCATCTCAAGTTGACCGGTTCGTTGCTCATAGCCCCTGAACAGCTTCGGAAAGATCTCTTGATTCAAGTGATCAACGAACGGTCCGAATGGCTGGAGTTCCGACCGGTTCGGCATCAGTTCCGGATCAAGACGTTTTTTCAGCGCAATCTTTCGGAACGAATCGAACCGATCGCCTGTCTCGATGCCGACGGCTTGAATCGCAAAATCAATCTCTTCTTCCATCGCACTGAATAATTTTGGGGCTAAGCGACGCAACTGTTTTAATGTATCAAGCGGTAGCTCGCGAAGTCGACTTAACAGTTCGAGTAATAATTCTGCCGTCGCTTCTGCATCGCTTCCCGCCCGGTGAGCTTCTTGATGCGTCAACTGTAAACTTTCCGTCAGGTGCGATAAGGAGTGACTCTCTGCCGTCGGTAATAGAATCCGTGCCAGTTCGACCGTATCGATGACGGGACCGGTATACGGTAAGTAACCTTCTTCTTCAAGCGCTTCATTTAAAAATGTTAAATCGAATTGGACATTGTGCGCGACAAACACTCCACCATCTAACATCGAGAGGACGCGCGGTGCAATGACATCAAATGTGTCTGCGTCCCTTACATCTGAATCGGATATTCCTGTCAATTGCGAGATGAACGGCGGAATCGGATTTTTCGGTCGAACGAAAGCCGACAGACGTTCCGTCACTTGCCCTTGTTCGACGACCGCTACGCCGATTTCAATCATCTCATCTCCAGCTTTAATCGAATGACCTGTCGTCTCTAGGTCGATCACCACATACTTCTTCTCCACGACTTATCTCCACCTTTAACCATCCATCTGTTACGTTTCGAACTTCTCATGATTCATCTTAACAAAAATAGAGACCCGAATGTGTTCCGGGTCTCTGAATTTCATAAGATCGTATGCGCGATTTCTTGAGAAAGCATCTGTTTGATGTTATTCGTTTCATCGAGAACAGCCACCTTCGGCTCGTGGACGAGGATTTCTTCATTCGTCAATTGTGCATATGCCATGATGATGACTTCGTCTCCAACTTGGAAATGGCGAGCTGCCGCACCATTTAAACAAATGACACCGGAGCCACGTTCACCCTTGATCGCATATGTTTCGATTCGGGCACCGTTTTGATTGTTCGTCACTTGAACTTTTTCATTTTCAAAGATTCCGACCGCATCAAGCAAATCTTCATCAATCGTGATGGAACCGACGTAATGGAGGTTCGCCTCCGTCACTCGAGCTTTGTGTAGTTTAGCGTGCATGAATGTCCGTAACATAAATCATGCTCCTCTCGTATAAAGTAAATTATCAATCAAGCGCGCTGATTCAAACTGAACCGCGACGGCTAATAAAATCGTTTTCGTTTCTGATGTAACCGGTCCGAGCGTCGGATAGTCGACCGCTTCGACATAATCAAGCGCCGTTCCTTCAAGACGCAAGGCATCTTTCGTCCGTTCGACGACTTCCTCGACGGCTGTGCCTGCTTCAAGTAACGCGTTTGCTTGCTGTAGAGCTTGTTGCAAACGCGGTGCTTGACTGCGTTCTTGCTCAGACAGATAGACATTTCGTGAGGACTTTGCGAGACCGTCCGCTTCCCGGATAATCGGACACCGTTTAATCTCGACCGGAACGAAATAATCTGCGACATACCCTTCAATTAAGGCTAACTGCTGAGCATCTTTCAGTCCGAAATAGGCACGTGTCGGGTGGACGATGTTCAATAATTTACTGACGACCGTCAAGACGCCATCGAAATGTCCTGGTCGTGACGCACCACAAAGGACGTCGTCGCCCGTTCTGACCGTCACGCGCGCCATATCGAGCGGATACATTGTCTCATTCGTCGGATAAAATACATAATCGACGCCTGCCGCACGCGCCAGTTGTTGATCGCGTTGTTCGTCACGTGGATACCGTTCTAAATCTTCGTTTGGTCCGAACTGCGTCGGATTGACAAAAATACTCAACACGACAATCTCATTTTCACGTCGTGCTTGTTCGAGTAACGAACCATGACCTTCATGCAAAAACCCCATTGTCGGTACAAAACCAATCGAGTCATAGGCTGCTAATTCTTGCCGTAGTTCGTCGATGTCTTGAATGACTTTCATTCTTTACCGCCTCCATAAAGCGAATCGATCAATTCTTCATCCATCGTGAACGTATGTTCAATAGATGGGAATACACCTTGTTTTACTTCTTCGACGTAGCTAGCAATCGCTGCTGTCCCTGACGTATTCCAGTCCGTATACGCTTTAACAAACTTCGGTAGACGTCCGACACCATATGTCAGGATGTCATGGTAGACGAGGACTTGTCCATCGACATCAACGCCGGCACCAATCCCGATGACAGGAATCTGAAGTAATTCGCTGACTCGTTTCGCAAGTTGGTGCGGGACACATTCCAGGACGAGCATCTTCGCACCGGCTTGTTCCGCTGCTAAACTGTCTGCAATCAACTGTTCCGCTGCTGCAAGCGATTTTCCTTGTACTTTAAAACCTTCGAGTACGCCAACTGATTGGGGTGTCAATCCAAGATGTGCGACACAAGGCATCCCTGCGTCCGTCAAGCGACGAATCGTCGTCAAGATGTCCCCAGCACCTTCAAGTTTTAAGGCATCGGCCTGACTTTCTTGAAAAATACGTGCCGCAGCATCAAGCGTCCGGTCGAACGAACCGTGGTAACTTGCGAATGGCATGTCAACGACCATGAATGTCTTCGGTGCCCCACGGCGGACCGCCCGTGCATGATGAATCATGTCCTCAACCGTCACGGCAATCGTCGAATCATATCCTAAAATTACGTTTCCAAGTGAATCACCGACGAGTAAGAGATCGACGGCTCCTGCTTCTGCTAATTTCGCTGACGGATAATCATACGCCGTCAACATAACGAGTTTTTCTCCCGTTGCTTGTTTTTTTAGTAAAGGTGTCATTGTGTGCATGTGTGTTCTCTCCTTCGTTAGTGTAGAGAGGACAAAAGGAAACGCCTTCCTTCCTAAAAATACCCATAGGAAAGAAGGCGTGAATAAGTGCAACATCGTCCTTCTGTCCCTGTCCGAAATAGGATCAAGGCAGGTCGTACTAGCGATAAAAAAAGTTTTCTACCGGTATGACTCCTAACGGCTATCATCCTTCGCTTTATTATACATGATTCAAATTGGCAACTGCAAACGTCGGGATTTTAGTTTTCTGTCCAGTAGACGAGTTCCGCCGAATGGAATGCTTCCATTCCTTGGTCCGTTTCGACCATCAGCGTTCCATCGGCGCGAATTCCGCGCAAATAACCAGACAAGGTTTGTTGACGCGAGCGTAGTGTAACGGGTTGATTGAGCTTATCCGCAAGATGTTCCCACGCTTCGACAAAAGAGCCGAATCCATCGACCAACCATCGTTCGTACATCTGCTCAAACTGATTTAAGAAGGATGCAACGATTTCTGCCCGCCGAAACGTTCGATTGGTCGCGAGTTTAAGGGACGTCGCCCGATCAGCGATTGCCGTACTAAAGACGTCATGGTGGACATTGATTCCAATTCCAATGATTACCGAGCTGATCCGGTTTGCTTCTGTCTGCATTTCCGTCAAAATCCCTGCGACCTTTCGGCCATCAATCAATAAATCATTCGGCCATTTGATTGTCACTGGCACGTCGAACTCACGTAAAGATGTCGCTAGGGCAATGCCAGACACGAGTGTTAATTGTCCTGCTTGATCGAGCGGGACGTCTGGTCTTACTATCAAACTCATCGCAATGCCGTTTCCTTTCGTCTCGTGCCAGACACGACCGAGCTGTCCGCGCCCACTCGTCTGGTAGTCACAGACGACGAGTTTCCCTTCTTTGACCTGCTGTTGTGCTAAATCATGCGCAATCCGTTGCGTCGTCTCCGTCTCCTCGACATGAAAAATATCACGTCCGAAAAATTTCGTCTGTAAGTACTGTTCGATTGCAAGTGCTGTTAAATGATCACCACGATCGATGAGGTGGTACCCGGTTTTTTTATTCGATTCAATCGCGTACCCTGCTTCTTTTAAAGACGCAATTTGTTTCCAAATAGCGGTACGTGAAATATTTAACTGGTCAGCTAAATCTTGACCTGAAATCCAATCCGTCTGCATCAATCGTTGCAAGATTACGTCTCGTGTTGATTTTTCCATTTGCTCACTTCCTCTAACAGAATCGAACGTTGATTTTCAAGGTGTCCGTTTACGACATGCTGTTCCAAATAGTGGAGTGCTTCTTTGATTTCTTGTTTTTTCAGCCCGGCAGCAATCATGTCGCGTCCGCCGACTCGTAAATCTTTTAACGAACGGATCGCTAAAGTTGTCCGGTCTGCGTGACTCCGACCTGTCATTTGATTTAAGACGAGCAGTTCCTCGTCCGTCAATGTATACCGTTGCCAGTCCGTTAGTTGCTCCAGTCGAACAAGCGCTACGAGTCGTTTTGCCCGTTGCTCCTGTTTTTTCGAACGTTTAAAGACACGTAACCGTTCTTGCGGAAACCCGGCGTCGAGCAGCAGCGTCCACACATTTTCTGTCGAGACACCCTGTAATGATGATTGTGCTAATCGTCCCATCACTTCTGAAGTGACGTGTGGAAGATAGGTCGCGAGTCCTGTGCGTAACATCGCTTGTAACGCTGCAGCACGCCCCGGTCCAAGGAGTAGTTTTTCGAACTCAATCGCGACACGTTCGATTGCGACGTGTTGAATCGTCTCCGCTTGCTTCGCGATGGCCCGCTCCGTCAAACCGTCTAACGAGAACTCGAGCTGACTCATGAAGCGAAAGGCACGAATCATCCGTAAGGCATCTTCTTCGAAGCGCTCTTCTGGCCGGCCGACCGTTCGAATGATTTTGCTCGCAAGGTCGGATTGTCCGCCAAAGAGATCGACGAGCCCGGTTGGTTTTAACGCCATCGCGTTGATCGTAAAATCACGTCGTGTCAAATCTTCTTCCAGCGAGACGCCAAGCGTCACGTGGTCTGGTCTACGGCGGTCGCTATACGTTGACTCAGAACGAAACGTCGTCACTTCGAACGGTACGTGTTCTAAGACGATCGTCACCGTCCCGTGCTCGAGTCCGGTCGGGATGACGACCGGAAACAACGGGATGACCTCGTCCGGTAAGAGTGACGTCGCTAAATCATAATCGCCAGGCGCGCGTCCGAGTAACGTGTCGCGGACAGCTCCACCGACGACATACGCTTCGCCACCTGCACGTTCGATTGTTTCAATGATCGTATTCGCCAGCTCAGACATTTTCATATCGTGCACACACCCGTTCATAGACCTGTTCATACTTCCGGACGATTTCATTTGAATCGAACCGTTGCCGTGTATCGCGGATTCCGGCATCCGCCATCTGTTCGCGTAACTCGGGCGTATCGGCTAACTGGCCGATTCGTTCCGCCGCTGCCTTGACGTCATACGTCGGAACGATGAATCCAGTTTGTCCGTCTTGGATCACTTCTGGTAAGCCACCGGCATTCGAGACGACACTCGGAACTCCGACCGCCATCGCTTCAAGGACGACGAGTCCGAACGCCTCTTTTTCCGACAACAATAAATGGATGTCACTGATTGCGAGCAACTGGGCGACATGTTCTTGTTTTCCGGCGAAGATGATTTTTTCATAGACCCCGAGTTCTTTTGCCCGGCGGCGCGTCTGCCCCATCTCCGGACCATCTCCGACGAGTAATAACCGCATGTCACGATTATTTGCAGCAATTGCAAATGCGACGAGCGTATCATCGATGCGTTTGACGGGGCGGAAGTTCGAAATATGTATGACGACGACTTCTCCCGGCTCAATCCCATAATGTCGCTTAAGGCGTTCATCGCGCATCGGATAATACACACTCTCATCAATCGAGTTCGCAATGACGTCAATATCGTACTCGGCATGCAACGTCATGTTCGTCTCAAGAGCAAGACTTTCCGAGACGGCCGTCACAGCATCCGAACTTTCGATTCCGTAACGGATGGCTGGCTGCATCTCTAAGTCTTGACCGATGACCGTGATGTCCGTTCCATGTAAAGTCGTCACGACAGCGACGCCTTTCTTCTTCGCCATATTGCGTCCGAGCTCTGCACAGACGGCATGCGGGACGGCGTAGTGGGCATGGATGATGTCGAGATCGAACACATCGATGACTTCTGCGACTTTCGAAGCCAATGTAATATCATAAGGCGGATATTTAAATACAGAATATTGGTTGACTTCTACGAGGTGAACCGTGATATTCGGACGATATTCCGTCAGGCGAAACGGCATGCTTGATGTAATGAAGTGGACATCATGCCCACGATCCGCAAGTTTCATCCCGAGTTCCGTCGCGACGACACCACTTCCGCCTACGGACGGGTAACAAAGGATTCCAATCGACTTTTTCATATAAGATCACTCTCTCTTTAATTAGGTTAAGCTTGTCTTCTCGATTCAATTGTAAACAAAACGCCTCTTAAAAACTACATCGACCACTTTTCAAGGAGATTTCCGTAGAAAAGCTAGTCTTTTTCAACGTCTACCGTTACCCTAGAGAAAGAGTCTTGTTAGAGAGGAGCAACCTGATATGGCACCCCCATTTCAATTTCCGATTCGCTTCCGAAATATTTTTTGGATTTTAATCGGATCATTTATCTTTGCGTTCGGCATTTATCATTTTAATGTTCAAAATGAGTTAGCTGAGGGTGGATTCACGGGAATCACCCTTATTTTAAAGGGCTTGTTCGGTTTATCCCCGTCGATTACGAACCTCGTCTTAAACGTCCCGTTATTTTTCGTCAGCTATAAAATGCTCGGGCGGACGACGTTCATCTATACCTTGATCGGCACGTTCAGCTTTTCCCTTTGGTACGGCTTAATCGCCAACTATTCACCGCTTGAAATCATGTTGAAAGATGATATGGTGCTCGCTTCGTTGTTCGCCGGCGTCTTCATCGGTGTCGGCCTCGGCATCATCTTCAACAACGGCGGGACGACGGGCGGGGTCGATATCATCGCCCGACTGACGAAGCGGTATTTCGGATGGTCGATCGGTCGGACGTTCATGATTTTTGATTTTTTCGTCATCGTCGCTTCATTGACATATCTCGACTACAAACAGGCGATGTATACGTTGCTTGCCGTCTACGTCGGGGCCCGTGTCATCGACTGGATGCAGGAAGGAACGTATGCTGGTAAAGCCGCGATGATCATCAGTGATCACCGGACGGAGATCGCCGACGGGATTCACGCGACGATGAACCGCGGAACGACGCGGTTACTCGCGAAAGGTGGATTCTCCGGTCGCGACCTTGAAGTCTTGTATGTCGTCGTCGCCCGCAATGAAATCACCCGGTTGAAGACGCTCGTCAAAACAGTTGACCAACATGCTTTCATCACACTCCATGATGTGTATGAAGTAACCGGCGAAGGATTTACGTTCGACGAAAATCGTGTTCCGATCAAGGAAACGTAAAAACAAAAAAAACACCCGTATGATTCGATTCTGAAGAAGAAGATCGAACCAGCCGGGTGTTTATTTTTTATTAATTTGTACGCGTTACTCTTGAATTACTCGTCAGACGGTGCAAAGACCATCAAAGCGAGGCGGAGGAATTCGGCGACAGCGACGAGTGTCGCAGCGACGTAAGTCCAGGCGGCGGCGTTCAAGACACGGCGTGAGCCACGCTCTTCTTCCGCATCGATGATTCCGTGTTCCGTTAACTGAGCCATCGCCCGTTTCGACGCATCGAACTCAACCGGCAACGTCACGAGCTGGAAGACGACGGCACCGAGCATCAAGATGACACCAAGCATCGCAAGACCAGTCATCCCAGCGAAGAAACCAACGAGTAATAACGGGAATGACAGATTCGACGTAATTGACGCAACCGGTGCAATCCGGTGACGGACACGCATCATGTTATAGTCCGTCGCATCTTGGATGACGTGCCCGATTTCGTGCGCTGCAATCGAAACGGCAGAAACCGTTGAACCATGATACACATCTTCCGAAAGACGAACGACTTTATTCGTCGGATCGTAATGATCGGACATCGTTCCGCCGATTGCTTCGAGACGGACATCCGTAATCCCATTCTGTTTCATGATGAAGTCAGCGACTTGAGCGCCTGTCACCCCACTATGAATCGGAACTTCTTGGTATTTTTTATACGTTTTTCGGACTCGCATTTGTGCCCAGATGGGAACAATGATGATGATGGCGAGGTAAATCAGATAGTTAGCCATGTAACATCTGTCCTTTCCTAAAAGATTATATCCTTATTTTACGTTCAAGCGACCTTATTGTCAATCGAATCGCGTGCGACAAAGAAATATCCCATCAAAATACATAATCCCGTCAACCAGAACGAACCATAGCCAATCCACTGGATGTGCTCCGCAAGTGCCGGATAGCGTGGCCACTGACCGAGCACGTAGTCGACGACATCGTTATGGATGACCCAAATCGAGACAAGGACAAGTTCCTTGACGCGAAACGTCATGAATGGAACATAAAGCAGTGCCTGGAATGCCATCGCGCCGTGCGAGACCATCAACATCAGTGCCATTGCCGTCAAATAACTGTTACCTGTCCCGAGTTCTTGAAGCATCAAGGCATTCATGACGACGGCCCAGACACCGTATTTAATCAACGTGACGAACGCGAGCGCTTCAAACAGTCGGGAACGACGATTGAAGATCCATAAAAACACGATGATCGTAAAAAATAGCGACGCCGTCGGACTGTCCGGGATGAACGGATAATAGTACCATTTCGCCGTCTCGAGTTGCGGTTGATACCAATAATAGCCGTATAACGTTCCCGCTAGATTGATTAATCCGAGCGGCCAAAGGAGGGCTTTATGTTTTAAAATCTGCAAAAACGGCACATTCATTCACCTCATGATAGACAAAAGCCGGAGGAATCATTCCCCCGGCTCTTCTCTTATTTATTGTTCTCTCCGCCTTCACCGTAAGAAGCGATGAATTTAGCGAGTTCTTTACGATCTGCATCTGAACCTTTGTACTGTCCAGCAGGCATCGCACCGACACCTTTATCTGCGATTTCATAAATTTCATCTTCTGTCTTTTGTGTCCCGACGAGGGCAGGAGCGGCTGCTCCACCTTCGAGGTTCTTACCATGACAGTTGACACATGACTGGTTCGAGTAAATTTCATACCCTTTCGCCGTCGTATCGATTTCAGGACCTTCGTTCATCGTCAACTCACCTTGTTTATGGATCGTATCCCAGTGCGTTGTTTGAACAGATTCCCAAGTCAAGAAAATGATTGAGACGATTCCGAGTAACATCATGCTGACTGCGACTGGACGTTTTGCCGGGCGACGTTCAATCCCTTGGTCGAGCCACGGTGCTACGAGTAACGCCGTAAAAGCAAGACCTGGAAGAATGACAGTTCCCATCAAAATGTACGGACCGGCAGCAAATTGATATTTCAAGAGCTGATAGAGGAATAGGAAGTACCAGTCCGGAAGTGGAATGTACGACGTATTCGTCGGGTCAGCTATGTTTTGTAGTGGTGCTGCTTCAACGATTGTCAGCGTCATGAAGCCGATCAAGAAGACCGCTCCTACCATCCATTCGCGAAGTAAGAAGTTTGGCCAGAACGCTTCCGTCCGACCTGGATACTCAGAATAGTCTTTCGACTTATTCGGCATCCGGTTATTGATCGACACCCGTGAATCGGTGACGAATTTCATTCCTTTACCACGATGCATCGTGTTCTCCCCCTTTTAGGTTGCCTAAGTTGATTGTCGGTTTAAAGTGGTCCAGAGATCCCTTGTTTACGGATCATCATGAAGTGGGCCCCGAGCAAGACGAACAATGCCGCAGGAAGGAAGAAGACGTGAATCGCAAAGAATCGAGCAATCGTACTTGCACCGACGATTTCTCCACCCGCGAGGAGCGTCTTCGCGATGCCACCGATGACCGGTATGCTTTCCGCGATTTGAATCGTAACTTTCGTCGCGAACAATGCTTTCATGTCCCAAGGCAACAAGTATCCTGTTAGACCAAGTGCTAAGACAACGAAGAACAAGAGGACACCGACGACCCAGTTCAATTCACGTGGCTTTTTGTATGATCCTGTGAAGAAGACGCGTAATGTATGTAAGAACAACATTACGATGACGACTGATGCGCCCCAGTGGTGCATACCACGAACGATTTGACCGTGTGCGACTTCGTTTTGAAGATAGTACACTGACGCATGGGCATTGATGATATCTGGTACGTAATACATCGTCAAGAACATCCCTGAAAGAATCTGGATGACGATTGTAAAGAACGTCAACCCGCCAAAACAATAAACGAATGCTGAAAAGTTATGGGCAGGGTTTACGTGTTCTGGAACTTCATGATCGGCGATATCTCGCCAAAGCGGAGTGATATCAACCCGCTCATCAATCCAATCATAGATTTTTTGCATCATCGCTTACGCACCTCTTTCGACTGGTTTACCTAAGTAGAGGAAACCATCTTTCTCTTGCATTTCATATTCATCAAGCGGCTTCGTCGGAGGCGTTCCTGGTACGTTGACGCCATCTTTCGTGTACCGTCCGAAATGACATGGACAATAGAATTGCTCTGGGTGCGTCGGATCTGCTCCGAAACTGACTTGGCATCCTAAATGCTTACAGATCGGTGATAGTGCGAGAATTTCGCCCTTATCATTTTTGAAGACCCATGCTGATAATGTTTCTTCGAAATCATACCAAGCATCCTGTGTTTGCTTCTTGAAGTCGACCCGTTTTGGTTCTGTTGTGATGTCCGACAACTTCATTACTTTTACTTTATCGCCTGATCCTGATTTCTTCAGGACCGGATCAACTGCGAAGTTGACCATCGGCATGACCATCGTCGCTGCCATAAAGCCACCGACTCCAGTCAGTGTATACGTCAAGAATTGACGACGTGTTACGTTAGACCCGTTTTGAGCCATATCGATCCCCCCTTGTGATGTACGCCGTGCCCCAAGACCACTGTACTTCACACAAATTTCTCACATGGTAATAGTATCTTAATAAAATCATCGCGTCAACCGCTTCATAGCGCGGTCCAACGGTTTCCTAACTGTTCGAGAACTTGTCCTACAA
Source organism: Exiguobacterium sp. H66 (assembly GCF_018618705.1). Lineage (NCBI taxonomy): Bacteria > Bacillati > Bacillota > Bacilli > Caryophanales > Exiguobacterium > Exiguobacterium sp. H66. Next base: position 222,209 of record NZ_JACSMQ010000001.1, read on the forward strand.
AATTCCCGACCATCTGACCTTGCTGGTCGCGACTCATCGTCTCGAGCGATAATCGTGGAACATAGACGATGTCGTCGACCGCTGTGTCTTTCCAGCGTAAATCTGCCGTAATGAACGTGACAAAACGGAATTGCTCGGCAGATGCCGCTTCCCGCCAACCGTTCAATTGATCGAGTGACGGTATACCGACATACGTCATTGCTGGAAGGAGCATCGCCCGACCGGACAGTTGCCGTTCGACTTCTGACGCAACCGTCAGTGTCATGTCAGCACATTCCGCAAAAGCATGCATCGATTCATCAAATCCGATCGGTATCAATGGGACGACCAACGTATCGATATACGCTTGTTCGTTTCTCGTCCTTTGAACATCGGATGGTTTGAAACGCAAATCATTTCCCCCTTTCCTGTTCACTTACATTTCGTCACATTTAATGTATCATATCCGCTTTTATTACTGCTCGCTTAATGTGAACGTTTTATGAAATTCCATTCTATTTTTCTTCATATTTAGGTTTTTTTCAAACTCAAAAAAAATCATCCTCTTCTTTATCCGAAGAGGATGACTGCAGACAAACGCGTATGAAGATTGAAAAGTGTATTTTAGTTATTGGAGTTGGCTCCGAATCGTCCGCAATTCTTCCGAGAGTGATTGAAAACGACTCCGATCGCGTGCATCAAGTGCTTCATCAATCAAACGAATCAATCGCTCTTCCTCTTGCCGATTGACCGTCGCCGCGATGAAATTCATCGCTTCGTCCGCTAATCGTGGTTCAACAGTGACCTCCGGTCGAAACGGGTTCTCTTCAAGTAGGGACAAGTATTCATCATCCATCATCATCCCTTGAAAATTTAACTCGATATAAATCGGTTCGTCCGTCAATCGGATGTCGTGATATGCCTTTTCCGGGTCAGTTGTTTTAACCTCACCTTTTTTAAAGAGAAACGGTTCAGCGTCAAACCCGTATGTCGTCATGATGATTGCTTTTGGCGCGAACATCGCATTTTGAACAAAATGAACTTGATCCAGTTTCGCATCATTACGAAGCCAATAATCAAGGATCCATTTGGATTCCCGACGCTTCAACGTGTAATAGGTCAAGATGCGGCGCAAGAAACGCTGTTTTCTCTCTGTCATCTCAATCCTACTCCCTTCTCCAATCGAATCAACTATCCATCCGTTCGACATAATCGACGAGATCAGCATCTTCTGGAGCGAACATCGCTGCCCGACGCAACAATGCTTGTCCCTCTTCGCGTCGTCCTTCTTCAACCAATGCGAAACCATATTCTTTCAAGAAGAGGGCATCATCCGCGAATGCAGATTCAACTTGAGCATACTGCTTCATCGCATTCGTATAATCTTCCAGCGCATAGAGTGATCGAGCACGGTACCACGTCAAGATTGGTGCCGTGACGTGTTCTTCGATTGCTGAAATCGTTTCAATCGTCGCCTCATGGTCCTCATCTTCAGCGAGGAGCGCAAGTAAACGTTCCGCAGCGAGCAAGGATTCCGGGTTAAGGGCAAGAGCTTCACGTAAGGCGTTGACACTCCCTTGGCGGTCTCCTAACTTCAAGAGGAATAAAGCTTCCATCGTCCGGAGCTCATCATTATAATCGTCTCGCTCCATCCCTTGCTTGATGACATTCAACGCTTCCTTCGTCAAGCCGAGTTCTGCTTGACTCTCGGCGTAAGGCACGTAAGCCGACGTATAATCTGGATCTTGGGCAATCAGTTGTTGGAACGTTTCGACCGCTTTTTGGTGTAGTCCGACGCGGTGAGCGGTCATCGCAAGTCCAAACAGCGTATGCAAGTCAGACCGTTCCGCGACTGCACGTTCATATAAGGGAATCGCTTCTTCGAATTCACCGATCATTGCGAGCGACTCGGCGTACAGGGCATCCAGTGGCAATTCTTCTCTTAATGCCGGAACAGCTGCAATTTCAGCGAACAATGGGACCGCTTGATCAAACGCTCCAAGTGTCATATAGAGTTCAGCCAGTCCGTAAGCGAGCAACGGTTCATCCGGCGCAAGTGACCGTGCCTCTTTTAATTTCGCGAGCGCGACTTCGTCGAGTCCTTGTGATTGATAGAGGTCCGCTAACAAAACTAATGTCCGAGGTCCATTTTCGCTATCCGTCTTATCGACTTGTTCAAGGACAGTGATTGCTTCTTCTTCTCTATCAAGATCGATATAACATTCGGCAAGCAATAAAGCGACGCCAGCATTCCCCGCATAATCGACGTAAAGAGGCGATAAGATATCGACTGCCCGGTCCGAGAGTCCGAGTTCGATGTAAAGATCTGCGACAGCTAAGCGATCCTCATCGGTCCCTGTCTTTTCAAGTTGTTCGAGTGAAGCTAACGCTTCCGACGTATGGCCGTGTTCTAGCCCTTCGACGATTTCTTTTAATACCTGTTCGTTCAAGGCAAACGCCTCACTTTCTAAATTCAATTCGGAACTTATCCGTTCCCGTTATCTTGCAGTTTCTTTAAATCATCATAGAACGTTGGGTAGCTGACTTCAACTACTTCATTCCCGTTCACTTGAATTTCTTCGTTCAATGTCTTAGCAATCGTCAACATCATCGCCAAACGGTGATCACCGGCACTGTCGACCTCCGCCCCTTTTAATGACGTCGGGCCTTCAATTGTCATCCCGTCTGCCGTCGCTTCAATCGACGCTCCGAGTCGTCGTAGTGACGCGACGACCGTCTCGATCCGGTCCGTTTCTTTGACGCGTAACTCCGCTGCATCCCGGATAATCGTCTTTCCTTCCGCTTGCGTCGCGAGTAAAGCGAGGAGCGGAATCTCGTCGATCAATGAAGGGATTTGTTCTCCTTCAATCGTCATCGCCTGCAGGGTAGTCGATTCTACCGTCACATTCGCGACTTCCTCCCCTGCCACTTCCTGCCGGTTCGAAATTTTGACGCTCGCACCCATTTGTCGTAATACTTGTAAAAATCCGATCCGGGTCGGGTTCATGAGTACGCGTTCCGTCGTGATGACACTGTCCTCGCCAATCGCCGCCGCCGTCCACCAAAATGCAGCCGAGGACGGATCGCCCGGTATATCGACCGTCGTCGCCGTAAGTTGAACAGGACCTTCGACACGAATATGCCGTCCGTCTTCAAAGTCATCGATCGTCACATCGACGCCGAATTGCGGCAACATCCGTTCCGTATGATCGCGTGATAAAATCGGCTCAATCACCGTTGTCTCACCTGTCGCAAATAACCCCGCTAGTAAGACCGCACTTTTCACCTGAGCACTTGCGACCGGTAAGGTATACGTCGTTCCGACGAGCGGTTGCCCCTGAATCCGTAACGGAGCGTAGTTCCCTTCGATTTTCGCACCAAGCTGACTGAGTGGAATCGTCACCCGATCCATCGGCCGTTTTTTTAACGAATCATCGCCTGTCAATTCATACGCCGCCTCGCTACCAGCTAAAATACCGCTTAGTAGTCGAATCGTCGTTCCGGAATTCCCACAATCGATTTTTGCTTCGTTTAATGCAGTCGTCCCTGTAATCTGAATCGTTTTTTCAGAACGCTCGATTTTCGCACCAAGTGCCTCAACCGCCTTCAGTGAAGCGAGACAATCCGCTCCTTCGAGTGCATTCGAAATCGTCGTCGTCCCGTTTGCAATCCCACCAAATAAAAAAGCACGGTGTGTCATTGATTTATCGCCGGGTACTCTTACCTTTCCCTTTAATCCCATTTCAAGCACCTCACAGTCATGTCATAGGCGGACAGCAATCGTCCCACCGGAATTTCCTCTAAGTTAAATTTCCCGTTTTCTGCTAAGACGAATCGAATCGACTGATTATTTTTTTTATCCCGTTTCATATAGTCGAAATAGACCTCGAACGATTGCCTTTTTGGTAGTTCGACACCTAAACGCGTCAACAATTGAGCCAGTTGATCTCCTTCTTCGACTTGTCCCTCTAACATTTTGGCAAAGACTAAACCGATTCCGACTGCCTCACCGTGCGCGAGACGCTCACTCGCATACTCGACGGCATGACCAAATGTATGCCCATAATTTAAAAAGGCACGGATGCCTTGTTCTTGTTCATCTTGTTCGACGATTCGTTGTTTGACGGAAATCCCTTTCGCAATCCAGGATTCGAGTGGCAACTCTCTCATATCGGACAGTTTTAAATCCATCAATTGATCAGCAAACGGTTCCGCTGCCAATAGACCATGTTTCAACAATTCAAAAAAACCGCTTCTCCACTCGCGGTCCGGTAATGTTTTCAGAAAAGATACATCGTAGAGAACGGCACTCGGTTGATAGAACGCCCCGACGAGGTTTTTACCGAGCGATAGATTTAGCCCGACTTTCCCGCCGACGCTCGAGTCATGCGCGAGTAACGTCGTCGGAATTTGGATGAACGGAATGCCCCGTAGAATCGTTGCTGCAACGAAACCGGCGAGATCTCCAATCATTCCACCACCAAATGCCAGGATGACCGTACGACGGGTCACCCCTCGTTCAATGCCTTCTTGAAGCAAGTCTGCATACGTTTCGAGCGATTTACTGCTCTCACCTGGTACGACAGTACTCGTCATCCAGTTTGTTTTCGGAAAAAGAGTCGTGACGTGTTTGATCAATGTCTCTAAATGAAGGGAACTGACCGTTTGATCGGTGATAATCCAAAAGCGATCTGCTACCTGTGCTTCTTCGACTTCCGCCAGGTGTCGCAACGCACCCGGCTCGATGTGAACCGGATACGGGCGACTCGCTTTGATGCAAAGATGCGTCAAAACAGACGCACCTCCTCCTTGTAATCAGCTATCGTTTGTTTTAATCGATCCATCGTTGAACTCCCGAACATTTCGAGAATCGCGGCTGCGACTTCGAATGCGACGACAGCTTCGAGAACGACAGCTGCTGCGGGCACAGCACAAGCATCACTGCGTTCAATTTGGGCCGTGAACGGCTCTTTCGTCTCAATATCGACCGATTGCAGGGGTTGATACAATGTCGGAATCGGCTTCATCGCAACTTGAACCCGAATCGGCATTCCTGTCGACATCCCACCTTCAATTCCGCCTAGGTGATTGGTTCTGCGGGAGTAACCTGCTTCACTATGAATGATTTCATCTTGGACCGTACTACCGGGACGACGCGCCAAATCAAAACCATCACCAAATCCAACCGCTTTCATCGCATTGACACTGATGACAGCTTGGGCGATCCGACTGTCTAACTTCATGTCATTTTGCGTAAATGATCCAATCCCCGGAACAAGTCCCGTGACGACGACTTCGACTTCACCACCAAGTGTGTCGCCGTCTTTTTTAGCTTGATCGATCGCACGCATCATCTGTTCAGTCGCTGCTTCATCTGCACAACGGACTGGAGAAGCTTCAATCAACTCACGCCGCGTCGTCGGATCAACGGCTTCAGCATCAACGCCACCGATTGATCGTACATGGGAAAACAAATCGACATCGAGCTGTGCCAACAATTGTTTCGCGATTGCCCCAACTGCAACTCGGGCCGCCGTTTCTCGAGCAGAGGAACGTTCGAGGACATCACGGAGATCACGATGACCGTACTTCAAGCCACCTACAAGATCCGCATGTCCTGGGCGTGGGCGTGTCAATGTCCGCGGACGTTCAAGCGCTTCCTCGAGCGGTTCCGCCTGCATGACTTGTTTCCAGTGCGTATGGTCTTTGTTTTCAATAAACAGACTGATTGGCGCCCCCGTCGTGTAACCGTGACGAATTCCCCCCCGAACATCAATCGCATCCTGTTCGATTTGCATCCGCCGTCCACGTCCATAACCACCTTGACGTCGTGTCATTTCAGATTGAATTTTTTCGAAATCGATTGTTAGTCCGGAAGGAACACCATCGATGATGACGGAAAGTCCTTTTCCGTGTGATTCTCCAGCTGTCATGTAGCGCATACGCTTCATCCCTTCACGTCGTTAAATTTTTTCATAAAAGAAGCTTTGCTTCATTTTTAGACCAAATCGTTCCGGTTGAAAGATTTGTTCCGTTCCGCCGACGAATAAAATGCCGCCCGGTTTTAACGCATCCACAAAAGAGCGATAGACGTGCGCTTTTGCTTCTTCTGTAAAGTAAATAAGTACGTTACGACAGATGATTAAATCAAATCCACTGTCATAGCGATCTCCTAACAAATTATGTTTACTGAAACGGACGAGCCGTTTGATTTCTGGAGCGACCTCATATTGTTGATCCTGTTCGATGAAATATCGTTTTTTTCTTGATTCGACGACTTCGTTTAAGGCTGAAATGCCGTATCGACCTTGCTTCGCCTTTTCAAGAACGATCTCATCTAAATCGGTCGCTTGAATCGTGAATTGGGCAGGGTCCATCATCTCATTAAGAATCATCGCGAGCGAATAGGGCTCTTCCCCCGTTGAACAAGCCGCGCTCCATGTCCGAATCCGACCATGCGCACGTGCTTGCAGCACTGGAAGAATATCTTGTTCGAGCTGTTGCCAGCGAATCGGATTTCTGAAGAATTCACTAACATTGATCGTCATCCGGTCCAAGAATTCTTCATATAAGGTCTCGCTTTTTTCCATTGCCTGCATATACGAGGCGAAGGTATCATGTCCTTTTTTATCGCGCAAAGCCGTCAAACGTCGTTTCATTTGTGCTTCTTTATATTGTCCTAAATCAATTCCTGACTTTTTTAAGAAACGTTGGATGAAAAGCTCGTAATCGTCCATAGTACACCTCACTGGTCCTCTCTATCATCGGTCATACACGTTTTATGACCCTATCTTATTCTCTATAGTAGCATAAAGCCATTTCCTTTCCAAAATACAAAAACAGACGATTGAGCAATTGCTCAATCGTCTGTTTGCCGTTCGTTTCATTATGCGTTTACCGGTTGCCCTTGAAACCAAAGTCCAAGTTCACGCTCCGCACTCTCGACGCTGTCTGAACCATGGATGACGTTCTCGCTCATCGTGTTCGCGAAATCTCCCCGAATCGTCCCAGGTAGTGCTTCTGTCGGTTTTGTTTTTCCAATCATCAAACGTGAAACAGATACGACATCCGTTCCTTCGACACGAAGTGCGACGACAGGACCAGACGTTAAGAAAGTGACCAACTCTCCAAAGAATGGCTTCTCTGCGTGCTCTGCATAATGTGCTTTCGCCAATTCTTCAGACGCTTGCATCATTTTCATTTCACGTACAACAAATCCTTTTCGTTCGATCCGGCCGATGATTTCCCCAATCAATCCGCGTTCGACACCATCAGGTTTTACCATTAAAAATGTTTGTTCCATTTTTGAGTCCCCCTATGAAATGCTTTTAGAAAAGCGCTTACATAGTAAGTTTACTCGTAAACGGATCGAGCGGCAAGAAATTTTTGACAGTTTCTTATCCTTTTCGCTTTCCAACGTAACGTGCGACTTCTTCAAGTGAACGCTTTGCAGAAGACTTCGGTAAATGCTCTAAACGACGAATCGCTCGCTTAATGTAAAGATCGACGGTCTGTTGTGTCCGTTCAAGTGCGTCAGACGCTTGCAGACGATCAAGAAGTGGCGCGACTTCTTCGTGGGAGGGCATCTCCTGAATTTTGACGAGTTCCTTGAAAAAAGCTGGATTTTCTGAGGCGTAGAAAACTGGCAACGTCTTGTGCCCATGTCGTAAATCTTCTGCGACCGGTTTACCAAGCTCGACCCGGTTCGCTGTGAAATCCAGTAAGTCATCCGCAATTTGAAAAGCAAGACCGATGTCACGCCCAAATTGCCGCAATGCTTTCGTATCCGCTTCCGAGCAGTTCGCGACGATGGCTCCTAGATGACAACTTGCCTCAATCAAGATCGCCGTTTTCCGCTCGATTCGTTTAATATATCGTTTAATCGATTGATTCCAATCGTATTGATCATAAATTTGTTCGATTTCACCCTCACAAATTTCGCGCATCGCATGGACCATGACTTGGACGAGTTCCGGTTTCCCGATTTCTCCAATCAATTTGACTGCCTCACCAAACAAATAGTTACCCGAGTATAATGCAACTTCTTCATCAAAACGTTGCATGACGGTCGGCTTTCCACGTCTCAGTTCGGCATCATCGATGACATCATCATGCACGAGTGATGCCATGTGGACCAGTTCAAGACTTGCCGCGACACGGACCAGTTCATCCCGGTCTGCTTGACCAAACTTCGAAGCGAGCAAAACAAAAGCCGGACGAATCCGTTTCCCCCCCGCTTTCAAGAGTTGTTGTCCCGCAGCATCAATCGTCGGTTCTTCGGACGCAATATGATTTGTTAAGAATCGGTCGACTAAATTCACTTCTTTCGTTACATCTCGATAAATTGAATGCAGTGACATCTCACCACTTCTTCCCGAGGTGCATTGCAGCCGCCCCACCTGCAAACGCCTTTACTTCGACCTGCATGAAGCCAGCCTGCTCAAATAATTGCTTTAATTCAACACGATCGAGGAACACTTCCGTCGATTCTTGAAGCCAGTTATATTGATCAAACGATTTTGCAAACAAACGACCGACTTGTGGCATGATTTTACCAAAGTATAACGAGTAGGCCTCACGGAAAATTGGTGCCGTCGGTTGACTCGTCTCAAGACATACGACTGTTCCACCTGGTTTTAAGACACGATGCATCTCTTTGATGACTTGGAGATAGTCCGGAACATTCCGTAGTCCAAACCCAATTGTCACGTAGTCAAAGGAATGATCACCAAAAGGTAAATCCATCGCATTGCCATGAATCAATTCGACGTTTTTCATCCCTAACGCCTCGACTTTATCGACTCCGACTTTAAGCATGTTTTCAGAGAAATCAAGTCCTTTGATGACACCGGTCGGACCAGCCGCTTTCGCGAGTTGAATTGTCCAGTCAGCCGTTCCGCAACATAAATCAAGACATTTCGCCCCCGGAAATACATCCATCCGGCGCATTGTTTCTTTTCGCCATAATTTGTGCAAGCGGAAACTGATGATGGAATTCATCTGATCATAATTTGTCGAAATTGATTGAAACACTTCATAAACTTTCTTTTCTTTTTCTTGTGTCTGCACGCAGTTCACCCTTTCAAGAATATTACGCTACTGCCATTTGTTCTAAATGTGATAATAGTAGTTGTTGCGCTTCATGATCGAGCAACTCGGCCTGTTTCCGAATGATGCGTTGCCCTTCTCGTGTTAACCAATCTTGACCGCTGATTGCCGCCAAACCTTGAACGAGTCCAAATTCCGCCGTCAGCCAGAGTAAGACGTAATCTTCTGTCGACGTATAATTTCGCTCATGGATCGAACATTTTGCTTCATTTACACGCTGTACGGTCCGTCCTAACGTCACGAGTGCCGTTTGGGGAAGCGACGCTAACTCTTCAAAAAAGTAAGTCGAAAAAAGATCTCCCGCCAATACGAGCAATTGTCTTTCTTTTGATCCTCGTTTCGTTTCACCTACTCGTTCATGTAAGACAAGTGCAACCTTCGCAAAATGTACGCCCTTTACGAGCGCCTGCCAATCCAATGTCTCGTTTTGAGCGACATCAATCAACCAACTGATCTGTTCACGATCGATGGAAGGGAAATCCACATGTCGAGCTAGTTGAGTCGTCTGTTTGTTGTTGAGCGCAGTAATGATTTCTGTCATGAATAGCTCTCGTTGGTCCATGCTTTTACCCCCCGATCTCCAGTGCCATCTCGTTGATGGATGTTCTTCTTTTTTAATATACCATAATCATCGCTTTTTCACGCCTTTGAATACCCACAAAAAAAGCCGTTCGAGGAATTCCTCGAACGACTATGTAGCCAAATTACTTGACTGCATCTTTCAATGCTTTACCCGGTTTGAAGGCAGGCACTTTGCTTGCTGGGATTTCGATATCTTCTTTCGTACGTGGGTTGCGACCTTTACGAGCGGCACGTTCACGGACTTCGAAGTTACCAAAACCAATCAATTGGACTTTTTCTCCAGATTGGAGTGTCTCAGTGATTGATTCGAATGTTGATTCAACAACTTTAGTCACGTCTTTTTTTGTAAGACCTGATTTTTCGACAACCGCTTGAATGAGTTCAGTTTTGTTCATTACTTTCACCCCCTCCCAATCGCTTCTTCGAGGCTAATCATACCTTATAGACGTTGCTATTACAACATTTTCGTCATAATCCCTCTCAATTTTCTGATTCTTCGATCGATTCCTCAGAAAACGTAGGTTCGCCTTTTTCGTTAATTGTATAGCTTTGAGAGTATGCCGGGACAAAAGGTTGATCATCATACAGTAAATGACGAATATCTTGACCGACTTTTGGTTTTTTCTTCGCAGTTTCAACGGCTTTCTTCAATTCAGGAAGATAGTTGACATACAACTGCCCTTGACCGTCGACATAGATGTCCAGCTCCGTATCGGAATAAGGACTCGGAATCTTCGGTTCTTCCTTAATGAACAACTTTTTATAGTCGAGTGTGAATTGATTTTTACCAATCGAACCTTTAAATGGATACTTTTCATTTTTCTTTCGGTACGTATCGATGCGCACCTGTAGCTTTTGGAGTTCTTCCGCAACGAGTAAATCCATCAGCTTTACAGTCGGTTTCTCTTCCACATCGACTAACAAGTAAATGAACGTTCCACCACCTTCGAAACTATTCGGTGGAGGATCACTCATATAACGAGGAATTAAGCGTCCGAGTTCAATTTGATACCGCTCCATCAAAGGCGTATCTGCATCTCTTGTTTTGATCGGTAAGACACCGGTATCTTTTTGATACGCGTCGACAGCATCTTGAACCGTTGCGATTTGTTGCGGATAAGGTATCCGGTTCGAAGGTTTTTGACTATCCGGGAAGAGACATCCCGATAACAACATGACAGGCACCAACATGAAAAGAACGACTAGCTTCTTCATGCGCTCGGACCTGCCATGACGATGAACACCATAATAATGGAAGCTACAATAAAACATAGGAAGGCAAGGGTCGAGAGCAGGAACTGCCAAACCCCTGTCAATTTCGTTCGACTGATCGTGACGAATAAGACGCTAATCGCAAATAACCCGATCCCGCCAAACGAAATCCACATTTTTAATAATCCAGGACTCAAGGTTTCCACCCCACTCCGTTAATCTTTCGTCGTAAACAGATGTTCAATTTCATTTTTTTGCGGGCGTTGCATCAACTTCCGTACTTCTTCTTCCGGTGTGTGACCATCGAAAAGGACATGGTAGAGTGCCGTCGTGATTGGAAGCTCGCACTGTTTCGTTTCTGCCAAATCGTAAGCAGCTTGAGTCGCACGAACTCCCTCAACGACCATCCCCATGTTTTCTAATACGGTTTCGAGTTTTTCACCACGCCCGATGGCATTCCCGGCTCGCCAGTTCCGACTATGGACTGATGTACAGGTCACGATCAAGTCACCCATCCCCGTCAAACCGGTGAACGTCATCGGTTTAGCACCAAGCAATGTACCGAGACGCGCGATTTCTACCATTCCACGCGTAATCAATGCTGCTTTCGCATTATCTCCATACCCTAAACCGTCCGTCATTCCTGCAGCTAAGGCAATGATGTTCTTCAAGGCGCCACCAAGTTCCGCTCCGATGATATCCGCGTTCAAGTACACCCGGAAGTTTTCATTCATGAAGAGTTCTTGGACACGACCGGCCTCTTCTAAATCTTCAGAAGCAATCGTCACCGTCGTCGGTTTACGTAATGCAACCTCTTCGGCGTGTGACGGTCCTGTCAAAACACAGACCGCCGAACGTTTTGCGGGATCGATTTCTTCTTCAATCAACTGAGACAATCGTAAGTGCGTCTTCGGTTCAATCCCTTTCGACGCATGAATGAGGACGACGGGTTCTGTTAATCGTTCATTTAACTGGCGTGCGACGCCACGAATCGCTGACGAAGGCGTCACAATCAAAATATGCGAAGCACCTGCTACAGCATCATCTAAATTCGTCGTTGCCCGTAAAGAAGAAGGCAATGCCACACCAGGCAGAAATTGTGTATTCTCATGATTTTCATTAATGGCATCAACATTTTTTTGATCACGGCCATAAAGAATGACGTCATGACCATTATCTGCTAAAACGAGTGAAAGCGCAGTTCCCCAGCTTCCAGCTCCAATGACTGCAATTTTTTTCATCATGATTTTCACCCTGCCTTATTGTTTTTGACGTGCCAAAATCCGAATCGGTGTTCCAGTAAAATCAAATGCTTCCCGGATTCGGTTATCGAGATACCGTTTGTATGAGAAATGCAAGAGCTCTGGATCGTTGACGAACAAGACAAATGTAGGCGGACGCGATGCCACTTGTGTCGCATAGTTAATCCGTAGACGAACACCCTTATCCGTCGGCGCTGGATTCATCGCAACTGCGTCGACGATAACATCGTTCAAGACGCTTGTCTGAATGCGTTGGGCATGACTTTTCGCCGCTTGATTGATGACAGGGAGCAATGTTTGAAGACGACGTTTCGTCTTCGCAGAGACGAAAACGATTGGTGCATAGTCGAGGAAGCGGAATTCTTCACGAATTTCTTCTTCCATTTTCTTCATCGTTTTATCATCTTTTTCGACAGCGTCCCATTTATTGACGACGATGACAATCGCACGTCCGGCTTCGTGGGCATATCCGGCGACTTTTTTATCTTGTTCGATGATACCTTCTTCACCGTCGAGGACGACACAAACGACGTCAGCTCGCTCAATGGCTTTTTGGGCACGCATGACACTAAAGCGTTCTGTCGATTCGTAGACTTTCCCACGTTTACGCATACCTGCTGTGTCGATGATGACGTATTCTTGATCGTCACGTGTAAACGGTGTATCGATTGCATCACGGGTTGTACCAGCGACACTTGAGACGATGACACGTTCTTCACCGAGAATCGAGTTCGTCATACTCGACTTCCCGACGTTTGGACGACCAACCAAGGCAAACTTAATTGTATTTTCGTCGTATTCGATGTCTTCTTTGTTTGGCGCTAGTTCGAGGACACGATCAAGCATGTCTCCGAGTCCTAGACCATGCGTTCCGGAAATCGGATATAAATCGCCGAATCCTAATGAGTAAAATTCATACATTAAATCACGCATTTCAAAGTTATCGACTTTATTGACCGCGATAACCACTGGTTTATTTGAACGGAACAACATGCCGGCGACTTCTTCATCGGCAGCCGTAATCCCTTCGCGTCCATTGACCATGAAAATAATGACGTCCGCTTCATCGATTGCAAGCTCCGCCTGATGACGCATCATTTGAAGTAGGGGCTCATCCCCGACTTCGATTCCACCTGTATCAATCAAATGAAAATGACGATTGAGCCATTCTCCAGTTCCGTATATACGGTCGCGGGTAACACCTGGCTTGTCTTCTACGATCGAAACCCGATCTCCAATCACCCGGTTAAAAATCGTCGACTTTCCGATATTTGGGCGACCTACGATCGCCACTACTGGAATTGCCATCCCAACACCTTCTTTCTCTTCTCTCGCTTCATAGCCGTTCTATTGTATCAAATCAAGCGCGCTTATACCACATCTAACCGAAACATAAAAAAAGCAGACACGAATCGTGTCCACTTTTTGTCAAAATTTATTCTTTTGCATCCGAGTCTTTATCAGCGAGGTCCGCTACCGAAAACCCTTCATTTTGATCCGTATATTGAGAGTAGTCATCTTCATCCGTCTCTTCTTGTTCTAAGACACGCGTCGAAAGGGAGATCTTGTGTTCATCTAAGTGAACCTCAAGAACTTTCGCTTCGATTTCTTGTCCTTCTTCAAGCACTTCCGACGGCGAACTAATATGGCGATTAGCGATTTGAGAGATATGGAGGAGACCTTCGACTTGCGGTGCAAGTTCGACGAATGCTCCGAATTGAACGAGACGACGGACACGTCCTTTGACGATGTCACCCGCTTCGATTTTCCCTTCCATCTGTTGCCATGGACCTGGTTGCGTCTCTTTAATTGATAGCTTGACCTTTTCTGTATCGCGGTCGACACCAAGTACTTTCACTTCGACTTGTTGCCCTTCCGTTACGATATCAGACGGTCGTTCGACACGATGATGCGCCATTTCAGAAATGTGGACGAGTCCGTCAACACCACCGATATCGACAAATGCACCAAAATCCGTTAAGCGTTGGACAGTTCCTTCAAGGACTTGACCCACTTCCAAGTTTTCAAGCGTCTCTTTTTTCTTCGCATTAAGCTCGCCTTCGACGACCGCTTTATGTGAAAGAATGACACGATTTTTTTCTTGGTCGAGCTCAACGACCTTGACTTCGATCGACCGGCCGATGTAGTCAGAAAAATCTTCTACATAGTGACGTTCGACAAGTGAAGCTGGAATGAATCCACGTACGCCGATGTCGACAACGAGACCCCCTTTGACGATGTCTTTGACGACAACTTCAAATATTTCAGCCGATTCATATTTCGCTTCGACTTCTTCCCATGCTTTCAAGGCATCAATCTCACGTTTTGAGACGACGACTTCTTCGTCTGTAATCTTCTTCACCTTTACTTGTAATTCATCACCGACTTTTAGCACACCTCGTATGTCATCCAAATGGAGACTTGAGACTTCGCTAATCGGCAGGATTGCTTCTGTCTTATATCCGATATCAATGAGTGCTTGCTTGTCTTCAATCTTCACGACCATCCCAGTAACTACCTGGTCCCGATGAATTTCAAAATCAGGCATATCTTTCATTTCTTCGACCATTCCAACACAACCTCCTCACGATGAGTACAAGAAACGTAATAAAATACGTTTATCCTTCTTTTAACTTCTTACAATTCTGACTATTTGTCAAGGTTTTACACATGATTGTAGTAGACCGATTTGATTTCTTCGAGAATTCGTTCTGAAATCGCTTTCGCGGCACCGCGTTGATCGCGTAAATCTTCAATATCGACTGGTTTTCCGATTACGACCCGCATCGGCTTAAACGGGCGATAGTTGCCGATGATCGCGACAGGAACGATTTGCGCCGGAGATCGGAGTGCAAAAAAACCGACACCTGGTTGCGCTGCCGTGAACTCACCTGGAGCAGACCGTGTTCCTTCTGGAAAAATTCCGACGGTTTCGTCCGTTTTCAATAATTCAATCGTTCGTTTTAAAGCTTGACGATCGCCCTGTCCGCGTCCGACGGGATACGTCCCCGCTGCCGTCATCAATTGTTTTAATCCAGGGACTTTAAACAGTTCCTCTTTTGCCATATAACGAACCGAGCGACTCGTCGGAATCGCGCTAACTAGAAAGACGGGATCCCAGTTCGAGCTATGATTCGCACATAAAAGAACGGATCCATCCTTCGGAAGATTTTCTCTCCCTGTCACGCGAAGACGAAATACAGTTTTGGCGATGACGAGCACGACGAATCGCGCTAGTCGATAAACGGAGTCCGTTCGACTCATTTTAATACCCCTTCCGCAAGCTCTGTCAGACGGAGGACGACTTGATCGATCGACATGACGGTTGTATCGAGATAAATGGCATCGTCTGCTTGTCTGAGCGGAGACACTTCCCGTTCACTATCACGTTTATCACGCAACGCGATTTCTGCTTGAAGTGCTTCTAAGTCACTGTCCATCCCCCGAGACACGTTTTCACGATGCCGGCGACTCGCACGTTCTTCGACTGTTGCTGTCATGAAGACTTTCAGTTCGGCATCTGGTAAGACGACTGTACCGATGTCACGCCCATCCATGACAATACCGCCCGATTCTGCTAAGCGGCGCTGCATCTCGACGAGTGCCGAACGTACTTGAGCATGTTTTGCGACGAATGAGACATTGTTCGTCACTTCGCTCGACCGAATCGACTCTGTTACTTCGCGCTCGCCAATAAAGACACGTTGCCCGTTTTCACCCGGTGTTAAACGGATATCAAGTGATGTCATTAACTCACCTAACCGTTGCCCATCCTCGAGATCGATTCCTTGCTCAAGTGCTGCGAGCGTTACGGCCCGATACATCGCCCCTGTGTCGATGTAGACGTAGTCAAGATGTGCTGCTAATTGTTTAGCAATTGTACTTTTTCCGGCACCAGCTGGTCCGTCAAGTGCGATTTGAATTTTAGTCATGTTTTTCGTTCCTTCCGTTTGAACCATTTTTAAGCGGTTCATAGTATCGACCGTTATCATAGCAAAAAAATAGACTTAGGTGAATGAATTCGTGCCACTCCGCGAATTTTTCATTTGCGCCTGATAACAGTGCCGTAAGACGAGCTCACGACTTCGATCATGAATTTGTGTAAATTGAAAGGCGAGTTCGTAACGTTCTTCGCGTCGATCGACGCGAACTAACTCACCTAAAACGTCAAGTGTATGGGTTCCTCCATGTTCGGCCGGTAGTAAAAACGTCAATTCAACCTCGTCTTTTAGTTCAATCGGTAAATGATTCGCTAAGATCAATATTCCACCTGCTGATAAATCAAGCGAGACCGTCGTGAACGGTTCGAATTTAGTTTTATGCGGATGAAGTGCGACGTCCAAAAGTAACGGCACACGTACGAACTGACGACGTTGAACACGCTCAATCTGTTGGTCGGTCGGGCGTCTGATTGCATATCGTTGTCCACGAAGCGGATCATTTTGTCGTTCGACGATTTCCGATTCAAAGCCATACAACCGTCCCTTTTCTTTAAAAAAGTAAACGTGAATCGATTCATCTTCCGATAAAATAAATGTCTTTAGCGTGTCCGCCTCACTTGGCGCTTCCATCCAGATTAAACGGTTCGTCACAGCCGTGACCTTCGTCCGACCTTGTCGATCTTCACTGTTGCGTACCATTATCAAATCACCTGTTTGCATCATGTCACTCTCTCCCAATCCATTCTATTCAATTACTATTTTTTTTGTATCGATGATTCAAGCGATTCGCACTCTTAACTTGGTAAAGGCCGACTCCCCATAAAATCACCATAAAAATAATGGGCAGCAAGGAAATACCACCATTTTCCAATATTAACAAATTAAACATACTGTGCGCAATCATCGGAACGATTAAGGACAGACTTAGCCAACGATTCGGGTAAATTGAAAATTTTGCACGCCCCATAAAGAAGCCCATTAGAACAGCAAAGAGTGCATGACCCGATACAGGAAGCAACGCTCTGAATATCATGTGTTCAACCGTCCCATTGACCATTAAATATAAAATATTCTCAAGCGTCGCAAAGCCGAGCGAACAGGCGACTGCGTAAATGATACCATCATAATAATCATTGAAACGTTGATGGATATATACGGTATAAAAAACGATAAACCATTTCGCAAATTCTTCCGTAATTGCCGTTCGAAACAGACGAATCGATTCATCTCCCCCAAATTCAGTCTGAACGACGTAGTCGATGAACATCAATGGAAACACAAGTAAAATGCCAAAAATGAAACTCCGTAAAATATAACCGACGGGTTCAGCTTCATGTTCATGGCGGAGATAAAAATAAGTAAGTAGTGCAATTCCCGGGGCAATTCCTGAGAAAACGATCGATAACACGTTTTTGCCCCCTTCCTATTCCTTAAGGATAAAGGTTTCTCCTGGAAAAGAAAACCGAGTCCATTGTATATCCGAAAAAAAAAGGTACAATTATGGATGAAAATGAATAGTCAGCTTTTAGTGTCTGACTATCGAACGAATAGACAGGAGGCTCTTTATGAAAAAATTACTATTAGTCCATACCGGAGGCACGATCGCGATGGCACAAAATCATTCCGGTCACGTTCTGCCGAATGACATCAACCCACTTGATGCTTCATTGCCACGTGCGACCGACATCGCGGACATCACGACACGCCACTTCGCGAACCTTCCTTCACCACACATCACACCGGACATCATGCTCCGTCTCGCACACTTCATCAAAGAAGAACTGCAGGCAGGGTATGATGGCGTCGTCATCACGCACGGAACGGATACGTTAGAAGAAACGGCTTATTTCTTACAGTTGACGATTGGTGCTCCAATTCCAATCGTCTTGACAGGTGCGATGCGTTCATCAAATGAAGTCGGTTCAGACGGTGAGTTCAATTTGATTACGGCATTGCGTGTAGCCGTCAGTGATGCAGCTAGAGGAAAAGGGGTTCTCGTTGTCTTTAACGGAGAAATCCACTCTGCTTTCAACGTCACGAAAACGCATACTTCTTCTGTCGATACTTTTAAATCTGTTCATTTCGGTAACTTAGGGATGGTCACGAAAGATCATGTCTATTTATTCAATACACCTGTCTTAAAACCAACGCACATGGTGACGAAACTAACAAAGCGTGTCTCCGTCCTAAAAGTTTACGCCGGGATGGACCCCGACCTTTTAGTTGCTGTCGGTGAACTTGGTTATGATGGTCTAGTCCTCGAAGTACTCGGGCAAGGAAATGTGCCACCGAGTCTGATGGATGCGATTCGTCAGCTGACTGAACAAATGCCAATCGTCATCGTCAGTCGTTGCTTTAACGGCATCGTCCAAGATGTCTACGGATATGCAGGCGGAGGACAACAATTAAAAGAACTTGGTCTTATTTTCTCGAATGGTCTGAACTCACAAAAAGCTCGCTTGAAATTGATGATTGAGCTCGAAATCGAGGCTACACACCCTGAACTTGAGACTTCATTTCAAGTCGAATGATCTGTCACTAAAAATAACCGCTTCCCGGGGAGGGAAACGGTTATTTTTTTAGCGATCGAAAAGAGCGCTTATCGCGTCGTTTCACGAACAAGTCGATCTGAAAGACTCGTTGCAATCAATTCTCCATGAAAACGACCGTTTTCGATAAATATTTTGTTGGCGTCATATCCTGCAGCGACGACACCCGCAATATAAATGCCGGGAACGTTTGACTCCATCGTTTCCTCATTGAAATCCGGAACTCCCGTTTCTCCATCAATCATGATACCGGCATCCGCGAACAAACCAACGTCCGGTGTGTAACCTGTCATCGCAAAAACAAAATCTGCCTTAATTGAGGTCGCTTCTCCTTGTTCTTTATAATGGACGTGCGTCGGTGTGATAGAATCGATCGTTGCGTTAAACACCATCTTGACCTTCTCGGCCCGTACGAGCGCTTCGAAGTTCGGGAGGACCCATGGCTTGATTGACGGACTGTACGCTTCACCACGGTATAACAGCGTGACATGTGCACCTGCCTTCTCAAGTTCAATTGCGGCATCGACACTCGAATTTTTTCCACCAATGACGACAACGTCTTGTCCGAAGAAAGGATGACCTTCTTTAAAATAATGAGAAACGTGCGGTAATTCCTCACCTGGTACGTCCATTTTATTTGGCAATCCGTAATAGCCTGTCGCTAAGACGAGTGCCCGTGCCTGACGCGTCACCGTCTCCTCCATTCGCGACGATACGACTTCGAACCCTTCACCATCCGTACGTTTACTGATTCGTTCCACCGTCTCAAACGGACGAATCGTGATTTCTTTCCGTTTAACGACTTCACGGTAATAGACGAGTGCATCTTGGCGTTTCGGCTTAAGTTCCTTGTTGATAAACGGAACACCACCGATTTCTAATTTTTCGCTACTCGAAAAAAATGTTTGATGCGTCGGATATTGATAAATCGCTTCGACGATATTTCCTTTTTCGATGACTTCGACAGCTAATCCACGATCTTGCATCTCGATCGCTGCCGATAACCCACACGGTCCTGCACCAATGATGAGACAATCCAGCATAATCTTTTCTCCTCTTCCACGTGCTTTTTTTTTATCTTAGCAAACATGAGCAAACGAAGAAAGAATTTAAGTTACATGAAAAAAGTTCACTCCTGTAAGAAGTGAACTTTTTCAAATTAAACCCATCCACGGAAGCGTGAGGCTTCCGCCATTTTACGAACGCCTACCATGTAGGCAGCGAGGCGCATATCAACATTTCGTGTATGCGATGTTTGATACACTTGATTAAACGAGTTCACGAGTACTTTTTCAAGCTTTTCATGCACTTCTTCTTCCGTCCAGTAATACCCTTGGTTGTTTTGAACCCATTCAAAGTAGGACACCGTTACGCCACCACTTGAAGCCAAGACATCGGGAACAATCAAGATTTCACGATCTGCGAGAATTTTAGTCGCTTCATTCGTCGTCGGACCGTTGGCTGCTTCGACGACGATTCGCGCTTTAATGTCATGCGCATTATCTTCCGTGATTTGATTTTCAATCGCTGCCGGAACAAGAATGTCACACTCTAATTCGAGCAGTTCTTTATTTGAAATTGTATTTTTGAACAGCGTCGTCACCGTCCCGAACGAATCGCGACGATCAAGTAAATACGGGATATCCAGTCCGTTCGGATCATGGAGAGCGCCATATGCATCACTGATCGCAATGACTTTCGCCCCCAAATCATGCATGAACTTCGATAAGAAGCTCCCTGCATTACCAAACCCTTGAACGACGACGCGGGCTCCTTCTAATGTAATCCCTTTTTTCGCAGCAGCTTCCCGAATCATGATGGCGACCCCTTTAGCTGTCGCAGTCTCACGCCCGTGGGAACCACCGAGTACTAACGGCTTTCCTGTAATGAAGCCCGGTGAATTGAATTCATCAATCCGGCTGTACTCATCCATCATCCAGGCCATGATTTGTGAGTTCGTGAAGACATCAGGTGCTGGAATATCTTTTGTCGGACCAACGATTTGACTGATTGCACGGACATAGCCACGACTCAGACGCTCGATTTCCCGGAAACTCATCTCTCGTGGATCGCAAATGATTCCACCTTTACCACCACCGTATGGTAAATCGACGATTCCTGCCTTCAAGCTCATCCAGACTGATAACGCTTTGACTTCGACTTCCGTTACGTTCGGGTGGAAACGGATTCCACCTTTCGTCGGACCGACAGCATCATTGTGTTGCGCCCGGTAGCCGGTAAAGATTTTTGTTGACCCATCGTCCATCCGAACTGGAATCCGAACCGTTAACATTCGCAACGGTTCTTTTAACAATTCATACATTTCGTCCGGGTAACCCAACTTCTCAAGAGCTTCTTTTACGATTTCCTGTGTTGCTTCAAGTACGTTTTTCCGATGATTCGCATGTTGTTGGTCAGTGATCATTCCAACGTTCCTCCCCATAAGTGGCATCCCCTATGCCGTTTCCTTGTTCGGATAAAGTATACCTTGTTCCGACGTGTAATGAAAGGGATTCCTACTATATTTGTAAGCGCTTTCTATCATCTACTCTTTTTCGTTTACTTTATGTTGTTCGAAGTCGCTTGATGACGTGTAATCGCTAGATTGATAAACGATTCGACTAGCTCTGGATAATCAATCCCGATTGCCCGTGCCCCGTCCGGGAATAGACTTGTCGCTGTCATACCAGGTAGCGTATTGGTTTCTAAAATAACGGGATGACCGATTTCAGGCACCAGGAAATCAGAACGGGAATAGCCCGAACATCCGAGGACTTGATGGGCGAGGACTGCCCACTCTTGTAATTTTTGTGTCGTCACCTCGTCAAAATCAGCA
This sequence comes from Exiguobacterium sp. H66, assembly GCF_018618705.1. Taxonomy (NCBI): domain Bacteria; kingdom Bacillati; phylum Bacillota; class Bacilli; order Caryophanales; genus Exiguobacterium; species Exiguobacterium sp. H66. The sequence goes on from NZ_JACSMQ010000001.1 coordinate 243,678, forward strand.
GGACAGATATGCTCTGATCCACCGACTGCATATTTTGATTCATAATCATAAAATTCATTTTTAGGAATGATTTCGATGACGGGCAACGCTTTTTCAGCACCTTTTTGGCCGAGCACCGGTACGGTTACTTCTCGCCCTTTAATGAATTGTTCAATCAAAACCGCATCGTCTGCCTGAAAAGCGAGTTCGATTCCGCTTCGTAACATCGCGTCGTCCATCGCAATCGTCAATCCATTTGACGATCCTTCTTGAGCCGGTTTGACGACACAAGGGAATTCACCGCCCCACTGCCGGACCTTATCTGCGATGTCGTCACCGCGTTCAATCAAGACATCACGCGCAATCCGAATGCCAGCCTTCTCAAAGTGCAACTTCGACCGTGCTTTATCCATCGCTAATGCGGAAGCCAAAACACCTGATCCAGTATACGGAATATCCGCTAACTCTAGTAATGCTTGGACACGACCATCTTCTCCATATTTTCCATGAAGAGCAATGACGGCGACTTCAACATCCAGATTGAAAATTTCTTCAGCACGTTCCGGATGGAAATCGATGGCAACGACTTCGTGCCCTTTTCCCTCCAATGCTTGAATCACGGACTTCCCGCTACTTAACGAAACCTCACGTTCTCCAGAAATCCCACCATATAATACTGCCACTCTCATACTCTTCACTCCTTCATCTTACGTTCACTGTTTATCATACCATCACTCTTTCAACGAAAAAATACAAAATGGTGTTAACTGATGATTCCTCATGAAAAAGACCACTTTCCGTCAGAAACCGGTCAGTGGCCTTAAAAAGAATCGTCGTATGTGCCGATTCGTTAAAAATCATCATTTACACGGAAAATGTCCCGGCGATCATTTTGATTGCATCCGAACGCTGAAGTGTTTTTCCGTATTCCGCCATCGCGAGCGGACTTTTCGCACTTGGTACGCCATATTCAGACAGTACGGTCGTAATCGTCCGTTCAAGCGCCTCTGCCATCCGTTCCTCGAAATACAAGTAATACCGTCCTTCGAAGTAGTACAGCGCTCCACCCGTTTCCGTCATCGGAACGTGGCGAAGCAATCCGTGGCTCGCTTGAATGACGTCCTCGAATTCTTCGAGTTGATACAGGACATGATGTACGATATCGACGGTCATCCGAATTTCTACTTGATCAAATTCATCAAACGTTTCTTCTGGTAATTCACCTTCTCGTCGTACATCGACCAACATCCCGTCATTCGGAAAGAATGTCACAAAAAATTCGAGTGTCCCGACCGCATGAAATCCAAAATTTGATTCTGCTTCTTCTAACAGGTTACGTAATAGGTCCTGTCCTTTTCCAACTGCCAGTGTTTCTGGTCGAACGTCGTGAACGGATAGTTCCTGCTTCGTAATAAACACACGTAAATGCCCTTGTTTAAATGTCTCAAATCTCATCTAAGACTCCTCCAGTCAATGCCGGAGAAAAACAACTTCTCCGTTCAATATGAATCACACTATACACCAGTTGTCGGAGTGAGTCGACTTAACCAACTTTTCCAGGAGGAATCGTCCGTCCCGAGGAGATGATCCGCGTATTTTTCAGGGAGCTGTTCGACGGCATAACCACCTAGACCAATCTCGACGTTCGGTACAGCCTGTCGTAGTTCGACAAGCGCTTCATCTAAAAGACTGAGGTGGTCAGAAATCGTACACGAAAGGACGACAGCACGCGGTACTAATTGTTTCGTCACCGTCACAAGATCTGACACGGGAATTCCTGCTCCAAGAAAAATCACATCGAAGCCGGATTGGCGTAAGTATAGCGTAAAAAATAACAATCCCAATTCATGTTCTTCTTCTGGCGCACATACACATAAAATGCGCGGTAAAAAAGGATTGATCGGCATTTGCAACGATAATGTCGAAAGGCGGGCCCGTAAAAAGGCTGTCGCAAAATGTTCATGCGCAATCGTAATTTCACCATTTTCCCACTTCGAGCCGATTTCGTGCAGCAACGGTCCGACGATATCTTGAATCACCTTATCGAAACTAAACATCGAGAATGCCTTATTCATGATGTCATGGGCATGTCGTTCCTCAAATGTCGTTAATGCCTCAAACAGTTGTTCACGTAGTTCAACACCATAATCAAGTGGAGGCTCCGTGCGACTGACAGGCATTTCGTACAGTTGAATCGCTTTCGAAACAGATAGTCCTTCTTTTTGTTTGTCTACAATCCAGCGGAGCTTCGCGACATCGCTATCACTATAGATGCGATGCCCAGATTCACTCCGGTCCGGATCAAGCACTTGATATCGCCTTTCCCAAGCACGAATGGTCGTTGGGTTGAGCCCTACTAATGCAGCGACTGCTTTGATATTATATTTCCCACGATCCATGCACCGTGCCTCCTTCCTTCTCCTTTTCAGTATACCCGTAAAGGAAAATAATCTCTGTTCACAATGTGCCCTTACATCATGAAACCGAGGGAAACGAAGGCGATAATTATTGTAATCATAAGAATCGTCAGCGTGATGGCTAACGGATTTTTGACAAAGGGTTGCTTTAACCGTTCATTCCGCACATGTTCAATTCGTGAAGAACGTGGTGGTAAGCTTGATTTTGGTTCTTCTTGTCGGTTCTTTCGTTGATCGTATTTACTCAAATTCATCACCTTTTCTAAAAATAAGGATAGTACTAGTTTACACTGAATCGGCTGATGAAAAAAAGACCTCTTCTAGTCGTTGTTCCCAATCCAAAATTTCAATCGTATGCCTTTTTTGCGGTGATCGTTTTGTCGTATTACCACAAATATCACAGCACCGGTCCTGGACGATCGGTTGCTCATCAAAATGATTCAAGATGAACGTTCGTCGACACGTTATACTTTGAATATAATTTATCATTTGCATAAGTTCACGTAAACGTATCTTTTTTCGCTCTTCTTGCCAAGCGATGATGTCCTCACGCGACCAGCGATCACTGAGTTGCGATTTTAATAACCGATACGCCGGATCTTCGACATCTAACCCTAAACGCCGTTCCATCGTTTCAAGCGGTTCCTGACGTGCCATGCCCGCTAACAATTGGTCAATCCAAAGCACGGGGGCATACTGCTTTTCGACTAAAAACTGCTGTAGACGGTGATCCCCTTTTGCATAGAGCAGTAGCGCTGTCGACGGCGCTCCGTCTCGCCCTGCCCGACCGACTTCCTGCATATAGGCTTCAATCGTCGCCGGCATCGAGTAATGGATGACGGTCCGGACATTCCCTTTATTGACCCCCATGCCGAAGGCACTTGTACAGACGAGACACTCAATCTCATCATGTAAGAATTGTTGTTGGATCAATTGACGATCCTCTGCTTCGAGTCCTGCATGGTAGTATGTCGCCTTCGTGATTAGACGTGCGACACGCTCTGCTTCGTTTCTTGTCGTCGTATAGATGACACACGGACGTTCTACCTTCGTCAACCAGTTTACCAGCACATGATCTTTTTGATCAGGCTCAACGTCTTCGACGATAAATTGAATTTCCGGTCGATTGACGGAATGCCGGATAATCGTCGGGTCCGACAGCTCTAAGCCTCTTAACATATCCTGTTCCACTTGTTTCGTTGCTGTTGCCGTCAAAGCTAAACAAGTCGGGTTTCCGAGTTGTTTCTTTACGATTCCAAGCTTCGCGTACTCGGGGCGAAACTCATGACCCCATTGTGAAATACAATGCGCTTCATCCACGACGAATAAATTAATGTTTGTTTGCTGAAGCCGTTGTTTGACGTTCGGCATCGCCAATTGTTCCGGTGACAAATACAAATACCGAAGTTGACTCAGGTGACGTAAAATCTGCTCTTTTTGGTCTTTTGTTTCGTGCGACGTCAATTTAGCAACGGAACGTTCACCGCGACTTTTGATTTGCATGACTTGATCTTCAATCAACGATAAGAGCGGCGAAAGGATGACGGTCAACCCTTCTGGCAACAAATAGGACGGAAGTTGATAACAGATCGACTTCCCTCCCCCGGTCGGCAAGATGGCGACCGTATCGCGACCTGCTAAAACGGATGCAATGATGTCTTTTTGACCTGCTCGAAAGCGGTCATGCTTAAAATAACGTTTTAAGACAGTCTCCATCATCTCTCCTCCCATCTTTTTCGCGCTAACGCGATACGAATTTGAAAATAATCGGTCTCAAGCTTCAATTCACCTTTAATTCGTTTCAACGAAAATGTCTCGTTTCGATTTGCTACTTCAATCACTTCTTTAAATTGTGCATCCGATAAGAATTGGCTCCGCGGGAATACGTCACTGTACATCGCAATTTCGACGAGGTGATCTTCCATCGTGCTCTTCTTCAGGCGGCGCCGCTCGGAGATTTCATTCAAAGCAAATCCGTTACGTAACATATCCCACGTTTTCTGTGCTGATTGTGTCATCTTCGATTGATCAATATCTTCACCAAGACGTAAAATCAGTCCTGCTTCATCCAAGTGACGCAAACATTTTCGCCAAGCCATCATAAATTCCAAGCGGAGCGACAAGACGTCACTGTCAAGTTTCTCTTCAAGTTGCGGGTAAGACAAACCTGTTTTCAACCCCGACAAGCGGTAACTGATGAGCGTCGCTTCTTTTACCGACAGCTGACGCAACGCCTCTCGTAATTCATGGTACACCTGATCAATCCACTGCGTACGCTGCGGCATCCCTTTGACGTATCGCCGGACCCATTCCTTTATCGCGACGTCTTGCTGAACCGGTACGAAAAATCGTTTTTGTTCGAGACAAACGACGGTTTGAATCAAAAGGCTTAAGCGTTTCCATAAAATGATTGGAAATCCACGCAATTCACCGCCCATGTCATCGATTAAAAACGGTACTTTGATCGAGGATTCACCAAGCTCCGTGATGCGCAACGTTTCCGCTCGTTCAATGAAACCCTGCTGTTCCAGCTCAAGCAGTAGCCGATCGAATGTTTCTCGTCGAAAGGGCAGCACCCCAAAGACAGTTTCTAATTCATAGAAATGTGCATCCTGGAGTGATGTTGCCGAACGTTTTCCTTGAAGGATATGAAAGAGGCTACGATCTGTCCGTTCACCCCGGAGACGACTAATGGTTTCTAACAAAACTTGATTGATGACAGTCAATTTCATCCACTCCCCTCACATTCGATCGGTTTGATTATATTTAAAGTATCGTCTTCATTCGTTTATATGTATAGCATAATTAGCTTGACCTTTCCAAACCTCTTTCTTAGATTAACGCACCTACTGCGCCTTAGCCGACTATTTCCATCGCATCCTGTTACTTTGTTTGAATACTTCTACCGCTTCCTCATTGAAAAGAATGCATGAGTCCGATACAATGACATATAGATGAGAACAATACTAGATCAATCATGTTTTCGAATAGAGAGGAGAAATACAAAATGGCTAAATTTACGATTGTCGATAAAGACACGTGTATCGCTTGTGGCGCTTGTGGTGCCGCAGCACCTGATATCTATGACTATGATGACGAGGGCTTAGCATACGTCATTCTAGACGATAACAAAGGGACAGCAGAAATCCCGGAAGCATTGTTCGATGACATGATTGACGCATTCGAAGGTTGCCCAACTGATTCAATTAAAGTGGCAGACGAATCATTCGAAGGCGACGCATTAAAATACGAATAAGTATTTGACAGTATGGTAGCTTCACGCCATGCTGTTTTTTTATGACCATACATCAAAAAAAGCTGTACGGTTCGACCCAATCGGTCGATCCGTACAGCTTTTTTTAACAAGAATACCTGAATGATCGTTATCGTTTCCCTTTGATGTACGGTACACCAACAGCTTTTGGTGCATCGGCGCGACCGACGACACCAGCAAGTGCAAGGATCGTTAAGACGTAAGGCGCAATCAAAAGATAGACTTGAGGAATTTGATCGAGTAATGGTAACTGTTGTCCGATAATCGAAATCGCTTGAGCGAAACCGAAGAACAAGGCAGCTGCCATTGCACCGAGCGGATTCCATTTTCCGAAAATCATCGCGGCGATCGCAAGGAAACCTTGCCCGAGAATCGTCGTCACGCTGAAGTTCAATGAAATCGAAGTTGCATAAACTGCACCCGCAAGACCACCGAATCCGCCTGAAATCATGACTCCGATAAAGCGCATCTTCGTGACGTTAATCCCCATCGTATCTGCTGCCATCGGATGTTCTCCGACAGAACGGAGACGAAGACCGAATGGTGTCTTAAAGACGACGAACCATGCCACAACTGCTAAGATGATCGCAATGTACGAAGTATAGTAGACGTTTGCAAAAAACATTTTTAAAACAGGAATATCAGATAGGAACGGCACATTCTCTTTCGAAATCCGGTTCGGAATCGAGTCTGTTTGTCCTTTTCCATAAAAGGCACGGACTAAGAAAATCGCAAGACCAACTGCTAAGATATTGATCGCGACACCAAGTACCGTTTGGTCGGCACGGAACAAAATCGCAGGCACTGCAAGGAATAAAGCGAAGATTGCTCCGATGACGATAGCGATTAACATCGCAATCCATGGACTAGCAGCGCCGAATCCCATCTTCGATAATGTCAGGGCTGAAACAACACCCGTGAATGCACCCATGACCATCAAGCCTTCAAGCGCGATGTTGACGACACCAGAACGTTCACTGAAAATACCACCGAGCGCTGCGATGATCAATGGAGCCGAATAGGCAAGCGCGATCGGTACGATAATATAAAGTACATCTAGAAAGCCCATTATTTATCGGCTCCTTTCACTTTTTTGCCTTCTGCTCTTTTAACCGTCAGCTTTTCGATGACGAGACGGATCGCGTAACCGGAAGCGACGAAGATGATGATGAAGGCGATGATGATTTTAATCAGTTCTGGTGGAATCCCGATTTGTTGCATCGACAGTCCGCCAATGTTGAGTCCGGCAAATAATAATGCGGCCAGAACGACTCCGATCGGGTTGTTCGCACCAAGTAAGGCGACGGCGATTCCGTCAAATCCAACACCCGTAAAGGATGCGTTTAGAGTCATGTTTTGGAATGTCCCTAACCCTTCCATCGCTCCAGCAAATCCAGCGAATACACCAGAGATGACGAATGAGAGAATGATGTTCTTGTTGACACCCATACCGGCATACTCTGCAGCACTTTTATTAAATCCAACTGCACGTAACTCGTAACCGAGCGTCGTCTTCCAAAGAATGAACCAGAAGACGAGTGCGGCGACGATGGCAATGAAAATCCCATTGTGCAAACGCGAAAAATCCGTTAACTCTTGCAAGAATGGTGAAGCCAACGAAGCCGTTTCTTTGACTGAATCTGTCCGCTCGTTTTTGATTCCGATGACGTGACGTAAAATATCATTCGTCACATACAACGCGATGTAGTTCATCATGATTGACGTGATGACTTCATGGACATGGAAACGCGCTTTTAAAATACCTGGAACCGCAGCCCAAAGTGCCCCCGCTAAACCCGCTCCGATTAACGCGAGTGGCAAGTGGATTGCTGTCGGGAGATCGAAAGAAATCCCGATCCAGACCGCGACCATCCAACCGACTAAAACTTGACCTTCAACCCCGATGTTAAATAATCCCGTTCGAAAGGCAAAGGCGACGGCGAGACCCGCAAAAATCAATGGTGCTGCTGCACGCAACGTTTCTCCGATACTATACGGTTCACCAAAGATTCCGTAAAACAGTTGATCAAATCCAGCGATTGGGTCATAACCACCAATCAACATGACGATGGCACCAACTACCATCCCGAGGATAATTGACAAGATTGGAATCAAAATCCCATAAAAACGTTCGAGTTTCATGAACGACCTACCTCCTCTTTCTTACCGCCAGCCATCAGGAAGCCGAGTTCAATTTCATTCGTTTCCTTAGGATCGAGAAAGGCTACTGTCCGTCCTTCATACAGAACGGCAATGCGGTCTGAGACTTGTAAAATTTCTTCGAGTTCAAACGAAATCAAGAGGACAGCGCGTCCTTTTTCCCGTTCAAGTACTAACTGCTCATGAATGAATTCAATTGCACCGACATCGAGTCCACGTGTTGGTTGCGCAGCAATTAATAAGTCAGGTGAACGATCGACTTCACGCGCGATGATGGCTTTTTGCTGGTTCCCGCCCGATAAGGCGCGAGCAAATGTTTCAGGACTTGGAGTTCGGACGTCGAACTTCTCAATTAACGTTTGAGCTTTTTCCATGACCTGCTTATAGTTCATGATGCCTGCTTTTGAATACGGTTTTTGATAGTACGTTTGTAAGACCATGTTATGACCGATTGAATAATCAAGAACGAGTCCATGTTTATGACGGTCTTGAGGAATATGACCGATGCCCGCTTCCGTCACTTTCCGCGGCTTCAGGTTTTTGATTGATTTGTTGTTTAAGAATACTTCTCCGCTTTCGGCTCTTCTTAATCCTGTGATTGCTTCAATCAATTCAGTTTGACCATTCCCATCAATCCCTGCAATCCCGACGATTTCGCCGGCTCGAACATCTAAGTTCAGTCCGTCGACTGCTTTAATCCCACGACCGTCTTTAACGACGAGGTTTTTTACATCGAGAACGAGTTCTTGTGGATTTGCCTTGGAATACTCCGCATCAAAGTTTACTTCACGGCCAACCATCATTTCAGCGAGTCTCGACTGTGTCATCGTTTCATCGATATCAACTGTACCAATGTACTTACCACGACGAATCGTCGTACAGCGATCTGCGACTTCCATGATTTCCTTCAATTTATGTGTGATCAAGATGATCGACTTACCTTCAGCAATCAACCGATTCATGATTTGAATCAATTCTTTGATTTCCTGAGGCGTCAATACAGCCGATGGTTCATCGAAGATGAGAATGTCAGCTCCACGATACAGTGTCTTTAAAATCTCGACACGTTGTTGCATCCCGACTGAAATATCTTCAATTTTTGCATCTGGATCTACCGCAAGACCATACTGCTCCGAAATTTGGCGTACTTTCTCCCGGGCAGTTGCGCGGTCGATTTTAAGACCCGATTTCGGTTCTGCACCTAAAATGATGTTTTCCGTGACGGTGAAATTTTGAACGAGCATGAAGTGTTGATGCACCATGCCGATTCCAAGATCATTCGCGACGTTCGGACTCGTAATATTAACTTTTTCACCGCGTACACGAATTTCTCCAGCCTCAGGCTGATACAAACCAAATAAGACGTTCATCAGCGTCGATTTTCCGGCACCGTTTTCACCAAGTAAAGCGTGAATCTCACCTTTCCGAAGCTGGAGCGTGATATTATCATTTGCGACGAAACTGCCAAACTCTTTTCGTATGTTTAGCATCTCAATGACGTATTCCAAGAAAATCCACTCCCATGTTTAGTTTAAAAGGGGAGGCCGCAATGCTAGCGACCCCCGCTTCCATTTTATTAAAGTGATGCTTCGTACTCTTTATACTCATCGTCAGTTCCTGGAACTGTGATCTTTCCATCGATGATTTGTTTTTTGTAGTCTTCGACTTTCGTCAAGACGTCTTTTTCAATGTTGTCTTGTGAAGGTGCGATATCAACGCCGCCATCTTTAAGACCGAATTCTACGACTTTACCTGCTGGGAAGTTGCCATCTTTCGTATCTTTCGCAACTTGTTCAACTGCTGTATCAACACGCTTAACCATTGACGTCAATGTCACGTTTTCTGGCATACCTTCTTCGACTTGGTCACGGTCAACACCGATGACCCAAACATCTTCACCGTTTTTCTTACGGTTTTTCGCTTCTGTGAAGACACCTTGTCCTGTACCGCCAGCTGCGTGATAAATCACGTCAACTTTCTTGCCGTACATCCCTGAAGCGATTGCTTGTCCTTTTTCAGCAGCATTGAAATCTTCTGCATATTGAACTTCAACTTTTGCATCTGGGTTGACAGCCATGACGCCTGCTTTAAATCCACTTTCAAACTTTTTGATTAAGTCTGAGTTTACGCCACCGACGAATCCGACTTTATCTGTTTTCGTAGTAAGACCCGCGACGACACCAACGAGGAACGAACCTTCGTTTTCCTTGAAGACGATTGACGCGACGTTCGGCTTATCAACGACCATATCGACGAGTGCAAAGTTCTTGTCGTCAAACTGATCCGCTACTTTACCGATATCTTCTGCCATCAAGAACCCGATTCCGAGAATCAAGTCGTAGTTCGCACGTGCTAATTGTTGTAAGTTCGGTTGATAATCCGATTGTTTTGCTGATTGAAGGTACTTGTAACCAGTTCCTTCTTTCAAATCGTTATCTTTACCGAACTTCTGAATGCCTTCCCACGCAGATTGGTTGAATGATTTATCATCAACACCGCCTGTATCTGTGACCATACCTACTTTGAAGCCGTCTTTTTCGCCGCTTCCTGAATCTTTAGAATCATCGTTGCTACCACATGCTGCGAGTACCGAACTCATTGCTAAACCTGTTGCTGCTAATGCGAGAAGTGACTTCTTTTTCATCTGAAATAATCCCCTTTCGAATATGGTCATACAAAGTTCCTGACTACGTCAAGCACCTGAGGCTGGTGATGAGGAGCGTTACGTAGGTTGGCGGAAGCGCTTTCAGTAAAACTCCTAAAACAATCGATTATACACGTTTACGGATGACATGGAAATCAAACTTATCCGCACGGAAATAGTTCGCTGAATAAAGAACGGATCGGTCGAGCTCATCATAATGCGTTTGTCGCAACGCGAGCAAGGGTTGGTCCGTATGTAATTGTTCAGCGATTTTCGGATCGATTCGAGGTTCGATATGCGTCACCGCATGTGTGACCCGACGACCTAGTTCTTTTTCTAGTGCGTCGAACAGTGAAGTCGAAGACGTAAACTGTTCTTCATTTTTAATATAATGGCTTGGAATCTTATCGACGCAATAGACAACAGGAACATCTCCTGCAAGTCGGATTCGTTCGATTCGATAAACCAGTTCATCCGGACCAAGTTGGAAACGTTCTCGGTCACGTTCTGTCGGTTGAACCATTTCTGAAGATAAGACTTCAGACGTTGGAATCATCCCAGCGCGCGCAATCATCTCCGTCACACTGTACAATTCTTCAATCCCCGACGTGAATGGTGGTCTTGCATTGATAAACGTACCGACACCGTGTTTACGGATGACGATGTTCTCATCTTCAAGAATTCGTAAAGCCTCCCGAAGAGTCGCTCGACTAACGCCAAGTTGCTTTGAAAGTTCAAACTCTGAAGGTAGTTTCTCGCCTTCCTTGTAAACGCCGTCATCGATGTCAGACTTAATCTTTTCAATCACTCGTAAGTAAAGCAAACGATGATCTAATTTAATCGACATGACGCATCTCCATCCTCTATCTAGTTGTAACCAGTGCTCAGACTTCTGACGTATGAGAACTCCAGCCAAGATAAGTATATGACGTCGAACACAATCCTGCAATCATTTTGTAACAGGTTAGAAGTCTGACTTCTGGCGCTTTTGTAACCCTTTTCATATCGTATCTATTGTTGGAAGAAAATAGGGCGTTCTACCTAAGAATGCCCGCTCTTCCTTTGACGCTTATTGTTCAGGTACTTCTGTTTTACCTGAAATGACTTTTTCTTTCGCTTGTTCGAGCATGTCGAGTGTCTTTTTCGAGATTTTTTCTGACTCGATGATGTCAACGCCTTGCTCTTTCAAACCGTAACGAATCGTCTCTCCACCTGTGAGTTTTCCAGCTTTCGCTTCATTCGCTGTATCTTTGACCGCTAAGTCCACTCGTTTGATGACAGATGTCAACGTGACATCTTCTGGCATGCCTTCTTCTTGTTGGTCACGATCGACACCGATGACAGCAACTTCTTCTCCATTTTTCTTCCGGTTTTTCGCTTCTGTGAAGACGCCGTTTCCTGTTCCACCGGCTGCCGGGAAAATGATATCTGCCCCTTTACCATACATGCCTGCTGCGATTGCTTGTCCTTTTTCAGGTGCAGCGAAATCTTCTGCGTACTGTACGTCAACTTTGATGTTCGGATTAACGGATTTTGCCCCAGCCTCAAAGCCTGCCCGGAAGCGTTCGATTACATCCATCTTCATTCCACCGACAAAGCCGATGTGATCTGTTTTCGTTTCCATCGCGGCAACGATTCCCGCAAGGTAGGCACCTTCGTTTTCTTTAAACGTAATCGATGTCACGTTGTCTCCTTCGACGACGTTATCGATGATTGCAAACTGTGTATCTTTAAACTGATCGGCAACTGTTTTGATATCTTCATTAAACGTATTCCCAATCCCAAAAATCAAATCTTCTCCCGCTCGTGCAAGACGCGATAAGTTCGGTTGGTAATCTTGTTGCGATTTTGATTGAAGGTACGAGTAACCCTCATTTTTCTGAAGGTCGTTTTCTTTTCCATACGCTTGCAGACCTTCCCACGCCGACTGGTTAAACGATTTATCATCGATTCCGCCTTTATCGGCAACCATTGCGACAGAAAACTCGTCCTTGTTTCCCTTTGCACTATCATCTGAACCTCCACATGCTGCGAGTCCCACTGTTGCTACCGTCATTGCTGATACAAGTACTTGTTTTTTCTTCATTGTCATTCATCTCCTCTTCCATTTATGTGAGCGCTTTCATTATCTATTTGTGTAAAAGTCGCTCACTTACCTCTGTGAGAGGTAGGTCAACTCATATGACTGAGTATGACAAAACATGCGTATAAAATCAACAGACGTCTGACAACTATTTTCCTGAAATCGTTCTCATTTAGACTTTTTTAATATTTTCTTACACGTAAAGAAAACCAACGCTCATTATGTGAACGCTGGTTCTCTGTTATTACTTAACGTCCGATGACTCGGCGTGGTTTCGATCCTTCTGACGGACCGACGAGGCCATTCTCTTCTAATGCATCGATCAGTCGTGCAGCGCGATTATAACCAATCCGATACTTCCGCTGTATCATTGACGTCGAGGCTGTATCTTGCGTCAAGATGAACTGAACAACCTCATCATATAACGGATCGTCGACGTCAGATTCACCCTCAGGAACATCTTTTGGAATCATCGCTTCCACGTACTGTGCTTTTTGTTGACTGATGACATGGTTGACGACTTTTTCAACCTCTTCGTCTGATAAGAACGCCCCTTGGACACGAACAGGTTTATTCATCCCATTTCCAAGTAGTAGCATGTCTCCTCGTCCGAGTAGCTTATCTGCCCCGCTCGTATCGAGGATGGTGCGAGAATCCGTTCCACTCGATACGCTGAAAGCAATCCGAGACGGTATGTTCGCTTTGATGACACCCGTGATGATATCGACACTCGGCCGTTGTGTTGCGATGACCATATGAATTCCTGCTGCCCGTGCCATCTGAGCAAGACGCATGATGGCATCTTCGACTTCGTTTGAAGCGACCATCATCAAATCTGCTAGCTCATCGACAATGACGACGATGTAAGGTAGACGTTGATGGACTTTCTCTTCCGCATTCATCTTATCAATCAATGCATTGTAGCCTTCGATGTTGCGGGCGCCGTTCTGACTGAAGATTTCATACCGCCGTTCCATCTCTGAAACGACTTGTTTTAAGGCTTGCGCCGCTTTTTTCGGGTCGGTGACGACGGGTGCGAGAAGATGCGGAATGCCATTGTAGACATTCAACTCAACCATTTTCGGATCGATCATCATCAAGCGGACTTCATCCGGTCGTGCCCGCATCAATATCGAGACGATCATCCCATTGATACAGACTGACTTCCCGGATCCCGTCGATCCTGCGACTAACACGTGTGGCATTTTGTTTAACTTCGCCGTCACGGTCTCTCCCGAGATACTCCGTCCAAGAGCGACAAGTAATCGATCAGGATCGGCTTGAACGCTTTCTGCTCCGAGGACTTCCCGAAGTGAGACCATCGCCACTTCACGATTCGGCACCTCAATCCCGACCGCTGCCTTTCCCGGAATCGGTGCTTCGATTCGAATGTCCTTCGCAGCGAGCGCGAGCGCCAGGTCATCTGCGAGTCCCGTAATCCGACTTAGCTTGATTCCTTGATGCGGTTCAATTTCATACTTCGTGACACTTGGACCTAAATGAATTTTTAAGACCTTTGCCCCAATCCCAAACGACTTTAAAGTCGCAATCAATTTCGTTGCATTGTCCTTGAGGCGTTTGTTCTCACCTGATAAATCTTTTGATGTCGGTTCCATCAATAATTCAAGAGAAGGCAATTGGTATCCGTCCGGTGTTTCAGTCATCGTCAACGGACCTTGTAGTTCAGCCGCCTGCGGTTCGACATGGTCCGCGAACCCGATGATCGGGACGTCTTGAATACTCTCCACTGCATCTTCTGGTTCGTTTTCCGGAAGTGACGGCACAGTAGTCTCCTGTTTAGCTGTTGTTGGTTTTGCTTGCCGTTCGAGTGGTTTACGTTCTTTTTGTTTTTTAGCCTCTTTGACAGGACGCTCCTTGCGTTCAGGTAAAGATCGCTCACGATTTCGAAACGCTTCCACCCGCTCGAGCATTCCATGCGCCAGTTCACTGAAGAATAACGGATGAAGCAGGTGCACGCTTGTGCCAATTAAAAACAACCCAATCAAGAAGGCACCAAAACTCGAAATGTAATAGGCCGATCCTTGATAGAGCCAAGCATTTAATGTACCCCTCGGCTCTCCTAATATTAAATCAATCCAAATTAAAAGACCGGCTGCGAGTAAACTGATCGCCCATTTTTTTTGTCGCTCGAGTTGCGATAGGAACAAGAGGAGCAAACTCCCTGACAAGCCATAAAGCAACGAGCCGAATTGACCGACCGTATCAAAAGCGAACTCGGCGAACTTCTCACCGACTCGTCCAAATTCTCCTAACGCAAGAAGATAGGCTAGTAATAACAAAACAGCGAAAACACCTACATATGTACGATATTGAATCGGAGGGCGTTGTTTTTTAGCCGGCGGTCGTTTCCGTGCCGTCGTTTGTTTGCGAACAGGTTTCTTTTTTGTCGTCGCCATCTATACTACCTCCTGATAAAAAAACGACTCAGCTGACCAGGAATTGGTCGATCTGAGTCGCTCTTCTTGTTAAATCTCCATGATGATCGGCAAAATCATTGGACGACGTTTTGTCTGTTCATATAGATAAGAACTCAGCTTATCTCGGATCAACGACTTCATTTCAGTCCAATCGAGTTCTCCCGTTAATTTTCCTTGGAGTTGTTTCGCGACGATTCGGTTAGCCTCATTGATCATATCTTCTGACTCACGCATGTAGACGAATCCACGTGAGATGATTTCTGGGCCTGACACGATCGTTTTGTTCTTCCGACTAATCGTGATGACGCAGAGAACGACACCATCTTGAGACAAGAGACGACGGTCACGTAAGACGATGTTCCCGACATCTCCTACACCAATCCCGTCAATCAACACATTTCCGGCATTCACTTTACGTGACATGCGTGCTTTACGTTTTTCAAATTCGATCACATCACCATTTTCAATAATGAAGATGTTGTTTGCATTGACACCTACCGTCTGTGCGAGACGACTATGCGCTTTTTGCATCCGGAATTCTCCGTGAATCGGAATAAAGAACTTCGGTTTGATTAAGTTGAGCATCAACTTCAAGTCTTCTGCGTGACCGTGACCAGACACGTGAACTTTACGTTGGTTATAAATGACGTTCGCCCCGGCACGGAACAACAGATCGATTGTTTTCGAAACCGATTTCTCGTTCCCTGGAATTGGTGACGCTGCGACGACGACTGTATCGTTAAGACGGATGTTGACTTGTTTATGTGCATTGCGTGCCATCCGTGTTAATGCCGCCATCGGCTCGCCTTGTGAACCGGTCGTCAAGATGACGACTTGGTTATCATCAAGGCGATTGATTTCTGATAACTCAATCAATGTTTTTTGCTTGAACCGTAAATAGTTCAAACGTTGCGCGACTTCGACGATGTTGACCATACTTCGTCCGACGACTGCAACTTTCCGGTTATTCGCTTCGGCCGCTGCGAATACTTGTTGCAAGCGGTGAACGTTCGATGCGAACGATGCAACGATAACACGACCTGGTGCTTCATAGATGACGTCGTTCAATTCGGACCCGACCGTCGACTCTGAACCGGACATCCCTGGCCGCTCTGCATTCGTTGAATCAGATAGAAGACATAAAACGCCCCGTTGCCCGATTGCTGCAATCTTACCGAAATCTGCTTGTTTCCCGTCGACTGGTGTGTAGTCAAACTTGAAATCCCCCGTATGAACGATGGCTCCTTGTGATGTTTGGATACAAACCCCGACCGCATCCGGTATCGAGTGGTTGACGCGGAAGAACGTAATGAAATGTCCTGCAACGGTTAATTTCGTCTTGGCATCAATTGGACGAAGATCTGCCTTCTTCAATAAACCGGCTTCTTTTAATTTGATTTCAATCAATCCGAGTGTCAGGCGTGTCCCGTATACAGGCACTTTCAAGTCACGTAAGACGTAACTGAGTGCGCCGATATGGTCTTCGTGACCGTGCGTGATGAAAATCCCTTGAATCCGTTCTTTGTTTTCCTTCAGATAACTTATGTCTGGAATGACTTTGTCAATTCCAAGCATCTCATCTCCTGGGAACATCAAGCCAGCATCGATTACGAAGATGTCCTCGTCGAGTTCGACGACGTACATGTTCTTACCGATTTCACCAGCCCCACCAAGAGCAAAGACGCTTACTTTTTCCGTCTTTTTCTTTGACACAACATGACCTCCTATTTGTATTCACTTTTCGTGAGCCGTCCACTTATCACTATCACTATTCTAGCCGAACTTTGCCTTCCTGCCAACAACGGGACTAGGAAAATTAAAAAAAAACGTCATACCGAATCAGAACATGTCCGGTATGACGCTTCATCAGGATTCAAGCAAGTGCTCGATTTCCTCAGTTCGATTGGCCTTTTCTTGCTTACTCGGTCGTGCACCGGACTTCAATTCACTTAAAGAATAATTGAAATTCATCTCGAAATGCGGATAATCAACAAAACGCTTCCAGTCGCCACCCCACTCAAATCCAAGGGCTTTACCAACATCGGCGACCTCTCGCCAATCACTCTTGCCTGATTGATTGCCATCGTAGTCAATGTCATATGAAATCCCGCCATCAATCATTTGTACGAAGTCAATCGCTAGACCGTAGTTATGCATTGATTCCCCGCCACGCGCATTTGTTACGATGTCACCAGGCGTTGAACGACCTTGTGCATAGAGGGCATCCTGTTGTTTTTCAGTGCGATAACCTTGCGTGATTCGAATATCGATATCGTAGCAAGAGTGGCTAATTCGAATCAAATCCTCCGCCCCTGCTTCGACGGCCGGGTGGAGCTGTTTGAGGTTGTCGCGACTAGCATTAATCAAACGGTTCTCCCCTGCTACATCCCGGGGACAGCTGTCAATTCCTAAATCTGGTTGGTCTAGTAGAACAGACGGTAAACGATTTGTTGAAGCGGCAAGAAACAACCCGACCGCGAACATCGCGAATAAAAACAAGATCCAGGCAAAGATTGTCCCTCTCTTCATTAGCGGCGGAACTTCTTCCGTAATCGCTTCAGAATCGGTAGACCTGTTTCAAGCACAAGATAAAGAGGTTTGTTGAGAACGTAATCAAATTCTCCGATTTTTTCAATCATCGTACTGCCCCAGCCCGACTTAAACGCGTATAACCCTGCATAGTGATCATCCGGGTCCGTCGATCCACTGACGCCACCAAAATCATACGATACGGCGCCGTGCGCTTTGGCATACTGCATCATCGTCCACTGCATCAAGTGATTCGGCATGAACTCACGATACTCATTTGACGACGCACCATATAAATAGTAAGAACGACGACCGGCAAGCGTCAATAATCCACCTGAGAGAATGACGCCGTCCGGATGCTTCGCGGCAATTGCCATCAACTCAGTTTTTGATTTCTCAGCCTTGTCGATTTGTGCTGTCGTCTGTTCGAGACGATTGTGCAGACTCTTGATTTTTTTCTCCGTCGTCTCCTTTTCAAGCTGTCGGTGGATTTTTGCTAATTCGCGATCAGCTTGTAACAATAATGCTTCCGTGCTTTCAAGTGCCTTCGCCGCATCAAGTTTTGTTAAAAAGAGTGCCGCATCCCCGTTCGGACGCAAATGATCATAGAGATTTTCGAAGTAGTCAAGACCACGGATCGAGAACCCGTCCCGTTCGCCCGTTTCGACCATCAACTTCGCGAACGTTTTCAGTTCTTCACGACTCGCTTCATAGCAAACAATTCCTTTTCGTTCAGCCAGTCGGACGTTGTAGCGAAACTTTGAATGAAACCGATCAAAGATTTCTTTCTCCGTTCCTTCAAGGCTCGTCTCCATCGTAAAACGCGGTTGCGCATGATCGAAGCCGCCACCAAAACCATTATGCTTAAATCCGAGGGTCATCATTTCTGTCAGCAGTGTCGGGTCTTCATCACGATCAATGTTCGGATCCAATTTGATGGCGATGGCTTTATGTTGTTTTGCCACCTTAATCGCGAGATCACGCAGTGCTGTGACGGCTTCTTTATTTGCATAATCGACGACAAATCCGCGCGGTGCGTAACATAACGTAAACGGTAGTTTCGGCACTTGCTTAAATAAGAGTAAAGCGACACCGATTGGTTGACCGTCCGGCGTTCCAACAGCAATCCGCTGATGGGTCCATCCTGTCGCCTGTTTGACGTCTCCCCATGCCGGTAACTGTAATAAGTCCCCTTTTGGATGTGTTTTAACAAACGCTTCAAATCGTTCTGTCGTTAATTCAAGTGGTTGATAATTCACTGCTTTTCCTCCAATTGGCGTATCATCTCTTTGACGATTTGTTCTTCGTCGAGTGGTGTTTTTTCGTCACCAATGATTTGATATTTTTCATGCCCTTTTCCTGCGAGAATGACGATATTATCGGGACGTGCAAGACTCGCTGCATATCGAACGGCTTCGACTCGATCGCCAATTTCGACGAATTGGTCATGAAGCATCCCTGACGCAATCCCTGATGTGATCGACTCATAAGACTCAAAGCGCGGATCATCCGTCGTGACGATGACCGTCCCGGCATAGGTCGATGCCAATTGTCCCATCATCGGACGTTTCGTCACATCCCGATTTCCACCTGTTCCAATCAAGAAAATAATCTTCTCTTTCGGGACATCGACGAGGGCCTTCAGACATTGCTCGATTCCATCTGGTGTATGGGCGTAATCGACATAGACATTATACCCGTCGATCGGTAAACGTTGCATCCGCCCTTGGGCTGGCTGAATCTGAGTGATCGCGTTCGAAATCTCAGGTAAACGATAGCCGAGTGATAATAAGATACCTGTTGCGAGCAACAAGTTATAGACGTTAAAACGACCAATGAATTGGACCGTCAATTCAATCGACTCTTCTTGATAATCCATCGTAAATGTCGTCTCTTGAAGTGTCTGTGTAATGTTGTGTGCCTGCAAATCCGCGGGCTGATCAATGCCATATGTTAACACGCGCGCACCCGTCATCATCTCAAACAATTCACTTGTCGCATCGTCTGCATTCAAGACGGCTACCTTTTCATCCGATAGGCGCTGTCCGAGTTGTGCAAACAATAACCCTTTTGCGCGGGCGTAGTTTTCGAACGTCTTATGGAAATCGAGATGATCATGCGTTAAGTTCGTAAATCCTGCCACATCAAAATCTGCGCCCGTGACACGTCCTAGCTCTAATCCATGCGACGATACCTCCATAATGACGTCTTCAACGCCCTCTTGGTACATCTGATGGAAAAATGCTTGCAGTTCCGAGCTTTGTGGCGTCGTATTCCGACTTGGAACGACACGGTCACCAATCTTCACTTCGACAGTCCCGATGATTCCTGTCTTACGCCCTAGGCGCGCCAAGACGTCACGAACAATCGTCGTCGTCGTCGTTTTTCCGTTTGTTCCTGTAATGCCAATCATCCGCATTTTTTCGGAAGGATAATCATAGAATTTCCCTGCAAGTTCAGCGATTGCCCGCGTCGTACTTCTGACAAGAATGACAGGAATCGTCACATCGAGCGCGTGTTCAGCGATGATTGCAATGGCTCCGCTCGATTCAGCTTGTCGAGCGTAATCGTGTCCATCTACTGTATATCCTTTAATCGCGACAAATAATGTCCCAGGCTTCACGTCACGTGAATCTGTCGTCAAAGAGACGACTTCCGCATCTACCATCCGTTCAATTTTTTGAATTTGGATGGCTTCGATTAATTCAGCTAAATTCAAGGGTATTCCTTCTTTCTCGACAACATGTTTTCTGTATGATTTTTTAGTTGAGAGCTTCTCTCACACGGTTTCTTCTTCCATTTCCGGTAAGATATACGCTTTTGCTGGTGGCTCTTCGAAGATATGTGTGATCAATCCTTGAATATCTTCTTTAGTGATGCGCTCCACCTCTTCGATGACTTCTTCTAACGTCGGGTGTTTTTCCAGATGAAGTTCATTTCGTGCATTTCGGTTCATGTGACTTGATGTTCCTTCATTCCCGAGAATGAGTGAACCTTTCAGTTGCTCGATGCCATCTTCAACTTCTTTATCCGTCAAACCATTCGCAAGCAACAGTTTGATTTCTGCTTCTAAGACATCTTCGACTTCCTTCAGTGTTTCGTGTGAAGTACCGACGTAAATCGTGAACGTCCCATGGTCGTCAAATGTCGTGTAGTACGAAAAGACAGAGTACGCCAGTCCCCGTTCTTCACGAATGGATTGGAACAAGCGGCTAGACATCGTCGCTCCAAAGGCATTATTCAATAATGCAAGTCCCGGTAAACGATCGTCCGTAGAATCGATTGCACGGAAATTATAACAAAGATGGACCTGTTCTGTATCCTTTTCCTTACGGATTACATCATTTTTTAGTTCGGGAAGCTGAATCGGACGCGAGGTTTCACTCGGTGTCATGACACTGAACCGCTCCTTCACTTGTTCCACTAAAGCATCCGATACGTGACCCGCAATCGAGATGACGATTTGGTCCGGTGCATACGCCTGTTTCATGTATTCCGTAATCATCTGCCGATTGATTCTAAGAACACTCTCTTCCGTCCCAAGGATTGGTCGCGCCATGACGTCCTCGCCATAGGCTGCGATCGCGAGCAGTTCATGGACGAGATCATCTGGTGTATCTTCGTACATCTTGATTTCTTCGATGACGACCCGTTTCTCTTTTTCGAGTTCTTCTTCGTCGAACGTCGAGTCGAGGAACATATCCGCTAGGACATCAAATGCCGTCGCTGCATGTTCATCTAATGTCTTAACGTAATAACACGTTTGATCCTTACTTGTGAATGCATTAATATTTCCACCAAGTCGGTCGAAGTAAACCGCAATCTCTTTCGCCGAGAACTGTTCTGTCCCTTTAAAGACCATATGTTCGATTAAATGACTGATTCCATGTTCCTCAAGCGTTTCTGTTCGTGAGCCGGCCTTGATGAAAATTCCTGTTGCTACGCTCCGCGCGCTCGGCATCCGTTCGATGATGATTCGTACTCCGTTTTGTAGCTGTATCCGTTCGACCATAATAGTTTCCTCCTGAATCGGAAACAAGGTGGCCCTCGTTGCGACATCCGCACCGTTGAGCCACCTTGTTTTCATTAGTTACGACGTGGTGGACGTTGTCCGTCACGTGGTGGGCGAGATCCTGTATCCCGACGTGGCGGGCGGTTGTCACGCTCTGTTTTTTTCTTTTCATCGTATGCTGCACGGTCTTCCGCGCTCATTCCTTCAACGAGAAGGATTTTATGTGAGGCGTTGACACGACCTTTATCATCAACTTCTGTGACACGGACTTTCAGCTTGTCGCCGAGTTTGACGACATCTTCCGTTTGACCGACACGATCAAGTGCAAGCTCAGAGATGTGGACGAGTGCGTCTTTTCCTTTGAACAACTCAACGAACGCTCCGAATTTCTCAATCCGGCGGACTGTCCCATCAAACTCTTCACCGATGACGACTTCACGAACGATGTCCTCGACGAGTTGACGTGCACGATTAATGCCATCTTGATCTGTCGATGCGATAAAGACCGTACCATCTTGGTCGATATCAATCTTGACGCCTGTTTCATCGATGATCGCATTGATGACTTTACCGCCGGGTCCAATCACATCACGGATTTTATCCGGATTGATTTTGAGGGTAACGATTTTCGGTGCATATTTCGACAACTCGACACGTGGTTCTGCAATGATCGAATTCATGTGTTCAAGAATGTGTAAACGGCCAAGGCGTGCTTGTTCGAGCGCCTCTTCAAGAATTTGACGCGTGATGCCGCCAATCTTCATATCCATTTGTAAAGCAGTTACACCATCTTTTGTTCCTGCGACTTTAAAGTCCATGTCGCCGAGGTGATCTTCCATACCTTGAATGTCTGTTAAGATTGAATAATTTTCGCCTTCTTTAATTAATCCCATCGCGATTCCTGCAACTGGTGCTTTAAGCGGGACACCGGCATCCATCATCGCGAGGATTGATCCACAGATTGAGGCTTGTGAAGAAGATCCATTTGATTCAAGCACTTCCGAGACGAGACGAATCGTATACGGGAAATCTGTTTCTGATGGCAAGACAGGCTGTAAGGCACGCTCTCCAAGTGCTCCGTGACCAATTTCACGACGACCTGGTGCACGCATTGGACGCGCTTCCCCGACTGAGAACGGCGGGAAGTTGTAATGGTGCATGAAACGTTTTTCTTCTTTCAAACCAAGTCCATCGATGATTTGTGCGTCTCCAGCGACACCAAGCGTCGCGACAGACAAGACTTGTGTTTGACCACGTGTAAAGAGTCCAGAACCATGAGCACGTGGCAAGAGACCAATTTCTGAGTCGAGCGGACGAATTTCAGCAAGTCCACGACCATCCGGACGTACTTTATCTTCTGTGATGAGACGACGAACTTCCGCTTTGACGAACTTATTCAATACACCAGAAACTTCAGCAAGTTGTGCTTCCGTGACCGACTCGTCGGCTGCGTAAAGATCAATATATTTTGAGATGACTTCGTTGATCGCGACGTCACGCGCTTGTTTTTCTTCGACTTGAACCGCTGTCGTGACTTCTGCTAATGCTTCCGTCTTCAGACGCGCAACAAGTGCTTCATCAAATGATGACACCGTGTAGGCAAATTTCTCTTTCCCGACGGCAGCAACGATTTCCTCTTGGAACGCAATCAATTCTTTGATGACGTCATGTCCGAGTAAGATTGCTTCGAGCATCGCTTCTTCCGATACTTCCTTTGCACCGGCTTCGACCATGTTGACGGCATGTTTTGTCCCTGCGACTTGTAAATCGATGTCGCTTGCTTCCGACTGACTTGCCGTTGGGTTGATGATGAACTCTCCATCAACGCGACCAATCGTCACACCAGCGATTGGACCGTCAAACGGAATATCCGAGATGGAAAGGGCAATCGAAGCACCAATCATCGCTGCGACTTCTGACGAGTTGTCCGCATCTGAAGAAAGAACTGTCGTCGCGACTTGAATGTCATGACGGAATCCTTCTGGGAAGAGTGGACGAATCGGACGGTCAATTAATCGTGATGTTAAAATCGCGTTTTCTCCAGGACGGCCTTCACGTTTTAAAAAACCTCCTGGAATTTTACCTGCTGCGTATAATTTTTCTTCATAGTTCACTGTTAATGGGAAGAAATCCAAGTCTTTCGGTTGCTTCGACGCCACGACTGTTGCGAGGACGGCTGTCTCGCCATAGCGAATCATCGCTGCCCCGTTCGCTTGTTTGGCCAGTTGACCGATTTCAATTGTTAAAGTACGTCCACCGAGTTCGGTCGAAAACGTCTGTTTTGTTTGTGACATGCACAAATCTCCTCTCACTACTATCCGTTTTTTCATTCAAATCTAATTATGTAGGTTCTTGCGCCAAATGTCCACGAATCGGCAAAAAAAAGAAACAGGAGACAATGCTCCTGCTTCCACTTGTCCTTTTAGTCGGATTAGCGACGAAGACCAAGACGCTCGATCAATGAACGGTAACGAGCAACATCCTTGTTACGAAGGTATGTGAGCAAGTTACGGCGACGACCGACCATTTTCAAGAGACCACGACGTGAGTGGTGATCCTTTTTGTGTGTACGTAAGTGATCGTTCAAAGTTGTGATCTGTTCAGTTAAAACAGCAACTTGTACTTCCGGCGAACCAGTATCGCCTTGTTTCGTAGCATAAGCTTCGATAATTTCGTTTTTACGTTCTTTAGTGAGTGCCATTGTCACTCCACCTCCATCTTTTGAATGACCGTATTGCCGAGCATCGGATGGTGAGACCTGATGCCAAGTCAATCGGCTGTACGTGATCGTACTGACTTATCATAACGAACCGCTATTCTTCTGTCAAACGTTTAAACGACGTGCCGCTTCGATTTTATCTTGAGCGAGTTGTGCTTTTAAGCTCTCGATCCCGTCGAATGCCCGTTCGTCACGTAAATAGGCGATCCACTCCAGTTTTAATTCTTGACCGTATAAATCTTCGTCAAACTGAAGTAAGTGGGTTTCCACACTGACTTCTCCTGTTTCATAAAAGGTCGGTCTCCGTCCGATGTTCGTCATCGCGGGGAATGTCCGTCCATCTTCTAAATGGACATGTGTCGCGTATACCCCGAGTTTCGGAATGACATACGCAAACTCCGGACGGATATTAGCAGTCGGAAAGCCGATTTGTCTTCCTCGTGCATCTCCATGAATGACTGTCCCTTTAATTTGATACGGTTCCCCGAGTAAACTGGCTGCCGCTTCGACTTCACCAGCCGCTAACAGCTTTCGAATCCGCGTCGAACTGACTTTTTCATCATCTGCTTGCTGTTCAGCGACAGTCGTATGTGTGAATTGACCGCGACTATGGAAATCGAGTGTTGCCATTTTTCCAGCTCCGAATCGTCCGTAAGAATAGTCAAATCCGGCGACGATATGTTTCGCACCCGCCGCAATCAAGTACGTATCGACGAACTCTTGCGGGGATAACTCGGAAAACGCAATCGTGAACTCAATCACGTAAGCCCGGTCGATTCCGAGGTCCGCCATCTTCTCGAGCTTTCGATCAAGCGGGGTGATGTAACGGATTTGATCGTCACTTTTTCCGAGGACCTGCTTCGGGTGCGGGTCAAACGTCATCACAGTGACAGGGAGATTGAGCTCCTCGCCTTTCTCGATTGCCGTTTGCAAGACATGTTGATGCCCTAGGTGAACCCCATCAAAGAATCCAAGTGCAATGACTCCCGACTCCGCTACCGGTTTTTCCGGATATGTTAAATGAATGATTTCCATCCCTATCTCTCCGATCTTAATCGATTTGTAACATGACCTCGACACGCCCCATATTGATTTCAGGGTCTCGGCGATAAATCGCTAACGGTACGTCCTCTTCATTATAGACAGTAAACAGTTCGAATTCATCCGGAATGCTTGCAAGCTTTGCTCCGTTTAAAACCCGAGCTGCCGTTTCAGCGTCAACAGTCATCCGTGGCCACTTTTGAATGACTTGTTCAATTGGTAAAACGTACGCCATCCGCTCCTCGACCGTCTCACAGCCTTCGAGCATCGCAAGTGTGACCGTATCACCCTCTTCAATCGCACCCGACGCCGTTCGTCGCAAGTGACTCATGTGCGCTGCATAACCGAGCAACTCTCCGATTTGAACAGCGAGCGTCCGGATATAGGTTCCTTTTCCGCAGGCAATCTCCATGTGAAAGCGGCACGTGTTGTGATCGAACGTCAAAGGAGACGTTCGTTTTAATTCGTGAATCTCAACGACGCGCGTTGGTCGTTCGACTTCGATTCCTTTTCGTGCATATTCGTATAGCTTTCTTCCATTGACTTTAACAGCAGAGTAGTACGGCGGGGTCTGTTCGATTTGCCCAGTCAATTGCCCGAGAACTAAATCGATTTGCGCTTCCGTCACTGCCCCTTGCATCACGCCAGTCGTCTCGACCGTTTCCCCATGGGCATCTTCTGTCGTCGTCGAAAAACCAAGCGTCACTTCCGCTACATACCGTTTTCCTTCATCCGTGATGAACCGCGCAAGTTTTGTCGCCCGTCCTAAACAAATCGGTAAGACGCCTGTGACTTCAGGATCAAGCGTGCCGGTATGTCCGACTTTCTTTGTTTGAAACAAACGGCGCAATTTAAATACACAATCGTGACTCGTCATACCCGCTGGTTTGTCTAACGGTAGTACACCAATCGGTTCCATCTCTCATCATCTCCTAAAAAAAGGGCAACCACGCCTGTGGTTGCCCTGTTCATGTGTCAATCCTTGTTCAAGTTCCGGAGCAACTCATCAATCCGCGATCCATACTCGACCGATGTATCAATCTCGAACATCAATTCAGGAGTTTTGCGTAACCGGATGCGTGACCCAATTTCTTTACGCATGAATCCTTTTGATTTTTCAAGACCGATCCGTGCCTCTTCGCGTACTTTCTCATCACCAAGCACTGAATAAAAAATCGTTGCTTGCTGTAAATCACCCGTCACTTCGACACCTGTTACGGTAATCGCTTTGACACGGGGATCATTGACGTCTTTGATGAGCATTTGCGTAATCTCTTTACGAACTTGTTCTGCAACACGATTTGAACGTACACTCATGTGAATTCCCTCCAGTTCGGATATTCTCCGTTCTGTTACTTCCGTTTTACTTCTTCCATGATGAAGGCTTCGATAACGTCATCTACTTTGATGTCGTCATATTTCTCAATCTTGATTCCACATTCGTAGCCGGTTGCGACTTCTTTGACGTCGTCTTTAAAGCGACGTAGTGTATCAAGTTTCCCTTCATAAATAACGATGCTGTCACGGACGACACGAACACCTGCTGCACGTGTCAGCTTACCTTCAGTCACGTAACCACCAGCAATCGTTCCGACTTTCGAAACTTTGATGACGTCACGGACTTCAGCTTGTCCAATGATTTTCTCAACGAATTCAGGGTCAAGTAACCCTTTCATCGCTTGTTCGATTTCTTCAATCGCATTGTAGATGATTTTGTGAAGACGAATCTCAACTTTTTCTTGATCTGCCATTGATTTCGCGTTGCCGTCTGGACGGACGTTGAAACCGATGATGATCGCGTTCGCTGCTGAAGCGAGGATGACATCACCTTCTGTGATGGCACCAACACCTGAGTGAACGATGTTGATTTTAACGCCTTCGACATCAATTTTCTTGAGTGAACCAGCGAGGGCTTCGACTGAACCTTGAACGTCTCCTTTGATGATGATGTTTAAGTCCTTGACTTCGCCTTCTTTGATACGATCAAAGAGATCTTCGAGGCTGACTTTCGCCGAATCGCGACGTTGTGCTTCGATTTCACGTTGGTAACGTGCTTCACCGATTTGACGCGCTTTTTTCTCATCTTCAAACGCGAAGAATTGATCACCGGCTTTTGGTACATCGTTTAAGCCTGTAATTTCGATTGGTGTTGATGGACCGACTTCTTTCACACGGCGACCGATATCGTTGACCATTGCCCGGATACGACCGAACGTATGACCGACGACGACTGGATCTCCAACGCGAAGTGTCC
Source organism: Exiguobacterium sp. H66 (assembly GCF_018618705.1). Classification (NCBI taxonomy): domain Bacteria; kingdom Bacillati; phylum Bacillota; class Bacilli; order Caryophanales; genus Exiguobacterium; species Exiguobacterium sp. H66. Next base: position 271,228 of record NZ_JACSMQ010000001.1, read on the forward strand.
CGTGCTGGACGAGTAACGTCGCAACCGGTCCACGACCTTTATCGAGTTTCGCCTCGATGACCGTACCACGCCCGTGCATTTCTGGTGTTGATTTGTATTCTTGAACTTCTGAGACGAGAAGAATCATTTCGAGTAACTCATCGATTCCTTCGCCTTTAAGAGCAGAAACCGGTACGAAAATCGTATCGCCGCCCCAATCTTCCGCAACGAGTTCGAACTCTGTCAATTCTTGCTTGACGCGGTCCGGATTCGCTCCTTCTTTATCCATCTTGTTGACGGCAACGATGATTGGTACGCCTGCTGCTTTAGCGTGACTAATCGCTTCTTCCGTCTGTGGCATGACGCCATCATCTGCTGCAACGACGATGATTGCGATATCCGTCACATCTGCACCACGTGCCCGCATCGTTGTAAACGCTGCGTGACCTGGTGTATCGAGGAATGTGATTTTTTTGTTATCGATTTCAACTTGATATGCTCCGATGTGCTGCGTAATCCCACCTGCTTCGCCCGCTGTTACTTTCGTATTACGGATCGAGTCAAGAAGTGTTGTTTTACCATGGTCAACGTGACCCATGATCGTAACGACAGGAGGGCGTTCCGAGAGTTCGTAGTTATCAAGGTCGAGTTCATACGCATCGAAATCCGTTTCGTCGACTTGGACTGATTTTTCAACTTCGAAACCGAAGTCTGATGCTAACAATTCAACCGTCTCATCGTCGAGATCTTGGTTGATTGTCGCCATGACGCCCATGCCCATCAATTTCATGATGAGTTCGTTTGGTTTTTTCGCCATTTTTTCAGCAAGTTCACCGACCGTCAAGTTATCCGCGTATTGAACGACGTTTGCCATCGCTTCTTCTTGTGCACGGCGTGCTGCTTTCCGTTGACTTGATTTCGAGTTCGGGTCAGCGACTTCTAACTTGCGTGGTTCTGCTTTTTTCTGGTTCGGACGACGTTTTCCACCGCGGTTGTTGCGGTTTCCGAATTCTGGACGTCCGCCTTTTGTATTACGTGATTGATTGCCTGCTGGTTTATTAGTAGTAGTTCCTGGTCTGTTCGGTTTATTGTCTGATTTCACTTGTTTTGGAGCCTCCGTTTTTTGAGCCCGATGTTTCTCGGGATTAAATACTTTGTCGAGTTGCTGTACTGTCTGTTCATCTAATACTGCCATATGATTCTTGACGGGTTTCTCAAGCTTTTCAAGCTGTGCGATGACCTGCTTACTTGTTACGTTTTGTTCCTTAGCGAATTCGTATACACGTTTACCCAAAGGATCCACCTCCAATTAGTCGTTCGAGAGGAGTTCAGTTAGCTTTTTCGCAAATCCGGCTTCATTGACTGACACGACAACACGCGCATCTTTCCCTAGTGCATGGCCAAGAATCGAACGATCCCCGACTTCAAGATATGGGACATGATAACTTGTACATTTATCCGTAACCTTTTTACGCGTGGCAGCCCCCGCATCTGCTGCTAAGAGGACAAGCTTCGCTTGTCCTCCCCGTACTTCTTTCAGCACGAGTTCTTCTCCAGTCGTCACTTTCCGCGCTCGGTTCGCGAGACCAAGTAGCGATTCCCATTTACTCATGTATACCTCCCGCGATCTCAAGCAATTGATCATATAATTCATCTGTCGTCTTGACTTTTAAATGATGATCGAGCGTTCGCTTCTTTTTCGCCTTAGTAATGACAGCTACATCTTTCGTTAAATAGGCACCTCGCCCATTCATCTTACCATTAAGATCGATGACAACCTCACTGTCAGGTGTTCGAACGACGCGAATTAGCTCTTTTTTGGTTTTCATTTCTTGTGTGATGACGCATTTACGTAAAGGTACCTTCTTTTGCACGAATTATTCCTCGCCTTCGACTTGGACCGCTTCCACGTCAACTGCTTCATCTTTAAGGAACACATCACGAAGACCCATCGATTCTGCTTCTGACTCACTCTTGATGTCAATTTTCCATCCCGTCAGTTTTGCTGCAAGACGTGCATTTTGTCCGCGTTTCCCGATTGCGAGTGACAATTGGAAATCAGGTACGACGACGATTGTCGCCTTCGCCGGTTCGTTGACATACACGCCGACGACTTGAGCAGGACTCAAGGCATTGGCCACATATTCTTTCGGATCATCGGAATAGCGAACGATATCAATTTTTTCACCATTCAACTCGTTGACGATGTTTTGAACACGTGCCCCTTTTTGACCGACACACGCACCAACCGGGTCGATATCATCTGACGCGACCGCGATTTTTGAGCGATCTCCGGCTTCACGCGCAACAGATTTCACTTCGACTTCGCCATCAGCGATTTCCGGCACTTCAATCTCAAACAAGCGTTTGAGTAAGCCAGGGTGTGTCCGTGATACAAGAATCGATGCGCCAGACCCTTTCACCATTGGGTCGACTTTCGTCACATATACTTTGATGTATTCCCGAATACCGAACCGTTCATTCGGCATTTGTTCATGTGTTGATAGAACCGCTTCGATTCCCTCGAGATTAACATAGAGGTTACGTGCGTCTTGGCGTTCGACCATCCCCGTCATGATTTCATCTTCACGATCCGCAAAGTGATTGTAGATGCGCTCGCGCTCTGCTTCACGCATTTTTTGTGTGACGATTTGTTTTGCCGTCTGTGCCGCGACACGTCCGAAATCTCCCGGTGTGACTTCAACTTTATGGAAGTCTCCTAGTTCATAGGTCGGATCGATTTCATGCGCTTCTTCTAGCGAAAGTTGCTCTTCCGGTTGTGTCAACCGTTCGACGACTTCCTTCAGTGCAAAGACACGAATCTCTCCTGTTTTTTGGTCGAACTCAACCTTGACTGCCTCCGACTCTTTACCGAAGTTCCGGCGGTAAGCTGAAATCAATGCTTGTTCTAACGCATCGATGATGATGTTCTTATCGATTTCTTTTTCTTTTGCAATTTGCTCGATTGCTTCGAGTAACTGTGGTCCCATCGTTCTCTTCCTTTCCTTAGAACAGTACCGCAAGTCGCGCCATCGCGATCTTGGTCACCGGTATTTCAATTTTCAATTTTCGTGTTTTTACGCGGACTTCGATTTCAAGCATTTCGTCGTTATACGCAAGTAACGTTCCTTCAAATTCGGTAGCATCTTTAACCGGATCATTCGTTTTGACGTAGATATGTTTACCAATCGCCTTTTCGAAATCTTCCGCTTTTTTGAGTGGTCGTTCTGCACCTGGACTGGCAACATCTAGATAATAGGGTTCGTCAATCGGATCATCATTATTCAATGCTTCCGATAACTGTTCGTTGATGTTGACACAATCTTCAAGGTCAACGCCACCTTCCTTATCGATGGAGACACGTAGGAACCAATCCGCCCCCTCTTTGACGAATTCGACGTCGACAAGCTCCATCCCCTCTCGTTCCACGATTGGTTTTGCGAGCGCCTCGACCTTCTCAGTTACGTTCGTCATCTTCATCCTCCTTCAAAAAACAAACAAGAAAGGAGCAGGTCCCCCTACTCCTTCCAAGTCGTAGTATAAAAAACATTTCCTCACTCAATATAGCATAATGAACCGCTCTAAGCAAGTCTCCGCCTGGCTTTACAGGTCAAATAACGAAAGCTGGTTCTCGTCCGGAAGACCTTCGAGACAACCAAGATTGTCGAGCGTTTCGATAATCGTTTTCGATAACTTGGCACGTTTCTGTAAATCTTCTTTCGACAGGAACTCGCCACCTTTTCGGGCCTCGACGATTTGTTTTGCCGCATTTGTTCCGAGCCCTGTCACGGCGTCGAACGGTGGTAACAGCGAATCGCCTTCGATTAAGAATTCACTGGCGCTCGACTTATACAAATCGACTTTTTGGAACGTAAAGCCGCGTTCAATCATCTCAAGCGCAATTTCAAGAACCGTATAGAGTCCTTTATCCTTCGCCGTCGCCTCGAATCCTTTATCTTTGATATCTTGTAAAACTTTTCGGACGGCAGCTGTTCCTTTGTTCATCGCGCCGATGTCAAAGTCACCCGCTCGGACCGTGAAGTACGATGCGTAGTAGTACATCGGATGGTGGACTTTGTAATAGGCAATCCGGACCGCCATCAAAACGTAAGCTGCAGCGTGGGCTTTCGGGAACATGTACTTGATTTTTTTACACGAGTCGATGTACCAAAGGGGTACACTGTTTTCAATCATCGCTTCTTCCATCTCAATCGAGAGCCCTTTCCCTTTACGGACGGATTCCATGATTTTAAAGGCAAGCGACGGCTCAAGACCGGCATAAATCAAGTAGACCATGATGTCATCCCGGCAGCCGATGACGTCTTTCAGTTCACATGTTCCGTTATAAATCAACTCACTGGCATTCCCGAGCCAAACGTCCGTTCCGTGCGACAGACCGGAAATCTGGACGAGTTCCGAGAACGTCGTCGGTTTCGTTTCTTCAAGCATCTGTCGAACGAACTTCGTCCCGAACTCTGGAATCCCGAGCGTTCCGGTTTTCGAATCAATCTGTTCCGGTGTGACACCAATCGATTCCGTCGAACTGAAAATTTTCATGACCTCGGCGTCATCGACGGGAATCGTTTTCGGATCACGACCGGATAAATCTTGCAGCATCCGAATCATCGTCGGGTCATCGTGTCCGAGAATATCAAGTTTCAGTAGATTATCGTGAATCGAGTGGAAGTCAAAGTGTGTCGTTTTCCATTCCGATCCCATATCGTCCGCCGGGAACTGGATCGGACTGATATCATAGATGTCCATGTAGTCCGGGACAACGATGATACCGCCGGGGTGCTGTCCTGTCGTCCGCTTGACACCTGTCACCCCGCTGACGAGCCGGTCGACTTCCGCGTTACGGTAATTTAAATCATTTTCCGACTGATACCCCTTCACATACCCATAGGCCGTTTTTTCGGCAATCGTCCCGATCGTCCCTGCACGGTAGACATAATCATCCCCGAACAAGACTTTCGTATAGGCATGGGCTTTCGGCTGGTACTCCCCACTAAAATTCAAATCGATATCCGGTACTTTATCCCCCTTGAACCCAAGGAACGTTTCGAACGGGATGTCGTGTCCGTCTTTCGTCAATGGAATTTGACACGTCTTACATTCCTTATCCGGTAAATCGAATCCGGATCCGACCGACCCATCATCAAAGAACTCGGATTCTTGACAGTTCGGACAGACGTAATGCGGCGGTAATGGATTAACTTCCGTGATCTCCGTCATCGTCGCGACGAGACTCGATCCGACAGAACCACGCGATCCGACAAGGTACCCATCATCAAGCGATTTTTTTACGAGTTTATGCGAAATCAAATAGATGACGGCAAAACCATGGCCGATGATTGATTTCAATTCCTTTTCGAGTCGGGCTTCGACGATTTCCGGTAACGTTTCCCCATAAATTTTATGTGCCATGTCGTAGGACAGATTGCGAACCTCATCATCAGCACCGTCAATTTTAGGAGTAAAGAGATCTTTCGGGATGATATCGATGTTTTCGAACATCTCAGCGACTTTCTGACTATTCGTGACGACAAGACGTTCTGCAAGATCCGGTGCAAGGAACCGGAAGTCTTCCATCATTTCCTGCGTTGTCCGGAAATGAGCCGGGGGAAGCTGTTTCCGCATGTTGAGCATATTTGCCCCACCTTGCGTCCGAATCAAAACTTCACGGTACGTCGCGTCATGGCGATCGAGATAATGTACGTTCCCTGTCGCGACCGGCAGGATGTCGTTTTCCTCTGCGACCCGGATGACTTTTTTGATCAACTCACGAAGTTCGAGTTCATTTTGAACGATTTCCCGCTCGATTAAATGACCGTACATCGCCGGCGGCTGAATTTCGATGAAATCATAAAACTGCATGACCTTCGCTAAATCTTCATCCGATTTATTGAGCGCCGCATCAAACACTTCCCCATTGTCACACGCAGAGCCGATGATTAAACCTTCCCGGTGCGCAACGAGCTGCGAACGTGGCGTCCGAACGACACGATGGACGTGTTTCGTATGCGCAATCGAGATGAGCTGGTAAAGATTTTTTAGCCCCGTCCGATTTTTAGCATAGACGGTCGCATGATATGGACGCGTCCGAGAAATGTCTTTTCCCATCTCCCGGTTGAGCGACAAGTGCGTTGTCATGTTGAACATCTCATCTGCCATTTGCAATAACTTCAACATCAAGTAGCCGGTTGCTTCCGCATCATAAATCGCACGGTGATGTTGTGTCAGTTCGATATCAAACCGTTTCGCGAGCGTATTCAAACGGTGATTCTTCAGTGTCGGCATCAAGACACGTGCCAGTTCAAGCGTATCGATAACGGGCAATGTCGATTCGTCATGTTCACCAGAACGAAGCGTCGCATTCAAAAACCCGATGTCAAAGGCCGCATTATGGGCGACAAGAATCGAATCCCCCGCCCAGTCCATGAATTCCTTGACGACTTGTTCCGGATCCGGTTTCCCACGGACCATGTCATCGGTGATGCCCGTCAAATCGATCGTCGTCGCAGATAATAAGTGTTTCGGATCAGCGAATGCTTCGAATTTATCAATCACGTCTCCGTCATAAATTTTTACGGCAGCTAATTCAATGATTTTGTTATACATCGCTGATAATCCGGTTGTCTCGACGTCAAAGACGACGAACGTCGCGTCCTCAAGACTGCGATCGACCGGGTTATAGGCAACTTGGACACCATCATTGACGACATTCGCTTCGATTCCATATAATACCTTAATGTCATTTTTCTTTCCGGCATAATAGGCATCCGGGAAGCTTTGCGCTCCCGCGTGATCTGTGATGGCGACGGCCGGGTGTCCCCAAGCAGCAGCACGTTCGACGTACTTCGTCACGTTCATGACAGCATCCATCTGACTCATTTGCGAGTGCGCGTGCAATTCGACACGCTTCTCACCTGTCCAAGGGTCACCCGGAAGTTCAACCTTCACTTCAGACAATTGTGCAATCATCATACAGAGATCGCGGAGGAAGGTGTCGAACTCGACTCGTCCAGCCACTTGAATCCACATGCCCTTTTTGATTGCTGATAGGACTTTGACGTCCGTTTCATCTCGTGCAAACATCTTGACGACAAGCGAATCGGTATAGTCGGTCAATTTAAACGTAAAGATCGTTTTTCCACTTCGTAATTCCCGGCTCTCTGCTGAGAAGACAAGTCCCCGAATCGCAATCCGACGTTCTTCATCTTGAATCGTCTTAATCGGCACGATTTCATCTTGAATCGGTTTTCCAATCCGAATGTCGACCGGTCCCTCATCATCATCGCGCGACTGCTCACGTTTGAATTGAAGCTCGAGCATCCGTTTCGCTTCCTCGATGTCCTCTTGTTTGACTTGATTGCGTAACGCCTCTTGCGTCGATTGATCCATCTGGACAATCGGTTCACAAACAAACTTCGGAAATCCATAGGCACCGTATAATAATTGCATCTCTCCACACAGATCATTCTTTAAAAAACCAGCTTCCGGTTCACTCCGAACAGGGATGAAGAGTTTATTTTCCCTAAACTCTGGCAAAACACGACTGAGCTGGGTCCGCATTGCTGCAGACGCATCCGCTAAATCCTGAACGACGTACGGCCAGTAGTCGATGAAAAGTTTGCTTTCCGGACGATCGTCCGAAACGAGGTTTAATTTGACTTCCGCAAATTGTTGATAACGACTCGTCAAACGACTGAAAAACATCTGATAGACGTTTTGCGGCAAAATCTTCGGAATTCGAATTTGGAACGTCCACGTTGAATTGCTTTTATTGACACGGAGCTTCTCAAGGGTAGCCCCCGTAAAATATTCTTCAGTAATTCCTGTCGGTAAATCTAAATCACTCATTAAAAGCGACATGCGTTGTTGTGTATCCACTCGCAATTGTGCTGTCCTATCGCATCACACCGTGACAGCAACTCCTCCTCCTCTTGCAGATTGCCCAAGGGGCGAATGGGTGTGAGACAAGAAAACAGTCACTTAAACGTTTTAAGTGACCGTTCCCATTACTTATTCTAAACCTTCATACAGCGAACGAACAGCCTGAACGAGATTTCCTTGTTCAATTTCTTCTGCTTCGCCGCCGCGGCGTGCTTTCAGCTCAACGATTCCGTCTGCCGCTTTTTTCCCGACGTTGATTCGAACAGGTAAGCCAACTAAATCAGCATCTGCGAATTTCACGCCAGCCCGTTCTTTCCGATCGTCAAACAGAACAGAGAATCCAGCAGCCGTCAGTTGACGGTAGACGTTTTCTGCCACTTCCATTTGCTCAGCGTTTTTCCCATTGACGGCAATCAAATGCACATCATACGGAGCAATCGCTTTCGGCCAAATGATACCACGCTCATCATAATGCTGTTCGACGACGGCAGAAAGTGTCCGTGAAACACCGATGCCGTAACAACCCATGATAAGGGGTTGCGCTTTTCCACCTTCATCAAGGAACGTCGCACCCATTCCTTGCGAATAGCGTGTCCCGAGTTTGAAGACTTGTCCGACTTCGATACCGCGGGCGAACTTGACGTGCCCCTCGCCGTCTGGTGAAGCATCGCCTTCTTCGACGAAGCGCAAATCTGTATATTCCGCTTCGAAATCACGACTTGGATTTACATGGATGTAATGCGTTTCCGCTTTATTCGCTCCACAAACTGCGTTCGTCAAAGCGCGGACAGCATAATCCGCCACGACCTGCATGTCTGCTCCAATCGGACCGAGCGTGCCCGGTTTCGAATGCAGTGCTTGTTCGATTTCCTCATCAGAAGCCATCGTGATATCAAGCGCACCAAGGTAGTTTTTCAATTTAATGTCATTGACTTCGTGATCACCCCGGACGAGGGCCATGACGAGACCTTGTTCCGTCTTGAAGACGACCGTCTTGATTGATTCGGTTGCCGGTACCTGCAGGAACTCGCCTACCGCTTCAATCGTTTTCGCTTCTCCTGTATTAACGGTTTCCAGTGCTTCCGGTGCTTTGCCTTGTACGTCGTACGCGTCAACAGCTTCTGCCATCTCAAGGTTTGCTGCGTAATCCGACTGATCGGAATAAACAATCGTATCTTCACCGATTGCTGCAAGTGCATGGAATTCATGTGTGCCACTTCCACCAATCGCACCCGAATCGGCAACGACAGGGCGGAACTCTAACCCGACACGCGTAAAGATTTTATTGTATGTTTCAAACATGTTTTGGTATTCGTCATCCAGGCTTTCTTGTGTCGCATGGAACGAATACGCATCTTTCATGATGAACTCACGTCCGCGCAAGAGACCGAACCGCGGGCGACGTTCGTCACGATACTTCATTTGAATCTGAAACAGATTGACCGGTAATTTTTTGTACGAGTTCAACTCATCCCGAACGATTGACGTAATTAATTCTTCATGTGTCGCACCGAGCGCGAACCGTCGATCATGACGGTCTGTCAAACGCATCAATTCTGGTCCGTAAATGTCCCAGCGCCCGGTTTCTTCCCATAGCTCTGCCGGTTGAATGGCTGGCATCAATAGCTCTTGTGCCCCTGCCGCATCCATCTCTTCACGAATGATCGTCTCAATCTTCGCTAAGACACGTTTCGCAAGTGGCAAGTATGAGTAAATTCCTGCTGCATTTTGACGGACAAAACCCGCACGTAATAAAAGTTGATGGCTAATAGCATCTGCGTCTGATGGTACTTCACGCAATGTTGGCATAAACATTTTCGATTGTTTCATAATGAGTCGTGAACCCCTTTGATTGAAAGATTAAAAGAACTTCTGGATGTCATTCCATGTGACGACGAGCATCAAGAGCATGAGCAGTGCAAATCCAACGAAGTGCACGAGCCCTTCTTTTTGCGGGTCGACCGGTTTGCCGCGTAACGCTTCGAGGAAGAGGAAGAGTAATCGACCACCGTCAAGCGCGGGTAGTGGTAATAGGTTAAAGACCGCTAAGTTGACGGACAATAGAGCTGTCCACGTCAAGAGCATCGAAAATCCGCTGTCCGCTACCTGGTCCGTCATCTTGACGATTCCGACAGGACCTGATAGTTGATCGACACCAACGACCCCCGTCACTAAGTCACCGACTGCGCCGACAATTAACGTCGACATCCGCCATGTTTCCGTTACACCCGTTTCGAGTGCCGTCCCGAACGACTTTTCCGTCTCGTTCGTCACACCGATGATTCCGACTTTTTGATCGCCTTGTTGTTGAATTTTCGGCGTAATTTGTGTTGTTGTTTCTTGACCATCCCGCTCATAGACGACGGTCGTTTCTTTTCCAGCTTCATCTTGGAAGCCAGCACGCAGGTCTTCCCATTTTGTCGTCTCGTCTCCGTTGACGGAAACAATCCGGTCGCCTTCGACGAGTCCTGCTTGGTCCGCCGGCGAATCTTTTTGAACGGTCCCGATGACACTTTCACCCGTTGGAGAACCGTTGTATAACGCTAATCCAAATAAGATGAGGAAGGCGAGAACAAAGTTCATCGCTGGTCCGGCAGCAATCGCAAGTACCCGTTTAAAAACGGATTTCGAACCAAATGTCCGGTCGTACGGCGCAATTTGTGTTCGTGTCTGCCCTTCGACGAGGAAGGCGGTTTTTGAAATATCGTATCGTGTCGAGACTTCGTCTTGTAACCCAACGAGCTCTAACTTGTGCAATAAATCAATCCGTTCGACCGTCACGACTTGGTCTGCCTTCGGATGGCTTGCGTCTAAATAGATCACGTCGACAAGGCCCTCGTTCATGCCTAAGCCAACAGCCTGACCAGGTTTGACTTCAACGAACTCTGGCTCTTCGCCAGCCATCTTAACATATCCGCCAATTGGCAAGAGGCGCACTGTATACAATGTCTCATTTTTGAAAAACGAGAAGATTTTCGGTCCAAAGCCGATCGCGAACTCCCGGCAAAGGATTCCAGCGCGCTTCGCCATTACGAGATGACCCCATTCATGTACGGCAACAAGTACACCGAACATCAATACGATCGAAATAAAGGTCGTCATTGCTATCCCATCCTTAGTTAGCGAGTGAAAGTGACGCGACAAACGCACGTGCCCAGCGATCCGCCTCTAAAATTTGATCCAAAGACGGATCGTTGATCAGTTCATGCGCCCGTAACGCAGCTTCAACACTCACTTCGATTTCTAAAAAGCTGATTTCCCCTTTTAAAAAGCGGTCAACGGCTTGTTCGTTCGCGGCATTAAGTACTGAAGGCATCGAACCCCCCGCACTACCCGCTTCAAAAGCGAGGCGTAATAAGGGATAGCGTTCAAATGAAGCTTCAGCAAAGTTCAAGCGTCCGATTTCTTTTAAGTTTAACCGTTCTCCCCCTTTGATTTCAAGGCGGGACGGATATGTAAGGGCATATTGAATCGGTTCACGCATATCCGGCATACCGAGCTGTGCCATGACGGCACCATCATTGAACTCGACCATCGAGTGAATGATTGACTCTCGGTGAATGACGACATCGATTTCTTCATACGCAACATCAAATAACCAGTGGGCTTCAATGACTTCGAACCCTTTATTCATCATCGTTGCAGAATCAATCGTAATTTTCGCCCCCATCGACCAGTTCGGATGATTCAGCGCTTGCTCGACCGTAACATCCGCCAATTGATCGCGCGTCATGTCACGGAAACTACCGCCAGATGCCGTTAAAATAATTTGACGGACATCTTCACGTCGTTCTCCATTCAAACATTGGAAAATCGCTGCATGCTCACTATCGACAGGTAAGATAGCAACACCTTTTTCACGTGCTTTTTTCATGACAAGATGTCCAGCAGTAACCAAGGTTTCTTTATTCGCGAGACCAATCGTTTTTCCTGCTTCAATCGCTGCGAGCGTCGGACGGAGACCGACTGCACCGACGACTGCCGTGATGACAATATCTGCTTCTTCCATTGTTGCGACGTCAATCAAGCCTTGATCGCCCGTCAAAATTGTCGGACGATAGTCGAGTAGCTTTTGCAACTGTCCGCGCGTCACTTCGTCCATGACGGAGACAAGCATCGGACGTAAACGATTCAACCACGGAACTGCAACGTCAATATTTTTCCCGAACGCAAAACTGACGAGTTGAAACTGTTCAGGATTGGCGGCAATGACGTCCAGCGTCTGTGTCCCGATCGAACCTGTTCCCCCAATAATACTGACTTTCTTCATGTAACTTCCTCCTCAACTGAAGATGCCGAGTGTGATCAATACCGTAAAGACGATTAACATGCTATCAAAACGATCAAGAATCCCACCGTGCCCCGGAAGTAAACTTCCGGCATCTTTCACGCCATAATGTCGTTTGTATGCTGATTGTACGAGATCACCCAGTTGACCGACGACAGCTACGATCAGTGCTAATAAAACGACTTCCGCATACCCGATTGTCGGTGTAATCGCTTCAAAAATCACACCAAGAAGTACCGCGAGTAAAATTCCGCCTGCCGCCCCTTCAATCGTCTTATTTGGACTGATTGCCGGCCATAGTTTTGTTTTGCCGAAACGTTTCCCGACAAAATAGGCACCTGAATCTGTGAACCAAATCAAAAGAATGATTAACAGCGATAACGTCAGGCCATTATCCAGTAAACGGATGAACGCGAACGATGCAAAACCAACACCGACATAAACACTCGTTAGTAGCAAAAAAGCCACGTCGTCAAACGTGAACACATTTTTTGAAAATACAGTCCAAAATAGACCGACTAAAATAATCAGCATTCCCCAAGCAAGTGGAGATAATCCGCTTACCACTGTTTGTTCACTCGTTAATTCATAGACACGAATGAAGGGAAGCAATGTCCCAATCCCGAACAAGAGAACGGGAATCGACGAAAAGCTCAGTTGTCTCATCTTGACGAGTTCTGTATAACCGATCACTGTTAAGATTGCCATGAAGGCAAGAAATGGAAGACCACCCAAGTAAAGTAACCCTAAAAAGATGGCACCTGCCCAAATCCCTGTAATAATACGCGTTTTCATAAGCTATGTCCTCGTTTAGTCAGACGCCGCCGAATCGGCGTGTCCGTTGATTGTAATCCTCGATTGCTGTCAAAAATTGTTCCCGTCGAAATTCCGGCCACAAGACATCGGTGAAGTAAAACTCCGCATAGGCTGCTTGCCATAACAAGAAATTCGATAACCGCTGTTCTCCGCTCGTTCGTATGACGAGATCGACATCTGTCATGGAACCCGTCATCAATTCGTGTTCGATGACCTCATTTGTAATCTCAGTCGGAAGCAGTTGTCCGGCTTGTACTTTTTCAGCAATCTTTTGCATGACTTGAACGATTTCATCTCGCCCGCCATAATTTAATGCAAAAATTAACCGTAGTCCAGTATTGTCAACTGTATCCTGTTTCGCTTGTTGAACTGCCTCCCGTGTATAGACGGGTAAACGCGATATTTCACCAGCGACTTCTACTTTGACATTGCGTTCATTCAAGTCTTTTAAATCCGACTCTAAAAATTGAGCCGGTAACTTCATCAAGAAACTGACTTCTTCTTCAGGACGCGTCCAGTTTTCAGTCGAGAAAGCGTATAAGGTCAGACTCTTTACCCCTAACTCATTAGCGACGCGGACGACTTCGCGAACTGATTTCATCCCTTCACGATGCCCCATGATGCGGGGAAGTCCTCGTTTTTTTGCCCAACGTCCATTTCCATCCATGATGATCGCGATGTGATCAGGTACGTGTTGTTCGATCACTTCTTTTGTCTGGTTTAACCATTGAAACATGTACTTCTTCCTCCCCTCATTCATTTATAAGAAGAAGGGGACTCTTCGTGTGACAAAGAGTCCCCAACATGACGACGATTCGCGTCATACTTCCATAATTTCTTTTTCTTTATCCGTCGCTGTTTGATCAAGCGCTTTGACGAATTTATCCGTCAATGTTTGGACATCTTCCGTATAACCACGTAAGTCATCTTCTGTTAACGCTCCATCTTTTTCTTCTTTCTTCAGTTGCTCGTTCGTATCACGGCGAATGTTACGTAATGCAACTTTTCCTTCTTCCGTATACTTCTTGACGAGCTTAACAAGTTCTTTTCGGCGATCTTCCGTAAGTGGCGGAATCGCTAAGCGAATGACCGTACCATCTGAAGATGGGGCTAATCCTAAATCTGCACGTTGGATTGCTTTTTCGATTTCTGTAACCATCGATTTATCCCAAGGTGTGATTAAGATGAGGCGCGCTTCCGGTGTATTCACGTTCGCGACTTGATTAAGTGGTGTCGGTGAACCGTAGTAATCGACATGAACAGGATCAAGGATTGCAACGTTCGCACGACCCGCACGGAGTGTCGCAAGTTCTTTTTTAAGTGAAAGATGCGCTTTTTCCATCCGATCTTCGGCTTGTTTCATGATTTGCTGTGACATATTATTTCCCCCTTACGAGTGTTCCAATTTCGTCGCCAACGACGACGCGTTTAATATTTCCTTCTTCCATCAATGAGAAAACGATGAGCGGAATATCATTATCCATGCAGAGTGACGTTGCAGTCGAATCCATGACTTGCAAGCCGTCTTTTAATACATCGAGGTAAGACAATGTCTCGAATTTTTTCGCATCCGGATCCACGTTCGGATCGGCCGAATACACACCATCGACATTGTTTTTCGCCATCAAGATGACTTCAGCTTCAATTTCAGCGGCACGAAGCGCTGCTGTCGTATCTGTCGAGAAGTACGGATTTCCCGTTCCGGCCGCAAAAATGACGACCCGACCTTTTTCTAAGTGACGCATCGCACGACGACGAATGTACGGTTCAGCAACTTGTCGCATTTCGATTGAAGTCTGAACGCGCGTTTCAACGCCTACTGACTCTAAGCTATCTTGTAATGCGAGCGAGTTCATGACCGTCGCAAGCATCCCCATATAATCGGCATTTGCCCGGTCCATTCCAAGTTCTGCCCCTGTTTTACCACGCCAAATGTTACCTGCACCTACAACAACGGCAACTTGTACATTCAATTCTACCAATTCGCGAATCTGTTGAGAAATTGAATTGACGATTGCGGGGTTGATTCCGAACCCTTGATCACCTGCGAGCGCTTCTCCGCTCAATTTTAACACAATCCGGTTATATTTCGGTTGCATGACTACGTCCTCCTTGCTAAATTCCGTAAAAAAGGAACACGAACCACTTCCACACGAAAGTGGATTGAAGCATACGTGTTCCTTCTCTTGTCATCAGGAAATCCTGATTCTTATTTTTTAAGTTGGTTCATAACTTCTTCAGCGAAGTTTTCTTCACGTTTTTCCATACCTTCTCCAACTTCGAAGCGTACGAATGAAACGACTTTTCCGCCTTTAGATTCTACGTATTTACCAACTTTGAAGTCTGGGTCTTTAACGAATGTTTGGTCGACGAGGCAAATTTCCTCGAAGTACTTGTTCATACGTCCAGCAATCATTTTTTCAACGATGTTAGCAGGTTTGCCTTCGTTGATTGCTTGCTCTGTCAAGACTTTTTCTTCACGTGCTTTTTCTTCTTCTGTTACAGAAGAACGATCGACGTAAAGTGGGCGTGCCGCTGCGATGTGCATCGAAACATCTTTTGCAACTGCTTCGTCTGTTGTTCCTTCGATGACGACGACAGAACCGATACGTCCACCCATGTGGAGGTAAGAACCGAACGCTGCGTTGTCTTCTTTCGTGAAGAGTGCTACACGGCGGAGTGAAATTTTCTCTCCGATTGTAGAAGCTTCTTCAGAAATATACGTTTCGATTGTTTTACCCGCTTCGTATTCAGAAGCAAGAGCTGCTTCAGCCGTTTCAGAACCGTTACGGAGAACTGCATCCGCGATGTTTTGAACGAGTGATTGGAAACGTTCGTTTTTTGCAACGAAGTCTGTTTCTGAGTTGATTTCGACGAGTGCTGCTTTGTTTCCGTCAACTGCGACTGCTGTCAAACCTTCTGCTGCGATACGATCGCCTTTAGCTGCTGCTTTTGCGATCCCTTTTTCACGCAAGAAATCAACTGCCGCGTTCATATCCCCATCCGTTTCAACGAGCGCTTTTTTGCAGTCGAGCATACCTGCACCTGTTTTTTCACGAAGTTCTTTTACCATTGCTGCTGTAATAGCCATTCGATATTCCTCCTTATAACGTCCTTATTTTCAAAAAAAAGGTGATAAAAGGTCAATTCCCTTTATCACCTGGCATCACGAATTACTCAGCGTCTGCTACTACTTCTTCAGTAGTTTCAGGTGCTACGTTATCTTCGCCTTGTTTAACTTCGAGGATTGCGTCAGCCATTTTACCAGTGAGCAATTTGACTGCACGGATCGCATCGTCGTTCGCTGGGATGACGTAGTCGATTTCGTCTGGATCACAGTTAGTATCAACGATCGCAACGATTGGGATGTTGAGTTTGTGTGCTTCTGCAATCGCGATACGCTCTTTGCGTGGGTCAACGATGAAGAGTGCATCTGGAACGCCTGGCATATCTTTGATACCGCCGAGGAATTTCTCAAGACGAGTCATTTCTTTTTTAAGAATGATGACTTCTTTTTTAGGAAGAACTTCGAACGTACCGTTCTCTTCCATTTTTTCGAGTTGTTTCAAACGGTTAATCCGTTTTTTGATTGTAGAGAAGTTCGTGAGTGTTCCACCTAACCAACGTTCGTTGATGAAGTATTGACCAGCACGGATCGCTTCTTCTTTCACAGTGTCTTGAGCTTGTTTTTTCGTACCAACGAAAAGAACGTTTCCGCCTTCAGACGCTACTTCACGGATGAAGTTGTAAGCTTCGTCTACTTTTTTAACCGTTTTTTGTAGGTCAATGATGTAGATTCCGTTACGTTCTGTGAAGATGTATTTTGCCATTTTTGGGTTCCAACGGCGTGTTTGGTGACCGAAGTGTACACCAGCTTCTAACAATTGTTTCATCGAGATTACTGCCATGATGAATTCCTCCTTTTGGGTTTTGGATGTCCTCCGCGATGATCGTTGTCCCAGCTAACCTATTAAAGGCACCGCAGCCGGCGATACATGCGTGCGTAATTAACACCGTAGACTAATATAGCATAAACTTTACCGTCGGGCAACCTTCGTTTTTGAAGAAAGTTTCGCAATCAATGCCACTTCACCCGTTCCTCGATTTAAAGACCGCGCGAGTTGATCCAGATCGGCCCCTGCTGCAAGTTGATCTTTCACATCTGTCAGTACTGGCTGAACGGATTCAGCCGATTCTTCCTGCGCCTGTTCGAACTGTGGGAGTTCTGTTACATCAGGACTGACGACCGTTTCATATGAGGACTGGGTAGGAGCAGCCTCAGCAGTCGGTTGCTCCTCGCGTTCTGCCAATCCGTTCACTTGTTCCATGAAGCGAAGCAAGATTTCTTCCGTTTCTTGTTTTTGACGTTCAAGATCAGTCACACGATCTTTTAGCAATGCTTGTTGTTTAAATAGAAGCAACAGACCATAACTAACGACCGCCGCCAGTAAAATATAAAAAATTGTCATAGTAGTTCCTTTCACATCGCGACACGATCAGACAAATAGGCACTTCCTAGCGCTTGCTTTAATTTACGTAACGCCTTCGAGTGGATTTGTGAGATCCGTGAAGTCGACAATCCTAGCACTTCTCCGATTTCCGTTAACGTCAGTTCTTCAAAGTAGAAAAGGGACACAACATATTGCTCTTTTTCCGATAGTTGCTCGACTTCTTCTGCAAGCTTCGAAATCAATTCACGCATCAGTAACGTATCTTCCGGCGTCGCTGCTTCCGGGTCGAGATACGATACAGCCATTGCTTTTCCCTCATCTTGGAGCGTCACCGCCTCGTCGATCGAGAGGACATTCGCAAAGTAACTTTCTGCAAGCGCCGTCTTGACTTCGTCCGGACTCATTTCGACGATGGACGATACTTCATCAAGCGTCGGCGTCCGTTGTAAGCTCTGCTCGAGAATTTCGACGGCCGCCTCGACACGTTTCGATTTTTCACGCAAAGAGCGTGGCAGCCAGTCAATTTTTCTTAATCCATCTAAAATGGCTCCACGAATTCGAAAGGCCGCGTATGTATCGAATTTATTGTTATGATTTTGATCGAACTTTTGCAGTGCGTCGTAAAGACCCATCATACCAAGACTTTTTAACTCATCACGATCGACACTTTTCGGAAGTGTCGCACTAAGACGTTGAACGTGGTATTGAACTAGAGGTTCATAATTCAGAAGTAATAGGTCAGCTACCGCTATATCGCGCGTCGATAGCCATTTATCCCAAAGTTGTTGTAGTTCCTCACGCATGACCATTCCTCCTCTAAATTTCCAGCGTTCCGACGTTGACCGTCCGAATGACGAGACGACCAGAGCTTGAATGGAACTCGATCGTCCGACCGTTCGTTCCACCAACATCTTCCGCGACGAGTGGGATTTTCGCTTGTTGCAATGCTGCTTTAACAGCAGCGATGTTCCGTTCACCGATACGCATCGATTCATGTTCATATTTGAATTGAAACATTTGCGCTCCCCCGGCAATCTTTGCCCGTAACCGAATCGCGCCACCTTGTCGTAAGCGCTTTACAAGCTCAGTTACTGCAGTATCTGCGAATTTCCCGACTTCAACGGTGATATCGCGACTGATTGCCGAGTCTGGGAGCATGACGTGTGCCATGCTCGATAGACCACGTTCTTGATCATAAATGATGACGCCGACACAGGAACCTAATCCTGCAGTACGAAGGACGACCGGTTTTCGACTAACGGCATATTCCGCTATTCCAATCCGAATGACTTCATCCATCAACTTCCACACCCAATCGTTGAAAGACCGCTGCAAAAGCATCTGCTTCTGGCAATAATAATAAATGACCGTTTAAGTCGTTGCCTAAACTTGAAAGACGCGTATCGATGTATACTGCCATGTTACCAAATTTTGTCGACTCAAGTAAGGCAACTTCCAAAATTGCTCCAACCATATCAAAAGCGGAGGCAGGAACCGTCACATGAACGGATAAATCCAGCCAGTCAGAAATCGCGCGAGCGTAAGCGCCGATTAAGATATTGCCGATTTCTTCCCAAGCGGAAACACCGATTGCATGATGTTCCGAAAAAAACTGAAACGGCTGTTGCATCAACTGAGAAATCAGTTTTTCCGCATCTTGGAGCGGCATCAAAAAGAGTAGAGACGCCTTGATATCTCCTGTAAAGCGAAGTAAGGCTCCAGCAGTGTAAGCTTCCGCTCCGCCTACACGATCAATAATCGTCGAAAAGTGTTCGAGTTCTGCTGACGGTACTTCAATTTCAACAGGCTGTCCAAGAAGTGTCGATAATGCCGTAGCTGCATGCGCTGCCCCGATGTTTCCGACTTCCTTGAAAATGTCCTGTTCCATCCGATTAAGCATGAACGATGTCCTCGAATAAACGGTTCGGCTCAAGTAAGGAGAACAATTGATCTTCCCCTTTAGCGATTGCTGTCAAATAATTGGTTTCTTCTTGTTTTTGATCAGTCAACGGTTCAATCCGGACATCGATTGCTTCAACGACTTCATTCGCCCGATCGACGATGAACCCAGCATCTCCATGTTCGAGCGTCGCGATGATGATTCGTGTTTCTTCCGTTCCTTCGATTTCCTCAAAACCAAGACGCGTCCGTAAGTCAATCACCGGTGTCACGACCCCGCGCAAATTGATGACGCCTTTTACGTAAGGTGCAGCGTTCGGGATTCGTGTAATCGGAATCACGCGTTCGATGGAGCGGACCGATTGAACATCAATCCCGTAAGCATTTTGTTCCAGTTGAAAAACGACCCATTTTTGTTCCATTATCTATTCCCTCACTTTCGTAGCAGTGCATTGCTATCGATGATTAACGCGACTTGACCGTCCCCAAGAATCGTCGCGCCAGAAATCGCGCGAATTCCTTCCAAATAACTTCCGAGCGGCTTCATGACGATTTCCTGTTGACCAATTAATTCAGTGACCATCAATCCGGCTAATTTTTCACCACTTCGAACGACGACAACTGAGTAGGCTTCTGCTTCTACTTGTGGAAGACCATACACTTCATTCAACGAAATCAATGGAACGAGTTGTCCACGGAAATCAAACACCTTTTCACGATGCGCTTGTAAGATGGCATCTTGTCGAAGCGATGTCGTTTCGATGATTGCCGTCAGCGGAATCGCATACGTTTCTTGACCGAGCTCAACAAGCATCGCGGAAATGATTGAGAGCGTCAATGGAAGACTGATTCTAAAGATTGTCCCTTCGCCACGTTTCGTCTCGACGAAAACTTCGCCACCGAGCGACTCAATCTTCGATTTGACGACGTCAAGACCTACGCCACGTCCCGACAAGTCGGTTACTGTTTCTGCCGTTGAGAAGCCTGGTGCAAATAGTAGCATCGACGCTTCTTCCGGTGTTAAGACAGCAGCTTCTTCTTCCGTTAGCAACTCTTTCTCAATCGCAATCCGCGTGACCCGCTCATGGTTGATTCCTGCCCCGTCATCTTCAATCTCAATGAAGACCCGGTTTCCAGAATGATAAGCACGTAACGACAGATTGCCTTCGACTGGTTTCCCGGCCAAAATTCGATCCGTCTTGCTTTCAATGCCATGATCGACGGCATTACGGATTAAGTGAACGAGGGGATCACCAATCTCGTCAATCACTGTTCGATCAAGCTCCGTCTCTGCACCCGTGATATGCAATTTAATATTTTTACCGACATCTTTTGAAACCGATCGGACCATCCGTGGGAAACGATTGAAGACCTGTTCAATCGGCATCATGCGTAACGTCAAGACCAGCGATTGTAATTCATTCGTGCCGCGTTTAATGCGTTCGACGGTTTCCGTCAATTCAGATGAACCGACTTCGGCAGCAATTCGTTCTAAACGACCACGATCAATGATGAATTCTTCGAATAAGTTCATCAAACGGTCAATTCGTTCCAAGTTGACACGAATCGTTTTCGAGGCGACTGGTGCTGTTACGTCTGTTGTTTCGCTGACGACTTTCGTTTCTGACTCGACTGTTGATTTAGGTTCAACTAACGTGGATGTCGCAACTTCGGCTTCTATCGTTGTTTCAAAAGGCTGAATCGAGACGTGTGCCACTTCCGACACTGACTGGATGCCTTCAGTCACTTCTTCCTCTGATTTCATCGTGACGAACAAGACATCGAAACTTGTTTCGAATTGTTCTTGCTCTAATTCATCTGAAGTCGGATTCGAAAGGATGACATCGCCTAGACTTTGAAGACGGTCGAACACCATGTAGACACGCGCCGCTTTTAAAATGACATCTGCCGATAGTTCGACCGTGATGACGTATGCATGGTAACCGGACGCAATCGATTGTTTAACGACAGACTCTGAATAGACATCACATTCAAAATTACGTTTCGTCGCCACAGCCGTCGCTTCTTCAGTCGTCTCTACAGCAGTTTCTTCTGCTTGAATGAATCGTTTTAATCGTACGACCGTTTCTTTCACGTCGAGCTTTCCGGTTCCACCTTGACTGATGTCCTCAACCATCGTTTCGAGTTGTTCCGCCGCGATGAACAAAACATCAATCAGCTCTGGTGTAGCAGGTTGCGTCTTTGAGCGCACTAAGTCAAGCGCACTCTCCATTTCGTGTGTTAAATCCGCGATGGCATCGTACCCCATCGTACCGGACATTCCTTTTAATGTATGGGCAGAGCGGAAAATCTGATCGATGACGGCTTCATCATCGAGACGCTGTTCAAAAATGAGCAGACTTGAATTGATAGCTTGCAAATGTTCAATCGATTCGTCTAGAAACAATCCTAAATATTCATTTAAATCCATTGGTGATACCCTCCTTCATGATTAGCGCACACGATTGTTTCGATTTTTCAAGCGACTTACCAATCGATCTAAAAATTTCCGTTCCTGCACGCGAAGACCTGTTAATGCGGTGGTAATATGATCGAGTCGCCAGCTAACATCACTCGTCCGATCAAAAAGATAGAACGGTTTTTGTGCTTTGACGGCTCTGACGACTGTTGGGTCATCTGGTAAAAACCCAGCGAATCGTAAAGGTTTGTTCAAAAATTGTTTACTGACCAGTTCGAGACGATCAAATGTTTCGAGTGCCTCTTCACCGTTCATCGCACGATTGACGATGACCCCGATCGGTAACTCCGTTGCATGATGGTGCGACAATTTAACGAACGCATAACCATCCATGATCGATGTTGGCTCTGGTGTAACAACGAGCCAGGCTTCATCGGCACTACTAATGAAATCGAATGTCTGGTGTGTTGCTCCAGCACCCAGGTCGAGGATGACAAAGTCGTATTCATAGAAAAAACGAAATTCTTTCATCATGAACGCAACATCCGGATCCGTTAAATTCGTTAATTCAGTAAAACCACTTCCACCATGGATGAAATGTAAGGTTGGTGAAACTTCAACCACTGCATCTGCCAAGGATTCACGACGCTTGACACAATCCATGAGCGACGTCTTCGATGATTTTCCTAACAGCACCCCGACGTTCGCCATCCCGATATCAAGATCGATGATGAGGACACGTTTTTCTTGAAGCGATAAGGCGACACCCAAGTTTACGGCGACGTTCGTTTTTCCAACGCCCCCTTTACCACTGACGATCGCAATCGTTTTTGTTTCTTTGACTGACACTTTTGAACGTAAAACACGCGCTTGATCATCTCGCATCACCTGCCCCCTCTTTCTACAATCATTCGAGACATGTCGGATTGATCGACCCACGTGATATCTTCTGGTACTTCTTGACCCGTCGTGATGCAGAGCACCGGCAGCTTCGCTTCGACGGCTAGACCGTAGATGGACCAAAACTCCGTCGTTTCATCTGCTTTCGTAAAGATAAACCCGTTGAGTGGAACTTGTTCAAAACGTCGTCTAATCTGCTCTAAGTCCCGGTATTTTGCCGTTAAGCTTAAAACAAGAAAAACATCCGTATTTGAAAAATCATGACGTGATTCAAGCTGTGTGATATAACCTGCGTCCAAGAAGTTCCGTCCAGCTGTATCAATCAAAACGATGTCACAATCTGCTAATTGTTCTTTCGCTCGTTCAAACTCTGCTAAATCGTAGGCGATATGTAGCGGAACATCGATGATTTCAGCATAGGTTTGCAACTGTTCGATTGCCGAAATCCGGTACGTATCCGTTGTAATCAATCCAACCGTCTTACCTTCCGTCAATCGGTAGTAAGCAGCAAGTTTAGCGATTGTCGTCGTCTTGCCGACCCCTGTCGGTCCTGTCAACATCACGTAACGTGATGTCACGGTCGTTACTTGTAACTCATGTTCAATCGTTTGGGCGAACGCTTGTTGAACTTGTTCAAGATCGTCTGTTTTGTAATACGTCGATAACAAAACGTCGTGCAATTGCTCCACCCGTGCCTGTAAAGCCGGTTCGGACAAAATCGCTTCATATGCCCCTAACTCTTCCGGTAAACGGCGAGAGGAAAACGAAATGATTTTCGGGACTGGCATTTCAATCGTTTTCTTAAGCTGCGGGGTCCGTTTAGGAGCCGGTTGCTGGACATCTTTTTCATGAATGATTGGATGTTCGTCAACAGAAGCAACGAGTTCGACCTTTTTTTGTGCAAACAATCCGAAGAGTCCACCCACTTTGATATGTCGTGTGTTTAAAATAATCGCCTCTTCGCCTAAATCACGTTTGACAAGTTCCATTGCTTCACTGACTGAATTTGCAATAATTTTTTTAACCATCATGTGTTAAATCACCCCAATGCTCTTGACTTCAATCGTCGGAATTAATTCGTTGTATGACAGGACAGGTACATCTGGGAAATAGCGCTCCGTCAACTGACGAACAAACATCCGAATGCTTGGTGAAGCCAAGATGATCGGTTGTACTCCGTAACGTTCGAACTCTGACGACAGTTCATTAAACGACTCGATGAACCGTGTCGCTTTTTCCGGGTCAAGCGCAAGATAATTTCCGAACTCTGTTTTTTGAATCGCGGACTGAATATCGATTTCCATTTCACTCGATACCGTCACGACGTGTAAGACATCCCCTTGCAGCACCTGTTCCGTAATTTGCCGTGATAAGGCTTGGCGGACGTATTCAGCAAGCAATTCGCTATCTTTCGTCACGGCCGCATAATCAGCTAGTGTTTCAAAAATCAATGGCAAATTGCGAATCGATATTTTTTCTTTTAGTAATTGAACGAAGACTTTTTGCAGTTCTCCAATCGTTAAGAGTTGCGGCGTGACTTCATCGACTAAAATTGGATGTGTTTCTTTCAAGTGATCAACGAGTTGCTTCGTCTCTTCTCGTCCCAGCAAGTCTGCAGCATGTTTTTTAAGCAGCTCCGTTAAATGCGTTGCGACGACCGATGG
This sequence comes from Exiguobacterium sp. H66, assembly GCF_018618705.1. Taxonomy (NCBI): domain Bacteria; kingdom Bacillati; phylum Bacillota; class Bacilli; order Caryophanales; genus Exiguobacterium; species Exiguobacterium sp. H66. The sequence continues at coordinate 295,540 of NZ_JACSMQ010000001.1, forward strand.
TGGATCGACGACCGTATAACCAGACATTTCTGCCCGACTTCTCGTCTTTTCATCAATCCAAAGCGCCGGCATTCCAAATGCTGGTTCGACCGTTTCGATGCCTTGGATTTCAGGATCATCGACTCCGGGACTCATTGCTAAATAATGATCGAGCAAGAGTTCTCCCGTCGCCATCTCACTGCCGCGAATCTTAATCCGATAATGATTCGGCGGGAGTTGTAAGTGGTCGCGAATCCGAACGGTCGGGAGGACGAAACCAAGTTCCAATGCTAACTGGCGACGAATCATGACGACACGGTCGAGTAAATCGCCACCTTGTGCTTCGTCAGCAAGTGGAATCAATCCATAACCGAATTCAAACTCAATCGTATCGACATTTAAAAGCGAAATGACCGATTCACTTGAGCGTAGGTTTTCCGTCGATTCTTCTTCGACGGCGACTTCTTCCGTGGTCGCTTTTGGCGTCCGTCTCAGTTGCCAAGCAAAGAAGCCGGCTGCTGCTGCGACAGGAATTGTCACGTAGTCTGGAATCGCCGTGAACAGACCAAGTAGGAAAATCGCGCCTGCACCAATCATGACGAGCAATGGCGTCCGCGTTAACTGACCGATGATGTCTTCACCTAGATTGCCGTCCGACGTCGAGCGTGTGACGATAATCCCGGTTGCGACAGAAATCAACAGCGCTGGAATCTGACTGACTAATCCATCTCCGACTGTCAAGAGCGTATATAAGTTGATTGATTCTGTCATCGGTAACCCTTGTTGGACGACTCCGATGACCATCCCGAAAATCAAGTTAATGATGACGATGATGATGCCGGCGATTGCGTCTCCTTTTACAAACTTTGACGCCCCATCCATCGCCCCGTAAAAGTCGGCTTCGGATTGAATTTTTTGCCGGCGTGTCCGTGCCTGGAGTTCATCAATCATGCCGGAGTTCAAATCGGCATCAATCGCCATCTGTTTCCCTGGCATCGCATCCAGTGTAAATCGGGCCGATACTTCCGAAACCCGTTCCGACCCCTTTGTAATGACGAGAAACTGGATCAAGACGAGAATCAAGAAGACGACGAACCCGACGAGTGCGTTCCCGCCGACGACGAAGCTCCCAAATGCTTCAATCACTTCGCCCCCATTCCCGTTCGAGAGAATCGAGCGGGTCGTCGAGACATTTAATGCGAGACGAAACAGGGTGACGATTAACAATAAAGTTGGGAAAACTGAAAATTCCAATGCTTCTTTGGCATTCATCGAAACGAGTAAGACCATCAAAGCAATCAAGATGTTGATGATGATTAAAAAGTCGAGTAAAAAGCCTGGCAGTGGAATGACCAGCATGAAGACGATCATGATGACGCCTAGCAGTACGGAAAGATCTCTTGTTGAAATAGTCATGATGCTTCATCCTTTCATTTTGCTTGTTTCATTTGGTAGACAAAGGCGAGTGTTTCAGCGAGTGCCTGATAAAATGATTCATCCACTGCCATACCTATCTCTGATTTTGCGAACAAGGCCCGCGCGAGCGGACGGTTTTCGATGATCGGGATGTCAGCTGCTGTCGCCTTCTCCCGAATACGGAATGCGACAGCATCCACACCTTTTGCGACGACGATTGGTGCCGCGTGTTTTCCATCATCGTATTGAATGGCAACTGCATAGTGGGTCGGGTTCGTAATGACGACGTCTGCATTCGGTATTTCTTGCATCATCCGCCGCATCGCCATCTCCCGTTGTTGCTGTTTGATTTTACCTTTGATTTGAGGGTCACCCTCCGTGTTCTTATGTTCGTCTTTTAAGTCCTGTTTACTCATCCGAATCGATTTTTCGAAATCAAACTTTTGATAGGCAAAATCTAAAACGGCAAGTGCAATCAACGCGATGCTGACCGAGAGACCCAGTAAGAAGGTCAAATGACCAATGATGGCTAACGCATCTCCAATCGGCTCAGACGTCAAGCGTGAGATTTCGACCTTGTTGTTCCATAAGATCGTCCCGCTCGTCATCCCGATGACAAGTAACTTAAAAACAGACTTTAAAAATTCGATCAGTGCTTTCATACTGACGATGCGTTTGATCCCTTGGAGTGGATTGATTCGATCTAACTTTGGTTGAATCGATTCTGCACTGAGTAAAGCACCAATCTGGACGAAGTTTCCTAAAATCCCGATGGTGACAGCCGTTAAAAAAAACGGGGCGACGAGAATCGCCATTTGCCCTAACATCTCAATTAATATCTGCTCGACACGCCCTTCTTCTACTGCAACAAGGACGGTCCTTGCACTCAATCCATTTTCTAAAACCAAGACGAAACGTTTGCCGAGAAACGGTCCAAAGAAAAACAAGACGAGGAACATCGCGAATAACATTAAACTACTCGTTAAATCAGCAGATTTTGCGACTTGCCCTTTTTTTCTCGAATCATCCCGCTTACGCGGTGAGGCTTTCTCTGTTTTTTCACCAGCGAAGTACTGGAGGTCGAGTTTTAAACGATATGTATTCATCTCAACCTCCCAGTAATCGAATGGCATCCGCTAAAACGTCTTGCAGTAGCGGAATGAACTTTGAAATCCCGGTAATCGTCGAACCGGCAAGTAAAAATAAAATCGCATAGCCCATTAGTAATTTGACTGAAAAACCAATCGCAAAAATATTGAATTGCGGTGCTGTCTTTGCTAAAAATCCAAGTGCAAGATCGACCAGGAACAAGGACACGATGAGCGGCATCGCCATTTGAAGTGCCGTTAACATCGCCAGACCAATGACTCGAACGACAAGACTCATACCCGCCTCCCCTGAAACTGCAATCGAACTGCCGGGTGGAAAGATTTGAAAACTGGTGTAAATGCCATCGAGTAAAATCAAATGCATGTCGGAGGCAAGTAACACGAGTAGTGTCAACATGTAATAAAACCGGCCAATGATTGGTGACTGACCACCGAACATCGGATCATAAGCTGATGCCATCGCGAGTCCCATCTGTAAATCGATGATGGAACCGGCGATTTGTGGGGCAAATAAAAGGAAGCTAGCTAACAAGCCAAGCGATAATCCAACGATGACTTCCGTACCCATCCGAAAGAAAAAATTGAAATCATCGACTTCAACGGTCGTTTTGACGGCATAGCTCGCAAAATAGGCAAGACCGGCAGCTAAGGCTAATTTATGTTGGGCCGGCAATTGTTTTGATGAAAACAACGGTGCCGCGACCAAAAATCCGACGATGCGACCAAATACGAGTAAAAATACGCTGACAAAAGACAATAACGTCATTTCCTTGAAACCTCAGCAATCTGTTTAAAGATTTCAATCGTAAACGTTTTTAATTCTTCCATGATCCATGGTCCGAAAAAGACGAGTGCTAAAAATACAGCAACGATTTTCGGGACGAACGAGAGGGTCTGCTCTTGAATTTGCGTCGTCGCTTGTAAAATACTGACGAGCAGACCAACAACGAGTGAGACGAGCAAGAGCGGTGCCGATACCTTTAACAAGGTCCAGACGGCCGAACTCGCTAGTTGAATAATCATTTCCTGCGTCATATCGTTCCTCCCTACTTCATGCTGACAAGCAATGACTCGACAATTAAATGCCAACCATCGACGAGGATGAATAGTAATAATTTAAACGGTAAAGCAATCATGACAGGCGGTAACATCATCATCCCCATCGACATCAACACACTCGAGACGACCATGTCGATGACGAGAAATGGAATGAAAATCATGAACCCAATCTGAAAAGCCGTTTTCAACTCACTGATGGCGTAAGCAGGAACTAACGCGACAAGCGGAATGTCTTCGACTTTTTCCGGCTTGTCGTAATTTCCATACTTCAAAAATAATTCTAAGTCATTGGTACGTGTATGTTTTGACATAAAACGTTTCATCGTCCCACCTGCTCGATCAAACGCTTCGTCCTGACTAATTTTTTCACCCATGTATGGTTGAAGTGCCGTCGTGTTGAGTTCCGTCAGCACCGGTGACATGACGAATAATGTAATGAATAAGGCAAGACCGACTAGCAACTGGTTCGGTGGAGTCTGTTGCGTCCCGAGCGCCGAGCGTACAAAGGATAAGACGACGACAACGCGCGTAAAACATGTCATCAAAATCAATAACGAGGGTGCTAAGGATAATAAAGTCAACAAGACAAGTAACTTAACTGATGTCGCTGTTCCTGATGGTGTGTCTAAAGAAATCAGACTTTCAATCGTTGTCATGAACGACCTCGTTTCTTCTGGAATTGATCAAGTTGTTGCTTGAACGACTCCAAGAAAGGCGATTCGCTCGTCGACTGTTTCATGTCATGCAACTCTTCAGTCGACCATTCCGTATCCGCTTCGAGCGTGTCGAGTAGCTCAATGTTTTGCCCGACACCGACGACGTAAACTTTATCGTGGACGCGTACGAGTTGCACCGATCGATCTTTTCCGAGCGGCACACCTCCGAGATGGGAAAGTTGATTGGATTGGCGGACACCTCGCGTCCGATCATTGATTAATCGGACAGCCAGGAGAAATCCCCCGATTAAGACCACGAGCGTGACGATGACTTTAATGACCGTCACAATCGTCGACGACCCATCGACCTGTTGAGTTGTTGGTTCACTCTTCTTAGATGGATTCAAATTCTCTTCCACTGTTTCTGCCCCAACTTGTGCTGAGAGCAGGAACAACAGGAGACAGGTCAAAAAGGTCAGTCTTTTCATGACGAAACAGTTTTCGAAACGGCTTCAAGCACACGGTCTGCTTGGAACGGTTTAACGATGAAGTCTTTTGCACCGGCTTGAATCGCATCGATAACCATCGACTGTTGTCCCATTGCCGAACACATGATGACTTTTGCTGCTGGGTTAAAGGCTTTGATTTCTTTTAGTGCTGAAATGCCGTCCATTTCTGGCATCGTGATATCGAGCGTGACGAGATCCGGTGTTAATTCTTTGTATTTCGCTACGGCTTCGCGACCATTTTCTGCTTCACCGACGACGTCATATCCATTCTTCGATAAAATTTCCTTAATCATCATTCGCATGAAAGCTGCATCATCTACGATCAATACTTTTGCACTCATCTTATTTCCTCCTTAGAACATCCGAAGACGTTCTTTTGTATTTACGATTTCTGTAATTCGTACTCCAAAGTTTTCTTCAATGACTACGACTTCACCTGTCGCAATCAATGTATTGTTGACAAAAACATCAACCGGCTCTCCAGCCAACTTATCGAGTTCGATGATTGAACCTTGTGTCAATTCCAATATGTCGCGTACAGAGCGACGTGTTCTGCCGAGTTCGACGGTTACATTCAGTGGTACATCATACAACATCCCGATGTTACCCGGTACGCCTTCTTGTTGCACTTCTTCAAATTGACCAAACTGGACCGGGCTGACACCTACCGGTTCTTTCTTCGGTGCAACAGGCGTTTCATAACGTTGTTCCTGCTGTGGCATTTGTTGCGTTTGTTGCGTTTGTTGCGGTGCTACTTGTGGCGACGGTTGAACCGGTTCATGCGTCGCACCTTTTGCTTCTTCAGTCGTCGTCGTACTTGCGCTGAATAATTTCTGAATCAACTGCTTTGAAAATTCGAGTGGTGCAAGCTGAACGATTTTCGAATCGATCAACGTCCCGATTTTTAAATCGAATTCGATGATGACCATGCTTTCCCATAAAGAAAAGCTGTCGACAATACTTTTCTCTTGCGAAAAGTCGAAAATTTCAACGGCTGGTGGCGAAATATCGATTCGCATCGAGAAGACCGTTGACATCGACGTCGCCGCTGCTCCCATCATTTGGTTCATCGCTTCTTGAACGGCAGAAAGGGCGATTGGCTCCATTTCATGGTCTTCCTCGACCATCCCGTCGCCGCCCATCATCAAGTTCGCGATGACAGATGCGTCACGTTGCGTCAAGATTAAGACGTTTTCACCTTTGAAGCCTTCTGTGTACCCGACGCGCAAAGCAACGTGCGGGATCGGATAGCGACTGCGTAATTCTTCCATCGTGATCATCCGCACATGTGGCGTCGTGATCTCGACCTTCTGGTTGAGTAATGCAGATAACGCTGTTGCTGAATTCCCGAGTGAAATATTCCCTACTTCACCTAAGGCATCAATTTCCATCTCGTCTAATTCTTCTAATCCATCGTCCGAACTTGTATCAGTCGGCTCATCATCCGACGGGGTCCCGCGTAATAACGCATCGATTTCATCTTGCGAAAGCATATCGCTCATGTTATTCCTCCTCAATTCGTTGTATGACTTGTAAAGCGAGATGCTTCCCATTCAGACCAGGTCGCGCTTTGAACATTTTCCGATCATCAACAAACAATTCAACCGGGTCGGATGTACGTGTCTTCAGGGACAGGCAGTCGCCTACCTCGAGGTGTAACAATTCTCCAAACGACAATTCCGTTTGGCCGAGCACAGCTTTTAAATCGACGATTGACCCCATCAACTGAGTTTGCATCTGTTCAGATTCTTGGTTATCGACCGCTTTACGTTTTTCTTGTTGCATCCAAAAATGACTCGATAGCTTCGGAATGATCGGTTCGAGTGTGACGAACGGAAGACAGACATTGAGCGTCCCACTGACTTCTCCAACCGTCACATAAATCGAGACGAGGATTACCGTCTCATTCGGCGAAACGAGTTGAAGGAATTGCGGATTGATTTCTAAATCGTCATACTCTGCTTCTAGTTCTGTGATTGACTCCCAAGCTTCGCCATATTGTACGAATGCCCGCTTAAACAATTGTGTCAAAATGCGTGTCTCGATTTCAGTCAAATTTTCAATCTTATTCATCCCTTCGCCAGGACCACCGAGGAGACGATCGAGCATTGCATAGGCGATGTTCGGGTTGACTTCAAAGATAACTTTACCATCAAGCGGTTTCAGGTTAACTAGATTGATTAAGGTCATGTTCGGAATGGAATGGATGAATTCATCGTATGGCAACTGTTCGACCGTATTGACCGTGAACTGGACGTACGTTCTCAGCTGCGCTGAAAAGTGTGTTGTCAGTACACGTGCGAATTGCTCATGAATTCGAGTCAAGTTCCGCATTTGATCTTTTGAGAAACGAAGTGCCCGTTTGAAATCATATACTTTGACACGCCGTTCCTCTTCTTGACTTCGTATCTCCTCGACTTCCATATCTCCGCTCGAAATGGCTGATAGCAAGGCGTCAATTTCATGTTGTGATAATACTTCGCTCATGCTGCCACCTCACTGGATGATTTTTTTCGTCGTATAGACGCGTTGAACATCGCCTTCTTGAAGAAGTTTTTTGAATTGACCACGTAATTTTTCTTCAAGCTTTGCCATATCTTGTTTTGAATCCAAGTCCTGCTTTTTCATCGATGCTAAATCACCAAGAATGATGTTGTTGATTTGAAACTTACGTAGTTCTAACTCTTCCTTCGTTTTCACATCATCCGTGACAATCGTAAACTGAACATTCAAAAACCGTTCGTCTGCGATGTTCGTCGTCAAGTCATCTGTTTGAAAACTTCGTTCTTCGAGCTCGGCACCTGTCGGTTGTTCAACTTTTGCTTCCGTCTCATCTCCGACTAACCAATACTTCGTGAGCATATACCCTGCGCCGATCATCATGAGGGCCACGATAACCATGATCAACGGTATTTTTAACTTACTCTTCTTCTTTTCTTCTGCCATCTTCGAGCCTCCTAATGCTGTTCAAGCCCGCTAGTCCGACTTGTCGGTAAAAATCGATTGTTACCGCTTTTACCTCTTCTAACGATTCTTTGACGATGTATGTCTGCCCTCCAACGAGTTGAATCGTCGTATCTGGTGTCGATCGAATCGATTCGATTAATATAGCATTCAATACGAGCGGTGCTTGACGTAACGTCGTCAGTGTAATCATCGTTTCAAGTTAACGAGTTCTTCTAAGATTTGGTCGGATGTCGTAATAATCCGTGTATTTGCCTGGAATCCACGTTGCGCGATAATCATTTCCGTAAACTCTTCCGATAAGTCGACGTTCGACATTTCGAGCGTCCCAGACGTCAGTTGCCCAAGTCCGTTCGTGCTTGGCGTCCCTGTTGCTGGAATCCCTGAGTTCTGTGAGGCTGAAAAGAGGTTCACCCCTGATTTTTCAAGTCCACCCGGGTTCGCAAAGTTTGCCATCGAGACGTAACCGACGCGTTGCAACGCACCTGTCGCATCAACGAATGTGACCAATCCATCTTTTCCGATAGCTAAGTTTTGCGCGCCAGTCGGAATTTGGAGTTTCATGTAGCCATCATTCACTTTTGTCGTAATTTGTCCTTGCGCATCGTACTGGTTTGCCGGTAAATTTGCTTGGTTCGCTGGTGGCTGTCCTGGATTCGCTGGTGGCGGATCAGATAGTCCGACGAGGTAATTCCCGTCTCCCGTGACGATATTCCCTTGCAAGTCCGTGTAAAAGTTTCCTGAACGCGAGTAACGAACGCCATCTGCTGTAAGCACTTGATAGAACCCTTCGCCTGAAATCCCGACATCGAGTGTCCGTCCCGTGTTTTGAAGTGCGCCTTGGTTGTAGACGTTATCGACCGTCGACATTGATGCCCCGAGTCCGACTTGTTTCGGGTTTGTACCACCGACACCGCCACCTGCTCCTGAAGCTGAACCGACTGATTGGTTAACGAGATCTTTAAAGGTAACCCGCCCTTTTTTGTAACCGAACGTATTGACGTTTGCGATGTTATTCCCGACGACGTCAAGCTTTGTCTGGAAGTTCTTTAACCCACTGATTCCTGAATACATTGAACGTAACATTATTTTTCCTCCTTTGTTTTAATCTCCGTTAATTCATAGACACTGACTTGCTTCCCGTTCGAGAGTTCCGCGATGACGTCAATTCCGTCTCGCTTGACGCTTATAACATTCGCTGTCTCCTTGACCGTCGCGCCCGTCGCCGTTCCCGTCGCATCCTCCACCGTTCCATCTGTTTCGTAACTAACTGATTTCCCGATTAAATTACTGTATGTCAGCAAGGAATTCGCATGTTGATTCAAGACCATCGTGTCCATCCCTTTTCCAATCGCTTGCATTTGTTCAAGGGAAGAAAATTGTGCCATCTGTGAGATGAACTCTTTATCTTCCATCGGTGCAGTCGGATCTTGATTCGATAACTGGGCAATCAAGATTTTCATAAACATGTCTTTGTCCATCGAATTATTCGGGACAGCTGTCGTTTTATCCGGCAACTGGTAGGACGATGCCGCATTAATGGAATCAGTCATCTTCTTCCTCCTCTAACTCCTCATCTTGAGGTTTCGGTTGTTCCTCTTGCGCTGTCTCTTGCCGTTCTTGTGGTGTCGATGTATCAAACTCTTTTACGGTCGAGGCCAGTAATCCCGTCTCGACTTTAACGAGCGGCGCTTGATGTTGCAGCGAACCTTGTAATTTACCTAGCTGTTGCTCAATCAGTTGTTTCGCCTGCTCGGTGCCCGCAAACAACTTCACTGTCAACACACCTTCTTTTCGCTCGAGTTGAACGACGACTTCACCTAGCTGTTCTGGGTATAAACGAATCGACATTCGTGTCGAACCGTCTGCTCCTTTTAAGAACGGGGCTTGTTGGAGTGCTGCTTCGATTCGTTTTGCCAATTGTTCATCGACATTACTTTGCGGACCGAGGGGAGGCATCGTAACGGTACGATCGCTTTTCACGAACAGTGTCGAAGAAAAGGCGAGCGGTAACGCCGTCCCTTCCGAATCAACTGTTCCTTTCAACGGCTCACTACGCGTCAAGCCTTCGCCTAACTTCATCGAAGCCGGTAAGGTTTGAGCCATGGCAGCTTGTCGTATCACCGGAAGAACCGTCTGCACGACCCTCCCCGTCTTCAATTCACCTTCCGCTGTCTTAACACCTTTTCCGACGGGCATATCTTCTACTGGTTGCAGTTGACCTGCTACCGGTTTTGTAACACCAAGAATAGACACGATTGTCGCCGTAATCAATTGACCGACGGACGCCGGTAATTGTTGCAACATCGCCGTCGCTTGTTCCGCATCTCCTTCTTGGATTGTTTTTACGAGTTGTACGAGCTCCGTCATTCCTTTTGGATCCTGCTCTAGTGCTTCTAGTTGCGGATGATCCAGTAAAAGCAAGGCTTGCTCGGGTTGTGCTGTGAGCATCTTCACCAGCTGACCTTCATTTGATTGTGGCATCGTCGTGCTAGGGACGGTGTTCTCAGGAAGAAGACTTGGTTCTGGCGTCGTGAACAGTTGTAGCAAAGAAGCAAAGCTCCCCATGCCTTCAGCCGAAGGAGCACTTTGGCCGACTGATTTCGACGTACCTTTGACTGTTTGATTTTGTTGCACATCTGTCAAATTCATCGTGTTCGCTCACCTCTATTTCGTCGCGAGTAGTTGCGTCAATGCCGCAGCCTTTTTCGCATCCATCTTTGCGATGATGGCTGCTTGTTGTTCCGCATCGATAGTCTCGATGATAGGAACGACCTCTGTCGGACTGAGTTCATTTAAGATTGTCGCTGCTTCTTTCGGCGACATCTCTGCATAAACATCGGTCACACTTGCCGTTTTTGTTGTCTTCTTGTCTTCCTCGGTTGTTTTATCCGGGGAAGGCGTTTGTTTTAATTGATCGCGCTCCGCGATTAATCGCGTAATCTCTTGTTCTTTCACTTTGAGGGTATCCGCTTGTTCCGTCGCTTCATTTCGCAATTTTTTAATTTCTTGATTCGCTATTTTTAATCGATTTTCTAAATCAGACGTTTCCTTACCAGGCGTTCCCGTCGTTTGTTTCGACGTTTCCTCTGTCGAAAACGGGAGTGCAAGCATCGGACGACCGTTAGCATAATTGAGCACGAGATAGGCTGTACCTAAAATTAAGATCAAGGGAATGATCAACAACGGTAAAATCCATTGTTTCGATGATTTTGAATTACTTATGATGTCCGCCCTCTTCCAAACTGTAACAGTGCCAGTTCATCTAATTGATTTTGTTCGAGTAGTGCATTGATTTGCCGTGCTTCTTCTAGTTGATTCGCCTGAAGACGCGTGAACTTCTTTTCCTCAATCATCGCTTCTTTTAAATCGACTTGTGCGCGTTCATACTGATTTTTTGCTTGAGTGACATATAATTGTTGACGTTCGATTTGCTGTTTGACGACGTCACGCGCACGTTCACGGTATTGAGAAGCGAGTAATTCGACGGTACCCGTCTCATTTTGTGCCTTCAAAAATGTTTCGTAACGAACGAGCAGGTGATACAACTTTTCGACTTCAATCTCGTAGCGTTTCTTTTTTTCAGCCGTTTGTTTCGATACACGATCTTTCTCCACCTCGGCTAAAGGAATGATTCGCTCATATATTGTTTTCATGCCTTTTCCTCCTTAGCGAATCGTCGTGATTAAACGGTTCATGGCTTCTTCAAATTGACTTCCTTCTTCAACACGTTGCTTCAAAAAGCCGATTAATTCCGGATATTTTTCGACGGCACGATCGATTTCAGGGTTTGTCCCACTTTTATATGCACCGATATTGATCAAGTCTTCTGCATCTAAGTATGTCGAGAGCAATTGCCGAAAGACGATCGCACTGTCTTTATGTTCCGTCGATGTGATTTGATTCATAACCCGGCTAATCGAACGTAAAACATGAATCGCCGGATACTGCCCTTTGTTCGCCAAACTTCGATCAAGGACAAAGTGACCATCTAAAATCCCGCGGACTGCATCCGCAATCGGTTCGTTCATGTCGTCTCCATCGACGAGTACGGTATAAAAAGCTGTAATCGACCCGGCTGTCGTCTTTCCGCTTCGTTCGAGTAACTGAGGTAGTAGAGCGAATACACTCGGCGTGTATCCTTTTGAAGCAGGCGGTTCTCCTGTCGCCAGACCGATTTCACGTTGCGCCATCGCGAACCGCGTAACGGAGTCCATCATCAAGACGACATTCTTACCTTGATCCCGAAAGTATTCTGCGATTGCTGTCGCCGTATAGGCTCCTTTTAAACGGACAAGCGGTGGTTGGTCACTCGTCGCGACGACGATGATGGAACGCTTCATCCCTTCTTCGCCCAACTCCGCTTCGATGAACTCTTTCACTTCCCGCCCTCGCTCTCCAATCAAGGCGATCACATTGATGTCAGCAGTCGAACGTTTTGCAATCATTCCGAGCAGTGTTGATTTCCCGACACCAGACCCGGCAAACAAACCGACGCGTTGCCCTTGACCGACTGTCAACAGACCATCAATGGCGCGGATACCTGTCGACAACACTTCATTGATACGTGGTCGTTCAAGTGGACTCGGTGGTTTTCGCACGATTGATGTTGTCCGGAGGTGAGTCAACTCCTCACCATCAAGTGCTCGACCTAATCCATCTAATACTTTCCCGATCAGTTCCTCACCGACGGGTACGTGAAGTGGTTTTCCTGTTGCGATGACGATTGATCCTGGTGCAATTGCTGTCGTTTCACCGTAAGGCATCAATAAGACGTGCCCTTCTCGGAAGCCGACAACCTCTGCTTCGATTTCTTGACCTCGGTGCAGTTGAATCAAACACCGTTCCCCGATTGCGACTGCCGTCGGTCCTCGTGATTCAATCATTAAACCGATTACTTGCACGACTTTACCGGAATGCCGGACTAAGTCATCCGTCCGAATATCTCGAACGGCCGCTTGCAACTGCTTCACGTTATACATCTTGTAGCACCTCAGTCACCTGGTTAATCAATGCCTCATAACTAGAAGTAAGCCCGCCCGTAATCGCTCCATTTTCTGAATCGATCCGGAAATCGCGAGGCGCGAGTTCCGGATCAATCCGTAAGCTGATTGTCGCAGCACCACCTAAAATCGTATGTAGACGTTCATCCAGTAATACAACCCGTTCAAAATCTTCTGCAGACGTGTAAACAATGATCTTTTCACGGTCACGGAACTGAATAATCAATTGGTGAATCGATTGATAGAGTGCTTCCTCATCTGTATCATGTAATTTTTCTAAAAAATGATGGGTCACTTGAAGTGACAATGCACATAATTCATCTTCCATCGCTAACAAGCGGTCCGTCTGCATCTGCTCAAGACGCATTGCAAATTGATTCGTTTCCTCGAGTTTTCGTGCATAAGCGTCTAGTCCGTCTTGCTGCCCTCGCTCATAACCCGCTTGATAGCCTTGTTCCTTCGCTTCCTGTAAAGCCATTTCACGTTCCTGTTCAAAAGCCTGTCGACGCGCTTCTTCTTGTTGACGCATCAGCTGAAGTTGCTCGTCGAGCTCATTTTGACCTTTTGCCATCAACGCCTCATAAGAAATACTCGGCTCGGCATCCCGTTCGATCGCTCGCTCTTCTTGATGAAGAATTGTGCGCTGATGACCTTCGATGACAATTTGTCGTTTAATGACGTTAGACAACGATATCATCTCCTCCACCACGTGCGACGACGATTTCACCCATATCCTCTAGGCGACGAATGATTCCGACGATTCGGCTTTGAGCTTCTTCGACATCGCGCAATCTGACGGGTCCCATGAATTCCATATCTTCTTTGAACGATTCGACCATTCGCTGAGACATGTTTCGGTACACCATTTCTTTGACATCGTCCGAAGAGACTTTAAGCGCAAGCAACAAATCTTCGTTTGAAACTTCGCGGATAATTCGTTGGATTGCTCGTGCATCGAGTGTGACAATATCTTCGAAGACAAACATCCGTTTTTTGATTTCTTCGGCGAGTTCCGGATCCTGAATTTCGAGCGTATCGAGGATTGTCCGTTCCGTCGTCCGATCGACACCGTTCAATACTTGAACGACTGCCTCGATACCACCAGACTGCGCATAATCTTGCATACCGGCTTGAGATAAGTTCCGCTCAAGAATCTGTTCGACTTCGCTGATGATTTCCGGGTTCATTCGGTCCATCGTTGCAATTCGTCGTGCTACATCCGATTGCGCCTCAGCTGGAAGCTCCGAAAGAATCTGACCGGACTTTCCCGGGTCGAGATGTGCCAAGACGAGTGCAATCGTCTGTGGATGTTCGTTTTGAATGAAGTTCAATAATTGCTTCGGATCTGCTTTACGGGCAAACTCGAACGGCCGGACTTGCAAGGTCGAAGTTAATCGATGAATCAATTCCATCGCTTTTTCTTCACCTAATGCTTTTTCAAGCACATTTTTCGCAAAGCCGATACCACCTTGCGTAATGTAGTTTTGCGCCGTTGCCAACTCATGAAATTCTTCGAGTACTTCTAGTTTTTCTTCAGGATCAATTCGTTTCATGCTCGAAATTTGGAGTGTCAACCATTCCATTTCTTCCTCAGTCAAATGTTTGTAGACGTTCGCCGCCACTTCTGGACCTAACGAAATCATCAAGATCGCTGCTTTCTCACGACTATTCATATCTAGTTTCTTCATCTCATCAATCCTCCGCTAACCATGTGCGTAATAACTTCGCAAATTCATCTGGATTTGAGGATGCTAATTTTTCAAGCTGTTTCCGTTTGACTGCTCCGCCACTCGTATCTTCTGTCGATAGTTCTGGAATCTCTGTTTCGATTGGTGTCCATTCTTCTAATTCTTCGACTTCCGTCGTACGACGTCGTCGCATCATCATGAAGATGGCGCCGATGACGATCAGTGCTGCTGCACCAAGCGCGAACCAAACCCACATCGGCGTGACTGTAGTCGTCGCTTTTTGTGTTGGTGTTTCAGCGAACGGTCGGGACATGACGACGACCTTGTTCGTCAATTCGGCATCCGTCAACGTCGCTTTTGCATCCGTTTTCGTGATGGACGTCCGAATAATCGAGTAGAGCATCGTTTGAAGGTCCGTTTGAAGTTGCGGATCGATTTGAGCTTGACCTTTTGGTGGTTCAACGATGACTTGAATACCTAAATCACGTATTTCATAAGGTGCTCCCGTAATCTGTTTCGTAATCCGGTTTACTTCATAATTGATGATATCGTGCGTTTTCTCACTCGTATCACCTGTCGTTCCTGTACCGGCCGGGAAGTTGATGGTCTCATTTTCACCAGTACCGGCTGTTCCTTCATTCGCTGCACCCGTGTAGGCTTCGGCAACCTTTTCTGCCGAAGTTACAATCCCCTCGATTTTATCAGGGTCAACGGGTTCGACTAGTTTTTGTTCTTCTTGGCGCTGTGTGACATCGACGTCTGCCGTGACTGACACGAGCGCTTTTTGTGGTCCGAGAACGACGGATAACATTTGTTGAATTTGTTTTCGTAAATCATTTTCCGTTGTTTTCTTTAATTGCATCGGATCTGCGCCCCCAGCCGTCTGTGTTCCCTGGCCCGGTTCGTAGTACGTAAAGTACTGATCCATGATTGTAATATTTTCTTCTTTCAAATTAGGAATACTTTTTGCGATTAGGTGGTAAAGACCTTGTACAGTCTGTTGATTCAAATCACTCCCAGCGCTTGACGTTAACACAACCGATACGGTTGACGTCTCTTCGGCGTCTGATAAAAAGACGCTTTTTTCAGGAAGTGTAATCATTACCTTCGCTGCATCAATCCCGTTTACTTGCGTAATCAAGTTCTCAAGTTCAGTCTGCATCGTATCGCGCTCTAAAATATTCATTTCCTTGTCAGTCGTACCAAACCCGGCATTTTCACTGAAGAATGAATAATCGATTTGACCGGACTTCGGTATGCCAGCAGTAGCCAACTCTACTTTCAAATTTTCCGCATTCGCCTCCGGTACAAGAATCGTCACTCCGTCTGAAGCTGTCACAACTTCCGAACGAAC
This sequence comes from Exiguobacterium sp. H66, assembly GCF_018618705.1. Classification (NCBI taxonomy): domain Bacteria; kingdom Bacillati; phylum Bacillota; class Bacilli; order Caryophanales; genus Exiguobacterium; species Exiguobacterium sp. H66. The sequence continues at coordinate 311,277 of NZ_JACSMQ010000001.1, forward strand.
GCCATCTTCATTTAATTTTTCAGTGACTTGTCCAGCCTCTTGCGGTGATAGTTTTGAATACAATGGCGTCATTGTCGGTGTCGACAACCAAATGATGGCAGCAATAAGAGCTGATAAAATGATTAAGGTAATACCGATGATGGTCGCTTTTTTTGTGAGTGACCATTCGTTCCATGTCGTGTTGATTGCGCTAAAACGCGCCTTTAGCCGTTCGTTCATCAAACATCTCCCACGCTTTCCTTAGCAGTCACAGTTGCATACGCATCATTTCTTGGTATGCCTCAATCCCTTTATTCCGGACTTCAATGGCGAGTTGCATAGAAAGCGATGCTTCTTCTGTTTTAATCATGATGTTATGTAGATCCGTTGTCTTCCCTGTCGCAAGGTCCACACGTGCTTGTGAGGATGCTTGTTGCGCGTCGTTCAAGCCGTTAATGGCTTGGCTTAGCACATCGCTAAAATCTCCTGGGGACGCCTTAGCGACTGATTGTGATGGTAAGACCATTTGTTGCATCCCTTGAATAGGTTGAATTGCCATGATGTCATCTCCTCGTTATTTACCGATTTCCATCGCTTTTACTAACATCGCCTTTGTCGCATTCAGCGCCGTGACGTTTGCTTCATACGAGCGGGTCGCGCCCATCATATCGACCATTTCCTTCAATAAATCCACGTTCGGCATTTTTACATAGCCAAGTTCGTCTGCATCTGGGTGGTTTGGATTGTACTCTAATTTAAACGGCTCTTGATCCTTCCGGATTTCACTGACTGTGACGCCGTTACCTGTTTCTTTTAATACGGCTAATTTTCGTGCATACGGTTGCCATTCTCCATTCACGAGTTCGCCTCGTGTCGTTTGAGCATTGGCGATGTTTGCTGATACCGTATCGAGTCGGAGCCGCTGCGCTGTTAATCCTGTAGCGGATGTATGAAATCCTGAGAACATCGTCATCTTTATCGCCCTCCTCGAATAACAGATTGAATACCAGAGAATTTACGATTCAATTGTTCGACTAGCGCTTCATATTCAATTTGATTGCGTGATAATTCAGACATCTCAAGGTCAATATCGACGCCATTTCCATCATTTCGCATCGATGTGCTTTGTTCGACGACCGTTCCTGAAGTATTAATCGTCGCATGTCGTTGTAAACTCATTTTCATCTCTGAATTCAATACATCACCAAAAACGAGGCGTTTTGCTTTGTATCCGGGTGTATCCACATTCGCAATATTCGTTGAGATTACTTTTTGAGCTGCAACCGTCCGATCGACGGCTTGTGTCATGAGTGAATAATCTGAGCCTAACCAATTCATGCCTTAACCTCCACTTGATTTTATATCGAGTATTTAGTTTTTTCGTAATCATTAGTAACACTTCTGAAATAATTGAAACAAATAGGTCAATGTTTGGAAAGAAGTTTTTTGAAAATCAGGGTAATGAGATGTTAAATTTCTGTTTTTTATTACCTTTTCTTATAAAAATGATAAATAATACCTATATAAGAAAAGAAGACCTAGTATTTACTAGGTCTTCTTGATTGATTCCAGTTTTCGTTGTTTAGTTTGATTTAATCCGTTCTAATTCATAAAGGAAATTATCGTTTAAGATTTTGATATACGTCCCTTTCATACCGAGTGAACGCGATTCGATGACACCCGCACTTTCAAGCTTGCGCAGTGCATTGACGATGACGGAACGTGTAATCCCGACACGGTCTGCAATTTTTGATGCGACGAGTAATCCTTCATTGCCGTCGAGTTCTTCAAAAATATGCTCGATTGCTTCAAGCTCTGAATATGATAACGAGTTGATTGCCATTTGGACGACAGCTTTTTTACGTGCTTTATCCTCAGCTTCATGTGCTTTCTCTCGAAGAATCTCCATACCGACTACCGTCGCTCCATATTCTGCTAGGACGAGATCTTCTTCGTCGAAATCATCGACCATTCGTCCGAGGACGAGTGTCCCTAAGCGTTCGCCGCCTCCGATGATTGGAACGATTGTTGTTTTTGATGATTCGAACGTATCACGATTATCAATCGGGAATGCCGTATGTTCACTATCAATCGTAATATTCGCTGTCGTTTCCATGACGTTAAATAAACGTTTTGTGTAGTCTTCTGGGAATTGACGTTCTTCGAGGAATCCACGAATTCGTGCATTCTCAATTTGTTGCTTGATGGCAATACCGAGTAATTTCCCACGGCGGCTAACGATGAATGTATTCGACTCCATGACTTCACTTAACCGTTCCGCCATAATTTTAAAGTCTACATGTGTACTAGCTTCCTGTTGTAACATCGTATTAAGCTTTCGTGTTTTTGCCAATAAATTCATGATTTTCTTCCTCCACTTATAAGATGAACTGACTTAAGTCACGATCATCTGCTACTTTTCCAACTCGGTCCATTACATATTGTGGTGTGATCGTAACATCCGACTCTGGCATATCTGCCGCTTCAAAGGATAGTTCCTCTAACACCCGTTCCATGATTGTATATAAACGTCGTGCACCGATATTATCAGTTTCATCATTGACCTGAGCAGCAATCCGCGCGATTTGACGAATCGCATCCTCGGTAAAGGTGACGTGGACCTGTTCTGCTCCAAGCAACGCTTTGTATTGTTTCAGTAACGCTTGATTCGGTTCTGTCAAAATCTTGACGAAGTCTTCTTCCGTTAAACTATCCAACTCGACTCGAATCGGGAAACGTCCTTGTAACTCTGGAATGAGATCAGACGGCTTCGCCATATGGAACGCTCCTGCGGCGATAAACAACATATGGTCCGTTTTGACCGAGCCGTATTTCGTCACGACGGTAGAGCCTTCGACGATTGGTAAGATATCTCGCTGGACACCTTCGCGTGAAACGCCGGCGCTATCTTGACCTTTCGTTGCAATTTTATCGATTTCATCGACGAAGATGATCCCCATTTGCTCCGCACGTCGAACGGCTTCGTCATGGACTTCGTTTAAGTCAAGTAAACGTTCCGCTTCTTCAGCAGTCAAAATCGGTCGTGCTTCTTTGACGGTCAGTTGTCTTTTTTTCGTTTTCTTCGGCATGACTTGACCTAGCATATCTTGTAGGTTTGATAAGCCTTCCATCCCTTGTTGTCCCGAAAATAAATCCATTTGGCGCTCTTCGACGTCGACATCAATCATGCGGTCTTCTAGTTGACCACTGATTAATTGTTGACGAATGACCGAGCGGTCCGCCGTATCATTCGCTGTTTCTTGTTCAGGTTGTGCTTGATTACCACCAAACAACATTTCGAATGGATTACTTCCACCACCAAGACCCGACGTCGATTTTTTTCCGACTAACGCATCCACGATCCGTTCGTTCGCAACGGCTTCTGCTCGATCTTTTAACGCTTCTTTCTTCTCATCTTTGACAAGACGGAGTGAAGCTTCGACTAAATCACGAACCATTGATTCAACGTCACGACCGACGTATCCGACTTCTGTGAATTTCGTCGCTTCGATCTTAACGAATGGTGCGCGAACGAGTTTTGCTAGACGTCTTGCGATTTCCGTCTTTCCGACTCCAGTCGGTCCAATCATCAAAATATTTTTAGGTGTTACTTCGTCGCGTAATGCCGGGTCGAGTAATTGGCGACGGTACCGATTACGAAGTGCGATTGCGACGGCGCGTTTCGCATCCGATTGTCCAACGACGTGTTCATCTAATTTGGCTACGATTTGTTTTGGTGTCAATTCATGCATCTGCACTTCCTCCAATCGTCTCTAAAACAATTTGATCATTCGTGAACACGCAGAGCTCTCCGGCTGTTTCAAGAGCGGCTCGTGCGATTTCTTCTGCTGACATCTGTCCAGCGTGACGTGCCAATGCTCGACCAGCAGCAAGCGCGTAATTACCGCCTGAACCGATTGCAAGAATTCCATCATCCGGTTCGATGACTTCACCATTTCCGGAAACGAGCAGTAAATGTGTCCCGTCCATGACGAGTAGCAATGCTTCGAGTTGACGTAACATTTTGTCGCCGCGCCATTCTTTTGCTAGCTCGACTGCGGCACGTTGGAGATTACCATTATACATCTCTAGCTTCGCTTCAAACTTCTCAAACAGCGTAAAGGCATCTGCTACACTTCCAGCAAATCCTGCAATCACTTTTCCCCCATAAAGGCGTCTTACTTTCTTTGCACTTTTCTTCATGATGACTTGATTACCAAATGTCACCTGACCATCTCCACTCATCGCGGATTGACCATTATGTTGAATCGCAAAAATCGTCGTTGCATGAAACATTCCGTTTCCTCCCTTAGGCACGCGGATGCGCTTGCTGATAAACATGACGCAACCGCTCCGTCGTTACATGAGTATATTGTCCCGTCGTCGATAGAGAGGCATGACCTAAGAGTTCCTGAACCGCCCGAAGGTCCGCCCCTCTCTCTAACAGGTCTGTCGCGAAGCTATGTCGAAGTGCGTGCGGCGTCACATGTTTCGAAAGCAAATGATCGCCTTTTTTTAAGATTTTACGAATACCGTCTGTCGTCAGTCGTCGTCCCGATTTCGAAACGAACACAGCCTGTTCCTTTTCATCTTTTCCTCGACGCTCTTGCAAGTAAACCTGCAACGTCCGTCTAGCGAAAGAACCCATCGGCGTGATGCGTTCCTTACGACCTTTTCCATATACATGGACATACTCTAAGTCTTGATCTAAATCTTGAAGATTTAGTCCTGCCAACTCACTGACACGCATCCCGGTCGCATAGAGCAGTTCAATCATTGCGACATTTCGGTTGCCTAGTGTATCTTCCGTTCGAAAGGCTTCTAAAAATCGTTCGTATTCAGATGGAACTAAAAAGGTCGGTAACGATTGGGCACGTTTGGGCGCTTTCAATCCTTCAAACGGGTTGACTGCATCCGTGTCGCGCGTCAAAAAGCGACCAAATTGCTTCAAGCATGATACTTTTTGGGCAATTGTCGATTTTGAAGCTTGTTGCTCGTAGAGTGCATACAAATAACGCCGTGCAGTTGCCAATTCAATCGATCGTAGTTGATGATCGAGGCAAAAAGCGGCGTATTGTCGAAGGGTTTGATCATATGAGCGACCCGTATTCGGAGATAGTTGACGTTCGATATGCACGTACCGCAAAAAGTCTTTCCGCAGCCGCTCAAACTCTGAGTCTAATCCCATTTCCGAGCCTCCTCCTGACCATGTGTTCTCGAATCGACCTTAGCATAGCACACCGCAAGTAGTCTGACAATAGACCAAAAACCGAAAAAATGACGAAATTATCACGCTTTTATGAAAAATTAAGAAATGGGGGAAAAGTCCGCTGTTTCTGCGGCTTTTCCCCCATCCTCTTTACATATCGGTAAAGTCTTTGATGGCTTCTAACGCTCGTTCTGCGAGGAGCGCATATTTCTCAGGTTTCTTCATTCGGACTGGATGACCGACGAGCCCGGGAACAAGTCCAAAGTTCGCGTTCATCGGTTGGAAGTTCTTTCCTTCCGTCGTCGTGATGTAGTGCGCCATCGCCCCCATCATCGTCTCTTTCGGGAACGCGATTGGTTCTACTTCATTCACTAACCGTGCCGCATTGATCCCTGCCGTCAAACCGGATGCTGCTGACTCGACATATCCTTCGACCCCTGTCATTTGACCAGCAAAGAATAAATCATGTCGTGTCCGTGTTTGATACGTCGCTTGCAATAAGTTCGGTGAATTGACGAACGTATTCCGGTGCATGACACCATACCGGACGATTTCGGCATTTTCTAAACCAGGAATCAAACGGATGATCCGTTTTTGCTCGCCCCACTTCAAGTGCGTTTGGAAACCGACGAGGTTGAAGAGTGTTCCAGCCGAGTTATCTTGACGAAGCTGAACGACTGCGTAAGGACGTTCGCCTGTTTTCGGGTCTTCAAGACCGACCGGTTTCATTGGTCCGAACAACAATGTTTTTGGTCCGCGTGAAGCGAGTACTTCAAATGGCATACAGCCCTCGAAGTAAATTTCTTTTTCAAATTCTTTCAGCGGAACGACTTCTGCCGCAATCAGCTCATTATGGAAATGCGTAAACTCTTCTTTTGTCATCGGACAGTTCAAGTACGCGGCTTCTCCTTTATCGTAGCGTGACTTGAGGTAGACCTTGTCTCGATCAATCGTATCCCCATCGAGAATCGGTGCTGCCGCATCGAAGAAATACAGATAATCTTCTCCCGTGAACTGTTTGAGTGATTCAGATAACGCAGCACTCGTAAGTGGTCCAGTTGCAACGATCGTCGGACCATCCGGAATCGCTTCAAGCTCTTCATGATGGACCGTGACGTTCGGATGATTCTTCAGTGTTTCTGTCACATAGCCTGCGAAGTCATGCCGATCGACAGCGAGTGCGCCCCCTGCAGGGACACTCGCTAAATCAGCCGCTTTCATGATGAGAGAGTCTAATTGACGCATCTCTTCTTTTAATACACCAACTGCATTCGTCAATTGATTCGCACGTAAGGAATTCGAACAGACGAGCTCTGCAAATTGATCGGTATGGTGGGCAGGGGTCTGCTTCACCGGTCGCATTTCATATAAATCTACTTGGACGCCTCGCTTCGCAAGCTGCCATGCTGCTTCAGAGCCTGCGAGCCCGGCGCCAATTACCGTTACTCGTTTCAACGGTCACTCCTCCTCTTGCTCTTGATCGATGCGCGTTTCATGATGTCCACAAGATGTACATTCTACTTTTACACCGTTCTTGATTTTCTTTTGTACCATCATACTGCTACAGACGGGACACGGCTCTTCGACCGGCTTATCCCATGAGACGAATTCGCACTCCGGATAATTTGAACACCCATAGAACAACCGGCCTTTTTTGCTGCGACGTTCGACGATGTCCCCTGTACCACATGTCGGACACTTGACCCCAATCTCGACTTGGATCGGCTTCGTGTTTCGGCATTCCGGGAAGTTTGAGCACGCCATGAACTTGCCGTACCGTCCCATCTTGATGACCATCGCATGACCGCATACTTCGCAATCTTCTCCGGCTGGTTCATCTTTGATTTCAATTTTCTCGATTTCTGCTTCCGCCCGCGTCAAACGTTTCGCGAATGATTTATAAATCGGATCGACGACTTCCGTCCACTGCATGTCGCCTTTTTCAATCGCATCAAGCAACGCTTCCATGTCTGCCGTGAATTGAACCGTGATGAATTCTTGGAAATAATCACTAATCATATCAATGACGAGCTCTCCGAGTTCAGTCGGTAAGAATTTCTTTTCTTCGAGCGTCACGTACCCTCGTTTTTGAATCGTGTCGAGTGTTGGAGCGTATGTCGACGGACGACCAATCCCGAGTTCTTCCATCGCTCGTACTAAACGTGCCTCTGTATAGCGTGGCGGTGGCTGCGTGAAGTGTTGTTTCGGGTCAATCGATTCCTGTTGCAAGACTTCACCGTCTTCGAGTGGTGGTAAGAGTCCTTCTTTGACGTCCGTCACTGCTTCATCATCTGTATCCTCGATGTAGACTTTCATGAAACCAGGGAATTTGACCGTCGAACCGTTCGCCCGGAACATGACATCGTTCGAATTCAAATCAACTTTGACCGTGTCTAAAATCGCCGGTGCCATTTGACTGGCGACGAATCGTTCCCAAATGAGTTTATACAGTCGGAACTGGTCTCGCGACAAATACGATTTAACGAGTTGAGGGTCACGCATCGTTGACGTCGGACGAACTGCTTCGTGCGCATCCTGTGAATTGGCCGATTTTTTCTCTTTACGTTTTTCACTGGCGATGTATTCTTTTCCGTACGCATTTTCGATGAAACCATGCGCTTCGAGGTTCGCTGTTTCAGACGTTCGTGTCGAATCGGTACGCATATACGTAATCAAACCGATTGTCCCTTCTTTCCCTAACTCGATTCCCTCGTAGAGTTGTTGGGCAATCATCATCGTTTTCTTCGCCCGGAAATTAAGCTTACGTGCCGCTTCTTGCTGGAGCGAACTCGTTGTAAACGGTAACGCTGGATTACGTTTGCGCTCTTTCTTCGTTACCGAGTCGACCGTAAAGGATTCTGAAAGTTTTGCCAACACCTCGTTGACATCTTCTTCAGAATGGAGTTCACGTTTTTTACCGTCGACGCCATAAAAGTTTGCTTCAAGTTTTTCACCGTTCGCATCAAGCTCCAGTTTAATCGTCCAATACTCTTCTGGTAAAAAGGCATTGATTTCTTGTTCCCGATCAATAATCATCTTCACGGCAACCGATTGAACACGTCCCGCAGACAATCCTTTTTTAATTTTCTTCCAAAGTAACGGACTCATGCTGTACCCAACAAGACGGTCCAAAATACGCCGCGCTTGTTGCGCGTCGACAAGATCATAGTTGATCTTGCGGGGTTTCTTGAACGAATCCTTGATGGCGTCTTTTGTGATTTCATTGAAGACGACCCGACACTCTGTCGATTCATCGACACCGAGGGCTTTCGCTAAATGCCAAGCGATCGCTTCCCCTTCACGGTCAGGGTCGGCCGCGAGATAGATTTTTTGTGCTTTTTTAGCAGCAGTTTTCAATTCTTTCAAGACCGGACCTTTACCACGAATCGTAATATATTTTGGTTCATAGTCATGTTCGACGTCGACACCCATTTGGCTTTTTGGCAAATCGATGACATGCCCCATCGATGCTTTCACGGTATAGTTCGAACCGAGATAACGTTTGATGGTTTTTGCCTTTGCAGGTGATTCGACGATTACTAAATATTTTGCCATTGCAATCGCTCCCTATTAGAGGCGTACTCGTATTTTAATCTCACTTATCATAGTAGTCTCGATTCCCATTTGTCAACGTCCATCAAGATACTTTTTGAAACTTCTTCCGGATTCAGGAGCGGAATCGCCCCTTCCGCAATCAATTGATTCGTTCCACAAAACATTTTTTCAGTCGGACAACCCGGCAAGCAATAGACGTCTTTTCCTTGGTCCAGAGCGTGTCCTGCTGTATTCATCGTTCCGCTTTTCAACGCTGCTTCGACGATGACGAGGGCTGATGATAATCCAGCGATGATGCGATTACGTTCTAAAAATTGGAATTTTTGAATGGGGGTCTCAGGAGGGTACTCGGAGAGCAACAAACCAGCTTGTGCGATGCGATCAAAGAGGGCCGCGTGTTGTTTCGGATAAAGAGAATCGAGTCCTGTTGCCATGACGGCGATGGTTGGTTGGTCATACTTCAAGGAAAGGCGATGGACGAGGGAATCAATCCCGTAAGCTCCACCAGAGACAGTGACGAAAGGGGAATTAAAAAACGGGCGTAAGAACGATAGACGTTCTTTATGGGACGGGGATGGGGTTCGGCTACCGATGATGCTGATTAAAGGATGACGCAGAAGCGACGAATCGCCTACGTAATACAGACCGTAAATCGGTCGTGGTATGTGGAGTAACTGTTGCGGGAACTCGGGATCGGTCGGGACAAGTAACTGAGACGGGAGGTGTTCGAGTGAAAGAGCTGCTTGATATCGCTTTTTACTCTCGGCATTTGTCGGAAGATCAGCGACCGATAAAATACCATATTGTTCTACTAAGGCGACAATCGGATAAGGAACACGACATGCTGCAAATCGGACGTACCATTCTCGCTCCATTAACATACACTCCTTTTATATAGAAGAAAGCCGTCCTGAATCTTCAGGACAGCTCTCGACATTTTTATTTGACCGTTGAACCCGTGACACATTGATCGTAGATACCAGCATCTTTGATGACACGAATTAACGTTTCACCAATGACTGCCGGAGAGTCTGCGACTTCGATACCATTTGCACGAAGTGTCTTGATTTTTTCCGATGCCGTACCTTTACCACCTGAGATGATGGCACCCGCATGACCCATACGTTTGCCCTCAGGAGCAGTTTGTCCACCGATGAATCCGATGACCGGCTTCGTCATGTTGGCTTTGACCCACTCAGCCGCTTCTTCTTCTGCCGTACCACCGATTTCACCAAGCATGATGACCGCTTTTGTTTCAGGATCTTCATTGAACGCTTTGAGCGTGTCGATGAAGTCTGTCCCGTTGACAGGATCACCACCGATACCGACAGCAGTCGATTGACCGATTCCAGCCGTCGTCAATTGGTGCACCGCTTCATACGTCAATGTCCCAGAACGTGAAACGATTCCGACATGACCTGGTGTGTGGATGTAACCAGGCATGATGCCAAGTTTCGCGACACCTGGTGTGATAACGCCAGGACAGTTCGGACCAATCAAACGAACTGGTTTTCCGTCAAGATAACGTTTTACTTTTACCATATCAAGAACGGGAATTCCTTCTGTGATACAGATGATGAGAGCGATGTCTGAATCCGCTGCTTCCATGATTGCATCCGCAGCGAATGCTGGTGGTACATAGATAATCGATGCATTTGCCCCTGTTTTAGCGACTGCTTGCGCAACCGTATCAAAGACAGGCACGCCACCGAGCACTTCTGTTCCGCCTTTACCTGGTGTGACACCACCGACGAGGTTCGTTCCGTAATCAATCATTTGTTCACCGTGGAACATCCCTTGATTACCTGTAATTCCTTGAATGATCACTTTTGTTGATTCGTTTACCCAAATACTCATCCTTAGCTCCCCCTTACTTCACGAGCGCAGCGATTTTTTCTGCGCCGTCTGCCATTGATGTAGCTGCTGTAATCGCTAGACCTGAATCTTTGAGAATTTGTTTCCCTGCGTCAACGTTTGTTCCTTCAAGACGAACGACGAGTGGTAACTCTAAGCCGACTTCTTTTGTTGCTGCAACGATCCCTTCCGCGATGACATCACACTTCATGATGCCGCCGAAGATGTTGACAAAAATTCCTTTGACGTTATCATCTGAGAGAATCAATTTGAACGCTTCTGTTACTTTCTCTTTCGTCGCGCCGCCACCTACATCGAGGAAGTTGGCCGGATCGCCACTGAAGTGTTTGATGATGTCCATCGTTGCCATCGCAAGACCTGCGCCATTAACGAGACAGCCGATATTCCCATCAAGCGCGATGTAGTTCAAATCGCTTTTTGAAGCTTCGACTTCACGTGGATCTTCTTCCGTTTCATCACGGAGTGCGACGATGTCCGCATGACGATACAACGCATTCGAATCGAAGTTCAACTTCGCGTCAAGTGCAACGACATCACCGTCTTTTGTTGTGACGAGTGGATTGATTTCAGCGATTGAGCAATCCTTTTCAACGAAGAACGTGTAGAGTTTCGTCACCATACCAACGAATTTGTTAACGAGTTTAACGGGTACACCCATTGCGAACGCTAATTTACGTGCTTGGAAAGCTTGAAGTCCGACTGCTGGATCAACGATTTCCTTGATGATTTTTTCAGGAGTCGCTTCTGCCACTTCTTCAATATCCATTCCGCCTTCACTTGAACCCATGATGACGACACGACCTGTCACACGATCAAGGACAATCCCGAGATAGTATTCCTTATCGATCGCACAACCTTCTTCGACGAGAAGACGTTGAACGACTTTACCTTCTGGTCCTGTTTGATGCGTGACGAGCGTTTTGCCGAGTAACTCCGTCGCGAATTCTTTTACTTCTTCTTGCGATTTTGCTAGTTTGACACCACCAGCTTTACCGCGTCCCCCTGCGTGAATCTGTGCTTTGACAACTTTAATTGGGCCTGACAATTGTTCTGCTGCATCCACAGCCTCTTCGACCGTAAATGCTGCGATTCCGTTCGGTACAGGTACACCGTATGAACGAAGTAACTCTTTTGCCTGATATTCATGTACATTCATGAAAAAATCCCCCTTAACCCCTTTAGTTTCGGCTCTTTCATTGTAGTTAAAATTGGAAGCGCTGTCTATCGTTATCGACCGAAAGCATTTATTTTTTCGTGATTCCCTCATGATCGAGCTGATACAAAAAGGCAAACAGCTCGGCGATGACCCCGTATAACTCCGGCGGAACTTGTTCGGAGACTTCAATCGCATCAAGTAATGTGATCAAGGTTTGATCTTGCCGAATCGGAATGTTGTGTCGGATCGCTTCTTCTAAAATCCGCTCGGCGACGATTTCGGAACCTTTGGCGACGACTTTTGGAGCTGCCATTTGTTCTTCATAAGATAAGGCAATCGCTTTTTTCATGCTTGATAATCCACCCTTCCACTCCGACGTGTCAAATCGATAGGCACCCGCTCTTTCGTTTGTTCGACCAATTCAAAACGAATCAACTCATATCCCTGCTCCTTTAAGCGTTGTTCCATCATCGGTTGATAAGCGTCCATGAATGCGCTAATCCGTTGATCCGGATGAAAGACGGAAACAGCCATCTTTCGATCAGTGATTAATAAGTCAATCGCAATTTCGCCCAACTGAGGCAGTTTGAGATAAAAAGCGATTCGGGCATGGTCCGGGTTGAATTCTTTTTTGTCGAACGGTGCTTCCATCGTCACATCGACATCTTCAAAGGGACCAAACTGTGGTAGTTGCAACATAAAGATGCCGCGTCCCGGTTCATTCGTCGCTTGAACGAGTTGTTGCGTCAAGATTTGATCACTCGTCTTTCGGTCAAGGGACCCTTGCCCATCTGCCTCTGCAGTACGCGCTAACTGAATGAGCTCAACAATTGTCTGTTTGAGTACTTGACCCGATCCTTCCATCGCGCGTTGGCCAAGTTGTTGCAAAATCGTACGCGTCGTCTGCGGTACTCCCTCTGACGCTGGTCGCAAGAGACTCTCAAGCATCGAAGGAAGGACTTGTTTCGCCGCAGTTTGTGGAGCTTCCGACAAAATCTTCAGTACGGGTTGCCCTTCCGTACTCGTCACGACGAACCGGTACGACATCCCTTCTTTCAAGTCGGCCGTCGTTCCGGCAGTTAAAACCCGTTGTCCGACTTGTAACTCCATCAAACCATCGGGGAGGAGCTTCAGCACTTTGCCGACGACATTCGCCCCTTCACGTAACGGCATGTTGGCTTGGTCGATGACCTTAAAGGGGAGTAAAGCCCGATGTTCGATTTGCACGCGCATTCACCTCCTAGAGTCGATCAAGAACCGGTTTAAACGTTTTGCGATGAATCGGTGTCACACCGTATGTATCGAGTGCCTGCAAATGCTGTGCTGTCCCGTACCCTGCATGTTGCTCAAACCCGTATCCCGGATACTGTTTCGCATAGTCCTCCATCATCGCATCACGCGTTTCCTTCGCAATGACGCTCGCCGCTGCGATTGAGATGCTACGCGCATCCCCTTTAATCAGTGACGTTTGAGGTAGATTGAGATCAAGCTCCATCGCATCGACGAGCAATGCCTCGGCAGACACGCCATTCACCGCTTGTAACATCGCCTGTTTCGAGGCTTGGTAAATATTGATCCGGTCAATTTCTGCTGGTTCGATGATGCCGATGGCGACCTCTGCGACTTTACGAATATGCTGATACGCCAGTTGCCGTTGTTTTTTTGACATTTGTTTTGAGTCCGTCAACGCGGGGTGATAAAAATCTTTTGGTAAGATGACTGCTGCCGCGACGACAGGTCCAGCAAGCGGACCTCGCCCGACCTCATCGACACCAGCAATCTTCTCCCACCCCTGTGCCCGGTAAGCTTCTTCGAACTGCGAGCGTTCAATAAAACTGAGGCGCAATTGTTCTTCGAGATCGAGGCGACGGCTTGTTTGTTTCAATAACAGCCTAATTCCTTTTCGTTCATCATGCATCAGATCCTGTTCGATGGCTGCGAATTGTTCGCGTGAAATCCCTTTGAGACGTTCTCTTAAGTCTTGAATCTTCATCTGACATTCACTCCTATTTCGAAAAAAGCTTGGACCTTCTAGAGAAGGTTCCAAGCTCGTCTTATTCTGCTGTTGTTGCCCATTCTTCGACTGTTTCAAGTGTCACACGTCCGACTTTTTCCGTCCGTAGCTCATGTAACAACATCTCGCTCGTCCGTTCGAAATCGACGTATCCACCTGAATTGAACCCTCGTTTGTTCCCGATTGCTTCTAGTACATCAACGGCTTCACCGGACACATCGTCTAAGCGATAGCGTTCCATCAATTGCTCCGGATAACGCGATTTGAGCTCACGGATGGCAAACAGCGCGATGTCATCGATGTTTAAGATATCATCTTTGATTGCACCTGTTGCTGCTAGACGATAGCCAACCAACTGATCGTCGAATTTCGGCCAGAGAATACCTGGTGTATCGAGCAACTCCATCTCACCTGTCTTCATTTTGATCCATTGCTGACGTTTCGTCACACCCGGGCGGTCACCCGTGATGGCAATGTTTCGTCCGGCAAGGCGATTGATTAATGTTGATTTCCCGACGTTCGGGATGCCGATGATCAACGCTCGAATCGCACTCGGATTTCGTCCCTTTTCACGCATGCGATCATGTTTTTCTTTCATCAGGCGTAATGCACCTTCATGAATTTGTCCGAGACCCTTATTGTGTTTCGCATCGACAGCGATGACATCGACTCCATCCTTACGAAGGGCTTTCATCCAGCGCTCCGTCAAACGCGCATCAGCCATATCGGCTTTGTTCAAGACGATTAACCGCGGTTTTCCTGCCGTAATTTGCTCGACCATCGGATTGCGACTCGACATCGGGAGACGTGCATCGACCAATTCGATGACGACGTCGATTAATTTTAATTTTTCCTGGACTTCACGACGTGCTTTCGCCATGTGACCAGGGAACCATTGTATCGTCATATATTCCACCTCAACTCATCATATTACTGGACTGCTAACTTCATGTTGTGTGACGCGGTAAGACCTGCTTCAGTTACCGTCACTTCGTTCTCAAGAAACGATCCATCCCTTAGTATACGCAAAAAAAGCCAAGAAAAGAAGTAGTGTCGTGCGGACACTACTCAATTCCTGACCTTGTTCCATCAAACGCACGGTTGATGGAGCTGTTTCTGCTAGACTCACCTTACTACGCGCCCATGATTTTTTAATCAACTGATCGTAAATCACCGAACGGATAAAAGACGAAATTTGTCGTTCCGACGATTTGATCTTCATCGACGAACCCGATGTCACGGCTATCTTTTGAGTTTTGACGGTTGTCCCCCATGACGAATACTTTACCGGCGGGTACTTTCGTTTCGCCGGTCCGTTCTTCTAATGTAAAGTCTTCCGTCAACGGAACACCATTCATTTGCGCTTTAAATTCTTTTAAATATGGTTCTTCCACTTTTTTATCGTTGATATACAGCATATCATCCTTGTAGTACAGCGTATCGCCTGGGACAGCGATGACACGTTTAATATAGTCACGTGTTTCCGTCGCATGGAAGACGACGATATCGCCACGCTCTGGTTCATTAAAGTAATAGGGAACCTTATTGACGACCATCCGGTCTGAATTGTGCAGTGTCGGCATCATCGACTCGCCGTCCACGATGACCGGGACGAATAGAAACGTTCGGATGATGAACGCAATCACGAGCGCTACGACAAGCGCCTTTACCCAACTAAATAACTCCTTCACGCGTTCCACTCCTTTGATTAAATCTTTAACCTAGACTTAGTATACGCATAAACGATAAAAAAAAGAAGCTTGTCCGAGGACAAGCCACTTTTTCACATGATTAACGACGAACTTCTTTAATACGCGCCGCTTTACCACGAAGGTTACGGAGGTAGTAAAGTTTCGCACGACGGACTTTACCGTAACGAACGACTTCGACTTGTGCAACACGTGGTGAGTGGAGCGGGAAAGCACGCTCTACGCCAACTCCGTAAGAAATCTTACGGACTGTGAAAGTTTCACTGATGCCGCCACCGTGACGTTTGATGACTACGCCTTCGAAAAGCTGGATCCGCTCACGCGTACCCTCGACGACTTTAACGTGTACACGGACTGTATCCCCAGGACGGAACGAAGGGACGTCTGACTTGATTTGTTCTTGTGTAATTTCACGGAACAATTGTTGTGTGTTCATGAATGATTTCTCCTTTTTTCACCAATGTTCTTATCTTCATTTGCTTATTGCATCCAACAGCGGAACATCGTTAATAGGTGGCTTTTGCCACATGTTTTAACTTATCACAATTTCATTCTTTTGACAATCCTGAAATTGACTGAAGGTACTTTAAATCACTTGCGGACAGCTCGGCTGTCTCGAGTAAATCAGGACGTCGCTCGAGCGTCCGCTTCAAGGCTTGCTGTCTTCGCCACTGCTCGATTTTTGCATGATTCCCGGATAATAAGACGTCCGGTACCCTTAATCCGTTATAGTCGGCAGGACGGGTATAATGGGGGTATTCGAGCAATCCGGTCGAAAATGAATCGTCTTCATGACTGGCCGACTTGCCGAGGACATCAGGTAACAAACGGACGACGGCATCAATCATCGTCATCGCAGCTAATTCCCCTCCCGTCAAAACGAAGTCTCCAAGCGACACTTCATCCGTCACCAGTTCGTCATGAATCCGTTGATCAAATCCTTCATAATGTCCACATAAGAAAACAAGTTCCGATTCCTGCGCCCATTCTTCCGCTACTGCTTGATTAAACCGCTGTCCTGTCGGTGTCATCGCAACGATGCGACGGTTCGCTTTCGGCAAGGCCGCAACAGCGTCAAAAACAGGTTGCGGCGTCAACAACATCCCAGCACCACCCCCGTAAGGAGAATCATCGACGCGCCCATGTCGATTCGTCGAATAGTCTCGGAAGTTAATGTACTCGAGATGTATCCGCGCATCTTCTTGTGCCCGTCCGACGATTGAATGATCGAGTGCTGTGAACATATCTGGAAAAAGCGTCAAGACTTTGATGTTCATCCTTCAATCAATCCAGGTAATGGTGTGATTTGAATCCGCTTTTCTTGCACATCGATCGACGCGACGACTTGTTCGATGTACGGAATCAAGACGTCTTTTTTTCCCGGACGTTTAATCGTCCAGACATCGTTTGCTCCGGTCTCTAAGATTTCCGAGACGACCCCGATTTTCTCATCTCCGTCATAGACGTCGCAACCGATGATTTCGTGGTAGTAATATTCATTTTCTCCGAGCTCTTGTAAGACTTCCGGCTGCACGAAAAGTTTCATCCCTTTATACTTTTCGACGTCGTTGATGTGATGCATTCCTTTGAAGGTCACCATGACGAATTGTTTATGTTTCCGGTAACTGCTCACCGTCAGCGGTACATACGTCCCCTCCGTCTCGAGAAATACGTCATTTCCGACTTTAAAGCGTTCTTCCGGAAAATCGGTACTCGCAAGTAACTTCAATTCTCCCTTTAGACCGTGTGTATTCGCGATTTTCGCGACTTCTAACCATTGCATCTTCTTCACTTCCTTCCTTTAAAATCGTCATTCTTCTATTTTTCTGCAACAAAAAGGAGGTAAGCTTTCGCTCACCTCCAAATGTCTTACTTCGCGAGTTTCGCGTTGTGGAATTTCTCCATGATACCAGCTTTTGAGAAGAGGTTACGAACTGTGTCTGATGGTTTAGCACCTTCAGCGAGCCATTTAAGAGCGAGCTCTTCGTTAAGTTTTACTTCTGCTTCTGGTTTAGCAACCGGGTTGTAGTATCCGATTTGCTCGATGAAACGACCATCACGTGGTGCACGTGAGTCTGCTACTACCACACGGTAGAAAGGTGATTTGTTTGCGCCCATGCGCTTAAGACGAATTTTAACTGCCATTCGTAAGTCCCTCCAGATATTAAATAGTTTTTTGGTTTAGTCAAATTGACAACTTCACTAGTATACAACGTTACAGCAAAAGAGAAAAGACTTTTAGAAGAATGGGAGGCCAAAGCCGCCTTTCTTTTTCCCTTTGCCCATTTGGCCGGAGAATTGTTTCATCATCTTCCGCATGTCTTCAAATTGCTTGATCAACCGGTTCACTTCTTGAATGCTACGACCACTGCCGCGCGCAATCCGTTTCCGCCGACTCGCATTGAGGATTTCCGGTTCAGTCCGCTCCCGTTTTGTCATCGATTGAATAATCGCTTCGACATAAACAAGTTGCTTCTCATCGATTTGAGCATTTTTCAAGCCCTTCATCTTTCCTTTACCGGCACCCGGAATCATTCCTAACAACTCATCCAAAGGACCCATCTGTTTCACTTGCTGCAACTGCTCGATGAAATCGTCAAACGTGAACGATGCATCGCGCATTTTGCCTTCGAGCTCCTTGGCGCGTGTTGCGTCCATTTGGAACTCTGCTTTTTCAATCAGCGTTAACATATCTCCCATACCGAGAATCCGTGACGCCATCCGCTCTGGGTAGAATGGCTCGATTGCGTCTAGCTTCTCTCCAAGACCGACGAACTTAATCGGTGCTCCGGTGACTGCCTTGATGGAGAGTGCTGCTCCGCCTCGAGTATCTCCGTCGAGTTTCGTCAGGACGACCCCTGTCACGCCGAGTTTTTCATTAAAGCTTTGTGCGACATTGACCGCATCCTGACCCGTCATCGAGTCGACGACAAGGAAGATTTCGTTAGGCTTGGCGATTTCCTTCACATCGACAAGTTCCTGCATGAGGTCCTCATCGACATGTAAGCGTCCCGCCGTATCGATCAACACGATATCGTGGTGATGCTCTTTTGCATAGTCGAGCGCGCCGGTTACGATTTCTTGTGGACTTACCTGATCTCCCATCGAGAAGACCGGTAATTCAAGTTGTTTTCCTAGCGTCTCAAGTTGTTTAATCGCAGCCGGACGGTAAATATCCGCTGCGACGAGCAGTGGACTGCGATTGTGTTTTTTTCGTAAATGATTGGCGAGTTTTCCGGTTGTCGTCGTCTTACCTGCCCCTTGAAGACCAGTCATCATAATGACTGTCGGCGGACGGTTAGCGAGCGTCAACGGAGATACTTCTTCCCCCATCAATTTCGTCAATTCGTCATGGACGATTTTGACGACTTGTTGACCGGGTGTTAGAGACGTCATCACGTCTTGACCGACGGCGCGCTCCTTCACATCATTTACGAACTGTTTCACTACTTTGAAGTTGACGTCGGCTTCTAATAACGCGAGGCGGACCTCACGCATCATTTCCTTTACGTCCGCTTCAGAAATCTTACCTTTACCTCGCATTTTGGCGAGACTGGCTTGAAGCCGTTCCGATAATCCTTCGAATGCCATTGATGATGCCTCCTACTCTAATTGCTCCAGTGATTCAATCGTCACCAGTGCCTCGCTTGGAAGGTCGAGCTGCTTCAGTTCATCAAGAAGAATCTTTCGCTGCTCATATTTTTGAAACAAGGAAAGTCGTTCTTCATATTGCTCAAGCATCGCTTCCGTACGTTTTATGTTGTCGTAGACTGCTTGTCGGCTGACTTCAAACTCATCGGCGATTTCACCTAACGAAAAATCATCTAAATAATAGAGTGACATATAATTTCGTTGTTTCGGCGTCAAAAGCTCCTGATAAAAGTCAATCAGATAATTCATCCGGTTCGTTTTATCAAGTGTCATCCGAGCACCTCCACGGTTGTTAAGTGAAATTCCTTTACAGATAGTATAGTACAGCCCTCACAGTGTGTTGTCAAGTTTTTTTCTTTACAAGCAAACCTAGCTTATTCCTCTTCCGGTGCCTCGTCCGTCGTTTGCTTTTCTTCGAATACGTCACCGAAGAGACCGTGGACGAATTGCTCGGCATTAAACGGTTGGAGATCGTCAATCTTTTCACCTAATCCGACGAACTTCACGGGGAGATTCAGTTCATTCTTAATCGCGAGAACGATGCCACCTTTTGCTGTCCCGTCAAGCTTCGTCAAGACGATGCCGCTGACATTCGTCGCTTGTTTGAACGCTTTGGCTTGCACCATCGCATTTTGTCCGGTCGTCGCGTCGAGCGCAAGCAGGACTTCGTGTGGTGCGCCTGGAATTTCACGTTCGATGACCCGTTTGACTTTCTCGAGTTCATTCATCAAATTGACTTTGTTTTGCAGACGTCCTGCCGTATCACAAATCA
The DNA here is from genome assembly GCF_018618705.1 of Exiguobacterium sp. H66. Classification (NCBI taxonomy): domain Bacteria; kingdom Bacillati; phylum Bacillota; class Bacilli; order Caryophanales; genus Exiguobacterium; species Exiguobacterium sp. H66. Next base: position 331,197 of record NZ_JACSMQ010000001.1, read on the forward strand.
AGACATCGACTTTCCGCGCTTTTGCCGCTTGGACAGCATCGAAGACGACGGCAGCAGGATCTGATCCTTCTCCTTGACGGATGACCGGTACGCCGGAGCGCTCGCCCCAGACTTGCAACTGATCGATGGCGCCTGCTCGGAATGTATCCCCTGCTGCGAGCATGACCGTTTTCCCTTCATTTTTCAGGCGATTCGCAAGTTTCCCGATCGTCGTCGTTTTTCCGACGCCGTTGACACCCACGAATAAGATGACACTGAGGTCGTGGTCTAAATCAAGTTCCGTTTCTTCTTCTTCAATCAACATGTTGGCGACGACTTCGACGAGTACATCACGGACTTCTTTTGTATCTTTAACATTTTTTCGTTTGACTTCAATCTTTAATTTTTCGACCAAATCCATCGTCGTCGTCACACCGACGTCAGCTTGAATCAGCACTTCTTCTAACTCTTCAAAAAATTCTTCATCGACTTCCCGGAAACGGTAGACGAGATCATTGACGGCACTCGCAAGCCCGTCACGCGTCTTCGACAACCCTTCCGTAAACTTAGACGTGACTTCTTGTGTCGACGTCGTCAACCGGTCTTTTAGTTTCTTAAAAAAACTCATTGTTTTAGCTCCTTTGATTCTACTTCTTCAGTCAATGTTCGCCGTGCCTCTTCTAGTTTAACGGATAACACTTCCGAAATACCGTTTTGTTGCATCGTCACGCCGTATAAAACATCCGCTGACTCCATCGTACCTTTCCGGTGTGTGATGATGATGAATTGTGTATCACGCGCCAACTGATGAACGAACTCACCGAACCGGGCAACGTTCGCTTCGTCAAGAGCTGCTTCGACCTCATCAAGTACACAAAACGGGACGGGACGCGTCTTCAAAATCGCGAACAACAAGGCAATCGCCGTCAACGCGCGTTCCCCACCAGATAAGAGTGACAAGTTCTGTAGTTTTTTACCCGGTGGTTTCGCGACGATGTCGATCCCGCTCGTCAAGAGGTCGCTCGGATCGACAAGAATCAAGTCCGCTTCTCCTCCACCGAACAATTCGCGGAATGTCTCACGGAAGTGTTCACGTACAGCCGTGAACGTCTCTTTAAAGAGTCGGACGACTTCACGATCCATCTCATCGATGACGGCATATAAATCCGTTTTCGCCGTCACTAAGTCATCACGTTGCGTCGAGAGGAACGTAAACCGTTGATCGACTTCAGCGAACTCTTCAATCGCACCGATATTAACAACTCCGATTTCTTCTAATTGACGCTTGAGCAGGTGTACTTCCTCTTTCGCCTCTTCGAATGGAATCGTCAGCGGTTCAATCAATTCGAGAATCAGCCCCATCTCGTCGAGCATTTCTTGACGTGTTTCAAGACGTGTACTGATTCTGCCGTGGTTGAGGCGCGCTTGATCGACTTGTTGTTTCGCCGACTGTTGCTCCTCTTTCAGCTTCGCTTCACGGATCCGTAGAAGTCGTAAACTTTCGCCGTCACGTTGGATTTGGTCCGTGATTGCTTTCAATTCTTGTTCAACCGTTGTTTGTTCTTTAAGCATCTGTGCCTGCTCTGCATGTAATGCTTCGATTTGACCTTCACCAAACCCTTCGAGCACATGTTTTAAATCACGCCGCTTATGACTCCGTTCGAGTTTCGCATGATTCAACGATTCTTCGATTCGTTCGACTTCACGATTGACTTGATCTAACTTCAAGATCATTGTCCGTTCTTCGAGCAAGGCATCTGCTTGTTGTTGTTTCAAGTCTTCGATTGTCACAGCACCACGGGCCTGTGCCTCTTTTAGCTGATCGAGATCACGTCTGAGTTCTTGTTGCCGCTTCGTCAAGTTCGCGATATCGTGCTCAGCTTGTTCAATCGTCGTCTTCGCTTCCCGTTCTTGCTCCGCCAACCGTTGCAACTGGCCATCTTGGACGGACAGTTCCGAAGCTGTGATTGCGAGACCATGTTTCGCCTCCGTCAATTCATCCCGAAGTGATTCAAGTGTCGTTCGCGTCGTTTTCATTTCTTGCGCAAGCGTCTCAAGCGTAACGTTCAATTGTTCATCTACTACTTTCATCTCCGCGAGGCGGCGCTCTTGTTCACGAATGACCGCCTGTCCTTGCGTCAGCCCTTCGCGGAGTTCGTCTAACTCCCGTGATTGACTAAAGAGTGGCGTCCCTTTTTTTCGGCTCCCCCCTGTCATCGAACCACCGACGTTGACGACATCTCCGTCGAGCGTCACGAGCCGATACCGATGTCCCGTTGCACGGGCAATCGCGTTCGCTTGTTCAAGCGATTCGACGACAAGCGTCGTCCCGAGCAAGTTCTGTTTTAATTTCGTCAGCTCATCGGTCGTCGTCACGAGTTCACTCGCAACGCCGATGTATCCTTGCATCGCAGATAGTTGATTGCGAACCGATTGATTCAAATCGCGCCGTTGAATCGAACTGAGCGGCATGAACGTCGCCCGTCCCGCATTTAGACGGCGTAATTCCTGAATCAATTTCCGCCCCGTCGCGTCTGTATCGACGACGACGTTTTGCATCGCTCCACCAAGTGCCGTTTCAATCGCCGCTTCATATCGGGCCGGTACGGAAATCAATTCGGCAACCGCTCCATATATTCCTGAAATGTGATCACGCTGTTTCAAAATCGTTTTGACGGCACCGAAATAACCACTGTAATCTGCCTTGACGGACTCCAAAAATTCAATCCGGTCTTCTGTTTTATCACGCCGGCGATGGAGATCGACGATGGATCGTTCGACTTGCGTCATCATCGTTCGCTGTTCGTGTTGCTTCGTTTCAACTTGCGTCTCTTCCGCCACTAAGGCATCGAGCTGTTGCCGCACGTTTAAAGAGCTCGCTTCTAGTCGGTCGACCTCGGCCGCATAAGCTGTTTGCGCCGATTGTTTCGACCCTGTCCCTTCCGCGAACGTCCGGCGTAACTCTTCCGCACTCTGTAAATCTTGTTTTGCTCGGTTATAGGCGTTATTCGTCGCCGCCAGCCGACTCGCTACTTCAAACGCTTCAGACCGTAGTTGCTCTGCTTCTTTTTCAAAATCACGGTCCGAATACGTTAATGCGGCATCTGCTTGTTCACGACGTTTGACAGTTTCCTCGTATGTTTGCTTCGTTTCGTCTCGTAAGCGAACTGCTTTTTTCGCCTCATCCTCAATTAGGGAAACGCGCGCTTCAAGTGTCGCCACTTCTTGTTCTAAACGCTCTTTCATTTGCGTCCCATGTTTCTCACGTTCTTTTGCCAAGTTCAGCGAACCTTGAATTTCAACGAGCGTCGTCGAGACGGTTCGTAACCGTTCCTGCATCTCTGTCTCTGTCCGGCGAATGTTTTCAAGCATTGTTTCTTGTTCTTCTCTCGAGGTTTGCGTTTTCTCAAGACGTGCCTGTTCATTTGACAACTCACGCTCAAACGTTTCGATTTCCGTCGTCAATCGGGCAATTTGTTCCATATAGTTTTGAATTTCTTCTGCAATGATGCCACGTTCTAAAAAGTCGAACCGGTCGCGGGCAATCAGATACTCTTTTGCAAGCGCTGCTTGTTCTCGTAACGGTTCGATTCGTCCACCGAGTTCAAATAAAATATCATCGACACGTGAGAGATTCGTTTCCGTGTCACTCAACTTCCGCTCCGCTTGTTTTTTCCGGTGCCGGTATTTTAAGACACCCGCCGCCTCTTCGATGACGGACCGCCGCTCTTCCGGTTTCCCGGAGATGACTTGTTCGACACGTCCTTGACCAATGATTGCGAAGGCATCACGGGACAGTCCCGTATCCATGAAGAGATCGAGGACATCCTTCAAGCGACATGGTTTTTTATTAAGAAAATAATCACTGTCTCCATTTCGACTGACGCGTCGCGTCACGCTCAACTCTTGGTAAGGTAACGCAACCGTTCCCGACTCATTATCGAGGACAAGCGTTACTTCTGCGAACTGCTTTCGATGTTCTGACATACTGCCGGCGAAGATGACATCTTCCATCTTCGCGCCGCGTAATGATTTAGCCGATTGCTCACCGAGCACCCAGCGCACTGCATCCGATATATTCGACTTCCCACTACCGTTCGGTCCGACGACTGCCGTCACTCCCGGTAGGAAGTCAAGTTCTGTCCGGCTCGCAAAAGATTTGAAGCCGTTGATTTCAATTCGTTTTAAGTACATCTTTACCACCCGTATGTTTAAATTTCTTTTAATTTTCTTTTAGTTTACCATAGCCGAAAGGTCTACAAAATGGTAGGTTTTATGGTAATGTTAACGGTAAAGACGTGAAGAGGAGAATTCAACGATATGACAATTGAACAAATGATTGAAGCAATCTTGGATAAATTAAATATTATTAATAAAGGCGTCATCAAAGCCGAGCAGTTCGACGGCACAAAAAATGACGACTTAAAAGAAATTTATGAGTTCGTCATGATGCGTGAATCGTTATCACTCGCTGAGGTCGATGCAATCGTCGATGAACTAAAATCACTGAAGACGGTGTAAGAAACCATATAAAAAAAGGCGTTCCCAATCGGGCGCCTTTTTTTATATGGTTTTTTTTACTTAAAATTGTTTTTTCAGCTCAAGCAAGGCTTGTTTCGCTGCTTGCTGTTCTGCTTCTTTTTTCGAACGACCGGTCCCGATTCCTTCAAGCTTATCCGGGACTTGAACACGCGAGATGAATTCCCGGCTATGTGCGGGACCACGCTCTTCGATGATCTCGTATTCAATTTGTCCGAGTCCGACCCGTTGGATCGCTTCTTGTAATTGGCTCTTGAAGTCTGTCTGCTCTTCGAAGAAACCAGATGCCACTTTCGGAAAAACCGCTTCGGCGAGGAATCGCTCTGCTGCTTCAATGCCTTGGTCAAGATAAAGTGCACCGATAAACGCTTCAAATACGTCAGCAAGTAATGCTGGCCGATTTCGTCCGCCTGTCAGTTCTTCCCCTTTACCTAGCAAAATCATGTCAGAGAATTCATAATGATTGGCAAACTGGACGAGCGATGGTTCACACACGATAGCTGCTCGCAGTTTTGTTAATTCCCCCTCGGAACGTTCCGGGTAGTGTTCAAATAAATATCTTGAGACCGTCAATTCTAAGACCGCATCCCCTAAAAATTCAAGTCGTTCGTTATCCCCATCCGATTCACGTTGTTCATTGACGAACGAAGAATGGGTAAACGCTTGCTTCAACAATTCGACATTTGAAAAATGAATCGAAAGGCGCGTTTGTAACTCTTCGAATTTTTGCTCGATTTGAGCAAACGTCCGCGCATCTTTTCGACGTTTTACGTAAGGTCCTTTTCGGACACGACGTCCTTTTTGATTCGTCATAATTCCTCCTAAACAGCTAAATCCCACCGCAAAAGAGCGGTGGGTCAGCGTCAATGATTAGACTTGTGTTTCGATGTAGCTGACGACATCGCCGACAGTCTTCAAGTTTTCTGCTTGATCGTCTTCGATTGTGATTTCGAATTTATCTTCGAGATCCATAACGAGTTCCATTACTTCAAGTGAATCTGCACCGAGATCGTCTTTGAACGATTTATCGAGTGTGATTTCACTTTGCTCTTTACCTAATTTTTCTGCGATTGCCTCTTGTACGTCTACTAAAATTTGTTCTTTTGTCATTTGAAATCCCTCCATGAGTTGAGTATATAAGATGATTGCCGATTTGGCAAAGTACTACCGGTGTTCAGTTACATTGTCATGCCGCCATCAACTGCGAGCGTTTGCCCTGTGATGTAACGGGCTTCATCCGAAGCGATGAAGCTGACGAGTGCTGCGATGTCTTGCGTTTGCCCAAACCGTTTCAATGGAATTTGTCCAAGTGACAGATTCCGTTGATCGTCCGTCAATTCATCGGTCATATCTGTTTCGATGAATCCTGGGCAAATCGCATTCGCTGTGACCCCTTTACTTGCGAGTTCACGGGCGACCGATTTCGTCAACCCAATCAAACCGGCTTTCGCGGCCACATAGTTCGCTTGCCCCGGATTACCCGTGATGCCGACGACCGAAGCGATATTGATGATGCGACCACCCGCCTTCATCAACGGGCGTGACGCCGCTTGTGTGACGAGGAACGCCCCTTTTAGGTTCGTATCAACGACAGCATCAAAATCGGCTTCTTTCATACGCATCAACAAACCGTCGCGTGTGATACCGGCGTTGTTGACGACACAATCCAGTTGACCGAATGTATCGACGGTCTGTTTAACCAACGCCTTGACTTGATCAGCGTTCGCAACGTCTGCTTGGATGGCGATTGCCTCACCACCAGAAGCGATGATATCCGCGACGATGGCTTCTGCTTTTTCAGTGCTACCGGCATAGTTGACGACGACTTTAAAACCATCTGCCGCGAGACGTGTTGCGATCGCCGCACCAATCCCCCGGGAAGCGCCTGTTACGAGTGCTACCTTACTCATCCACGAATTCCCTCCGCTTCTAGTTGTTCAAGTGTCGTGATACTAATGATTTTAACGCCTTTTTTGATACGTTTGACAAGCCCACTAAGTGGTGAAGACGGTCCGAATTCGATGAAGGTATCGACACCCTCTTCAATCAATTGCTCGACACATGCCTCAAAGCGAACAGGTGAATACAATTGTTGAACGAGTAGACGTTTCAAGTCGTCCGGTTGATCGTGAAACGATCCGTCCACGTTTGAGATAAACTTCGCTTGCGCCGCTTCGAATGGTGAAGAAGCAAGGAAATCTTCGAAACGTGGTGCGAACGGTGTCATTAAAGAGGAGTGGAACGCACCGGAGACATCGAGTGGTAAGACACGCTTTGCACCGAGCTCTTTTAATTTCGCTGTCGCCGATTCGACGGCTGCGACGTGACCTGAGATGACAAATTGGCCGGGACAGTTGTAGTTCGCGATTTGCACGATTTCACCTGTCGCCGCAATCGATTCGACGGCATGGTGTGCCGCTTCGACATCGTTTAATCCGATGACGGCAGCCATCGTTCCACCTGAAACCTGGTTCATCAACTTACCACGTTCATGGACAAGATAAACGGCTTCACTCGGCGTAAGGACCGATGCTGCGACAAGCGCGCTGTACTCCCCGACGCTATGCCCAAGGACATAGTCCGGTTTGTTACCGAGTGCCGCATAACGAGTGGCGAGAAGTGTACTATGTGCGACGATTGCGGGTTGAGCAAGCTCCGTCGCCTTTAGTTCTTCTTTTGTACCCGTCGTTAACAGCGTTGTTAAATCTAGGCCGATTCGTGTTCCGAGATCGACTAACGTTTGTTTAGTTTCTTCCTCACTGACAAGTGTCTGTCCCATACCGGGCATTTGTGACCCTTGCCCCGGAAACATCCATACCGTTTTCCCCATCTCGCTCACTCCTTTAGCTCTATTTTGTCTTCGCTTCAATGATTTTCGCAACGACGTGTTGCTCGACCATCATTTCAGCCTGTGCCAGCGCACGACTGAAGGCATAGGCATTGCTCGAGCCGTGTGCTTTGATGACAGGTGCCGCAATTCCGAACAACCCGGCCCCACCATATTCTTCGTACGCGAGCAATTGCTTCATTTTTTTAAGTTTCGGCTTTAAAATTAACGCCGCGATTTTCGAACTGAATGAACTCATGAACTGTTCCTTCATGACACCCATAATCATGCTTGCAGCACCTTCCGTACTTTTCAACAACGTATTCCCTGCAAATCCTTCTGTGACGATCACGTCCACATCACCACTCATCGCTTCTCTCGCCTCGACATTCCCAATAAAATGAATAGGGGCAGTCTCAAGTAAGGGATATGTTTCCTTCGTCAGTGCATTGCCTTTACCAGCTTCTGAGCCGATATTGAGCAGACCAACTTTCGGTTGTTTGATACCACGAACTTGTTCTGCGTAGACTGATCCCATGATGGCATAATCAAGCAAATGTTCTGCTTTTGCATCCGGATTAGCACCGACATCTAAGATGACGACACCTTTTCCGTTTCTTGTCGGGAAAGTCGGGGCCAGCGCAGGACGGTCAACCCCTTCGATTCGACCAATCACAAACAATCCGGCAGTCATCAGTGCTCCCGTGTTGCCTGCTGAAATCAAGGCATCCGCCTCTTTTGTTTTCACCAGGTTTGCAGCCACAACGAGTGAGCTATCTTTTTTCCGTCGAATCGCACGGACCGGTTCGTCTTCTCCAGTAATGACAGTCGCCGCGTGAACGATCGTCACACGGGAATCCTTGATGTCGTAAGAACGTAACTTCAATTCATCTCCAACCAATCGAATTTCAATGTCCGCCTTCGGGCGCTCCCCTAAATACTGGATCACACCTTCGACAATCGCACGGGGGGCGTTGTCACCACCCATTGCATCTACTGCTAAAATCATCATGATTCCTCCTTACTACTACGATACACCGTAAACTCACCGATAAAGACACACTCATCACCGACATAACTTTCGACGTTGATGTCTGATCGTCCATCTTGTCGATGGGAACTGACGAACGCTTTCGCGACGACGCGTTCTCCAACATGGACAGATCGTGTAAATTGCACGTTTGCTCGTGTCGTCAATGCTAACTCGTCATCAATTAACGCGATGGCGAGCGAATTGGCTTGAGCGAACAGAATATGCCCGCGTGCAATCGCGTTCCGGCTAAAAGCGTGTTCCGGCAAAATTTCTAAAATCGAAATCGCAGATGTATCAAGTTTCAGGTCAATCATATCACCAATGACTTCGCTTTCGGTCAAAGTACGCACGTCATCGAGTCGTTCTGTCGCGACGTGTTTAATCCGTTCCCGTAATTCAGGGATTTTCAATTCCATTCGATCGAGCCGAATCGTCTGAATGCTGACGTTAAAATGAAGCGCAAGTGCTTCATCCGTGATGAATGGATTTTGTTCAATCGTATGCTGTAGTTCTACTTGCCGTTCTTTTTTAGGTACCCGCATGTACGTTCCTCCTACAAGAAGGATAATCACTATTATCACCTGGTACTAATAGTAGTATATATCCCCCGTTGTTCACTTTCAAGTATTATTCAATTCTTTCTCCATCAAGCAGTCCTTGCTCTTCGATATAATGGCGTAACACGTCGTAGTCCGATGTTTGCCAAAAGGCATCCGAACGTAACAAACGGACGGCGTCGTTCCGGGCTGTTTCCATGATTTGAATATCGAGAGCAGGATCTGTCAGGACGAAACGTGGCAATCCACTTTGTTCTGTCCCAAAGAAATTACCCGATCCGCGTAGTTCTAAGTCTTTTTCCGCTAATTTGAAGCCGTCGTTCGTCTCTGTCATCGTCTTAATTCGCTCTTTCCCGGTGTCAGACGACGGATCAGCAATCAAGATACAATATGACTGCGCATCCCCTCGTCCGACACGTCCACGCAATTGATGCAGTTGCGCGAGACCGAATCGTTCTGCATCGTAAATGACGATGATTGAGGCATTCGGGACGTTCACCCCAACTTCGACGACAGTCGTCGAGACGAGGACTTGGACCTGATTGTCCTTAAAAGCTTGCATGACCTCGTCTTTTTCAGACGAGCCGAGACGTCCGTGCATCAAACCAACTTGATGATCGCGGAAACGTTCGACGAGAACGGCATGCAATTCCATTGCATTTTGAACATCAAGCGATTCAGATTCCTCGATCAATGGCGTGATGACATAGGCTTGCCGCCCGAGAAGTAATTCCTTCTCAACAAAACCAAAGACACGTTCAATCTGTTCTGGTTTTGCCCAGTACGTTTCAATTTCTTTACGCCCTGCTGGCATCTCGTCGATGATCGAAACATCCATATCGCCAAACACAGAAATCGCAAGTGTTCGCGGAATCGGTGTCGCCGTCATATAGAGGACATCTGCTTGCGCTGCTTTTGCTCGGAGGCGCTTCCGTTGTTCGACACCAAACCGATGTTGTTCGTCCGTAATCACTAAATGTAAGTCCTTGAAGACGACTGTATCCTGAATCAAGGCATGGGTGCCGACGAGGATGTCGATTTCTCCTTGCCGTAAGGCTTCTAGCAATAACACACGAGCCTTTCCTTTGACAGAACTCGTTAAGAGACCGACTTTAATCCCGAATGGTTCGAGTAACGGGGCAAGTGACGAAGCATGCTGCTCCGCTAGTATTTCAGTCGGAACCATCAAGGCACCTTGCTTGTTCGCACGAATCGTCGCGAACAGGGCAATCGCCGCGATGACGGTCTTCCCACTTCCGACATCTCCTTGCAGCAACCGATTCATTCGCTCTGCTCGATGCATATCACTCAAAATTTCTTCTGTCACTCTTTTTTGAGCGCCTGTCAACGGAAATGGCAGTCCTGCAATGAACTCGTCGACGGCTGCTTGATGTAACGGTAAAGCAATGCCTTGTCCCTGCCGCTTTCCAAGTCGTAATGTCTGAAGCTTTAACTGAAAATAGAGGCACTCTTCATACACATAACTTCTTCTCGCCGCCGTCAATTCTTTTCGATGCGTCGGGAAGTGTAACGCCTTCAGCATCGTCATCCGGTCGAGAAGTCGATACGCCGTCCGAATCGAATCGGGCACCCGCTCCCCGACTGATTCTACTGCTGCGAAAGCGAGTTCGACGACACGGCGGAACGTCTTCATCCGCATGTCACCTTTTAAGGAATAGACGGGTGTCAGTTCACCTTCGATCGCCCCGAATTGAAGTTCCGTCGCTGAAATCGTCATCCGGTGCAAATCCCACTTGCCGCTGACCGTCACTTCTTCCCCTAACTTCAACTGGGCTTTGTAGAAGGCACGGTTAAACATCGTCACCGTGACGCTGTACCGTTCTTCGACAAGTAACCGGAACGTTAGCCGATTCTTACCTTTTCCGTAATAACGAACGAGCGGTTCTGATTGAACTTGACCTGTGAACTTGACCTTATCTTCATGGATGGCTTCCGTCAAACTCCCCGTAACGAAATCATCGTAACGAAATGGGACGTGCTCCAGCACGTCCGAAATCGTTACGATATCCATTTCTGCAAGCTTAGTTGCCAAATCACGCCCGACTCCCTTAAGTGCCGTGACCTCACTTGATGGATTCATTCGATAAATCTCCAAAAATCTTCGACTCGAGCCAGCGTCCAGTCGGTGTATTCGCAAGACCGCCTTTCGCCGTTTCACGTAAGGCAGAAGGCATCATTTGACCGATTTCATACATTGCCGAGATGACTTCGTCACACGGAATACGTGACGTGATGCCAGCCAGTGCCATATCTGCTGCGACGAGTGCATTCGCTCCTCCCATCGCATTTCGTTTGACGCACGGGACTTCGACAAGTCCAGCGACTGGGTCACAGACGAGACCAAGCATATTTTTTAAAGCAATTGCAAACGCATGCGCCGATTGATCCGGTGTGCCTCCTGCCATTTCGACGATGGCAGCTGCAGCCATTGCTGTCGCCGAACCTACTTCCGCTTGGCATCCGCCTGCCGCACCTGAGATGGACGCATTATTGGCAACAACGAACCCGAACGCACCCGATGTGAAAAGGTATCGGAGCATCTCCTCGCGTGAAGGCTGAAGCCGTTCTTTGACGGCGAACAACGTCCCTGGGACGACGCCCGCACTCCCTGCTGTTGGTGTCGCACAGATTTTCCCCATTGCCGCGTTGACTTCATTCGTTCCGATGGCTTTGCTGACGGCATCTAACAAAAGATCTCCCGATAATCCGTTCCCTGACGCCCGATATCGTTGCAGTAAGACTGCATCCCCGCCTGTCAAACCGGTGACCGATTCGACACCGTCGCCTGTCAATGACCGTTCGACAGCTTCTTCCATGACTTGTAAATTCCGTTCCATCATTGCGTATACTTCATCACGCTCTAAGTGGCGGACCGTCATTTCTTGTTCAATCATGATTTCTGAAATCGGGACATTCTTTTCCGTAGCGAGTGCTACGAGTTCTTTTACTGATTTAAACATTTCTTCACTCTCCCATCATGACGGATCGTTCGACTTGTGGTAACCGGTTAATTTCTTCAAGCACTTCTTTAGGCATCCGATCATCGATTTCAATCGCCATCAAGGCTTGACGTCCTTTTTCGTGGCGCGACACTTCCATGTGACCAATGTTAATTTCATAGTCTGCGAGAATACTTGTGACTGCCGCAATCGCCCCGAAACGGTCGTGGTGCAGGACGACAAGTGCCGGCCCGCCACCTGAGAGGCGCAACGGTACACCATTCAATTCTGTAATTTCAATCGTTCCTCCGCCAATTGAAATGCCGACGAGTTCAAATTGATTTTCTCCGTCAGTCAAATGGACTCGCGCCGTGTTCGGATGGTCCGTCAGTGCTTCACTCGTTTCAAAATGAATCCGAATCCCTTTCCCTTCGGCGATTTTAATCGACTCAGGAATCCGATCATCAAACGTATCATAACCAAGCACCCCACCAATGATCGCTACGTCGGTTCCGTGCCCCCGGTACGTATCGGCAAATGATCCATAAAACGTGATATAAATGTCTGTTGGCGTTTCCCCGAACAACTTACCCGCCATCAAACCGATTCGTGCTGCTCCTGCCGTATGGGAACTCGATGGTCCTACCATGACAGGACCGATGATATCAAATACACTACGATACTTCATTTCATTTCCCCCTCTCTTTTAAACAAAACAAAATCCCACCTCTATTATCGCAGATGGTGGGATTCGTGAAAAGGTAACTTCACGTTTATTCTTTATTCAACACTAAGAATATATGAATAGAGCGGTTGCTTTCCGTCGTGAACTTCGACTTCAGCGTCCGGATTGACAGATTCGATGTAAGCGACTAACTCGTCGACTTCATCTTGGGCTACGCCTTCTCCGAATAAAATCGTTACGATTTCGTCATCTTCCGTGACGAGCGTATCGATGAGTTTCTTCGCTGCACCGAGACTCGAGTGATCCGTTGCGACGATTTGTTTTTCCGCAATCGCCATGTGATCATCTTTTTTAATCTCGACACCATCGATACTCGTATCACGGACAGCATATGTGATTTGTCCTGACTTGACAGCACCAATCGCATCCATCATGTGACGCTCGTTCTCATCGACTGTCGCTTCCGGGTTGTATACGATTGTCGCAGCCAGTCCTTGTGGGACCGTTTTTGATTTCACGACCGTCACGCCGCATGATGCAACAGATGCTGCTTGTTCAGCCGCCATGATGATGTTCGAGTTGTTCGGATACACATAGACGTGCTCCGCATGCGCGTCTTCAATCGCTTTGACGATATCTTCCGTCGATGGATTCATCGTCTGTCCACCTTCGATGACGATGCTGACACCGAGTGATTTAAAGAGCTCACTGATCCCTTCGCCCATTGCGACCGTGACGAGTGCAGATTTCGCTTTCGCTTTCGTTGCAACTGGAGCTGTTACGTGATTGACGCCTTCTTCTTCTAAAATCGTTGAGTGTTGTTGGCGCATGTTTTCGATTTTAACCGCGACGAGCTCACCAAATTTTTGTCCTTTGTTGATGACATCACCTGGTGTCTCGACATGGACATGAACTTTGAGCAACTCTTCATCTGCGACGACGAGCAGTGAATCTCCGAACTCAGATAATTCGTTACGGAATGCTTCTTCACTGAACGGCGCATTCGCTAACTTATCATCTTGGAAACGAACCATGATTTCTGTACAGTAACCGTAATGGATTTCCTCTGTCGACATGAAGCTTTGAGCCGATTTATGATGCTCTGCTTCGACGAGTGCTTCCATGACAGGAGCATGCGGTTTTTCAAGTTCTTTTCCTTCGAGTGTCGCAAGGAACCCTTCATAAATACAAACAAGTCCCTGTCCACCAGAATCGACGACACCGACTTCTTTTAAGACCGGTAAAAGATCGGGTGTTCCTTCAAGTGAAACTTTTGATGCTTCGACAATCCCGCGCATCAATTCAAGTAAGTCCGTCGTTGTTTCCGATTGTGCGATCGCAGCGACTGCTGTTTCACGAGCAACTGTTAAAATCGTCCCTTCGACTGGCTTCATGACGGCCTTGTATGCTGTATCAACACCTTTTTGCAAGGCATCTGCGAATTCCTTCGTATCGATTGTTTGTTTTCCTTCAATCGATTTCGAGAAACCACGGAATAATTGACTTAAGATGACACCAGAGTTCCCACGTGCCCCCATTAAAAGACCTCGTGCGAATATTGATGCGACGTCTGCGACAGAATCAGATGTTGCGTTTGTTGCTTCTTTCGATCCAGATGTCATCGTCAAGTTCATGTTCGTTCCTGTATCGCCATCCGGCACAGGGAATACGTTCAGTGAATCGACGAAATCTGCATTTTGATAGAGATTTGCCGCGCCATTTTGAATCATCTTGACTAATTGGGCTCCTGTTAAACGATCTACACTCACTAAAGTTTCCTCCTCTATTTCCGTCTTAGACATTCGTCAAACGGACTCCTTGGACAAAAATATTTACAGATGTCACTTCTAACCCTAACGCTTGGTTCAACGTATATTTAACACGGCTTTGAACATTGTTCGCGACTTCAGAAATTTTCGTACCGTAACTCACAATGATATGCATATCGATGTGAACTTGTTCTGAAGATTGTCGAACGATGACGCCACGTGCAAAATTCTCACGTTTCAATAATTCAGCTAGCCCATCTTTGATTTGTGATTGTGATGCCATACCAACGACACCAAAACATTCCATTGCTGCTCCGCCCGCCAGTTGCGCGACGACATCATTATCTACATCAATCTTTCCATAGGTCGTTTTCATCTCGATTGCCACCTGAGTAGCCCCCTTTAACTAATTGTGTTCTTCTCGTAATTCTACTATAAGGACCTACTATTGAAAAGTCGCCGTACTGACTATACAATGAATAAGTGAAAAATAGTAGCGGTCAAATGAACTTTTACCATCATCCTCATCCATTATTTTAAATTTTGAGGTTCTCTGTCAAGTTTTTTTCTTGTCAGCTACTTTTTTTATGTTGCAACCGTCCTGACACCATGCTAAGATAGCAAAGTGTCTATTAGGACGAACGCAAAACAACATAAAAGGAGGCGGAACGCATGGCACGTAAATGCTACGTTACTGGAAAATCGCCGAAGTCGGGAAACAACCGTTCACACGCATTGAACAAAACGAAACGCACTTGGGGAGTCAACGTACAAAAAGTACGTATCCTCGTTGACGGTAAACCTAAAAAGGTTTGGGTTTCAGCTCGAGCTCTTAAATCAGGTAAAGTCGAACGCGTATAAGGCGCAAAAACCGGACGGGAATCTTCCCTTCCGGTTTTTTTGTCGTCTTTTTTATTTTTCTCCTAAAGTAATTGTCGCAGCATTTGAAAACGCTTACAATAAGTTGGCAGTTACTTTATTGCTCAAGGGGGAATTCATCATGCAGTTAAAAAGAGCCATGACAAGCCGACATCTATTTATGATTTCGCTTGGTGGTATTATCGGGACGGGGTTATTTCTCGGTTCAGGGTTGACGATTTCGCAAGCAGGACCACTCGGGGCGGTCCTCAGTTACATCGTCGGCGGGACGATCATGTACTTAACGATGCTCTGTCTAGGAGAGATGGCTGTCCACATGCCTGTGTCCGGTTCATTCCAAACGTATACGACACGTTTTATCGGTCCAGGCATCGGTTTTGCCGTCGGTTGGATTTATTGGCTCGGATGGGCCGTAACCGTCGCTCTTGAAATCACAGCTGCCGGTAGTCTGATGGATCGCTGGTTTCCACAGGTTCCCGTCGTCATCTGGTGCGCCTTATTTACCGTCATCTTATTCGGATTGAACGCCATCTCTGCGAAAGCATTCGGGGAAGCAGAATTTTGGTTTTCAAGTCTTAAAGTACTCGCCATCCTGTTCTTCATCGGACTCGGGGGAGCCGCATGGTTCGGATGGATTGATATGGCGGCTGAACGACCAGCTACGTTGTTCGCGAACTTCACGGCGAACGGCTGGTTTCCGAACGGGGCTCTCGGCGTCTTGACGACGATGATTGCCGTCAACTTCGCTTTCCAAGGAACAGAATTGATTGGTGTCGCTGCCGGGGAATCGAGTGAGCCAGAAAAATCGATTCCGAAAGCGATTCGTAATACGGTTTGGCGGACGTTTATTTTCTTCGTCCTCTCGATTACAATTATCGGAGCTTTAATTCCGTATGAGTCAGCGAGCGGCATCAGCAGTCCCTTCATCATGGTCTTTGACGCAATCGGCATCCCATATGCTGCAGATTTGATGAACATCGTCGTTTTGACGGCACTCTTATCCGTCGGAAACTCTGGACTGTATGCTGCGACACGCATGCTCTGGTCGATGTCGCAAGAAGGCATGATTTCAAAGAAACTCGCCATCGTCAATCAGCGGGGTGTGCCGATGCGCGCCTTAACGTTCACGATGCTGTTCGCGATGTTATCCTTATTGACGGCATTCTTCGCAGAAGATACCGTCTTCATCTGGCTATTATCCATCGCCGGTCTCGGAGCACAAGTCGGTTGGATCTCGATTTCCGCTTCGCAAATCGCTTTCCGACGCCAATTCATCAAGGCAGGACACACACTTGACGAACTGAAGTTCAAAACACCGTTCTTCCCAGTCTTACACATCCTCTCATTCTCACTCAATCTGCTCGTCTTAATCAGTTTAGGTTTTCAAGCCGATCAACGCGTCGCCTTATATCTCGGCGTCCCTTTCTTCCTACTGACATGGGCGAGTTACCATCTCTTCGTCAAAGGGAAACATATCGCTGCCAAAAGCGAACAACAGGCAGCCAGTTCGACACTTCACGACAATCGGTAACTTGTTATCGGACCCTGGATACACCGGGTTAATCTCAAACAGGCGGCTAACTAAATAAGCTGCTAAAAAATCAAAGCGCCGATGATTCCGTTTCACATACGGAGTCATCGGCGTTTGCCATACCTATCTTTTTGTTCATGACGTCATGACGTGTACTTGAAGAACGCATGTCCCGATCGCTTCAGCGGGATATGATGGAGTCGCGTCTATCACGTTTTTATTTTTCGTGCGTGCGCAGGACGAGAACTTCCCCTTCGACGACCGTCACTTGCGCAACACCAACCCACTCATTGCTGACCGTTAGCGAACCACCGACCGGAACAGGATGCTCCGTCAAAGGGTATTTGACGCCGCGTAACGTCAAGTTCGACGGGACAAGGGGAATGAATGACAGGTAATGATACCCTTCAGACGCGAGTTCGTACTGACCGGTTTTCCAGTACCGGACATCCTCACGTTTCGTCACGAGTCGTGCTGTCGGGAATTGTTTTAACAAATAGACGTTCTGTAGCGTCATGTCGAGCCGACCACCCGTCGCACCAAAGATGAGTAGTTCAGCACCTGCAGCCTGTTCGGTAGCGTAACGTAACGCTAGTTCTAAGTCCGTTTCATCTTTTTCTGCCGGATGAAGCAATCCACCATCCGGAACGTATCCGAGCGAATCAAAGTCACCAATTGCCACATCAAAATCAAGTCCTTGCTCCACTAATGTCGCAATCCCGCCGTCAACACCGATAATCATCGTCTTGTCTTTCACGAATGGTGCGAGCGTCGGGACGTCTTCTGCCGGTCCTGCCGCAACGATTAAAACTCTCATCTTTAAATACCGCGAGCGGAGTAACGTAAAAGACGTGGTGCTGTCGTAAACAAAATACCTGCAACGACCCCACATAAAACATACGACGGAGCCATATACGTCGCGTTATAAATGAACGAGTATGGAACGACAGGTCCTTTGGCATACTCTGCAAAAAAGACGATTCCACTGATGACATGACAGATGTAACGTAGACCTGCACCTAACAAGGTCGCAAACAAGACAATCGTCATGAGACGCTTTTTTTGACCTTCTGTTGCTGCTTTTTTGACTTGGCCTGCAAACACTCCACTCAAACCGACGACACCATATGCAAGCGTATAGTCAAGCAGCGGTTGGACGACCGTCAAGACTTGCGGAGCGAACATCAATTGAATCGTTCCGACGAGCGCACCCGTGATGACACCACCAACGACGCCGTGACGAAAGGCCATGACGAAAATCGGTAACATCGCTAAGCTGATGGATCCGCCTTGTGGCATTTTGAACGGAATCAATAAATCAAATACAACACCGAGACTCGCGAAAATCGCAATCTCCATTAACATTTGTAATCGTTTCATACTGTGTTCCTCCTAAAAATAAAATAATGATGACAACAAAAAGGCAGTACGACGGACGCCGTACTGCCTGCGTGCGCCACATCCCTACGTCCGTCTGAACGGAACAGGTTCGAAGGGTTAAAGTCTACTCACTTCTCTCAGCCGCTTGACGCGACACCCCTTGCGGTCAAAATTTAATTGTCTTGGCTCTATTATACGTGAGCCGCGTTTCGAATACTAGTGATGGCTTCTGCATAGTCTGGTGCATTGTAGATTGCAGAACCTGCGACAAGGACGTTTGCCCCATTGTCGATACACAGTTTTGCCGTTTCCGCGTTGACACCACCATCGATTTCAATTTCGAACGTCAAACCGCGCTCTGCTTTGATCATCGCTAATTGCTTCAGCTTCGTCATGACGCTCGGCAAGAAAGCTTGTCCGCCAAATCCTGGATTGACCGTCATCAACAAGACCATGTCGACTTCTTCTAGGACATGTTCAATCGTCGACAGTGACGTGTGTGGATTCAGCACGACGCCGGCCTTTGCTCCAGCCCCTTTAATTTGTTGCAAGACACGATGGACATGATTCGTCGCTTCGACATGGAAGGTGACGATATCCGCTCCTGCCGCTACAAACGCTTCGACGAAGTTTTCTGGTCGATCGATCATTAAATGAACGTCAAGGACCATGTCCGTCTTTTGACGAAGACTACTGAGGACGGGTAGACCAAATGAAATGTTCGGGACGAACTGGCCGTCCATGACGTCGAAATGGATGTAATCTGCTCCTGCCGCCTCGACAGCTTTAACGTCTCGTTCTAGGTTGGCGAAATCTGCTGATAAAATAGATGGTGCGATTTTAATCATTTCAATACCTCCGCGCTCGATTCTTGATTTCCTCTACAAACATACCATAATTCGTATAGCGTGAGGACATGATTTCTTCTGCCTCAACTGATTTTTTGACAGCACATCCTGGTTCGTTTAAATGCAGGCAACCACGGTATTTGCACGTATCTTGCCGTGCGACGAATTCCGGAAAACACCAACGTAATTCTTCGATTTCCATCTCGTGTGGAAAATCGAGGTTCGAAAACCCTGGCGTATCAGCAATCAAGCCCTCTGCAAGCGGAATTAACGTCACATGACGCGTCGTATGTCGTCCGCGTCCGAGCGATTTCGAGATGTGACTCGTCTCGAGATCGAGCGTCGCATCGAGCGCATTCAACAATGAACTTTTTCCGACTCCCGACTGTCCCGCGAGCACACTCGTTTTTTCTTTGAGTAGCGGACGGACTTCCTCTACCCCTTCTAGCGTCTCACTCGACGTCTCAATCACCTGATAACCGATTTGTCGGTAACCGGCAATCGCCGTCCGGACTTCTGCTTCTGCTGTTCCTTGCAACAAATCCATCTTCGTCAAGATAATAATGGGTTGAATCTCTTTTGCTTCGATTAAGACTAAAAACCGATCGAGCAAATGGGCTGAAAAGTCCGGTTCTGCTGCTGAGACGACAAGCAACGCTTGATCGATGTTTGCGACCGGTGGACGAACCAGGAAATTTTGCCGTTCCTTCACTTCTAAAATGTATCCAGTTTCGCTTTCGATATGCAATACGACCTCATCTCCTACAACAGGACTGATACCACGTTTTCGGAAGTTTCCCCGAGCGCGCGATCGCACCTCGCCCTGCGTCGTCATGACATCATAAAACCCACCTTGTAGACGAATGATCGTCCCGTCCCGATTTTCTTCGATACGATTTTCTGCCATCCCATGCCCTCCTTCAATTTGCGGTTCGTAGCACACTCATTGTTCTGCTTTCGCTTGTTTATAGGTAATCGTTTTCGAGCGATACACTACATCATCTTTATAAATTGTGATTTTTCCTTCTTCGCCCGGATCAATCGTCACCGGAACATCAAATGTTTCATCACTGTCAATCGACTCTTCAATCACTGTACGTTTCCCTTTAGCATCATCCGTCTCGATTCGAATGACTTGCCGCGGCGGTTCTTCATCCCCTTCACCTACAGCATCGTAGGCTACTTTTTCCGGGAAGGTCGCCGTCACGGTTTGTTCTTCCTCCCCTTTTGAAATAAAGACCGTCACGGAATCGTTCGGCTCGACTTTGACACCCGCTTGCGGAAATTGACGAATGACTTGGTCCAGTTCGACTTCACTCGAAAATTCTTGTTCGAATGTACCGTCGAGACCTGTCGCGTCCAAGTACGCTTTTACTTCAGCACTCGACATGTTCGTCAAATCCTTCAATTCAAACGCTGACGAACCTTCGGATACCGTGATTGTAATCGTCTGTTCTTTTGCAATCACTTCTGTTCCGGCTGAAATCGATTGCCGGATGACATTGCCTTGTTTGATGTCTTCCGACTCTTCTTTTTCGACATCTACTTTTGAGAACCCAGCATCCTTCAAGATCGAGGTCGCTTTTTTCTCTGTTTCGTCCGTTACATCCGGCACTTCGACCGGATCACTGCCCGTCGAGACAACAAGATTGACCGTCGAACCTTTTTTAACGGTCACTTTTGCCCGCGGTGCTTGACTGATGACAAGTCCTTCATCAATCGTATCACTCGATCGCTCAGTCGATTCGACGATAAAACCGAGTTTCTCAAGTTGTTTTTCAGCCTCGTCCGCATCTTCTTTTGCGACATCCGGCACAACGACTGTCGGATCCGGCCACATCGCGAACGTTGTCGCGGCACCTCCGAGTAAGAGGAGGAATACGAGCACAATCCACCATCGCTTTTTTTTCTTTTGCTTCGGTACAACTGTCGCGACCGTAGCTTCTTCTTCCTTGACCGGAGTCCCGGACGGAGCCGAGACTGGACTCAACACCATCGTTTGCTCCATCGGATCTTCCCCGCGAACCCCTTCATCTGCTCGTTCAACAGATAAGGCCGTCACCATATCTTCCCGAAATTCAGCAACGGATTGTTGCCGATCGTGCGGGGCCTTCGCTAGTGCCTGCATGATACAGTTTTCTAGCGCTTGCGGCACGGCAGGATTCAAGACGGATGGCCGCCGCGCTGTATCTTGCAAGTGTTTTAATGCCACGGCAACGGGTGAATCTCCTTCGAACGGGACGTGTCCTGTCACGAGTTCATAAAGGACAGCACCGAGCGAATAAATATCCGATTTTTCATCGGCAAATTTTCCTTTTGCCTGCTCAGGTGAGAAGTAATGCACTGAACCAAGAACGGACATCGTATGTGTCAATGTCGCGTTCGACATCGCGACGGCAATACCGAAGTCCGTTACCTTGACCGTACCATCCTCTCGGACGAGCATATTTTGTGGTTTTATATCCCTGTGGATGATGCGATGGGCATGGGCATGATCAATCGCATCACAAATCTGACTGATGATTTCAACCGCTTTATTGATTGCGAGCGGTCGTCCTTCACAGTAGGTTTTCAACGTCATCCCATCGATGAACTCCATCACGATATAGTAAATCGAATCCTCTTCACCGACATCATAGACGGCAACGATATTCGGATGGTTCAAACTCGTCGCAGCATGAGCTTCGCGCTCAAAACGTCGGATGAATTGTTCATCATGTGAAAATTCAGTCCGTAAAATTTTGATTGCGACATTCCGTTTTAAGATTTCATCATAAGCTTGATAGACATTCGCCATCCCGCCATTTCCAACTAGCCGTTCTATGCGGTAGCGGTCATTTAATCGATCTCCGTATCGCATATTCAGCCCCTCTTTCTTTCTTTGAAACGGATGGCAGCAACGGTGATGTTGTCTGCTCCCCCCCGCTCATTCGCCTCAAAAACTAATCGTTCAACGATTTGCTCGAGTGGCGCATCTTCTTGTAGCAGCTGTTGTATTACTTCATAAGGGACTTCATCCGTTAATCCGTCACTACAGACGAGGACAATTTCATAACCTGGTGCATCCCGGACTTGGACGTCGACGTCGACGAGTTCGTTCGAGCCAATCGAGCGCGTGATGACGTTTCGACGTGGATGATTTTCGACTTCTTCTTCCGACAGTTCACCTAATTGCTTAAGCATATTGACATAAGAATGATCATCTGTCAGTTGCTTCAGTTGACCTTCTTCAATCGCATAGACTCGACTATCCCCGACATGACCGATAACAAGGAGTTCGTCCGACCAACAGACGCACGCCATCGTCGTTCCGACGACAGCCAAGTTTTCTGTCTTGGAATACTGTAAGATTTGAGAATTGGCAATTTCCACTTGCTGTTCAATCCAAGAAGATAATTCAGCTGGTCGGCTTGGCATGTCTGCATAAGCATCAGCAAATACTTGATGCACAATCGCGCTTGCCTTCTCACCTGCCGCGTGACCACCCATTCCGTCAGCGACGACGGCAAGTCCTTGTTTTTCATCACCAACGAGTAACACCGTATCCTCGTTTTGCAATCGAACTTTTCCAGTCGTCGTCAGATAAGCTAACTCCATGACCGTCCTCCTCTTCTATCTCACCTACTGTTGATGCATTTAAGAAAATTCAGCGTGCGTGTCATCCTTGCTTTTTAAAGGCTGCGATGTAAAATCCGTCGGTCCCAAGCGTCGTCGGAAGCAACTTGAGCTCTGCCCGTTCTGAAATCAACGCCTGCACGTTTTTTGGCATTCGCCCTTTGAACGACTCATCAAAAACAAACCCTTGGCTTAAGATAAATTCCGTTTGTTGTTCATTTTCGACTGGATCAATCGTACACGTCGAATAGACGAATGTCCCTCCGCGCTTGACGAGTGGAAGAACTGCCTCGATGATTTGTCGCTGAATGACAGGTAACTGTGTTAAATTTTCTGGTTGCTTTGTCCATTTAATGTCGGGTTTCCGGCGGATGACACCGAGTCCAGAGCACGGTGCATCAACGAGAATCCGGTCAAACGATTCTGCATCGAACCGGTCGCCGACTTTTCGTGCGTCGAGGGCTTCTGCTTCTACCGTATCGAGTTCAAGCCGTTCTGCCTGTTTTTTTAGTAATTTAATTTTATGTGTGTGTAAATCAAGTGCCGTCAACGAACCTGTCGTCAATCCTTCAGCAATATGCATCGCTTTCCCACCCGGTGCTGCACAACTGTCGAGTACATGGTCAGACGGTTCTGCTCCGACGGCCCGCGCAACGAGCATCGAACTCTCATCTTGAAGCGAGAGATACCCACGGTCGAGTAAATCCGTTTGTTGGACACTGCCACTGATGATTTCAAGTCCGTCCGGGGCGACGGCGGCTGGTTTAGCAAAGACACCTTGGGCTTCGAGTAATTCGACGGCTTCTTCGACGGTCGCTTTATTCCGATTGACGCGGACCGTGACGGGTGCCGCTTCGTTGTTGATTTGACAAATCTTCAACGTCTCGTCTTCCCCGAACAATTCAATCCAGCGCTCGACAAGCCACTCCGGGTGACTCGTCTCAATGCTGATTCGTTTGCTCGTTGAAGGAATCGCCGAGAAGTCTGGTTTCCCTTGACGTAAAACGTTACGTAAGACACCGTTGACAACTTTTGCGATATGCGGTTTTCCACGCGTTTTCGCGATTTCGACCGCTTCGTTGATGACGGCGTGATCCGGAATCCGGTCTAGATAAAATAACTGATAGACACTCATCCGGAGCAACGGTCGCATGAAGGGATCGAGTTTTTTTTGTGACGCGAGCAACGGATCGAGAATATAGTCGAGTGTCAACTCACGGCTGAGTGTCCCATAAACGAGTTCTGTATATAATCCGACATCGGCTTTTGAAATCGCCCGTTTTTCAAGCATTTGGTGGACGGAGATTGTCGAAAAAGCACCACCTTGCCCAATCTTTAATAACGTCGTGACTGCTGCATCGCGTACATTCATGCGTCTTCGCCTACTTTCTGTCCGATTTCGAGCGTCTGACCAATCCCACGCATGAAGGTCGCACCATCCATCCGTTTCTTTCCGGCAGGTTGGAGATCGACGAGTTTCAAGGCGATATCCGAGCCCGTCGCAATGACCGGACCATCATTTTCGAGCGCAATGATTTCGCCAGGTGTTCCCGTCCCTTCACACTTCTCAGCGAAATAGACTTTAAGTCGATCTTTACCAAGTAGCGTATAGGCACTCGGGAATGGGTTCATTCCTCTGATTTGGTTATAAAGTTCTTCCCCCGGACGAGAGAAATCAAGCCGTTCCCGTTCCCGACTGATGTTCGGAGAAAATGTTACATCCTCTTCCCGTTGTGCTTCCGGTGTTAATGTCCCGGCAAATAATTGTGGGAGTGTTTCAATCAATAAACGTGCTCCAGCGTCACTCAATTTTTCGAACATCGTACCGACCGTATCCCGTTCTTCGATCGGGACGATGATTTTTGATAACATGTCTCCCGCGTCCAAGCGATCGACCATATACATGATTGTCACGCCCGTCTCCTTCTCACCATCGATGATGGCTTGATGAATTGGCGCCCCACCACGGTACTTTGGTAACAAGGACGCGTGGACATTGATTGCGCCATATTTCGGAGCCTCAAGTACGGCAGACGGAACGATTTGTCCGTAAGCTGCCGTGATGATGATGTCCGGGTTCAGGTCGAGCAAGTCTTGGTAATCCTCGCGAATCTTCATCGGTTGCAAGACAGGAATCGCGTGGGCAAGTGCGACTTCTTTGACCGGTGTCGGTTTAATTTCGCGTTTGCGTCCGACCGGTTTATCCGGTTGCGAGACGACACCGACGACATTGTACCCAGCATCAATCACTTCACGGAGCGTACTCGCTGCAAATTCAGGCGTCCCCATGAAAACGACACGTGGTGCCGCATCCTGCTCAACGAGTTTATCCGTGAACAACACGCCGTCGAGATGATCCATCTCATGCTGGATTGCACGCGCGAAAAAGCCACTCGCTTTGATTTTGACGCTGCGTCCAAGGCGGTCTTGTGTTTTGACGACGATGTGGTCGAATCGTTCGACAGGACCGAAGACACCAGGCATACTCAAACACCCTTCGTCATCGATTTGCGATCCACTTGATTCGATGATTTCCGGGTTGATCAACTCAATCGGACCTGTCTCGTCATCGGTATGGACAACGGCGACACGGATCGGCTGATTAATTTGTGGTGCTGCGAGTCCGACGCCGTCATACTCATACATCGTGTCGAACATTCGATCGATCATCTTGCCTAACTTTTTATCAAACTTCGTGACGCGTTGACACGTCTGACGCAATACGTCATTTGGAACTTCTACTACTTTATACATACTGCCACCTCACATAAATACGAATGGATTTAAATCCACTGTTACTTGGATCTTTTGTTTGATGCGTAATGCGAGCATCGCGCGGAGTGCCTCCCGCACCTCTTCTTGACCTTTGTGTTTTATAATGACTTGCTGCCGATACATGTTTTTCAGTCGGGCGAGCGGTGCATCGAGCGGACCATTGACGACGAGGTCGTCTGACTCAAGATGTCGTAGTTGTGCCGCAATTGCTTCAGCCTCTGCTTGTGCTTCTAGTGGATGCGCCGCTGAAATCGTTATGAGTCCTAAAAACCAAAATGGGGGATGCCCACCTAGTTTACGTAATTGCATCTCACGTTTATAAAACGTTTCATAATCATGTTGCTTTGCGGTTTGGATGACGTAATGCTCGGGATTGTACGTTTGGATGATGGATTGCCCAGCCAGTTCACCGCGACCGGCGCGTCCGGAGACTTGCGTAATCAACTGGAACGTCCGTTCACTCGCCCGAAAATCAGGAATTCCAAGTGTCGCATCTGCTGCGATGACACCGACGAGTGTGACATTCGGAAAATCTAGCCCTTTCGCAATCATCTGCGTCCCGAGTAAAATGTTTCCCTCGCGTCGTTCAAACGCATTGAGTAACTTTTCGTGTGCGCCTTTACGCGACGTCGTATCTTGATCCATTCGAATGATTTTCGCTTCCGGAATCAAATGTGCCAGTTCTTCTTCAATCTTTTGCGTCCCCGTCCCGAACTGTCGAATTTTTTTCGACGAACAGGATGGACATTCTTTTGGCATCGCTGCCTCGAAACCACAGTAATGGCATTTGAGACGATCGGCTTGTTGATGATACGTCAAGTTGACGGCACAGTGCGGACACTGCAACGTCTCTCCACAATCACGACACAGGACAAACGTCGTATAACCACGTCGATTGAGTAGCAGGACTGTTTGTTCGCCCCGCTCAATCCGTTGTTTGATTCCTTCGATCAACGGCAAGCTAAACGGTGTCCGGTTCCCGCGCTCGAGTTCTTTACGCATGTCGATGATATCGACTGGAGGTAACTCGCCACCGAATCGTTCCTTGAGCGGTAAATACTGATAGACCCCTTTTTGTGACCGGGCGTATGTCTCAAGAATCGGTGTCGCACTTCCGAGGACGACCGGACAATGATGGAACGCAGCCCGCCACGTGGCGACATCTCGCGTATGGTACCTTGGATTTTCTTCTTGCTTATACGTTGTTTCATGTTCTTCATCTAAGATGATGATGCCGACATTCGTCAGTGGTGCAAACACGGCGGAGCGTGCCCCGACGACGACATCGACTTCCCCTTGCGCAATCTTGCGCCATTCATCGTACTTCTCACCGAGCGACAACCCGCTATGCAAGACGGCGACCCGTTCCCCGAACCGACGCTTGAATCGTTTGACCATCATCGGTGTCAGACTAATTTCGGGCACAAGCAAAATCGCCTGTCGTCCCCGTTCAAGCATCGCGTGAATCGACTCGAGGTAAACTTCCGTTTTTCCACTGCCGGTCACACCATGCAGTAAAAAGGTCGCCGTTTCGTCCGGCGCCGTAATCGCGTCGACCGCCGCCTGTTGATCGTCTGTCAGCATCGCAGGCGTAAAGATATCCTGCGTCAAATGTTCGTAGGGATTGCGATGGATGTCCACCGTTTCGACACTGAGGACACCTTTACGTTCTAGCGTATGGACGATGCTTAATGTCAAATCGAGCTCATGCATGACGTGACTCCACATCGTCTCTTTCTGTTCGATTAAATAATCCCGCAACAATACTTGTTTCGTTGCTTGACTCGACAACGGAATCGACGGATCGAGCAGGCGAATCCGTTTGTCCGTTTTCGTCGTCTTTTTTTCTTTGACGACGGGGTGAAGCTCAATCTCACCTTGACGTGCAGCGAGTAAGATTTCTTGTTGGACTTCACTCGGGAACTGACTGATTTTTTTACGGTTCCAGTTCGAAAATCGAGCAGTTTCCGTCAAAATCAGTTTATCATAACTGACCTTTAACGCCGCGGGTAACATCGCGAGTAACGCCGTGGCTTGATAACAAAGTGTCGTCTCCGACAGATACGAGGAAAGTTCTAACAATTCCTCCGTATAGGTCGGAACTTCATCAAGAACACGGACAATCGGTTTAATCCGTGTCAAATCGCTTTCTTCCTTTGTCGCGACGACGATTCCTAATAACGCACGCGGTCCAAAGGGTACTTCGACTCGCATGCCGGGAACGACAAGATTCTGCCACAATTCCGGTACTTCATAATCGAACGGTCGGTCGACGGTCGCTGCTGCTACATCGACGATGACTTCAGCAATCATCGTAAGACCTCAGCGAATTGTTCCAGTAAACCTTTCGCTAAATCCGTTTTCAGTTGTTGACCGTAGTGTCTAGCGGGACTATTTTTCCCGAAAACCGTCACTTGGTTTTCGTCACTTGAAAATCCGATATCCGGACGGGAGACATCATTTGCGACAATAAAATCAGCATGCTTTCGCTCTAGCTTTTTCAGAGCGTGAACTTCGACTTGTTCCGTCTCAGCCGCGAACCCGACAAGCACTTGATGCGTCTTCTGCTCACCCAACGTCCGTAAAATGTCCGTCGTCTCTTCGAGTTCAATCCGTAACGGCCCATCGATTTTTTTCTGTTTTTTCGTATATTGAACCGTTGGACGATAATCGGCCACTGCTGCCGCCATGATGACTAAATCTTGTGTCGCATAACGCGTAAGCATCTCATGGAGCATCTCGTCTCCTGATTCAATCGCCACTGTCGTCATCCCGCTCGGCAGTTCGCCTTTAATCGGTCCATGGACGAGTGTCACCGTAGCGCCAAAATCACGTGCTGCTTCTGCTAGCGCCACACCCATTTTTCCGGACGAATCATTTGTTAGATAACGGACCGGATCAATCCGTTCGATTGTCGGACCGGCACTGACTAATACATGACGCCCGGCAAGTGGTTTCGTCTCGAAGAGCCCTTTGATGGTCTCGACTAAATCCTCAGGCTCCGGAAGACGTCCTTTCCCGACCCATCCACAAGCAAGATTACCGACTCCTGGTGCAATCACCTGGACGCCGTCTGCCATCAATTGATCGAGATTTCGGACTGTCGCCGGATGTTCGAGCATATTGACGTTCATCGCCGGTGCGACGACGACAGGACACTTCGCAGCGAGAATCGTCGTCGTGATGAAATCGTCGGCGATGCCTGTCGCGAGTTTGGCAATCAAATTCGCTGTCGCTGGAGCAACGACAATCAAATCCGCCTCATCTGCTAAATCGATATGCGCGATTTTCGAAGCATCATGTTCGATGAAGACATCATCATAGACCGGCTTCCGTGTCAATGCCTCAAACGTCGTCTTCCCGACGAATTGTTGCGCATTTTTCGTCATTGCGACTTGGACGTTCGCCCCTGCCTGAACAAGTTTTGAGGCGAGTGCCGCCGCTTTATAGGAGGCAATTCCACCTCCGACGCAGAGTAAGATATTACGATTCGTTAGC
Organism: Exiguobacterium sp. H66; assembly: GCF_018618705.1. NCBI lineage: Bacteria > Bacillati > Bacillota > Bacilli > Caryophanales > Exiguobacterium > Exiguobacterium sp. H66. The sequence continues at coordinate 360,072 of NZ_JACSMQ010000001.1, forward strand.
ATATTGAACTCCTCCTTATTGAAAAAAACAGCCACAATGAGGAGTGGCTGCTTCAAAATTAGTCTTGCGGTTGGTTCGTGACCAATACCTCTCCGAAGTAGAGCTCTTCAAGGGCTTTTCCGACTGGCTTATGTGATTTCGGATTCGCGACTTTCACACGTTTTCCGTCTTGAATTTGACGCGCTCGTTTAGCAGCGACCGTCACGATTGTGTATTTAGAAGGGACTTTCTTTTGTAGCTTATCTACTGATGGATATAACATGTTATTTAACCTCCATGGCTTTTTTATAAAGGGACGCAACGCGTTCCCGACTACAATGTTCCGCAGTGACGATTGCTTGAATCCGATCACACGCTTTGTGAATTTCATCATTCGTCACGACATAATCATAAGCATCCATCATTTCAATCTCTTCTTTTGCAACGAGGAGACGTTGTTTGATGACTTCTTCTGATTCAGTCCCTCGTCCGATGAGACGATTGCGTAATTCTTGAAGACTCGGAGGCGCCAAGAACAAGAAGACCGCTTCTGGGAAGTGCTCCTTCACTTGCATCGCACCTTGTACTTCGATTTCTAAGATGACATCTTTGCCTTCATCTAAGATTTTGTTCACCCAGTCAACTGGTGTACCGTAATAATTCCCAACAAATTCTGCATGCTCAAGTAATTGATTGTTTTCAATCATATGCTCGAACTCATCACGTGTTTTGAAGAAATAATGAACACCATCAATTTCTCCTTCACGCGGTTTCCGTGTCGTACATGACACCGAATAATGCAAATTATTGTCCTCGTCTTCACGTAAGGCACGACAAACCGTCCCTTTACCAACACCACTCGGACCAGATAATACGAGTAATAAGCCACGCTCTTTGAAAATCACTTCAGAACCCCTCCATCTAACAAACTTCACATTGTTTCATATTAGCAGTATAGACAGGAAGTTCGCAAGTAATCTTTTTCTAGCTCGACTGCTTTATCATACCATAACGAAGCCGTTTCTGTTACCTTTAGAAAGTGGAAACGAAATCAGGAAAGAAGGTAATATCATGGCTTTTGATGGATTGATGACGACACGTGTCGTCAACGAACTACAGATGCTCGTCGGTGGGCGGATCAACAAGATTCATCAACCGTACGCACTCGATTTAATTTTTAGCATCCGGGCCGATCGTAAGAACGTCACCCTACTCGCATCTGCGAACGCAATGTATGCACGTTTGCATATGACGAGCGAATCGACGAGCAATCCTAGCGAACCCCCGATGTTTTGCATGATGCTCCGGAAGCATCTAGAAGGTGGCTTCATCGAATCAATTGAACAATTAGGACGGGACCGTGTCATTTTGATGCGTATCCGTTCCCGCAATGAACTCGGTGACGAAGAAGCCAAAAAATTGTACATCGAATTGATGGGACGTCACTCGAACATTCTATTGACGGATGGTCAGGACAAAATCCTTGATGCGATTAAGCATCTTCCACTCAGTCAAAATACGTTCCGGACGATCATGCCGGGACTACAATATCAACTCCCCCCGCAACAGGATAAAGTCGATCCATTGACCGGGGATATTGAAACAGCCTTACATCGTATCGATTGGAACGCCGGTAAGATTGACCGTCAATTACTCGGGCTGTTCAGTGGACTATCCCCACAAATCGCTGAAGAAGTCGTCTTGCGTGCAGGGCTTGCCAATCGAACTTCGCTCGCGGAAGCACTCCGGTCCGTCTTGAACGAACTGGAAGGACCGTACTATTTCCAACGGCTCGCGAGTGGGAAAGAACGGTTTTCGCCCGTTGCCTTACAGCATGGCGAGATTGTCGATGAAAAAACGTTCACGACGAGTGGTGACGTCCTCGATGCCTTTTTCCATCAAAAATCGAACCGCGACCGTGTCAAACAACAGGCCGCGGATTTAGAACGCTTCATTAAGAGTGAATACGAGAAGAACCTCTTAAAACGGACGAAACTCGAACGTGACCTTGCGGCGACTGAGAAGATGGATGAACTGAAGCATAAAGGTGAGCTCTTGACGACCTACTTGTATCAATTACAACGCGGGATGAAAGAAGCGACCGTCGTCGATTATTATGATGAGGACGGGAAAGAAATCACGATTGCACTCGATCCCCGTTTCTCACCGAACGAAAATGCACAGCGTTACTATAAACGCTACAACAAACTAAAGACAGCCAAAGTTGAAGTCGCAAAACAATTGACGAAGAACCAACTCGAAATCGATTACTTCGAGTCGTTACTCGCCCAACTCGAGGTTGCATCACCCGATGATATCCGGGAAATGCGCGAAGAACTCGTCGAAGAAGGCTACTTACGCGAGCGCAGTAAAAAGAAAAAGAAACCGCTCGTCCCAAAACTTGAAGCTTATCAATCTTCAACGGGCATCGACTTCTTCGTCGGTAAGAATAACAAACAAAATGACTATGCGACATTCAAATTCGGACGACGCTCCGAAACCTGGTTGCATACGAAAGACATACCCGGCTCGCACGTCATCATTCGGAGTGATGAACCGGATGAAACGACATTAAAAGAAGCTGCGATCGTCGCTGCTTATTATTCAAAAGCACGTGAATCGAGTCAAGTCCCTGTCGATTTCACGGAACTCCGTCATGTCAAGAAGCCAAGTGGTGCCAAACCCGGTTTCGTCATCTATACGGATCAAACGACGTTGTACGTCACTCCGGATGCGAGTCTCGTACAAGCGCTTCGCCTAAAATGATATTTACACGCCAAAAAAGATGGAACATCACTTTGAAGTGACGTTCCATCTTTTTTGGCGTGTTCGTCTTCTTTTACGAAAATATTATGAGACGCCCGCTCGGAGAGAACATCTACTTGATTTTTTCGAGCTGTTCACGGTAATCAAGGAGATGCCCATTGATGATATCCTTCGCTTCATTCACTTCTTCATCAAACGAGAACATTGATTGTTTCCGTTCATGCGAAAAAATCACATCATAATGATGACTCAACAAAAAGTCGATCTCTTGACCGAGCATTTTTTCTTGTTCATCCGTCATCGGGATATCTCGGTGACTGGCGATACTCTCAAGCAGTAACAGTAATTTATCTTCTAAATCGACGAGCTGCTTCAGTTCAATAAACGGTTCACTTTGTCCACTCGTCACGAGCGGATATTTTTGATCTTCTTGAAGCATCAACATCATCTCTTCATGTTTCAGCACTTGCTTACGGACTGCCAGCAGTTTTGCATCGTCCTTAACGAGACTCCGCCAGTCCTCCATTAATTGTTGCGTCGTTTTTTTAACGAGCAACATCAAACGGTTTTCATAGTGCGGTGGGAAGACGATATAGTTGACGGCGACCGCCGATAAAACACCAACGACCGTCAATAAGGACCGCGTCAAGGCATAATGGACATAGTCGGCAGTCGGGCTTTCAAACATCAAAACGATGGCAAAGGCAGCAAACGTCGACATGTCCGTCCGACCAATCATCGAGTTGAAGACGAGCGACACGATAACGGCTAACCCAATCGTCAAGGGGTTTGCCCCTAACGTCGCAACGACTACGAGACCACAGACAAGGCCTAAAATCGTTCCGAACACTCGATTAAAGAACATTTTAAAGGAGCGGTGAATCGTCGGTTGCATCGCAACGATTGCTGCGACGGCTCCCATTCCAGAATAGATGTCAAAGACGTACCAAGAGAAGCTGAGCGCAATCGCGACGGCGATCCCTGTCTTAATGGTACGGAGACCGATTCGAAATTGGATGTTCACTCGAGCGTCACCTGCCCGACTTCACTTTCAACCGTCACTTCCGGCTTTTCTTGTTTCGACAGCTCATAAATAACTGCACTGTCGTCTTTTAATTTCGTGTAACGTTTTGCAGCTTTCACGTCTCCATCCGTTTCAACCGTAATTGTCCCAGCGGTTTTTGCAGGATTTAATCGAATCGCTCCATCAATCGTCTTGACGCTTAAATCAAGTTTCACACCATATTCGTCGAGTTTGACACTTTTTCCTGTGATATCAGCATGAACAGCATTCAAATCCTCGATGTCAACAGATCCGCTCCCAATCAATGTCACTTCATCTGCGTTAATTTTGTTCAGACGAATCGTCTCCGCGTCAAGCTGAATCACCTTGGCAAAAACGCCCATCCCTGTTAACGAGGCCGCATCGACATCAATCCGATTCATATAGCTAGGTAAACCAACTTCAATCTCATAATCCCCCGTTTTCAAGCTCGGGCGATTTCCGAATCGGGCCAGCCAGCCGTCACGTCCTGTCACGGTAATCGTATTTCCTGACGTCCCGACTTTTAAGCGTTTTTTACTTGAAGCACTATCGACCAGTTTCAATTGAACATTCCCATCCGTGCTTCTAACGAAGTTGATGCTCGCGTTCGGTGCTTCGATTTGTAATGTTTTATAGCGGTTCGTCGTCTTGAATGTCTCACCACGAGATAAAGAATCTGTCGTAAGTAAGAGTGTCACCGCGTATAGAAGAATAAGGGCTGATCCGACCGAAGCATATAGTATCCACGGACGGCGAACAGGCTTGCGCTGACCAATTCTTTCAAAAGAATCATTTTGTTTTCGTCGTTTTGCTTTTAAACGTGTAAACGTCGACTGTTTTCGTTTTCGTTCTGATCTACTCGTTGTATCGTCCATCCGTTTACCTCCATCCAGTTCACTTCCATTATTCCGAATTTATGATTGTCCTGTCAACATCCTCTCTCCATCATACGAAAATCGTAAATGTCTTGGCATCGGGCGGAAGAATGAACGGCGGTAAAAAAAGGAAGAAGAAGAATCAGCTGAAATGATTCTCCTTCTTCCTTTTAAGTTAGCGCTAATTTTTCAAAATCTGCTTTACAGTTCAAGCGATTCATCAATCGCTAAAGGATGACCTGTCTGCCCTTGCGCTTCAAGCTCATCACAAAAAGATTTGGCATCTTGTTTGATTAAGTCGAATGTATCGTAATGAATCGGTACAACCGCGTTCGCCTGCAACATATCGGCAGCGATTAAGGCATCTTCCGGTCCCATCGTGAAATTGTCGCCGATTGGTAAAAATGCAAGATCAATGTCATGATGTGCCCCATACAATGCTAAATCGCCGAACAACGCCGTATCTCCTGCATGGTACAGTACCTTATCTTCAATCGTCAGTAAGAAGCCAGCCGGCATTCCCATGTACATGATGGTCTGCTTCTCTTCATCAATGATGCTTGAAGAATGGAAGGCTTGCGTCATTTTTACTTTTCCGAATGGAAATTCAAATTGACCGCCGATATTCATCGGATGAACATTCAACCCTTTAAAACTTAAATACGTCGCTAGTTCATGTGTTGCCACAATCGTCGCGCCCGTCGACTTCGCAATCGTTTCCGCATCCGCCATATGATCGGCATGGGCGTGGGTCAAAAGAATAAAATCTGCTTTGACGTCTTCCGGTTTTGTCATCGCTTTGTCATTCCCACTAAAAAACGGGTCAATCACGATGTGTTGCCCATTCGTTTCAATCGTTACCGTTGACTGTCCGTGATATGTCACTTTCATTTAAAAGACCTCCCCTAACAAATAATCGGAACGAGTTATTTTTTCCCCTCTCCCCAAGCACATAAACCTTTCATCGCCGGTTGAAGCGTAAACGCAGCATCTGTCAGTCGATATTCGACATGCAGGACCGCTTCATCAAATTCAATCCGTTCGACCATGCCAAGTCGTTCAAGTTCCTTTAATTGATCTGTCAACACCTTCCTTGAGATGCCCGGAATCGACCGATGCAATTCTAGAAAACGTTTAGGACCGTCCTCTAACGCGCAATATAACTGTGGGCGCCATTTTCCACCAATGATTTCGAGCGCTCGATTAACTGGAAATTGTTCTGTCGTCATTACTTTTCGTCTCTCCTTCAAGTAGTTACTTCAAAGTGCGTACTATGCAATCGAGTGTATCGTAAGTTACCGTTAGCGTAAATCAAAAAGCAAAGGAGACAACAAACATGACTTACCCACGTAATTTTTCACACATCGGACTTTCGGTCCCAGATTTAGAGGCAGCTATTACATTTTATTCGGAGGTTATGGGATGGTACGTCATCATGGAACCATCTGATGTCGTTGAAGACGATTCCCCAATCGGCGTCATGTGTACGGACGTATTTGGAGCAGGATGGGGCAAATTCCGCATCGCGCATATGGCGACAGGCGACCGGATCGGGATCGAACTCTTTGAATTCCCGAACAATGAACAACCGGAAAATAACTTCGAATTCTGGAAAACAGGTATTTTCCATTACGCGATTCAAGACCCGGATATTGAAGGCATGGTCGAAAAAATTGTGGCTCACGGCGGCAAACAACGGATGCCGATTCGTGAATACTACCCGGGTGAAAAACCGTACCGCATGGTATATTGTGAAGATCCGTTCGGTAACCTCGTCGAACTCTATTCACACTCATATGAATTGACGTACTCCGAAGGCGCCTATTAATCATGAAGGCGTGGCTCAATCAAGAGGGAACATCTATTGAAAATTGGCAGTACCGTGACGTCGAGATGCCGCAACTTAAAGCACATGAAGCGTTGATTCGTGTTAAAGCCGTCGCCCTGAATCCTGTCGATTACAAAGCGACGAACAATCCCGCTTGGACGTTCCCGCACATTCCCGGTGTCGATTTAGCCGGAGTCGTCGAACAGGTCGGTTCAGACGCAGGTGATTTGTCGGTCGGAGACCGTGTCGCGATTCATACGAACCTTCAAAAAAATGGAGCGTTCGCGGAATACGCTGCAGTCGATGCACGGGCACTTGCCCTCATTCCGGAAGACGTCAGCTTTACCGATGCCGCAGCGATTCTCTGCGCCGGGATGACGGCTTATGAAGCGATCCATCAAAAGATGAACACGACGGATAAAGAGACGATTCTCATCCATGCCGGTGCCGGTGGTGTTGGCGGGTTCGGCATCCAGCTCGCGAAACGTCTCGGCTTACGTGTCGCGACGACCGCGTCGACTGAAAATCATGACTGGGTCAGACAACTAGGGGCGGACTTAGCGATTGATTATAAACTGGAGAACGTCACCGAGGTGATTCGTGACTGGACGGATGGACGTGGCGTCGATTTAATCTTGAATACGGTCGGACGAGCTGAAGCGACGGACGATTTAGGACGGCTCGCCTTTTCCGGTCAACTCGCCTATATCGCCGGCGGTCCGGATTTGTCGATCGTCAAACCGTTTACGCTATCGCCGTGGATCCATGAAGTCGCGCTTGCCGCTGCTTACGCGAGTCAAAATGACCGCGCCATCCGTAACCTTGGTCAAATGGCATCGGCGTTGCTTCTACTCGTGCAACAGAATGGACTCGATCCACTCGTCACCGATATCATCCCAGCCAATCAACTGGTCGAAGGGCTAAAGCGGTTGGCAGAACGACACGTCCGCGGTAAAATCATCGCGACGTTTTAAGTAGGCAACGTCCAAAATTGAAACGCCGATGCTTCCATTTTTCAGACGGCAGCATCGGCGTTTTTATATTTATCATGATTTGATGCATAGCTGTAACACCGCAACAACAGTTATCATCCCGTGTTGAAAAAATCATTCGCTTCGCCCGCACCAAACAGGAAAAAAGCTTATGTTCCGTTGTCAACGACAAACAGACCGACTCTTGACTACCGGTATTTATCGGTTTTTGTGATTTGTAACGAGCGACCGACGAGTTGAAAACCGATTGCTTGATAGATTTTATTGGACGTCGGGTTCGACCAGTCCGTATAGAGTGTGATCATCGGGTACGCTTGCTCCAGCAAATAGGTACAGACACGGGCCACGAGATCAGAAGCAAGACCTCGCCCTCTAAGTTCCGGCGGCGTATAGACGTAAGAGACGGTCACGCCTGACGCTGTCGGTCGACTAGCTGACGTCATGGATATGAGACGGTTCCCGTCGAACAGACCAAATAACGTCTGCTTTGAACGATGACGACGGATCGTCTGTTCATTTTGAAGACGATTCCGCTCCGTCACGGCTAATGCACCGGTCTCGCAAATGAAGTCCCATCCGAACGAGACGGCTTGGTCGACAGCCTGTTCGTCAACGATACGAAAAGCGTATTCAAGTTGCGGTGGTCGCGTCACGTGATGCAAGGCATACATTCCTTGATCCATCTTCACACGGTATTTCGTATGCGGAGCAAGAAGCGGCTTGACGAGCGCATGTTCTCCGACATATCCCTTACAGTCAAAAATCCGGGCAAGTTTTCGCATGCTTGGATCCGAAAATGCTTCACCTGCCAAAATCGCCTGTTCTTCAATCGTTTGTAGGATGATGATTTTTCGGTCGTCTTCTTCAGCGATCGCCATCAAAAGTGGCGTATCCCCCCGTTCCAAGATACCGAGCGGCAATTGGTGGACCTCACTGCGCTGTTCAAGGAAAGGAACAGCCACGCGTTTAAAACTCTCATAATCCCGATAATGCGTTACCATCTGAAGCGACCTCCTTTGTTCTACAACTAGTGTAACAAAAAAAGTTTCCACCCCATACGACAAGTCAAAAAACATTCATCTAAAATCGTCAAGGCTCCTTACCCGTCCGGATAAGGAGCCTCTATTTACACTCTGGTATTTGATTCGCTCAATCAAATCGTCGCTGTGAAACGGTCACTCCAAGCAACTGGATCAATTGACCACGCGAGCAGTTGTTTCTGTTCGTCTCTCGAGATCGCACTTGTCGCAACTGCCGTTTCGAGTAACTCCGAAAAATTCAGTAGCGATGTTGCCTTCAGATTCGCTGCCGTTAAATTAGCTTGCAAACGACTCATGCCATAGGAGAAGATGGCTTGAATCTGCACGACTTCCGCCCCTGCCTGTTGCAAAGCTTCAGCCGCATCAATCGATGATTTACCTGTCGATAACAAATCTTCGATGACAACGACGCGTTGGCCCGGTTTAATGCGCCCTTCGATTTGATTCCCTTTTCCATGTTGTTTGGCACTACCGCGGACATAGACCATCGGTAAGTTGAGTCGGTCCGCGACGAGCGCGGCGTGTGGAATACCCGCTGTCGCCGTCCCTGCGATGACGTCGACTTGTAACGATTTGACTTGCTGCGCCAATAAATCGGCAATCATCGAACGGACATCCGGACTCGACAATGTCAGACGATTATCACAGTAGATCGGTGAACGGAGTCCGCTCGCCCATGTGTACGGTTGACTCGGTGAAAGTGTGACGGCTTCGATTTCGAGTAATGCAGTCGCTAATTGATTCATTGTCGGATCCCCTTCCATTGTGCCAGTAAGTCTTCGTACATCGCTGCCGGATCATCCGCCTGCGTGATGGCGCGTCCGATGACAAGATCCGTCGCTCCCGCATCGCGGGCAAATTCAACCGTTGCGATTCGTTTTTGATCATGCGCCGCTGTCCCTGCCGGTCGAATCCCCGGTGTGACGAGTTGAAATCCATCGCGGCAACCCGGCTTGATTTTTTCAACATCGAGTGCTGAACAGACAACTCCGTCTAAACCAGCTTGTTCGGCTAGTTGTGCATATGCGACGACGACGGTATCCAATTCCTCATGAATCAGTAATTGTTCGACCATCGCCTGATCCGTCGACGTCAATTGTGTCACGGCAATCAACCGGGTGCCCGCAGCTGTTTCGTCTAATCCTTCCCGTGCCGCACGCATCATTTCGAGTCCTCCCGCAGCATGAACGTTCGTCAACTCAACGCCGAGCTGACCGATGACGCGAAGTGTTCGTCGCGCCGTTTCCGGGATATCATGGACCTTCAAGTCTAAAAAGACGGCATGTCCCCGTTCGACCAATTGTCGGACGAACGCCGGCCCTTCGGCGTAATAGAGCTCCATGCCGACTTTGACGGCAGGTCGGACTGGACCGAATTTTTCTAAAAATCGAGTGACGTGTAATCCTGACGGAAAATCAAGCGCGATGTAAAGCTGATCCATAAGCGTTCCCCCTAATGTCTAAAATATGTTCGATCCCGAGTTCGTCCATTCGTTTCGGAAGAGCAGCAATCAACTCTTGGCAAATGAACGGATTGACGAAGTTCGCCGTCCCGACCGCTACAGCCGACGCACCGGCATAAATCATTTCTAGCACATCATCGACCTCCATGACGCCGCCCATCCCGATGATCGGAATCTCGACGACTTGTGCGACATCATGAATCATCCGGATGGCAACGGGTTTGATGGCGGGGCCAGATAGACCGCCAATCCGATTTGCAAGAATCGGTTGACCAGTCCGGACATCAATTCGCATCCCGACTAGCGTGTTGATCATCGTCAGCCCGTCCGCTCCTGCCTGTTCGACGGCCTGTGCCATCTCGACGATTGACGTGACGTTCGGTGACAGTTTGACGTAGACGGGTTTATCCGACACTGCTTTGACGCGTCGCGTCAATTCTGCTGCCATCCGTGGGTCTGTTCCGAACTGCAGTCCGCCGGATTTGACGTTCGGACAAGAAATATTTAACTCGATTGCTTTGACGACCGGATTTTGACTGATTAACCGGGTGACCGTTTCGTATTCTTCCGGTGTCGATCCGGCGACATTCGCGATGATTTCCGTGTCGAACTGGCTTAAGAACGGTAACTTCGTTTCGATGATGCCTTCGACGCCCGGGTTTTGCAACCCGATTGCGTTCAACATCCCCATTCCGCTCTCCGCGACGCGTGGGGTTGGGTTTCCGTACCGTTCCTCGCCTGTCGCTGCCTTAATCATGATTCCGCCAAGGACAGATAAATCGTAGAACTTGGCAAACTCTTCCCCGAAGCCGAAGCAACCGGATGCTGGCATAATTGGATTTTTCAAATTCAATCCCGGTAACGTGACCGCTAATCGATTCATAAAATCACCGCTTCCGCCCGAAAGACAGGACCATCGGAGCATGTCTTGACGTAGTTTCCGTCCGGTGTCTTACAGACACAGGCGAAACAAGCACCAATCCCACAACCCATCCGGTTTTCAATCGACAGGAAACGATCTTGAATCGGGACTGCTTGCAAGGAGCGTAACATCGGTTCCGGACCACACGCGAGTAACGTATCGAACCGCTCTGGTGTCAGTGCCGCCGTCACAAATCCTTGAACACCCGCCGTCCCGTCGACCGTCGTAATCGTCGTCGGCCCGAGCTTTTTAAACTCCTCTTCATAAAACACACTGTCTGCCGTATCAAACCCTAGAATCGCTTCACACGTCACCCCACGTTCGACGAGTTTACGCATCGTATAATACAGCGGCGGAACACCGATTCCCCCACCAACGAGTACGACGCGACTCGTTCGCTCAATCAAGTTCACCGGAAAACCGTTTCCAAGTGGTCCGAGGGCATCGACGAGATCTCCAGGCCGTAAGGAAGCGAGTTCTTTTGTTCCTTGACCAATCTCTTTGAATAAAAAAGTGATTAGATCGCCCTCGACATTCGCGATTGAAATCGGACGCCGTAATAACGGACCAACGCGCAGGTGCATGAAGCGACCTGGTTCAATCTTTTTTACCTCCGGCATCCGACAAATCAACTCTGTCGCATTAACTGCGACCTTCTTCGTTGAGACAACCGTTAGTAGTTCAATCATCGCGTCACCGCCTTTTTCATGTGCGTGAATGCTTGAATCGAACTCGCTTCGAATGAGAGACTCTCAATGACTCGGAGTAACGCTTCTGCCGTATCGAGCGATGTCAGGCAGACAACGTTGTTTTCTGCAGCTGCCCGGCGAATGATGAACCCATCTTTCGTCACTTGAGAGTCCCGACTCATCGTATTGATGACATACTCGACTTCCGCTTTTTCGATTAAATCAAGCATTGATTCTTGATTGGAACCAATTTTTCCGACGACCTGGACGGCTAACTCATGTTCTGTCAAGAAACTGGCTGTTCCGGCTGTTGCGAGCAATGTGAATCCGAGTGCTGCAAACCGCTTGGCGAGACCTAGCATTTCTTGTTTATCTTGATCAGCGACCGTCATCAAGATACGACCATGTTCAGGAATCGCCATTCCGGAAGCGAGCAATCCTTTATACAGTGCTTTCTCGAGCGTCCGGTCCGTTCCGATGACTTCACCGGTCGACTTCATTTCCGGTCCGAGTGACGGATCCACTTCCTTCAGTTTCGCGAATGAGAAGACCGGTACTTTGACGGACACGAGCTTCTCTTCCGGCAGGAGACCGCTTGTCAGTCCGTAAGACGCGAGTGTCTCACCTAAGATGACGTTCGTCGCGAGACGTGCGACCGGTAATCCCGTTACTTTTGAGATGAACGGTACAGTCCGACTCGCCCGCGGGTTGACTTCAAGCACATAGAGTTCCCCGTCAGCGAAGACGAACTGGATGTTGAGCAATCCTTTGATGCGGAATGCTTTTGCGATACGCGTCGTGTAATCAACGATTTGATCTTTGATTGCTTGCGCGACACGTTGCGGGGGATAAACCCCGATCGAGTCCCCGGAGTGTACTCCCGCGCGTTCGATGTGCTCCATGATACCCGGGATGACGACATCTTCACCGTCGCAAATCGCATCCACTTCAAGCTCCATTCCCGTCAAGTAACGGTCGACGAGGACCGGTCGTTCCGGCGAAGCAATAACGGCATGTTTCATGTAATGTTCGAGCTCTTGTTGCCCGTAGACGATTTCCATTGCACGTCCACCGAGGACATAAGAGGGGCGGACGAGGACAGGATAGCCGAGACCCGCTGCCGCTGCCGTCGCTTCTTCGACCGTGACCGCTGTTTTTCCGGGCGGTTGTGGAATCTCAAGTTTTGTCAAAGCGGCTTCGAATTGTTTCCGGTCTTCTGCCATATCAAGATCTTCTAACGCCGTTCCGAGAATCTTGACCCCTTCGTCAGCGAGCGACTCAGCTAAGTTGATGGCGGTTTGCCCGCCGAACTGGACGATGACGCCGATCGGTTGTTCATTTCGGATGACTTCGAGAACATCTTCCGTCGTCAGTGGTTCAAAGTAGAGCCGGTCCGAAATCGAGAAGTCCGTCGAGACCGTTTCCGGGTTATTGTTGACGATGATCGCTTCATAACCCGCTTCGCGAATCGCTTGAATCGAGTGGACCGTCGCATAGTCGAATTCGACCCCTTGTCCAATCCGGATCGGCCCGGAACCGAGTACGAGAATCGACGGGCGTGTCGTCGGTGCCGCTTCATTTTCGACTTCATACGTCCCGTAGTAATACGGTGTATCGGAAGCGAACTCTGCTGCACACGTATCGACCATCTTGTAGACGGGATGAATCTGTTCTTGATTTCGCGTGTGGCGAATCACGGTCTCACTTTTCTTCGTGATCCGGCCAATCATCGCATCGCTGAAGCCGTAACGTTTTGCGTGTAATAAACGCTCGCGTGTCAGCTCTTCGCGTGCCAACTCCTGTTCAATCCGGAAGATATGATGTAACTTTTCTAAAAATAGCCGATCAATGCTCGTCCATTCGTGAATTTGTTCGACTGAATAACCACGCTCGATCCCCGCGTAAAGGGCGAATAGCCGTTCATCCGTTGCTTTGACGATGTACTGGTTGAGTGTCACTTCATCCATGTCGAGGAAACGGTCCATCCGGAGATCCGACATCCCGATTTCGAGCGAGCGGACTGCCTTCAGCAAGGCTTCTTCCATCGTCCGTCCCATCGCCATGACTTCGCCTGTCGCCTTCATTTGCGTCCCGAGCGTCCGGTCTGCCGATTCGAATTTATCAAACGGCCAGCGCGGAATCTTCGCGACGACGTAGTCGAGTGCTGGTTCAAACGAGGCAAAACTCGTTTCCGTGATCGGGTTCTTCAGTTCCGATAAGGCATAACCGACAGCAATTTTTGCCGCAAGTTTTGCAATCGGATAGCCTGTCGCCTTCGACGCCAAGGCCGACGAGCGTGAAACGCGCGGGTTCACTTCGATGACATAGTAGTCGAAACTATGCGGATCAAGTGCAAACTGGATGTTACATCCGCCTTCGATGCCAAGGGCACGGATGATGTCGAGTGAAACATTTCGCATCATTTGATAATCGCGGTCGGACAGTGTCTGGGTTGGAGCAAAGACAATCGAGTCGCCCGTATGGACGCCGACCGGGTCAAAGTTTTCCATCGCACAGACGATGATCGCTTGGTTCGTCGCGTCACGCATGACTTCGAACTCAACTTCTTTCATACCGGCAATCGATTTCTCGAGCAAAACTTGGTTCGCCGGACTCGCTTTGATACCGCCCTCGACGATTCGGACGAACTCGTCCATCGTTTCGGCAATCCCGCCGCCTGTACCACCGAGCGTGTAAGCCGGTCGAATGATGATCGGTAGACCGATTTTCGCGCAAAATTGTTCCGCTTCTTCTACTGTATGAACGATTTCACTCTCCGGGACACCGTGTCCCAGTCTGAACATCAATTTTCTGAACAAATCACGATCTTCTGCCTCTTCAATCGCAGACAGTTTCGTTCCGAGCAGTTCGACACCATATTCAGCCAAAACGCCGAGTCGATCGAGTTCGACCGCTAGATTCAATCCAGTCTGCCCACCGAGTGTCGCAAGCAAGGCATCCGGACGTTCCTTGCGGATGATCCGGGACACGAACTCCGCTTGGAGCGGTTCGATGTAAACCCGGTCAGCGACAGTCGGGTCTGTCATGATCGTTGCGGGGTTCGAGTTCACGAGGATGACTTCGTAGCCTTCTTCCTTGAGTGCTTGGCACGCTTGTGTTCCGGCATAATCAAACTCTGCTGCTTGTCCGATGACGATTGGACCTGATCCGATAACGAGAATCTTCTGGATATCTTGACGTTTAGGCATGAGTGACCTCCTGTTGGTTCGTGATTTCTGTTAAAAACTGATCGAATAAATCATTGGCATCCATTGGACCGGGTGATGCTTCCGGATGATATTGAACAGAGAAGACAGGTTCCGTCCGGTGTCTGACACCTTCGACCGTCCCATCATTGATGGCGACGTGTGTGACGATTAACTCGAATCCCTTCAATGACTGTTCGTCGACGGCGTAGCCATGATTTTGTGAGGTGATGCTGACGTGACCGGTTTGAAGATCTTGAACCGGGTGATTGGCACCGCGATGACCGAACGGTAACTTGAACGTATCGGCGCCGTGCGCAAGCGCAATTAATTGATGACCGAGACAAATGCCGAAGATGACGATTTTCCCTGTCAACTCTTGAATCAATGGAATCGCTGTTGGAACGTCTTTCGGATTCCCGGGACCGTTCGATAACATCATGCCGTCCGGTTTATAACGCAAGACTTCCTTCGCCGTAACATTGTACGGTACGACGACAACTTCGCAACCGCGGCGGACGAGTTCACGGACGATGCCGAGCTTTGCACCAAAGTCGACGAGGACAATCCGCGGACCGGCACCCGGGATGATGTACGCCCGTTCCGTCGAAGCACGTTGCACCTGATCCGTCGCGAGCGGCATGTTGTGCAAACGGTCTAATTGGTCGGCGAGATTAAATTCACCATCGACGAGCAATCCCCGCATGACGCCTTTTGATCGTAAGTGGCGCGTCAGTTGACGTGTATCGATGCCGGTTAAGCCCGGAATATCGAATTCTTCTAAGGCCTCTGCTAACGACGATTGGGAGCGGAAGTTCGACGGAGTATGGCAGACTTCACGGACGATGAGTGCTTTCGCAAGTGGTCGCGTCGTTTCGTAATCTTCCCGGTTGATGCCATAGTTCCCGATCAAGGGATTCGTCAAGACAATCATCTGGTCACAATAGGATGGATCAGATAACATTTCCTGGTATCCCGTCATCCCTGTCTGGAAGACGACCTCCCCCATCGTGACGCGTGTTGCGCCAAATGCTGTCCCTTCGAACGTCATACCATCCTCTAAAATGAGTGTCCGTTTAGACATGTGCCGTTTCCCCCTTGAATACGATTTTTCCACCTACGAGTGTCATGACCGGGTATCCTGTCAGTAACTGTCCCGCGAACGGTGTATTTTTTCCTTTTGAATAAAAGCGTTCTGGTTCAACCGGTCGGACGGTCTCTAAATCAAGCAACACGAGATCTGCCGGTGCCCCGACTTCCAAGCGACCATACGGTAAGTCGAACAAGGCGGCCGGCTTGCGTGTCAAGGCATCGACTAAGTCGCTTAGCGTCATCTGGTTCGTTTGAACAAGTTTCGTATAAAGTAGTGGAAAGGCTGTCTCGAAGCCCGTAATTCCAAATGGTGCCCGCTCGATGCCGAGCGCTTTTTCATCGGCTGCGTGCGGCGCATGATCCGTTGCGATACAATCAATCGTGCCATCGCGTAACCCTTCGAGCAGTGCCGCCCGGTCTGCCTTACTCCGAAGGGGCGGATTCATTTTAAAGTTCGGATCCTGCCCCTCGATGTCATCTTCCGTCAGGACGAGATGGTGCGGTGTCACTTCTGCCGTGACACGGATTCCTGCCCGTTTGGCGTCACGAATGACCCGGACTGATTCTTTTGTCGAGACATGACAGACATGATAATGGCAGCCGGTCGCTTCTGCGATTAAGACGTCGCGCGCGATGTGGATACTTTCCGCGAGTGACGGAATCCCCTGCAGTCCTTCCCGTTCACTATACGCACCTTCATGGACACAGCCGGCTTTCAACGTATCGTCCTCACAATGGGCGACGACCGCCTTCCCTAATTTCGCTGCGCGTCGCATCGCTTCCCGCATGACGGCGGCACTTTGAACGCCGACGCCGTCATCTGTAAACGCAAAGGCATCCGTTAATTCTTCAAACGCGACGAGTTCCTGTCCTAGCTGATTTTTTGAAATCGCCGCATAAGGCAAAACCCGGACAGACGCCGTTTCTTCGATTTTCTTGAACAAGGCGTCTAACGTCTCGCGGTCATCCGGAACAGGACGCGTATTCGGCATCGGACAGATTGTCGTGAATCCGCCGGCTGCGGCTGCGGCCGTACCTGTTGCAATCGTTTCTTTATGTTCGCCACCCGGTTCGCGGAGATGGACATGAATATCGACGAAGCCTGGTGCTAACAAGCGGTTACTTGCATCGATGACTTGCTCGTCCGCCCGCGGCGCAGCATCGAGATCCGTAATCAAGCCATCCTCGATGCGAATGCTTGATTGTTGCAATTGTCCGTTTTGATACCATGTTGCGTGATCGATACGTAGTGTCATATTAAATCTCTCCTTCAGTTGAGTTAGGATGAAACGCACGTTCTAAAATCGCCATTCGGGCGAACACACCATTTTTCATCTGCTCGAAGATTCGTGACTGGGTATGTTCGACCAGTTCGTCCGCAATCTCGATTCCGCGATTGACGGGTGCCGGGTGTAAGATGATTGCTTCCGGTCGGACCCGGCGCATCCGGTCGAGTGTCAAACCATATTGTTCGTGATACGTTTCTTCGAGCTCCATCGCTTGATTGTGCCGTTCCTGCTGAACCCGGAGTAACATGATGATGTCACTTTGCCCGATTGCCTCGTCAATCGGGACATAGGCAATCCCCATCGTCTCGTCAAACCATTCCGGTGGACCGGAACCGATGACGGTCGCCCCGAGTCGTTGCAACACGTCCGCGTTCGAGCGGGCGACCCGGCTGTGTCGCAGGTCACCACAGATGACAACCGTTTTGCCGTGAATATGACCGAATTCGGCAAACATCGTCATTAAATCGAGTAAAGACTGGGATGGATGTTGACCACTCCCATCGCCCGCATTGATGACCGGAATCGTCAACTGCTCAATCAGCGCGTGGTAATAACCTGTCTCGTGATGGCGGATGACAAGTGCTTCGACCCCGAGTGCCTCGAGTGTTTTACATGTATCGAGTAACGTTTCCCCTTTTTGGACGGACGATGTCGTCGTCTCAAACGGCAGGACATGCATTCCTAAGCGATGTTCCGCCATCTCGAATGAACAACGTGTCCGTGTCGAATTTTCAAAGAACAGGTTGGCAATCGTTTTATTCGCAAAGGTATTTGACGGTTGTCCATGTTTCAATTCAAGCGCCCGCTCAATCAACTGCTCGATTTCTAGAATCGAGAGCTGGTCGAGACTGACGAAATCGGGACTCACTGGTTGGGTTTTCATCTCGTTCACTCCTTTTTCGGCCGCAAAAAAGCGCACCTTCTGATGTGAAGGTGCGCTGAAGAAAGCAGATGAACATCTGCGATCTACAAGGGCCTCCACTTTATCGTCCTCTCGGGAACGTCTTAAAAGTCGTTAGCTGCTCGTTTCGGTTGTAAAGGTGTTTCTTCGATGTCGACTTCTTCCTGTGCCGCCTTCGGTAAAATCAAGTTCAAGACAACTCCGAGGATGGTGGCGAGCGCCATTCCTTCTAACGAGAAGTTCCCCACTTTCAAAGCTGCACCGCCGATGCCGATGACCAAGATGACCGCCGTGATCGTCAAGTTTCGTTTATCTGCTAAATCGACCTTACTTTCGACGATCGTCCGGAGACCGTTCGAGGCGATGACCCCGAACAAGAGGATGCTGATGCCGCCCATGACGGGTGTCGGAATCGTTTTAATAAAGCCTTCGACGTATCCAAGGAATCCGAAGCTGATCGCAAGTAATGCTGCGCCACCAAGGACAAACACGCTGTAGACACGCGTGATCGCCATGACACCGTTATTTTCGCCGTATGTCGTGACAGGTGGTCCACCGAGCATCGATGCGACTGCCTTGGCAATCCCGTCTCCAAGCACTGTCCGGTGCATTCCCGGATCAAGAAGCGTCTCGCGCCCGATGATGCGGGAAGTGACCTTTTGCTCACCGATATGTTCCGTCAGCGTGACGAGTGTGACCGGGACGATCAAGGCGAGCGCAGCCCAGTTCAAGGTCGGTGAATAGTCGAGGAACGGAATCGTAAAGTCAGGTAGATGGAAGAATGTTGCTTCGCGCAGTGGTGCGAAATCAACAATCCCACTAATTGCTGCGACGAGGTATCCGGCGAGAATGCCGAACAAAATCGGTACCGTACTCCACATGCCTTTAAAGTACGTCATCGCGAGGAGCGTAACTGCGAGCGTCGTCAAGGCGACGAAGAAGAACAAGCCGTTATATGTGCCATCCGCTCCGTTCATTGCCATGCTGACAGCCGTTGGGGCAAGCGATAGACCGATGACCATGATGACCGGACCGATGACGACCGGCGGAAGCAGTTTCATCAACCAGGAGACGCCTGTGTACGTGATGATCAAGGAGACGAGTCCATAGACAAGTCCAGCGACCATCCCGCCGACAAGAGCATCTTCGACACCCCAGCGTTCGCTGACGGCGATGATCGGGACGATGTAGGCAAAACTAGAACCAAGGTATGTGGGGACTTTGAAACGGGTGACGGCGAGGAAAATCAACGTGCCGACTCCGCTCGCGACGAGTGCGACAGATGTGTTTAATCCCGTAAGTAACGGAACGAGCACGGTCGCACCAAACATCGCGAAGACATGTTGGAGGCTGAGCATCAGCCATTGAAGAGGATGTTTCGGTAATTCACGGACTTCAAGAATTGCTTTATGTTTTGACATGAGAGCATCTCCCTTTCTGGTCTCTCTGGACCACGTTAAAGGTATTTTTGATTTAACGTTTAATGAATACTTGATCAGCATCGTCGACTTCTGATAAGGCGACGACGACTTGTTCTTCGCGTGACGTCGGAACGTTCTTGCCGATGAAATCTGGTCGAATCGGGAGTTCCCGGTGACCTCGGTCAACAAGTACAGCTAACTGAATCATGCTTGGTCGACCATGATCGACGAGTGCGTCCATTGCCGCGCGGACCGTCCGTCCCGTGTACAGGACATCATCGACGAGCACAACGATTTTTCCTGTGACGTCTTCCGGCATCTCGGACCCTTTGATTTCCGGCTCGAGGCTTTTCTTCGAGAGATCATCGCGGTACATCGAGATGTCGACGACACCGAGTAACACGGCTTTTCCTTCAATCTCTTCAATCCGCCGGGCAAGGCGTCTCGCAAGTGTTTCGCCCCGCGTCTTGATACCGACGATCATCAATTCTTCAATCCCTTTGTTGCGCTCGATGATTTCATGGGCGATTCGTGTTAAGGCACGACTGATTGCCGCTTCATCTAAAATGATGGCTGGTTTCATGGCTTCTCCTTTCATAAAAAAACCTCCTGCTTAATCGGCAGGAGGTTGTTGAAGACAGATGTGTACATAGCAAAGCCATGTGTTTACACGCGTTACGGTGTCTCCCTTTCGTAGCCTCTCCGGACTCGATTAAAGGTGTTCTAATTTTGTAGGATCGTCACGCGGACGACCGATTTGGTGAGGCTGATGTCTCGCATCGCTCTCTAGGTGTTACTCTACCGTTTTATCAGAAAAACGTCAAGACTCTAATTCAAGTTTTTTCAACTGACTGATCTCAAACGTCATCTCTTCCGGGAGTGGTGCTTCGAACGTCAACCATTCGCCGGTCCGTGGATGTTCAAATCCGAGAACCGCTGCGTGGAGTGCTTGACCATTCATCTTCATCGTCTTCCGCGGTCCATATTTCGGGTCACCTGCGAGCGGGAATCCGATATAGCGCATGTGGACACGAATTTGGTGAGTCCGTCCTGTTTCGAGTTTACACTCAACGACCGTAAAGCCTTCATACCGATCGAGGACACGGAAATGCGTGACCGCTGCTTTTGAGTTTTTGTCCGTGACCGTCATCCGTTGACGGTCATTTTTATCACGGCCGACCGGTGCTTCAATCGTTCCGAGTTCATGGGGGATCTCGCCATGGACAAGCGCGATATAAAGACGTTCCGTCGTCTTATCTTTTAATTGTTGCGCAAGCGATTCATGGGCTAAATCATTTTTAGCGACCATCAAGAGACCCGATGTATCTTTATCGATCCGGTGAACGATTCCTGGTCGTTTGACCCCATTGATGCCTGAGAGGTCTTGACAGTGATGAAGCAACGCATTAACGAGTGTTCCTGACACATGTCCTGCTGCCGGGTGGACGACCATGCCTTTTGGTTTATTGATGACGATGACATCGCTGTCTTCGTAAACGACATCTAGCGGAATGTCTTCCGGTAAGATTTCGAGTTCGACGGCTTCCGGGATATGCACGGTGATGCTTTCCGTTCCCGTCATCTTATAGTTCGGTTTCACGATGCGTCCGTCTACTTCGACGTGCCCCGCCTTTAACCAGTCTTGCACTTGCGAACGCGACCACTCTTGTTGTTCAGCCAACCATTTATCGATTCGCCCTGTCGCGCCTTTTGCTTCGACCGTCCATACTTGTTGTTCATTCATTAATCAATCGTTCCCTTCTTCGTCAAACGCTCTTCGAACATGACGCTAATCAGCATCAAAATCACTCCAAATGTCAAGCAGACGTCTGCGACATTAAAGATCGGAAAATTATAGCCGAACGGATAAAAGTGTAAGAAATCAACGACTTCCCCACGCGCCATCCGGTCAATGAAATTTCCGATCGCTCCACTCAGTAGTAAAGCGACACTCCAAGCAAATACTTTGTTTTTTGTTCCTTCTTTGTACAGAAAATAAATCAGACCAACAACGACGAGAACCGTCACGATGAAGAAGAAGCCGAATTTTCCTTCAAGCATTCCCCATGCCGCTCCACGGTTGCGGTATGAATTGAGATAAAAGAAATTTGGAATGACTTCAATCGCTTGACCAATCGTCATCTGCTGGACGACGATCCATTTCGTCAATTGATCCACTCCTACGAGTAAAGCAGCAATCACTAAGTAAAGCCACATCCTGTTTTCCCCCACATCAAAAATAATGAGGGGTAGCTACGAAGTCGCAGTAGCCGCCCCTCCCCTTATTCATTATAAAGAATTGACGACCGCAGTACAACGAGGACAAAGTGTCGGATGAGCCGGATCTTGACCAAGTTCAGTCGAATATGTCCAGCAACGTTCACATTTCTCGCCGTCCGCTTTCAAAACAGTGATTGCCGTCGTCTCATAGTTACGTTCTGCCGAGTCGACAAAATCGATGTGTGAGACTTGAAGCAGTTGTTCAAGATGGTCGATTGTCGCAAGCAAGTTCTTCGTCGCTTCGTTCGGTGCGAGCTCGAGTTTGGCTTCGAGCGTTTTCCCGACGAGCTTCTCTGCCCGTGCTTCTTCAAGCGCCTTCAAGACATCATCGCGGAAGACGAGGAACGCGTTCCATTTCGCGATCAGTGCAAGTCCTTCTTCCGATACGTCGACTGCTTCCGGTAGATCCGTCAAGAAGATACTTGCCGTCTCGACACCAGGAACGAATTCCCATGCTTCGTCTGCCGTATGCGGTAAGACAGGTGCCATCAATTGTAACAATGTCACGACGGTATCATACATGACCGTTTGAACGGCACGACGCGCCGGTGCATCTGCTTGTTCGATATACAAGATGTCTTTCGTGTAGTCGAGGTAGAACGAAGACAGGTCAAGGACACAGAAGTTATGCAACAGTTGGTAAACTGCCATGAAATCATACGCATCATAGGCTTTTTTGACTTTACCTACTAATTGATCGAGCTTCGTCCGCATGAAACGGTCTGCTTCCGGTAAATCTTCAAACGCAACACGATGTGCCGTGTGATCGAATTGATCCAAGTTCCCGAGCAGGAAACGGACCGTGTTCCGGATTTTACGGTATGATTCTGAAACTTGTTTAAAGTTGTCCATCGATGCCCGGACATCTGACTGATAATCGACTGACGCAACCCACAGACGAAGAATCTCTGCACCAAATTGTTGCATGATTTGGATTGGGGCAATCGTATTCCCGATTGACTTCGACATCTTCCGTCCTTGACCGTCTAATACGAAACCATGACTGACGACTGCTTTATACGGTGCTTTTCCCGTTGTCGCAACAGCTGTCGAAAGCGACGAGTTGAACCAGCCACGGTATTGGTCTGAACCTTCGAGGTAAAGATCAGCCGGACGCTCGAGTTCTGGACGCGCTGCCAGCACACCGGCATGTGACGAGCCGGAATCGAACCAGACATCCATGATGTCTGTTTCTTTTTTGAACTGACCATTCGGACTTGCCGGGTGCGTAAAGCCTTCCGGCAATAAGTCGATTGCTTCGCGTTCATACCAGACGTTCGAACCGTGCTCTGCGAACAAGTTCGCGATATGGTCGATTGTTTCCGGTGTAACGATTTCTGTTCCGTCTTCTGCATAGAAGATTGGAAGTGGCACGCCCCATGCACGTTGACGCGAGATGACCCAGTCGCCACGATCTTTAAACATGTTGTGAAGACGTGTTTCTCCCCATGCCGGTACCCACTGAACATCTTTGATTTCGTCGAGGATTTCCGCACGGAAGTCTTTAATCGACGCGAACCATTGTGGTGTTGCCCGGAAGATGACCGGTTTTTTCGTCCGCCAGTCGTGCGGATACGAGTGTTTGATGAACGATAGTTTCAACAATGCGCCCGCTTTTTCTAACGCAAGACCGACTTCTTTATTCGCATCTTCATAGAACATGCCTTCGAATCCCGGTGCTTCCGCCGTCATGACCCCTTTATCATCGACCGGGCAGAGGACGTCGAGTCCGTATGCTTGTCCGATGCGATAGTCATCTTCCCCGTGTCCAGGTGCCGTATGCACGACGCCGGTTGCTTCCGCCGTAACATGATCACCGAGCATGACGAGTGATTCACGGTCGTAGAGTGGGTGTTTAGCTTTCATGTATTCGAAATCTGCTCCATTGAAGACACGACCGACTGTCGCGTCTTCCCATCCGAGTGCCTCGATGACTTCAGGAACAAGCGCCTCTGCGACGATGTAACCTTTTCCTTCGTACTCGATTCGGGCATACGTGAGTTCCGCACTGACAGAGATTCCGAGGTTTGCAGGAATCGTCCACGGCGTCGTCGTCCAGATGACGAAGTGATCCGTCGGCTCTAAGATGTTGTTTCCTTCTAAGACAGGGAACGCAACATAGATGGCAGCAGAACGTTTATCATGGTATTCGATTTCCGCTTCTGCTAGTGCCGACTCAGAAGAAGGTGACCAGTAGACTGGTTTTTTTCCTTTATAGATATAGCCTTTGTTCGCCATGTCACCGAAGAGGCGAATTTGCGCCGCTTCGAATTCCGGTTGGAGCGTGATGTATGGATTATCATAGTCACCGAGAACACCTAAACGCTTAAACTGTTCACGCTGATGATCGACTTGTTCGAGTGCATATTTCGCACACAACTCACGGAACTCAGCGACCGACATCGTCTTCCGGTCGACACCTGATTTTTGGAGTGCTGTTTCAATCGGTAAACCGTGTGTATCCCAACCCGGTACATACGGTGAACGGAAACCATTCATCGATTTGTAACGGACGACGATATCTTTTAAGACTTTGTTTAATCCGTGCCCCATGTGGATATCACCGTTTGCGTATGGTGGTCCATCATGAAGGATGAAGGTTGGTTTTCCAGCATTTTTTTCTTGAACTGCTTGATATAAGTTCATCTCGTTCCAACGTGCCTGCATGTCCGGCTCACGTTTCGGCAAGTTACCTCGCATTAGAAATTCAGTTTTCATCATCAGTAATGTATCTTTGTACTCCATCTGGCATTCCCTCACTTCTTTTAATTTAACATACAAAAAAAGCCAAACACATCCCTGGTATAGGGACGAGCTTGGCTTGAACTCGCGGTACCACCCTACTAGTAGTTCAACCGTACGAACTACCACTTAAGAGCCCGATAACGGGGGCGAATCGGTACGACTTACTTAATGGTTCAGTCTCACACTCGAAGGGGATATCCATTCTCACTTACTGTTCGGGCTCACACCAGTCCCCGATTCGCTTGCAGCAGTCTGATTAAGACGTGTCCTTGTCATTGATTTAAGTTATATGACATCGTCGTCATTATACGCAACTGCCGGAATCTCGTCAAGCGCACCACGGGTCGAACTATCAAACGCGTCCCAATCATGGCTTGCCAATAACTCCATCTGCGCATCGATCAAGACTTTAAAACGATTACGGTACAATTCGATTTTCTTACGCATCTGTTCGACTTCAAAGTCTGTCCGTTGCGCTCGACGCTGTGCGGAATCTTGCAGTTGTTCCGCTTCACGCTCGGCTTGTTTTAAAATCAAGCTTGCTTCTTTCGTCGCATTGGCCTTGACTTCTTCTCCTGCTTCTTGGGCAACGATGATTGACTTGTTTAACGTCTCTTCCATCGAACTGAAGTAATCGACACGCGATTGCATGTTTTGAATCACTTCTTGCTGTTGACGGTTTTCCCGCAACAACATTTCAAAATCCTTGATGACTTGATCAAGAAATTCGTTGACCTCATCCTCGTCATAGCCGCGAAACTTACGTGTAAATTCCTTATTATGAATATCAAGTGGCGTCAATGGCATGATGAAATCCTCCTCAGCATTTTTTAACCTTTTAATAATCCGTACTGTAATTTAATCCGGTCGCGTTTCGTCGACCCTAAAATAGCTGTCAATTTGACGCGTCCTGTTCCACGGAGCGAAAGCAAATCGCCTTCTTCAAGCATGAAGCTTGGATCTTCGACGATTTTATAATTCACTTTACTTTCCCCTTGTTTAATCAAACTCTGTGCTTTTTGTCTCGAAAAACCAAGCACTTCGCTGACGACAGTATCAAAGCGGAGCGAACTGACGAATCCAAGTTCTTCTTGCCATTCCTGTTCTTTGATCTTCAATTGGTCTTCTAGTTCGACGCGAGATAAACGAATTTTCGTTTTCCCTGCCCGCTCGACGTTGACTTCGATATAAGAAGCAACGTCTTCTGCGACTGCGAACTGAACGACTTGATCTTGAATGACGACATCACCGAACTTGCCGCGTTTCAGACCGACGTTTAAGAGCGTACCTGTTACTTGTCGATGCGATAGTTCAACGAATTTTGTAGGATAATGAATACGATAGATGGCAATATCAAAGTCGCTCGCATCAAGTTCGTAGTAATCAGGCGCAATTAGTGCCCGCTGTCGCTCTGCCCCTTCGAAACCGCCCTCAAAAAAGAGGGCACATTTCGTTCCGACGAGTTCACGTGTGATTTGCTGTTCGCGTGGGTCAAGAAAATCTGTCAGTTTAAACGTATAGGTCGCTTCGACATGATCGATCCAGTTTAAGACAAGATCGACGAACTCCCGCTCATGTCCGCGATAGTGATCATAGACGCTCATTAGAAGAAGATTGCTCGAATGCCTGACTGTGCTAAGTTCAACACTAAAAAGGCAACGATTGGTGAGATGTCAAGCATACCTCCGATGGGCGGGATGATCCGTCGGAAAGGCGCGAGGAACGGTTCGACTAACATCGCTAATACTTGTCCGAATCTTGACTCTCGTGCGTTCGGGAACCATGAAAGTAAAATATAAGCAATCATGACATAGCTATAATATTGAAGTAACGTGCCCAATGTACGCCCAATCGCGTACATAACTTGTGAATCCATGTTTACCACCCCTTATGATTGATATCATCTTCTCCAAGTAGATTTGAAATACTACCCGCGAGCTCGACGTTGTTCGGCACACAGAGGAGCGTGTTTTGACTGATTGTCGTAATCGTACCATCGAGTGCAAAGACGACGCCTGAAAGAAAATTAATCATTTGCCGTGATTGATCTTTTGACATGCGTTGCATGTTAACGATGACCGCACGATTTTGACGGAGATGCTCCCCAATTTCTTGTGCTTCATTGAAGACACGCGGCTCACTTAAAATGACTTGTGATTTTGCTTTTTTCGTATGAATCGGAACGATATTCGATTGACGCACAGGGTCCTCCTTTTGAGTAACACTCGGGGTAGATTCCTCGTAGTACTCTTCATACTCTTGCTCTGCAGTACCTCTACCTTTATTTATTGTAGCATCATTTTCATATTCAAGTTCGTCTAAATCGTCTGTGTTCCCAAGAAACAGATGTTGCATTTTCGATTTGAATCCCATTTCGATTCTCCTTTCAACTTCTTCTACGTTTTATGGTTGGACGAGGACCGTACCGATTCTGACGTGTGTCGCCCCTTCTTCAATCGCAATCTCATAATCAGACGACATCCCCATCGATAATTCCGTACAGGGAGCGTAAGACAGGTTTCGTGCTGCTACTTCGTCTCGTAAGACGCGTAAAGCGCGGAAAACGGACCGCACTTCCTCTTGATTTTCTGTCAATGGTGCCATCGTCATGAGTCCAATCACACGAACTTTTGGATATTGACCGATTTCATGTAGAAAGGAATGAATGTCTTCTGCGGAGATACCTTGTTTCGAAGCTTCACCCGAGACATTGACTTGAACAAAACAATCGATAGGACGTTTTGCACGTTTATTGATTTCTTCCGCTAAATGCAAACGATCGAGTGAGTGAAGCACATCGATTTGATCGATGATTTGACGTACTTTTCGCGACTGCAGTGTCCCGATGAAGTGCCACTCACAGGCTTCACGCCCAAGTGCTGCTTGTTTTTCTGACAAACCCTCCGGACGATTTTCACCTAGCGCCGTTATACCTGCTTCTAACAGCTCAGAGGCAACTTGACTTGAAACTGATTTCGTCACGCCAATCAGTTGTACCTGCTTTTTTTGAAAACTCTTTTCACTCGCTTGTTGCATCTTTTGTTGGACAAGTTGAACATTTTCATTAATCGACATGTAATGACTCCTTTACGATCAAGCTCGCGAAACGACCTTGGTGGTCCCCATGACGGTAAGAGAAATAGTCATCTGCTTGGCAGTGCGTACAAATTCCTGCATCAATGATGTCACCTAATCCACTTCGCTCTGCTAATGCAGCATTCGTCTGCTGAAGCGAAAGCATCGCTTTTCCGTTTTCTTTCATTGTGTAGGGCGTATCTTCAAGACCAAGCCCGTCAATCGCTTCAAGGACAGGTTGGTCGACCTCATAACAACATTCACGAATCGAGGGTCCGATGACCATTTGAATCGAGGAACGGTCTGCCCCCGCCGCTTCCATTCGGGCGACAGTCGCTTCAACGATATTCGCGACTGTTCCACGCCATCCGGCATGCGTATTCGCAATGATCCCTGTCGTCGGATCACAAAAAACGAGCGGTACACAATCCGCGAATAACATGGCGAGTAATACATTTGCATCCGTCGTCACCAATCCATCTGTACCCTCGATCGTTGTTCCATAATCCAGTGCCCCTCGTCCAGAATCCAGCGTCGTCACTTGTTCGACATGGTTCCCGTGAACCTGTTCTGCCCAAACTGAATTTTCGAGCGATAAATCAAGTTGACGGGCGATGACTTGCCGGTTTTGAATGACACCATCGCGATCGTCATTGACATGCAATCCAAGATTGCCAATACCATGCGGCGCTGAAAATTTTGTAGTGAATGCTGCACGCACTGTACCGGTCGGTGTATCCCACTTTATCCATTGACCAAACATCATTTCACATCCCTTTCAAAAAAGAGGTGCCGCTTACGCGACACCTCTTTGTCTAGCAGTCGTGTCTTGGAAAAAATCGATTAACGATTGTTCCGACGAAGGAATGATGGAATGTCCATCGTTTCTTCAACATCTGACCCTTTTGCTGGTTCTGGATTCGAGCTGACAGGTGTCTCTTCGACTTGTGGTTTCGGCTCCTCAGTCGCAGCAGGAGTTGGAGTCGCCTGCTTTTTCTTGAGTAAGTTTTTCATCATTTCTTGAGCAGATGGAATCTCGAAATCGAGTGGCTCGTTTTCGAATTCTGTTGCGATGACGGTAACGATGATTTCATCTTCTAAGTTATCGTTGATAACAGAACCGAAAATCAAGTTTACTTCTTCATCTGCTGCACTTTGAACGATTTGAGCAGCTTCCGTTACTTCATATAGACTGAGGTTCGCACTACCTGTGATGTTCATTAAGACACCTTTTGCACCTTCAATCGATGTTTCAAGCAATGGACTTGAAATGGCTTTCTTCGCAGCTTCCGTTGCACGGTGTTCGCCTGTCGCAACACCAACGCCCATCAAGGCAGATCCTTTTTCAGTCATGATTGTCTTAACGTCTGCAAAGTCTAAGTTGATTAAACCAGGGACAGCGATTAAGTCTGTGATCCCTTGAACCCCTTGACGAAGCACATTATCCGCTTCTTTGAATGCTTCGAGCATCGGCGTGTTACGATCAACGATTTCAAGTAATTTATCATTCGGAATGACGATTAACGTATCGACTTTTTCTTTAAAGTTTTGCACACCCGATACAGCGTGTTGCATCCGTTTGCGTCCTTCAAACATGAACGGTTTCGTTACGACACCGACAGTCAATGCGCCGATTTCTTTTGAGATTTCAGCGATGACTGGCGCAGCACCAGTTCCTGTCCCGCCACCCATACCTGCAGTAACGAAGACCATATCAGCACCTGACAAAATCTCTGTCAACTGTTCACGGCTTTCTTCTGCCGCTTTTTTACCGATTTCTGGATTCGCACCTGCACCTAAACCGCGTGTCAGCTTTGCACCGAGTTGGAGCTTCACATCTGCCTGCGACATGTTGAGTGCTTGTGCATCTGTATTGACGGCGATGAATTCTACGCCTTGTACACCATGTTCAATCATTCGGTTGACGGCGTTTGAACCACCGCCACCTACGCCGATGACCTTAATTTTAGCTACTTGGTCCATCATTTCATCAAAATGCAACATAAAAGGGGCCCCCTAATTTTTTATACTCATTGTATTTTAGTCATTAACCAAAAAACTTTTCAAAGAAACTACTGAATGATTTACGCTCTTTTGGAGGTTGTTCCTGTTGCGTTCGTTCTTCGCGTACTGGAGACGGTGTCGGGTTCGTAAGCAATTGTTCTTGTTCACGATTTTGCGCCACGACTTCCTTCTCGTCCGCACGATCAAATCCTGATTTCGAAACCGTACTTCTTGAGAGTACATAGCGTAACATGCCGGCTGCCACAGCGTACTTCGGATTACGAATGCCTAAGCTGGCCGGTTGGTAGACGTTGACGTTTTGGTTGAAAATCCGTTTCCCTAGCTGATCAATTCCAGGAAGCGAAGAACTTCCACCGCAGAGAATGATGCCACTATTCATTTGTGGATGGCCAGCCTGCGTCATCCGTTTTTGAATCATCTCGAAGATTTCTTCGAGGCGTGCCTCTAAAACGAAACCGATCTCAGGTTGCGGCTCAAAACGATGCTCCCCATTAATCGTTACGTAGGATACCTTTTCTTCAGGATCCCCTAACGATTCAAGCGCCACTCCGTATTCTTCCTTCGCAAGTTTTGCATCTTGGTACTTACAATTCATCTTATACGTTAAGTCACGTGTCAGATGATCGCCACCATAAGGTAACGTCGTCGAGTAAACGAGATCGTTTTTTTCATAAATCGACAATGTTGTCGTCTCGTGTCCAATGTCGATGATGCCGACGCCAAGCTCCAGTTCATCGATTGATGCCGCGATTCTTGAAACAGCTAAGCTTTCAAGTACGTATCCTGCAAGCTCTAGACCAGCCCGTTCGATTGAACGTTTAATGCTATGTAGGATCGTCTTCGCTCCAATGATCAACTTCCCTGTCACTTCTAGACGATAGCCAATCATACCACGTGGATCCGTGATTTCTGTTTGTTGGTCGACCGTAAACGTTTTCGGTAGTACATCGACAACACTTAATTCGTTCGGAATGCGCATGACCATTGCGGAGTGTAAGACGTCTTTGACGTCGTCATCCGTAATTTCATTGTCTTCGCCTTTAATTGAAGTCATCCCTTGACAATCCTTGACTTGAATGTGTTCTCCAGAAATTGCTACATATACTTCACCAATCGGTTCACCGAGTGTCCGTTCCACTTCAGCGACCGCTTGTTTAATGGCATTGACTGTTTGGTCGATATCGACGATGACGCCACGTTTGACACCGGCAGATGGTGCAGAACCCTCCGCTAACACGTTCAGTGTCCCGCCGAGTAGTTCACCGACGATGAGTTTCACTTCCGATGTTCCAATGTCTAGTGCGGCAATCGTACCTTTCGTTTCCATGGGAGTGACACCTCCACTTTCATAATACTCATACTGATTGTCCCTATATATATTCAGGAAACAAGATAAACTTCTTCTCGTTTAAGTCTACACTATATAAAACCCTACGAAAAGAAGTTATTGTCTAACTTACCCATCTAATAGATTACGATTTGATGACGATACGCCTACTTATTTACTAATGAAAACAAACGTTTGTCAATCTACTGACTCATAACTAGGAATTTTCTATTTTTTTACTTTATATGGTTTGAAATAGATTCCCCCGTCAATCGTGATCGTCCCTGTTTTTCCTTTTGGTAAGGCTGAAATCACTTTGACATATTCATTCAACGAGTTAGAAAAAGCTGAAGTACTCAATAAGACAGTATTGCCATCCGTCATGAATAACTTCAATCCCCCTTTATCGGTTTTATCGTTTGCAACGATTTCCGAAATCCGACTCCGAACTTTTGGTTCGATTTTGACGAGTTCCTTCGTCAACCGTTCAAGGGACTGATCTGTAAAGCCTGTTAAAATCGGTGCATCGAACAATTCTTCCTTCGACTTTCCGGGGATGATTGTTCCATCTGCTAAGACGATTCGGTCTCCGGGTTGATCTTTCGCGTAAGCAATTTCTTTTTCCTCCACGACATTAACTTGATAGTTATGGAGAAAACTCTGTGTCATCGTTGCTTCCCGTATACCTGGTACATCTTCGATTCGCTCTAGCACAGCTTCTTCTGACACATTGAAAGCATGTGTCTCCTTCACCTTCATCCGTGACGCCTGAATGATGTCTGCTTCTTTGACATTGACGACACCGTCAATCTCAAGTGTCGCTACCCGCGAATAACTGGACTGAAGATAAAATACGACAGCAATCAATAGACCGATCAGGATGAGGACATAGATTAAACGTCGGTTTGCTTTCTTCCGGCGTTGTTCACGGATATAAGGAATCTTATCTTCTAGACTACTGACAGTGGCATCCGTATCTTTTACCGGTTGTCGCTCCTTCACGTTCATTCCTCCTCTACTTGATTAATTTCAGTTCCTTATCGGTCTATTCCTGCAACTGTTTAGTTTTTTTGTTGAATCAAGCGATTCAACTCGTCCACTAAATCACTCGATGCATTCGGCATCCCTAAAGCGAATGCGGCCTGCGACATCGCTTCTTGATTCGCAATCGCCGTTTTACAAGCATCGAATAACGTTTCTCCTGTCAGTTCAGCTTCTCGGACGAGCAAGCTTGCTCCTGTTTCGACGAGGGACGAGGCATTTACTTCTTGATGGTTTTCTGTGACGTATGGACTCGGAATGAGAATGCTCGGTAATCCGAGCGTCGTCAATTCCGCTAACGTGCTCGCACCCGAACGTGAAATGACGAGTTGACTCGCCTTTAAGATATTCGGTAAATCATAGACGAACGGACGTAACTGAATCCGCTCCGGGACCGTTCCGATTTGGCGACTAATCTCTTCAAAATGAACTTGACCTGTCACGAACAACATCGACCAATCCATCTGAATGAACTTCGGCATCATCTCGATGATGGCTTGGTTGATTGCTGGCGCTCCACGACTTCCACCGTAAACGACGACTAACGGGCGCCCTTCTTCAAAACCATAACGTTGCCGCTCAATGACCGGGTCGACTTGCAAATCAGCTACTTCGGAAGCCCGGGGATTACCGATTAAAACGGTTTTCGCTTCGTTTTTACCGAAATGGTGACCTGATCCTTTAAACGATAACGCGACACGATCGACGTACCGAGCAAGAAACTTATTCGTAATACCAGGTAAACTGTTTTGCTCATGGACGAGTGTTTTATACCCCATCTTCGCTGCTGTATAAAGGACCGGTCCACAAACGAAACCACCTGTCCCGACGACGATATCGGGGTTGAACTTTCGCAACATTTTCCGGACACGGGTCACGCTCTTTAAGAAACGGATTCCCGTCTTAACGTTTTCAAATGATAACGAACGGCGAATACCTGAAATCTCAATCGATTCAAAGGGAATTCCTGCGCGTCGGACGATATCTGCTTCTAGCCCATTTTCCGTTCCGATGTATAGCACTTCACACGGCATCCGTCGCTCGATTTCGCGGATCATCGCGAGCGCCGGATAAATATGCCCTCCGGTTCCACCACCTGATACGACGATTCTCATTTAGCATCTCCTCCAATCGATTCGACGGCGCGAACAAAATGTTCGCCACGTTCTTCATACGTCTTATATTGATCCCAGCTCGCTGACGCAGGCGATAATAAGATGATATCCCCGGCTTGTGAGACATCAAATGCTGCCTGTACTGCTTGCGCCATATCGCTGACGACCGTTGCATCAATCTTTTCTTGACGTGCCAGTTCCGCAAAACGTGGTCCCGTCTCGCCCAAACCGACGACATGCTTGACTTGTGTCATCGACTCTACGAGTGGTGTTAAATCAGCACCGCGTTCTAGTCCGCCACATAACCAAATGATTGGAGCTTTAAAACCGGATAGTGCTGCTTCCGTCGCCACGTTGTTCGTCGCTTTCGAATCATTGTAGACTTTACGTCCCTTGAATTCGCCAATGTACTCTGTACGATGCGCGACGCCACCGAATGTCCGTAAGACATCCTGCACCGCTTGTAACGGAATATTGAATGGTTCTACTAACGTCAATGCTGCTAAGACGTTCTCTAGATTGTGTCCCCCACCTAAAGCCAGTTCAGCGGCCGGTAAGATCGGCGTTTCACCAACCATAATCATGTCCTGCTCGACACGAGCATAAGCTGGACTCTTACGTGAAAAACGCAACCGCTCTGCTTTTGCCTGATCACTTAAGCGCATGACGACATCATCGTCTGCATTGACGACAAGGCGGTCATTCGCATCCATGTTACGGAAAATTCGTGCTTTCGCTTCCGCGTAGGATTCAAGATCACCATGATAGTCAAGATGAGCCGCTGATAAGTTTAAGAAAGCCGCACTCATTGGTTTAAAGGCGTGCATTCCCATCAGTTGAAAACTCGAAAGTTCAATCACGATGATTGCATCATCTTCCGCTTCTTTCGCAATCTCAATCGCCGGGAAGCCGATGTTTCCCGCCAAGTGTACCGGACGCGTCTGCTGTTTCAATAATTCGTGGACAAGCGTCGTCGTCGTCGTCTTCCCGTTTGACCCTGTAATCGCTACCCATTGCGCATTCGTCGCATGATAGCCGAGCTCGACTTCCGTCCAAATTGGAATCTGTCGCACCAGTGCTTCTTGCAAGAGCGGAATCTGATACGGAATCCCTGGATTTTTGACGATGAGCTCTACTCCTTCAAGTAACGTGAGCGGATGCTCGCCGAAAGTCGTTTTGACACCGAGTTTCAGCAAAGTATCTTGATCTGTTCCCGAGGGTGTCCCACCGTCGTTCACCGTCACATCTGCCCCTGCTTCGACCAAATACTTAGCCGCTGCGATACCACTTTTAGCCGTTCCGAGCACTAAGACCTTTTTGTTGACCCAATCAGACTTCTTCATCTTAAAATCGCTCACTTTCTTCATCCGGAAATTTCAATTAAACAAGCAAGTAGGCAATGAACGCTACGATACAACTAATCGAAGCAAACGTACCGACAATCCGCCATTCACTCCAACCGACCATCTCGAAATGATGATGAATCGGGCTCATCTTAAAGATACGTTTTCCCGTCGTTTTAAATGAAATCACCTGTAAAATCACAGATAATGTCTCAACAACGAACACGATTCCAATTAAAACAAGTAGCAATTCAAGTTTTAAAAGGATGGATAACCCGGCGAGTGCTGCTCCGAGTGCGAGCGAGCCTGTATCCCCCATGAAGATTTTCGCAGGGTGGGCATTGAACAATAAGAATCCAATCAATGCACCGACTGCTGACATCGCGAATAACGCGACCCCTACTTCATCTGCAACGAACCACGCATACAAACTAAAGAACAGGAATGTCGGGATTGCTGTAAAGGATACGAGACCATCTAATCCGTCCGTCAAATTGACGGCATTCGAGAATCCGACTAACCAAAACAGCGCGACAAGTGGATAAAGCAAGCCGAAATCAAACGTCATTGACGTAAACGGGATCGCTAAGTAAGTCGCTTCGCTCGTAAACCCACCACTCAACCATACAAATAATAATCCAACAACAATTTGTCCAATTAATTTTTGTTTCGAGTTCAATCCAAGGTTACGTTTTTTGACGACTTTGATGTAATCATCGATGAATCCGATCGCACCATAAGCAAGCGTCAAGAACAAGAGTGACAAGTGATTCGCTTCTAAGTCTCCCGTAATCATCGCCGCAATCAAGCTTCCAATCATTGCGAGTAAAATGACGATTCCACCCATCGTTGGCGTTCCGGACTTGACCTGGTGCCACTGCGGTCCTTCTTCTCGAATTTCTTGTCCAAATTTCAACTGGTGTAAAAAAGGAATCGCTCTTGGCATGACAAGAAGAACCACGAGTAAAGCGACAATTAAACTGATGAATAATGTAATCATTGCAAACACCTACTTTTAAGAATTAAATTTTGTTTAAATCCGTTAAAATCTGCTCAAGCGCTACTCCACGAGAAGCTTTAAGCAACACAATCGTTTGTTCACCCAACAACGGACGAAGCAACGTAGCCGCCTGATTGACCGTCTCTGCGAATTCGACCACTACCGACGGATCAGTAATGCCTTCCGCGATATACCGTCCCTTCTCTCCTACAAGAATAGCATGTGAGACTGGAAGTGTAATCCGCTTACCGACCGATGCGTGCAATTCACGCTCTTGGTCCCCAAGCTCGTACATGTCTCCTAGGACAACAACGCGGGTCGGATAACCGTCAAGCTCTGCAACCGTCTCGATTGCCGCATTCATCGATGTCGGGCTTGCATTATAAGCATCATTGATAATGGCTGTCTTGTGATAGACGAGACGTTCCATCCGCATCGGTGTCAATTTCACTTCATCCAGCCCTGCCTGAATCACCTCGTCCGCAACCCCGAGTGCGCGTGCTGTCGCAATCGCATAAGCCGCGTTGCGCACTTGATGTTTTCCAAGAACCGGAATACGGAATGTTGCTCCGGCAAATTGAAACGTCGTTCCGAGGAAGGTCGCCTCTGCTTGCTCGATGACAAATGTGTTTGCGTGGTGGTAACCAATCCGCTCACCTGTAACACCAGCAAGTAACGCTTCGTCTCCGTCAAGGAATAGATGACCATCCGGCTTTAGACCTGCTGTGATTTCTAATTTGGCTTTTGCAATTCCTGCACGCCCCCCGACATGTTCCGCATGAGACTCACCGATATTCGTTACAAGTGCGATATCCGGTTCTGCTAATTGTGATAAGAACTCGATGTCACCGAAGCCACTCATTCCCATCTCGAGCACCGCTACCTCCGTGTCACGAGGCATCATCAAAATCGTCAACGGCATGCCGATGTCTGAATTAAAATTACCTGATGTCTTATGCGTCCGATACGTCGTTTTCAATACACTTTCGACCATATCTTTTGTCGATGTCTTACCATTGGACCCCGTAATCGCCACTACCTTTGGTGAGACGAGTTTCAAGTAACGTGTTGCAATATGTTGCAACGCGGCTAACGGGTCTTCGACTTCGAGTACGACGATGTCTGCGTCCGGAAGCGGGATTCCTTTTTTCCATAACGTCGCGATGGCTCCTTGGTCGATTGCTCCATCGATGAACGAATGTCCGTCGACGCGCG
Source organism: Exiguobacterium sp. H66 (assembly GCF_018618705.1). Taxonomy (NCBI): domain Bacteria; kingdom Bacillati; phylum Bacillota; class Bacilli; order Caryophanales; genus Exiguobacterium; species Exiguobacterium sp. H66. The sequence continues at coordinate 396,745 of NZ_JACSMQ010000001.1, forward strand.
CGCCTTGTATCGGAACGTACAATCCTTCTGTCAGTTCACTTCTCGAATCCGTCGCAAAGTGGCGAAGCGATCTTTCGTCTGTCACATCTAATCCGAGCCAACTTGCGATTTCTGTTATCGTCACCATTTCATTTCCTCCACTCATTTACAGAAAAAGAGGACGAATTCAAAAGTCAACGAATGACTCCTGTTCGTCCTCGTTCTCCTGCAGAAAATTAGGGACCGCTTTTACCTTAATCGTTTGGTTCAGCGAGTTCAACCGTCAACTTTCCATTTTCTTTCACTAGTGTACCAGTTCGGGCTGATTGTTTGGTTACAAAACCTTTACCAATCACATCTAACTTCAAATCATACAAACTGACGAGCTTTTTGACATCTCGTTGCGACCAGCCAGTCAAATCAGGCATCTTGAACGTATCATCCGTTTTAAGAAGGACACGTTCACCACTGACGAATTCCTGACCACGCGACGGGATTTGCGAGACGACTTGTGCCCCGTCACCTAAAATAATCGGAACGGCACCTTGTTCCTTCGCTAAAGCCTTTGCTTCGGCAGCGGTTTTTGTAATATAGCTCGGTGTTATTTTTGCTTTGACATCGACTGACTCTTTTTGTGTTTCGGGTTGGATGCTCCGATACTGGAGTGCTGTATTCATGACGCTTTTGAAAACTGGACTCATGATACTTGGACCCGAGACCGATGATTCATTTTTCGATGGACGATCGACTGCAATGTACATGATGAGTTCAGGATCATCCTTCGGGGCCATTCCGATGAAGGAATGGATGAACTTTCCTTGGATATACTTCCCGTTCTCTGAAATTTGCGCCGTCCCGGTTTTACCGATGACGCGGTAATCATCCAACTTATACATTTGTCCCGTTCCAAGCTTACTGTTGACGACGCCATCGAGTGCTTCCCGCGTCGCCTTCGCCGCTTCAGCCGAAATCGGTTTGCCGACCACTTCCGTTTTTGCTTTGTAAGGAGCCTGATCGACGTGATCTGCCTTTTGGATGATGTGTGGTTTGACCATTTCACCATTTCCAGCGATTGCCGTCGCTCCCTGCAACAATTGCATCGGGGTCACGGCGGTCGATTGTCCCCACGACGTGATGACCGTATTTAACGGTTTTGATAAATCGGACTGACTGTTTACTTCTCCCGAGATGTCTATACCCGTCTTTTGATCAAAATGAAACTTCTTAAAGTATTCTTTATACCGCTCGATGCCTAGCTTTTCAGCTGTCAAAATCGAGAACATGACATTCGACGAGTGATAGACTCCTTCAATCATTGGAATCGTCCCCCAACCAACATCATTGTAATCCTTGATGACTGTGCCTTTATAGTTGTAGTTACCTGACTTATACGGTTCATTCGGCCGAAAGACACCGGCATCAATCGCAGCCGCCAGCGTAAAGATCTTCATCGTCGAACCCGGTTCGAACCGTGAGGAAACGGCAAAGTTCGTGAAATCTGTCATATCCCGCAAGTTCGGATTGAATGATGGTCGATCCGTCATCGCGAGTATTTCACCCGTTTTTGCATCCATGACGACACCTGTCGCATTTTTAGGTTTGTATTCGTCATACATTTTCTGCATTTGTTTTTCGAGCGCTTGTTGAATCCGGTGATCAATCGTCAAGTATAAGTTCGAGCCATCTTTCGGCTCATTTGAAATACGCGATCCACCTTGAATCAATTCACCGCCACTTCGATCTTTTTCAAAGACACGGGACCCAATTGACTCCCGTAACGCATCATCATATTGTTTTTCGATCCCCATCTGTCCTTTTAAGACGACGCGTCCGTTATCCTCTGTCATCTTTTGAACGAATCCGAGCGTATCGGATAGAAAAACACCGTTTGGATAATATCGTTTTGGCTCTTCAATCAGTCGGATTCCGGGAAGGTCGAGCTTATCAATTTTTTCTTTTTGATCAAGCGTCAAATCACTCCCTTTTTTTCCGAACTCGATTTGCGAGCGGTCTTTATTTTCAATCAAATACGTCTCAAGCTCTTTGACCGTCATACCAAGAATCGGCGCGAGCCCTGTCGCCGTCTTCTTATAGTCAACGACTGTCGCATCCGGATCTTGAACGCCACCTAACCGGTAGACTGCGACAAGGTGGTAAGAGGGTACATTGATCGCAATCGGTGAACCGAGACGGTCAAAAATTTCCCCTCGCTCTGCCGAGAGCGTCGACTCGGCTTCCCAGCGTTTCTTTTCCGCGTAGGCAATCATATCTTCTCCGTGAAACTTTTTAGTTGTCGACAAATAAAGAAACCGGCCAATAAACACAAAAAAGAGAGCAGCAAATATCATCATGATGATGGCTACTCTCACACGGGACTTTTTAAGTGGATTCATTTAGGAATCACCTTGATGTTCCCTTTTCGCATATCAAGACCTTGTTCTTTCGCAATCTTGTAGATCCGTTCTGGAGAGCTTAAATTCGTAACTTCAAGTTGAAGACGTTCATTTTCCTTCTTCATCTCTTGCGTCACTTGATTTTCCTTCGCAAGATCTCGACTGACGTTGTAAGCATCATTGTGTGCCCCAATCGTCGCGCTACCGAATAAGACGAGACCACCAATCATTGCACTGTATAAGAATTTTTCAAAGGGATACAGGCGATACTTCGGACGGACGGCGACGCGACGATTAATGTCTTCCGTTTTCGTCGGTTCTTGAACTGGGCGCTGACGAACAGGTTCTAGCGATTGGACTGGTTTACGAAGTGGTTCTGCCATCTGAATGCTCCTCTCAACTTTCCTTCATTTTTTCAACAATCCGTAACTTAGCAGAACGTGAACGACGGTTATCATCAAGCTCATCATTTCCTGCTGTAATCGGCTTACGTGTGACGAGGCGAAGTTCTGGTTCAAACTCTTTTGGAATCATCGGCAATCCTTGTGGAAGCTCGGGTAACGATGATTTTTCTTTAAATGCTAGTTTACACATGCGGTCTTCAAGTGAATGGAACGTGATGACACAAAGACGACCCCCAACAGCCAGCAAATCAATCGCCTGATACACCGCTCGATCGAAGACATTCAATTCATCATTGACAGCAATCCGAATCGCTTGGAACGTCCGCTTTGCCGGATGCCCACCCTTTCGACGGGCAGGCGCTGGAATCGCGTCCTTGATGAGTTCGACCAGTTCGAACGTCGTCGTGATTGGACCTTCTTCACGTGCCTTTTCAATTTTCCGTGCAATCTGCTTCGAAAATTTTTCTTCTCCGTATGTAAAGAAAATCCGAACGAGATCATTATATGGCCAGTCGTTAACGACTTCATATGCCGATAACGATGACGTTTGATCCATTCGCATATCGAGACGCGCATCAAAGTTATAACTAAAACCACGTTCCCCTTCATCCAGCTGGGGCGAGGATACACCGAGATCAAACAAAATACCATCTACTTTAGTTACACCTAACTCATTTAGCTTTTCTTGCAAGTGAACGAAGTTACTCTTAATCAGCGTAAAGCGACCGGCATACGCTGCGAGACGTTCTTCCGCATGGGCAAGCGCGACGTCATCTTGATCAAATGCATAGAGATGACCTGTCGTCAATTGCTTCACGATTTCTTCACTGTGTCCTGCTCCACCTAATGTACAATCTACATATACTCCATCAGGTTTAATATCTAGCCCTTTAATGGACTCCCATTTTAATACCGTTTCATGTTCAAACATGCCCTGCCTCACCTTTCAGTGTCCAAGATGGACGTTACTCTTTTTCAATGTATCACATTCCTTATTTAAAACGTTACGAAAATGAGACAGTTTTCTTGATTTATTTCACTTTTAGGTATCTTTCGCTAAAAAAACAAAAAAACCTGCTCATTTCAGCAGGTTTAAAGCAAAATTTCCAATTGTTCAGCATCTGTCTGCTCATATTGTACACGCAGGTTTTGAATTAAATCTAAACCGTAGCGATTGAGCCATGGCAAGATGGAGTGCATGCGCTCTTGAGGCGCTCCATTCGGAAGAAGTTGATACTGGAGTGAGCGTTTTGTTCGCATGAGGCGATCGTAATTCCGCCGCTCTTGCGTAACGACCGTATCGATTGCGAGTTGAATTTGTTTATTCAGCTTTTTCGTCGCTGATAAATTTTTAGAAGTTGCCCGCTCGACCTGTTCAATTTCTTGAATGAGTGCAGTACCTAAAATATGCGACGGATGCAACTGACTATTTATCTTCGTCGTATCGAACGGTTCAATCGCTACACCATGCGATAGTACTTGTTCTAGCGACAAGTCATACCGGCGAAGCAGCTTTTCGTCCCGCGCTCGTAACACGACGGCGCCCATTCGTGGAATGAGCAGCGGCATCGTCCAATCAAAGTGATGGAACAATGGTCGAAGACGTGTCCAGTAGGCAATCTCACCAGGTCCTCCGATATAGGCGAGGGTCGGGAACAGATAATCCTGCATCAACGGTCGTGTGACGACACTATTCGAAAAACGCTCAGGACTTGCATACAGCAACGCCAGTAACTCAAGTTCCGTGTAAGTCTTCCCCTGCTTCGTTACAAAGTCTTCTCCCGGGTACAATAAATCCCGTCCGATGTCCTCGACGAACAGATGCGCTGCTTCTTCATTCAAGAAGGTATCCGGTAAGTCCGTCGTTTGCTGAATCCCGGTCGACAACGCTTGACGAATTTCTTTGTTGTCTTGAATCAACTGCTCAAAGAATGGAATTTCGAGTTCGCGTACTGCTTTTGCATCGGCATCAAAAAAGATGACATCATGATTCACTAATTCTCCGAGTAGCGCTGAGAAAAAACCGCCATATGTCGTTTCTTGATCAATCAACCGCTCCACCAGCGAAACAAGTTCCTTTGTATGTTGTGTTTCTTGGTCGACGCTCAAGGCTTGGCGTAAGACTTGTTTGACCGCTTTTTGATCGAGCGTCATCCGACTAACGGAACGCTGAATCGTATCTTGCGGTGAAACCGTCAATTTTCGCGGTTGATATTCTGCCGTCGGTGCATAGATATGATTGATTTCATCAAAATCATGATCTTCGGTCGCGAGCCAAAAGATCGGAACAACCGGTAACCCCAATTGATTTTCCGCTTGCTTCGCGACCTTTAGACAGGTTAACAGTTTGTAAATGGCATATAAAGGCCCCCCGAAGATACCGGTTTGCTGCCCAGTAATGACGACTTGTGCCTCACCCGTCCGCAACCGTTCGAGACGCTGTCGAATCGTCCCAGTCATCTGCGGATTTTGACGAATCAACTCGTCGACGAGTGGACTGAGATGAGGATACTGACGCTCTCGAAGACGTTGGCTCCGCGCTTGCATCCCTTCTTCTCCGATGTGGTCTACATATTTAGAAAAGTCTTCACCCGTCGCTCTATGCATCAACGAGTTGTCTTCATATAAGGCTTGAAATGATTGTACCTTCAAACAAAATCCCTTCTTTCTAACTTGATCAACCAATCATTAGTTGACGAATTCCAATTCCAAACAGTATGAGATGTACAGGAAGGGCAATCAAGACGATGATTCGCCAACTATGTCGAATCATTTGGACATAATCGATGTCGACTTGTCGAATCCGTTGCCATAACGCATTTAATGCAAACACTGACAATACTGCAATCAACAACCAACCCACGTAGTTATGCCCCGTCAATGCGATTAACGAAACATGAATCGCATACAATACGATGAACGTCCCGAGATCAAGCGCGACCCGGACGGCCTTGGCATGCGTCCGAAACAACAACAGAAATAATAAGTAAAGGACAATTAAACTGAACAGTGGAAAGATGATAAAAACCGTCACAACGAATCCCCCTCTTGTTCTCGATGCTTAATTTCCTGAAAATAATAAGCTAACAACGGTGTCGGTTGCGTCGCCTGCTTTAGCACATACCCAACGATTGGATCGATTTCCGTCATTCGTCCTTGCTCCACATCCCGTAACATCGACGAGCGATTGAGACGCGTACGCTTTAAAATCTGTTCGATCTCATCATACGTAATCGGGTGGTTCGGGAAGACACTACACACTTCGGCAAAGACGGCACGTGCTTTCGATGCATACGGTTCATCGAGTAATCGTCCATTTTCAACCCCATAATAGGCTGTCAATGGATTGATGACAGCATTCATGAATAATTTCGTCACCATGACTGCTTCAATATTCGTTACGTGCTCAAACTGCAACGCATCTCGCTTCAGCATCGACAGGACATGATTCCCATATCGAATGCGCCCTTTTCCCGTATGACGGATTTCGTAAGGACCCGTCTTCATCGCGCCATGCTCAACGACCCCGAAAATTGCTTGCGGCAGAGCACGTGCTGCATCAAGATGTCCCATTCCGTTTTGTAAAAAAACGACTGGATTTTTCTCGTGTTCTAGATAAGGAATCACACTTTTTATATCATACGACTTTGTCGTAACGAACACCAAGTCTTGTGACTCGAAATGCGCAATCGGTCGAACCTTTACGGTCGGACTCCATTGATCGTCTCGCAGGATTCGCTTTGTCCCGTCACCTAACTGTCTCGTATATAACGTAATTTGATGGTGCTCTGCTAAGTAGGAAGCAAGTAATAACCCAACAGCACCGGCTCCGATGATCCCTATTCTGCTCATCGTCGAATCACTCCTTTATATATCAAAAAAACGACCTGTAAAACCGATTTTCTCGATTTTACAGGTCGTCTTTATACCGATCATTCAGCTTACTTGCTGACGATTTCTTTACCTTTGTACGAGCCACATGCTTTACAAACACGGTGTGAAAGTTTCATTTCACCACAGTTTGGGCACTCGACCATACCTGGTACACGGAGTTTGAAATGAGTACGGCGAAGACGTTTGCGTGTTTTCGACGTTCTGCGGAATGGTACTGCCATCGTTGTCCACCTCCTTGAAAAAATACACTCGTCTTTATCAAAAAATTAGGAATCCTGATCTTTTTTAAAGAACTGAGCGAGACCCGCAAGTCGCGGATCAATTTTTGGTTCAGCTTCTTCTGGAGATTCTTCTGAAAGAACCGTCCAACCTTCCCCTTGAACCAACTGATTTTCTTCATCATCCCCATGCACTTGCACTGGCACATGAAGTAAAATCAATTCTTGCACGAGTGGTCGAAGATCGACCGTATTCCCATTCGGTAAATTGATATCGTCCGAATCAACCGGAGCAGCATCAACTTCGAGCAGGAACGACTCGATGGATTCAATCTCGAACGGGTACGCGACGTCATTTAGCGTCCGGGCATCCGGAAGCGTCATTTCGCCAGTAATCCGGAGATTGAATATTAATTGATTCGATGTAAACGATGCATTTGCACGAATGTGCACAGGTTGCACCGCCCGGATATCCGGATGGAGGGCGATGAGCTCAGGAAGCTCGATCGTCTCGTTAACCTGAAGTTGACCCAGATTGCGCAATTTATTCAATTGCATCAGGGACCATTTCATCCGAATCACCTCAATTGCAACAATATGAATTATAGAGAGGACATCTTGTTTTGTCAATGTTTTTTCTTTACACTGAAATCGCTAGAGAACGAACACTTTCGGACGTCTTCATCCATATTACCGCACTTAATTCCGTTTGCAAAGGAGAAAGTTTCATGAAGATGACAGCAATTATTTCAGAGTACAATCCGTTTCATAACGGACACCTCTATCAAGCCAAAATCGCACGCGAGGAAACCGATGCCGATTTGATCGTCGCCATCATGAGCGGAACGTTCATGCAACGCGGGGAACCTGCTTTTAGTGACAAGTGGACACGTGCACGAGCGGCCGTCGCAAGCGGCGAAATCGACCTTGTCTTAGAACTTCCGTTTTATTTTTCCGTCCAACGCGCCGACCGTTTTGCGCAAGGAGGCGTCACGATCGCCGAAACGATCGGCGCTACGTCTTTGTCATTCGGGAGTGAATGTGGAGACATCACCCCTTTCCTTTTAGCAGCATCTGAAAAAAATGAAGAGACTCCTGCGTACCAGCGACTCGTCAAAGAAGGCTTATCAAACGGATTATCTTCCGCGATGGCAGCGAGCCAGGCATTCCGCGCATTGACGACGACGCTCGACTTGACGACGCCGAATAACACACTCGGTTATTATTATGCCCGTGCTGCATCAAACATCTCCTTACATACGACAAAGCGTATCGGAAGTGGCTACCACGACCTGTCAGTCGGCGATATCATGAGCGCGACAGCAATCCGTGCCCACTACGATGAAACGCACCAATTGACAGGACTTCCAAAAGAAAGCGCTAGCGTACTCCAAGGGGCGACTTTTGCTTCGTTTGATCTCTACTATCCCTTTATCCGGAACCGGCTTCTATCGACGCCCCTAGGCGTTCTCATGCAATTTAACGGCATTGATACGTCACTGGCACCTCGTCTCGTCGAAGGCGCCCGCTACAGCTCGACTTTCGACGACTTCATGACTTTCGTCAAAACACGCCGCTATACGCGGACAAGTTTACAGCGCACACTCATTTATTTACTGACCTCGACGATGACAGAGGAAATCGATTCGGTTGCATTTGACCAAATCGATTACGTGCGACCACTTGCCTTTAATGACAAAGGACGACAAGCGCTCCGGCAAATCAAGCAACACATTCGAGTCATCAGCACATTTGAGGCGCACCCTTGGCTCATAAAAGAGAGCCAAGTTACGGCAGCGTATACCGTTCCCTTGGCTCGGTATAACCAACTAGAGGAACATCGTCGGTTTGCTCATTTTTCTGGTAACTTTTCTAAATAATCGAGTGCATCCTCAACTGTTTTGATCGGGACGAGTTTCATTTTCGTCCCGAGTTTTTTGATGGATGGTTTTGCTTCTTCATAATTCGAACCGGCTGGGACGAACATGATTTCCGCTTCCGCTTCGTCTGCTGCGACGACTTTTTGCCAAGCTCCACCAATCGGTCCTACTTTCCCACCCTCTTCAATCGTTCCAGTACCAGCAATCGTATGTCCCTTCGCTAAATCACCATCTGTCAATTGATCATAAATCTCAAGCGTGAACATCATCCCGGCCGAAGGCCCACCAACATTTTCTAAGTTAAACTCGACTTTCGGATCCGTCTGCACGTCTGACATCGGAAGCGGTTCATAGATACCGAGTCCGACCTGCTCTGAGTTCTTCGCTAGTTTCCCGACCTTGATCGTCGTTGTTTTCGTTTTTTTGTCCCGTTCGAATGTCACTTTCACATCTGTCCCTGCTTTTTTCGAACTGATTGTCTGCATAAAGCTGCTCATTGATTTTAACGGTGCTCCATCAACGGCAACAATCTGGTCCCCGGCACGTAACTTCCCGTCAGCAGGACCGCCAGAAATAATGCCAGAGACATAAACGCCTTCAAAGTCGACCTCGACTTCTTTATCAGCCAGTTCATATCCTTCAATCATTGCATTATGTTGCGCTTCTTCCATGTAAAGTTGTTGTCTGTTCTCGTATTGTGCGTCAGATTCACCGTCATATAAATAGTCACTTACATCCGATGTTTCAGAAAAAGGTAAAAATAAACTCTCGACTAGAAAATACGGTGTCGCCCGCCGTTGCGCAACGGTCAACATCATTAGATCGCCCGGTTCTTTTTCCGCACCCGATACGTCAATGATTTGTTCTGTCGATGTTGCGTCTCCAGGATACGAGATGAAATAGGGCAATGGAACAAAGAAGACGATCATCGCCGCGACGATGGCAGCGAGCGCAGGTTTCCATGCTTTCATTTCAATTCTCCTTTCGCATACTTTTGACGTAACGCTTCTTCGACGGGCGGTGGCACAAGCCCGGCAACGGAAGCACCATACTTTGCAGCTTCTTTGACGATTGAGGAACTGAGGAACGAATATTGGTTACTCGTCATCATGAACAAGGTTTCAATCTGGTCATTCATCTTCTTATTGATTGAGGCCACCTGCATCTCATATTCAAAGTCGGATACAGCACGTAGCCCACGTACGATTGCCGTCGCCCCTACTTCTGCTGCATAGTCGACAAGCAGACCGTTAAAAGAATCTACTTTGATATGCGGTAAGTGCTCCGTCACCTCAGAAATCAATTCCATACGTTCTTTAACCGAAAATAAAGGTTGCTTCGACGAGTTATTTAATACCGCGACGATGATTTCGTCGAAGATGGGTGCAGCACGCTCGATGATATCAAGATGACCGTTCGTGATCGGGTCAAAGCTCCCCGGACAGATGGCGATACGTTTCATACTTCTTCCTCCAGTTCGATAATTTCATATAATGTGATTGAGATGACCGTTGAGTACCGCATCCTTTTCACAACTTCAAGGCGACCAATCCGATCAGGTAATTCAATCTCTGACCCATGCTCACAGACGATGACGCCATTGTCCGTCAACATGTCGTGTTGCTCTATGTACGTGACATGTTCGACGAGTCGTTCCTTGGCATAGGGTGGATCGAGAAAGATTAGTTTAAATGGCGTTTCTGATGCGAGTTCCGTCAAAGCAACGGAGACATCTTTTTTTAGGACACGACTTCTCTCAGCCAATCGAGTCGTCATCAAGTTTTCTTTAATTGTCTGAACCGCTTTAAAGTGCTGATCGACGAATACCGCTTTTTCACATCCACGTGACAATGCCTCGATTCCAAGGCCACCGCTCCCCGCGAAGAGATCAAGTGCACGTCCCCCGTTAAAATAAGGTCCGATGACATTAAATAATGATTCTTTGACCTTATCGGTCGTCGGTCGTGTATTATCCCCCGGTACCGCTTTAATTTTAGTACCTTTTCGTTCCCCAGAAATGACTCGCATGACTTTTCCTTCCCTCCAAAAAAGAGCGACGAGGATGTCCTCATCGCTCCAACGTTTATACTTCTTCTTGCAGTTTACCTTTTTTATTTGCATATGTTTCGGTAATGAATGGTCGCTCCGAACGAAGAACGGAATCGACGAAAGGCAATGCAGCAATCGTTTCGACCGAACGTTCATACTGTTCCAAATCAACATATAAAAAAACATATTTTTCTCGCTTCGATGTAAAATAGACGTTTCCAAATCGGCGCAATTGACGCGATGCTTTCATCGCGTTGACATAGACGATCAGTCCAATTCGATCCTTAATCACAACACCGTTCCTCCCTTGTTCGGCATTAGCCGCTACAGCTACAACTACCTCCGGTCGAACATCCACCTGCACATCCTTGATCGAAGAATGGATTACCCGTCGGAACCTTAATTTGAGGTGACACTTCCCCGGCAAGTTTCAGACTAATTTGTCCGAGTAACGTCTCTAATTGTTTTTCTGCTTTTTTAAACGTCGCGACCTCTTCTTGCAGATCGAGCGCCCGCTTGACTTCATGTACTTTTTTCGTGATCGTTTGGTAATCTGGATGATATCGACCAAAACGTTGAACAAGCTCGTATTCTTCCTTGATTCGATTAAAATCCCGAATGACGTCTTGTGCTTGTGCTGAATTTGCGCGTGCTTGTTTGGCACTTATATATGCTTGACCTGTTTCGCTATGCAAAAGAGCGGATGTCAGTTCTTCCGCAGCGTTGATGAGGTCTATCGTTTTATCAGAATAAATCACAACGAATCTCCTCCTTGACTTCACCATCATATCATAACATTTATCTCGCTCCTAGCACGCTGAATTGTGTATACTTTGTTCAGAAGGAAGGAATGAATTGTATGCAATTTTTATCATTTAATATGTTTCGGACGATCGGGATTAAAACCGATCACGCGAAGTCAGACTACCATTTTGATTCGCTCGATAAAATCGCCAAAGCGGACGTCGTCTTGTTCCCCGAATATTGGCAGATCCACTCCATCATCTACGGAATGAAAAAACCGATTTTCCCGTCCGCCGCGACATTCCATCTCGGGCACGATAAAATCGAGATGACGCGTATTTTTAAAACCGTGATTCCGGACAATATTCCTCGGACCGGTATTTACGGAAAAAATGAATTCACCGTGAAGCGTGTCTTAGATGAATTTTCGTTCCCATTCGTCGCGAAGACTGTCCGCAGTTCGATGGGCCAAGGGGTTCACCTGATTAAGGATGAAATCGACTGGAAGAAGTATACCGATCACCATGAGACGTTTTACGTCCAAGAATATATCCCGAACGAAAAAGACCTTCGTGTCGTCGTCATCGGTGATCAAGTTCTTGCTGCCTACTGGCGCGTCGGCGGTGCGCAATTTTTAAACAACGTCGCCCAGGGTGGGGTCCTTGATTTCGAGAATATCCCGCAGGAGGCACTGGATTTCGTACTCGCACTCGCGAAACGGCTCGATATCGATCATGCCGGTTTTGATTTGATTTTCCGCGACGGAAAAATCTATATACTCGAGTTCAACGTTTTCTTTGGTGGAGAAGGCCTGAACCATCTAGGAATTCATGCACCGGATACGATTTTAGAATATGTCGAACGAAAATATAAGAGTTCATGAATTCTTCAAATTGACTTCACAACTTTTACTTTATCGAATCATTCATTATGGTATGATAGTTTGGAAAGACTAGTATCTACTAGCAAACTGGGGTATAGGGGGATTCAAACATGAAGTTTGAGAAATACGGCATCGAAGGCAAAGAAATTAAGTTTGGTTTACTTGAGACAATCATGGACCACCACCGTTTCGTCCGTGAAGGACAATGGGATTACGAACGTGCGATGTATGACATGAAGTACGAAAAACAATCAACAGGAGAGGTCTTCTATCTCCGGATTCCAGTTTATGCAATTCAAGGTGAAATCGAAGATCGCCACGCGATTGTTCGCATGATGACACCACTTCTCGGAAAACACTACTATCCACATGGTGTTGAGTATGATGAAGAGTTCCCACCTGAGATCGTTAAAGATTGTGAGCGTCGCTTGACAGGGTTACTCGAAACACTCGAAAAATAAGTTATATCCGACCGTTCCTGTTAAAAGGAGCGGTTTTTTTTCATCTAAAAATATTCTTCAGGCGATTCTTTGCGCTGCCGAGTCCATGTCTGATTGCTTTTTCAAGTCGACGAGTCACGAGAGACTTCAAGGCATTCTTCACGGAACAGTCGCTAAAAAGTTTGTCACAAAAAAAATCGTGTGTTGTGCGCTGGTCCCCGCTACTCCTTGTCCAGCCCTAAAAGTAATGGCCCCTTCCGTCAGACGTGGAAGGGGCCATTATATGTCTCATTTTGTGACCAGTTGGAGGTAGTCGACTACCCCGTCTCCGAGTTGTAAGCGGACTTGTTCTCGCAAACCCATATAGAGGGCAGGTAACTGTTGCACCGTTGCGGTAACCTTCAAGCTAAACGAAATCCCTTCCGTCGGCAAACGTTTAATCCGTGTACAAACGACACCAAATTCGATGACGGCACACAACAATAACTCTTCAATTGCTTGTACTGATACCGTCACTTCACCTTTATTCTGATATTCTTCAACCAAAATGATCACTCCTTCGCAAGTTGTTTGACGGATGTCATGACTTCCTCGAGATCGACCGGCTCGTCAGGTGTCTTCGCCATTGAAGATATCGCACGCACCTTATTGTCGCGATCGAGAATGAACATTTGTGTCCCGTGTGTGACAAGACCACTTTCTGCTTTTGAATAATAGAAGTTCAACTGGCGTGTCAGACGATCAATGACGACCTCATCCCCCGTTAAAACTTTCCAGCCTTCAGGATTCGCCTCGAAATTAGACGCATACTTCTTCAAGACCTTCGGCGTATCAACTTTAGGGTCGACCGTCACGGCGACAAGTTCGACATCGGATCCGTATAGATTTTCCGCCCGTAATTTTTTCTCGAGTTTCCGGTAGTCATTTAACGTCAAAGGACAAATGTCTGGACAATTCGAGTAGAAAAACGTCAATACTTTTACTTTACCATCTTCTGAATCGAATGTTTTCCCGTTGACGGCATTCGTTAATTCAAATGGTGTCGGTTCAGCAATCACAGGTAGCTTTTCTTTCATAAAGAAATAATAATACCCCCCTGCAGCGGCGACTAAAATCAAAACGACGGCGGCTACCGTCAAATAACTATTTTTTTTCAAAGCGAACCCCCCTTAATGATTCCAAATCGCACGAAATACATTTGTTGTTTCGCCCGGCTCATACACAACGTATAACAGGCAATAGACAAGGACTCCCGTGATTGCCGTCAAAAACCAAATGACCGATGCCTTTGGACCAATTTTACGGTGACGGGCAAAGTTTTGTTTATAGGCGTAGAACAAAGCGATTAAGCCTAAGATACCACCCGATGTGGCGAGTAAAATATGAAAGATTAAAAATCCTGTGTAGTACGGTTTAACCGTATCCGGTCCCCCGAAAGCAGTATTCCCGAGTAAGATCGTCCGAAGCGCGTACATGATGAAGAACAGTAACGCGAGCGCTGCCGCAATGTTCATCACGACTTTATGCGCCCCCATATTCCGGCGTGTCTGCGCGATCAAAAACCAACCGATTGCTACAAATATTGCACTGAGAACAATCAAAGAAACACAAATCAACGGCAAATAACTCATTTTCAGACTTCCTCCATTTACTTAATCCGCTTTTGGCGTGAAGGACATGCCTTCATCGACAGCAGTACTTTTTGATCGTCTCACCCACGTGAAGAAGGTCAAACCGAAGAAGATCCCGTAGACGAGTTCTTGTCCAAGTTTCATCAAGACGCCTCCGAACCGTTGATCTTCGAGTAAATCTTTTGTTGTCCCAAATAGGCGTTCCATGTTCAAGCCGCTCACATCATTATTCGGCAGACAGTAAGCCAAGACTTTCGCGAATGTCGCTGGGTCTTGATACGCATCGTATTGGAAGCTCTGACTGAAGATCATGAACGCACAAGCTGGTGTCAACAGCACGCCGTTCGCAACGATGTAGACCATCTTTTTCAAATCGGATAGACTATCCTCCTCATTGACAGGTGCGATGATTGGATACCACATCGTCATGCTGAGGAAGATTAATGTCCCGTGGAACAAACGGTGGACCGTATAGTTCGTCAAGACGTAATCAAAGATGAACGGCATATGGTAAAACGTAAACAAGGAATTGAACACGACGAGCGCAATCAATGGCAACGTGAAGAACCGTAATGCCTTCCCTAAGTACGGGACGCCGAACAATCGCTTAAATGCCCAACCCGGAATTGCTAGCATCAACAGTGGCGGCGCCACCATATAGACGAAAACCATTTGGAGCATGTGCGCAGAGAACGTAATATGCGCTAACACATCAAGCGGACTACCAAAGCCAATATAGTAGACGAATAAAGCCGCTAGCATCATGAACTTTTGAGCTAACGTCGTTTCTGCCTCGTCTGGTCGTCTAATTTTTTCAGTAATGAATGCATACAATACGTAAAGACCGATCAAGAGTAACGCGTAATACGGGCTCCACAAGACGGTCCAATCGAATTGCGATAAAGCACCCCTTAAATTGCCTAACATATTTCTCACCCCGTTCCTGTTTCCTACAAACTAAGATTACCGTTCCCCTATTTCATTGTAAAGGTTTCTCATAAAACGATTCCAAAATAAAAGACCATCCTGCTAAACGTTAGCAGAATGGTCACAATTTTTTACCAGATTAAAAGACGAAGTGTCGCGACGATTGTTAAGGCAACGAAGATACCGAGTCCCATCATGACTTTAATCCATGTGTTCCCTTTGTTATTCATATGCATGAACATATATAACTGAAGGTAGACTTGGACGATTGCCATGATGACGAGGAATCCACCTGCAGCCCAGTGTGGCATAAGCTCTGCCATCACTGCGCCGAAAGCGATCAACGTCAAGAAAATCATCAGTCCAAAACTGATCAATTGTAGCTGCATTTCGCGGCTACGATCAGCTTTCATTTCTAATTCTAACTGGTTACGTGTAACTTGTGGTTCGTGTTTTTCCATCTTATTTCACCATCCCCATGAGGTAGACGACTGAGAAGATAAAGACCCAGACGACATCAATGAAGTGCCAGTAAAGACTTGAAACATAGTACTTCGGTGCATTGACGACTGTGATGCCGCGTTTCCAGTTACGGATGAGCAATGTCGAAATCCAGAGAAGACCGAACAAGACGTGCGCTCCATGGAACCCGACAAGTGTGTAGAACGCCGAACCGAATGCGCTTGACGTAAACGTATGACCGATGTGGTAATAGTGATTAAACTCATAAATCTCACCAGCGAGGAATGCTAGACCGAGAGCGAGCGTAATAATGAGCCACATCTTCATTTTCGCAACGTCATTCCGTTTCATCGCCATCATCCCAAGAACACTTGTCAATGAACTCGTCAGAAGAAGCATCGTCATGATGAAGACGAGTTCCATCTCAAAGATGTCGTAACTCCGTAATCCTTCTTTTGCGCCTGAGTTGTGCAATCCGATGTATGTTCCGAAGAGAGAGGCGAACAATGTCGTCTCTCCTCCAAGGAAGAACCAGAAGGCTACATATTTATTCTTACCCTCAAGTGTTGCTTTTTCAACATGATCTGGAATACCAGTCACTGGGTTGTTTGGTACTGAATGATGACCCATCTTACTTCGCCTCCTTTTCAGCTTCAAGGCGTAGATCTTCTTCGATGACTGATTTCGGGATGTAGTATCCTTCATCGTCAATCCAAGAACGTAGGAACATCGCGAAGAGTGTCGTTGCAAGACCAATCAAGGCGATGACAAGACCGACAGTTCCGTAGTCAAGACGAAGAATGAATCCAAGACCTGCAAGGAACAAGCCGACTGACATGACGAATGGCAAAATCGTGTTATTCGGCATGTGGATATCGCCGACTTCTTCCGATACGGAAACTGTTTTATTTCCAGCCATTTTTTCGAGCCAGTACGTGTCGAGTCCTTTGACGAGTGGTGTTTGTGCAAAGTTGTACTCTGGAGTCGGAACAGGAAGCGTCCACTCAAGGGTACGACCGTCACCCCAAACATCGCGTTTCACATATTCTTTCGACATCAATGCCGCTGCAATTGAAACAACAAGAACGATTGTTGATACACCCATGAAGCCTGCACCAATCGATGATAGTAAGTTCATTGTTTCCCAGCCTTGGTTTGGTAAGTACGTGAAGACACGACGTGGCATACCTGTAAGACCAAGGATGTGTTGTGGGAAGAACGTCAAGTGGAAGCCGATGAAGAACAACCAGAATTGAATCTTGCCCCAGAATTCGTTGAGCTGTTTTCCGAACATCAATGGGAACCAATAGTAAAGACCCGCAAAGAGACCGAAGACGACCCCACCAACGATAACGTAGTGGAAGTGGGCAACAACGAAGTAGCTGTCGTGATACTGATAATCGGCAGGAGCAACTGAAAGCATGACCCCTGTCATACCACCCACAAGGAATGATGGGATGAATGCGACCGAATAAAGCATCGCAACCGGGAACGTCAATTTACCGCCCCAAAGTGTGAACAGCCAGTTGAAGATCTTCACACCGGTCGGTACAGCGATCGCCATCGTCGCAACAGCGAAGATTGCGTTTGCGACTGGTCCGAGACCCACTGTAAACATGTGGTGAACCCAAACCATGAATCCGAGGAAACCGATCAACATTGTCGCAAAGACCATCGTCGTGTAACCGAAGAGACGTTTACGTGCGAATGTAGGAATGATTTCAGAGAAAATACCAAATGCCGGTAAAATCAAGATATATACTTCCGGGTGCCCGAAGATCCAGAAGAGGTGTTCCCAAATGACGATGTTACCACCGGCTGCCGGGTCGAAGAAGTGAGCTCCGAAAAGACGTTCAAACGTCAAGAGGAACAAACCGACCGTAAGCGGAGGGAATGCGAAGACGATCAAAGCTGATGCAACGAACGCCGTCCATGTGAACAAAGGCATCCGCATCAGTTTCATACCTGGTGCGCGCATGTTCAAGATCGTAACGAGGAAGTTAATCCCCCCCATAAGTGTACCGAAACCAGAAATCTGTAACCCGAGTGCATAAAAATCAACACCGAGTGATTCCGGGACTGTTGAGAGTGGTGCGTAAGCTGTCCATCCTGCGTTCGGTGCTGCGCCGAAGAACCATGATAAGTTCAAGAGCACGCCACCAAAGAAGAACAACCAAAAACCAAGTGCGTTCAAAAACGGGAACGCAACGTCACGTGCTCCGATTTGAAGCGGTACCGCGGCGTTCATATAACCGATCAACATCGGCATCGCTGCCAGGAAGATCATCGTCGTACCGTGCATCGTGATCAACTGGTTAAATAACTCACCGCTGACGAAATCGTTCATCGGTTTAATCAATTGAAAACGAATCATTAAGGCTTCTACGCCACCGACCAGAAGGAAGAACAATCCGGACATGATGTAGAGAATCCCAATTTTTTTATGGTCGACTGTCGTTAGCCAGTCCATGATGCCGCTTTTTTTCTTCGGCATACCCATAGTATGTGTCCCCACTATGATTCCCCCTTAATTTTATTGGAGCTTTTTGTCCAATAGGTAGTCTGCAAGTTCACTCAATTCTTCATCGCTAATCTGATCTTCAGAGAAACCAGGCATTTTTGTCCCTTGTTTTTCTTTTTGCGGATCGCGAATCCAGTTTTCGAGGTTTTCTTTGTCGTGATCGAGGTATCCTGCGATACGTTGACGGTCACCAAAGTTCGTTAAGCTTGGCGCGACTTTCCCGCCACCGTGACAGCTGAGGCAGTTTTGAGCGTAAACTTGTTCGCCCGTCGTCCAATTTTTTTCATTTTTAGCATCGAGTTGTTTTGTTTCTGCTTCTTTTGCAGTTTTCATGTCTTTTAACCATGCATCATAATCATCTTGCTCGAGTGCGATGACTTTAAAGTCCATCAATGCGTGAGAAGGTCCGCAAAGCTCCGCACACTTACCGTAGTATGTGCCCGCTTCTTGTGCTTGTAACCACATCTCGTTATCGAGCCCTGGGTTTGTATCTGTTTTACCAGAAAGTGCCGGCACCCAGAATGAGTGAATGACGTCTTTAGAAGTCAAGTTGACAGCAACACGTTTTCCAACTGGGATGACAAGTTCTTGTCCTGTCGAAACACCTTTGTCTGGATATTCGAACTCCCACCAGTACAAGTTTGCCGTAACGTTGATCTGTTCGTTTTTCTTCGCTTCTTTTGCATCGGCTAATTCAACCGTCGTTTTGATTGTCGGTACAGCGAGAACAACCAAGAGAAGGATTGGAATAACTGTCCAAATGATTTCAAGCGTATGATTTCCTTCGACTTGTTTCGGAACTGTGTTATCTCCTGATTTACGACGGAATTTCATAAGTACGTAAACATAGATGACCGCTACGATCGCAAGGACGAACAACATCACCCATAAGCTGAGCTTGATGATCTCAAGTTGCATTTCTGCGCCTTCCCCGCGAGGCTGAAGCGCGGACAATTCCGGAATTCCACAACCTGATAACAATAATGCCATCAAACCGATCGGAAGAAGCCGGAAGAGCATTTTTCCTGATTTTTTCACAACCATCCCCACTTTCTTTTCCCCAATTTTTTTCTTTCGTAAATGGTGTACGTGAATATGTCAAATCGTTTTAGAGTGAAACGAGTACGACCGTCACGATCCAAGCTGTGAAGTAAAAGAGCGAGTAGAAGAACATTTTCGATGCCCATTTAATTTCAGCTTGTTTTTCTTTGATTTTGAGACCTTTCAGTCCCATGTAAAGCCAGTAACCGCTTAACGCTGCCATGACGATCGTGTAGACGATGCCATAGTGTGCCAAGAGTAGTGATGATGGGACTAAGACTGCAATCCACCATACAATTTGTCGTTTCGTGATGGCAAAACCATTAACGACCGGTAACATCGGAATACCTGCAGCACGGTACTCTTCCGTCCGTCTCATTGCGAGTGCAAGGAAGTGAGGCGGCTGCCAGACAAACATGATGAGAAATAAAATCCAGGCATCGATATGAAGTGCTGGAGTGACTGCCGCAAATCCAATGATCGGTGGCACTGCTCCTGAAATACCCCCTACGACCGTATTGATCGTATGCGTCCGTTTGAGCCACATCGTATAGATGACGACGTAAACGAATGATCCAATCAATCCGAACACTGCCGCGACATGGTTGACGATCAATAAAAGCACCGTTCCCGTTGCGAGTATTCCAAGTCCTAATGCCAAGATGCGCTGTCCATCCATCTTGCCGGTTACACTCGGTCTGCCCATCGTCCGTTCCATCTTATAATCGATGTCACGGTCAATGTAATTGTTGAGGTAACAACTTCCGGCAATGACCAGGCCACTTCCAAGAAGTGTCCACAATAATGTCAACTTCGTCTGCCACAGGTATAACAGGACATCATCGGTTAAATACGATGCTGCCACGACATATCCTGCGAAGACGGTGATGAGATTCGCGCGAACGATTCCCATCTTTGCTAGGGTGACATAGTCCTTGAACGTCGGTTGATCCGTTTGCTCGATCATGATGTCAAGCGTCTCCCCATTTACTTTCGCCATGTTGTTTCCTCCTTCTAACCGCCTGTATCCTCTCTGCACGCATGAGACACGTATTTTCTTCACAGAAATAACACAGACACGCCACGAAACGTCCTTTTCTCTATAAAAGATACCACATATTCAGGGTCGTGACGCATGAAAATACTTTCGACATAATGAACAAAATGTGAAATCTATGTGATTAACCTCACAGTTCACCATATTTACCTAATATTAGAATAGCGTTCTTCTAAAAGATTGCAAGCGTTTCGATATTTTTTATGCGATACTATTGCTATGCGCATGACTGTATATTGTATATTTTAGAAAGGTGGTGTCCGTGTCTTGAATCGAAAGCTTTCGATTTTTTCGGCATTCGTCACATTCACGATGATGATCGTATTGTTGATGGGGGGCACAGTCACAAAGACTGATTCAGGGAACGGCTGTGGAACAGACTGGCCACTCTGTCACGGAGAGCTCATTCCGACTAACCCTAGTGTAGAAACGATGATTGAATACAGCCACCGCGCCGTAACCGGTGTCGTCGGACTATTAATCATCGCATTATGTTTATGGACACTCGTCGCTTTCAAAGAGCGTCTCGATACGAAGATTTTTGCCTTTCTTGCTTTTATCTTCATGTTGATTCAATCCATCGTTGGAGCAGGTGCTGTTGTTTGGCAACAGTCTGACCTCGTCATGGCGCTCCATTTCGGGATTTCGCTTATCTCCTTCGCTTCTTTGCTCATTTTGACGCTATTAATCATGGAACGTCCAGGACGAGAATTCAGGGAAACGGTCCCAGCATTCTTACGTAAACTCCTGTACGGCCTACTGATTTACACACTGATCGTCGTCTATACGGGCGCATATGTCCGTCATGTCGGCGCAACGTATGCCTGTGTCGGTTGGCCCGTCTGTTCGCAACCAACGATGACATACGAGTCATGGGTCCAGATGATTCATCGCATTATGGCTGGCTTATTATTCTTCTATACGTTATATGTGCACTTCGTCGCGATTCGCTTAAAGCATCGGACGACACAAAAAGGGATGGCGTTTGCTACGTTCTTCATCAGTTGCCAAGTTGCGACAGGTGCCTGGATCGTTTTAGGCGGACACGCGACTTACGTTCCACTTTTACACGCGTTCTTGATTACATGTTACTTTGGTGTACTGTCTTACATGACGTATCACGCGTTCCGGACAAGACAAGATCGTTAAGCATATTAGACAAGTCAAAAAAAAGATGGAGCATCACTTCACTGTGATGCTCCATCTTTTTTATGTCGGTACCGCGTTCGTAGTTTATTACTTTTTAAAGCGAGCAATCGCCCGTTTACGTGCCATATCATGCTCAACGATTGGTTTTGGGTAATCATAGTCTTCACGTTGCTGGTCTGTTGGTTCATGAATGAATTTATTTGGCAAGTCCTTAATCTCTGGTACATATCGACGAATGAAGTCACCAGACGCATCAAATTTTTTCGATTGGGTCGTTGGATTAAAGACACGGAAGTATGGTACGGCGTCTGTTCCGACAGATGCTGCCCACTGCCATCCCCCGATGTTCGAAGCCGCTTCATAGTCGACTAACTTCTTCTGAAAATATTGTTCACCCTTTTGCCAATCGACTAACAAATCTTTTGTTAAAAAGGAGGCAACAATCATCCGGAGCCGGTTATGCATCCAGCCCGTTGTGTTCAGCTGACGCATCGCCGCATCAACGATGGGATAACCTGTCTCACCTTTTTTCCACGCGTCAAACCCCGTCTCGTCGTCTTCCCATTGAATGTCATTATACTGCTCGTTTACCGGTAGACGTTTTGACTCTGGATAGTGCATCAAAATCGTGTAGTAAAATTCACGCCAAATTAATTCCGTCAAATAGGTTTGTTTTCCTTTTGAAGCAGCTGCTTGCTCAACCTGCGTATAAATGGTCCGAATGCTGATTTCTCCCGTCCGCAGGTAACGTGACATCAGACTCGTTCCGTCGATTGACGGGATATCCCGATTTTCTTCGTACTGTTCGAGTCCGCTCGAGATGAATTGATGTAAACGGTTCTGCGCATTTTCTTCACCCACCTGAAAATCAACCTCGGATTGAGCCTGTTTAAAGTACTCCTCAATGAACGAGTTGTCATTTTGGTGTTTTTTATACTGGGCTTGCAGACGTTCGAGATTTACTTGGACTGGTTCTGGAAGATCTTTTTTTAAGAACGCATTTTTATATGGTGTGAACACTTTATAATAGCCACCATCATTTTTCTTGACCGCATGCGGATGCAACAAGTGACGATCGAGTACACGATCCGTCTGTTGACGCTGACGCTTTTTAATAATCGCATCATCGCGCGTTTTAAACGGTTCGACGTATTCGGCGTTAAAAATTAAATGGTCTGCCATAGCTGTTTCCTCTAAGAACTTCGCTTCGTCCCCTTCAATAAAACGAATCGGCAAGCCCTTTGTTTTACAGTTATCCGAAAAGTGCTCCAGCGCTTGAAAGAAATACTGTTGTCTCGCTTCGTACGAACCGATATAGTCCGGGTTAAGCCAAAAAACAAATTCCACGGTCGCTTGATCGTCCTGCTCGAGGTATTCTACCGCTTTCGCCAACATTTGATTATCCTGAAGTCGAAAGTCACTTCTAATCCAACAGATGATATTCATTCCTAGCTCCTCCTCCGATAATACTGCTTAAAAAGAAAAACAGGCTAGCCGCCATGCGTCTGCCTGTTTTTCATCGATTCTATTTTAAAGTTATCGAATCACCACGCTACGAATCAGATGAATTCAATTAATAAATCTTGGCTTGCGATTGCTTCGCCTTCGTTGACATGGACGGCTTTAATTTCTCCGTCTTCCGGTGCTTGAATCGTCGTTTCCATTTTCATCGCCTCCGTGACGAGCAATTGCTCCCCTTTACGGACACGTGCTCCTGGTTCGACAAGAACTTTCAGGACACTTCCCGGCATCGATGCACCAATCTGTTTCGGGTTCGACCGGTCCGCCTTCGGACGACTGGACGAACTTTCCTTGACGCTAATGTCCTTGACTTCGACTTCACGCGGAACACCATTCATTTCGTAGTAAACGATTCGCACACCGTGATCATTCGGCTGTCCGACTTGAATCAACTTGAGGTACAACGTTTTACCACGTTCGATTTCGACTTCGATCGTTTCACCGAGTCGCATGCCGTGGAAGAATGTACTCGTATCGAGGACCGAGACATCTCCATAACGCGCGATATATGAACTATAATCCATGAATACTTTCGGATAAAGCGCGTACGCAAGCGCATCGAATTCAGTAATCGGTCGTTCGAGCTTTTCAAACAATTCGTGTTTGATGGCGTCAAAGTTAAGCGGCTCCATCATTTTCCCTGGACGTTCTGTTAATGGTGCGACACCTTTGAGGATCGCATCTTGCACTTGTTTCGGGAACCCATCCGGAGGTGTGCCAAGCTCACCTTTCATCAGTTCGACGACTGAATCCGGGAAATCGAGCCCACTCGCACGATGTAAGACGTCTTCTTCTGTCAAGTGATGTTGGACCATGAACAAGGCCATATCTCCCACTACTTTAGACGACGGTGTTACTTTGACGATGTCACCAAACAACATGTTGACGCGGGCGTACATACTCTTGACTTCCGACCAACGATCTCCGAGTCCTACTGCTTTTGCCTGTTGTTGAAGATTCGAATATTGACCGCCCGGCATTTCATGATCGTAAACGGTTGGATTCGGTGCTAACATATCGAGTTCGAACGCTTTATACAAGTGACGCACATCTTGCCAATAATCTGAAATTTGTTCGAATTTCTGTGCTGAAACAAGTGGCTGACGTGGGTGTCCACTCAGCGCATGGATTAAACTTCCTCCTGCTGGTTGACTCGTTAAGCCGGCCATACTCGAAGCTGCGACATCGACGACGTCAACACCGGCATCGACTGCACGGGCATACGTGTAGATTCCGTTCCCACTCGCATCATGTGTATGGAGGTGGATCGGTAAATCGACAGCATCTTTTAAAGCAGAGACTAACGCATACGCTGCTTCCGGCTTTAACAGACCCGCCATATCTTTGATTGCGATGATGTGCGCGCCACTTGCTTCCAATTGTTTCGCTAACTTGACGTAATACGGCAAGTGATACTTCGGACGATTCGCATCGAACAGATCGCCTGTATAACAGACGGCTGCTTCTGCAATCTTCCCTGTCGGTAAGACCGCGTCAATTGCTAATTGGATTGATTCCGGATTGTTCAAGCTATCAAAGATTCGGAAGACATCAACGCCTGCTTGGGCCGCTTCCTTGACGAAAGCATGAATGACGTTGTCCGGATAGTTTTTATAACCGACTGCATTCGCACCACGTAATAGCATTTGAATCAAGACGTTTGGCATTTGTTCACGTAATTTCATTAAACGAGTCCAAGGATCTTCTGACAAGAAACGATATGCTACATCGAACGTCGCGCCACCCCACGCCTCGACCGAGAACAATTCCGGCAAGAGTTTTGCTTCTGCTTCTGCAATCGCTACTAAATCTTTCGTCCGCATCCGCGTCGCAAGTAACGACTGGTGTGCATCCCGGAATGTCGTGTCTGTCAACAAGACCTGTTCTTGTGCTTTCAACCAATTCGCAACACCAACCGGCCCTTCTGCATCAAGTAACGCTTTCGTGCCCGCTTGATACGTCGTTGGTAAATCTTTCGGAATCCGAACGTCACGTGCTAACGGTTTGTCGATTTTTCCGATACCAGGGAATCCATTGACAGAAACTTCGCCGATATACGTTAATAACTTTGTTCCACGGTCTTGCCGTTTCGGGAAGATGAATAATTCTTGCGTATCATCGATGAAGGACGTATTGTAGTCACCACTGATGAATGCATGGTGTTTCAAGACGTTGCTTAGGAACGGAATGTTTGTTTTAATTCCACGAATCCGGAACTCACTTAAGTTTCGGCTCATCTTCGCGACAGCTTGATCGTACGTCAGGCCGTGCGTTGAGATTTTAACGAGCAGTGAATCATAGTATGGTGAGATTTCTGCACCGACGTATGCATTCCCTCCGTCAAGACGGACTCCGAAACCGCCGGGTGAGCGGTAAGCTTTAATTTTCCCCGTATCGGGTAAAAAGCCGTTTTCTGGATCTTCCGATGTAATCCGGCTTTGAATCGCGAAACCAAGCATCTGAATCTCTTCTTGCACCGGAATTCCAACGAGCTCACTATGGAGCGACTCACCTTCTGCCACCCGAATTTGCGTTTGTACGATGTCGACGCCTGTAATCATCTCTGTGATTGTGTGCTCGACCTGGACACGCGGGTTAACTTCGATGAAGTAGAACGATTCATCTTGCGTCACTAGGAACTCGACTGTTCCTGCGTTCTCGTACCCGACGTGTTTCATTAGCGTTACTGCCGCGTCACAAATTTTCTTACGTCCTGCATCGGAAAGCGTGACACATGGTGCCACTTCGACAACCTTTTGATGTCGACGCTGAACAGAGCAGTCACGTTCGAATAAGTGAATGATATTACCATGGGCATCGCCAATGATTTGGACTTCGATATGTTTCGGTCGTTCAATTAATTTCTCAATGTATATTTCGTCTGATCCGAAAGCCTTTAATGCTTCTGATTTCGCACGCTCAATCATTTCCGGCAGTTCTTCCTCTGTCCGGACAACGCGCATACCGCGTCCTCCTCCACCAAGAGAAGCTTTAACCATCAATGGATAACCTGTTTTTTCAGCAAAAGCATAGGCTTCTTCCATCGTTGAAATCGGACCGTCCGTTCCCGGAATGACAGGTAAGCCGGCTTCGATTGCTGTCGTACGCGCTCGTACCTTGTCACCGAATTTATAAAGATGTTCTTCTTGTGGACCGATAAAGATGATGCCTTCTTCACGGCAACGTTTTGCGAGTTCAATGTTTTCAGACAGAAAACCATACCCTGGGTGAATCGCGTCACACTCTGCTTTTTTAGCAGTTGCGATGATACCTTCAATGTCTAGGTACGCTTCGATTGGTTTCTTCCCCTCACCAATCCGATATGCTTCGTCTGCTTTATAACGGTGAAGCGATCCCATGTCTTCTCTCGAATAAATCGCAACTGTCCGAATGCCTAATTCGGTTGCTGCCCGAAATACTCGGATTGCGATTTCACCACGGTTTGCTACAAGAATCTTTTTAATTTTTGTCAACTGATGCTCCCCCTTTTGTTAATGAACTCGTTGCGCTCATCGTCCGTGCATCTTGCACTTCTTTATGATACGCTATTCGATGTTTATTTTGCATGGAAATATTCGCCAGCACACCGAGCATCGTACTCATGACGAGTAACGAAGACCCCCCATAACTGATGAATGGTAACGTGACCCCGGTTCCCGGGAACAAGCCTGACATGGCACCGATATTGATCGTTGTCTGGATGAAGATGATGGAAGAAATACCAATCGCCATCATGCTTGAATACAGCGAGACACATTTTTGGGCGATTCTCGCACCTTGAAACATTAAGAAAAACAGTAATCCAAGGACGACAAGTACACCGACAAATCCAAGTTCTTCCGAAATGATTGACATGATGTAATCGGTTTCTGGTTCAGGTAGATACCCATATTTCTGAAAACTGTTCCCTAACCCGACGCCGAACACGCCTCCATGGGCAATTGAAATGACCGAATTGATCAATTGATAGCCTTTTCCCTCCGCATCGAGGAACGGGTTGAAGATGACATGGATTCGTTTCAGCTGATTCTCTGAAAAATTATTATACGCATAGAAACCAACTAACGGTATTGCGATGAACCCTAATGTGATGTAACCACTCGGTAATCCGACAGCAAACCAAATCATTGCCGTAATCAACAACAAGATGAACAATCCCCCATCATCGGGTTGCATCCGGATGATGATTGCATAAGGTGCCAGCAAGACGAGCATCGGAATTAAAATCCAATCAGACAAACTAAGTAACATCCGTTTAACGGTAGATGAAGGAGAGATTTGACGGTGGATGAAGTGATGAACGATTCCGATTACGCCATTCAACGTCCCTTTTTGTTTTTGATCAAAATAATTCGCTAATCCGACGACTAAGACGAATTTACAGAGCTCGATCGGTTGAATCAAAAAGATACCAAAGTTCAACCACGCCCGTGCCCCGTTCAACGGTTCAGAAAACAACGTCGCCATCAACATCACCCATGTGATGAGATACAAGACTAAACGAAAAATCGGGCCTCGAAGCACTTCATGATTGAGATGCGCAACAAATAAAAATGCCACGATCGCCAAGCCGTCAAACATCAGTTGTTTCTCGAAAAACGAAGTGTTCGCATAATCGCCACCGTTCCAAACACTAGCGCTATAAACCATCACCGTACTGATTGCCATCAGAATCAACATCGTAAAGAACAAGCGAAAGTCAAAAAATGCTCGTCTTTCTTTAAACTTCGATTGCATATGTACACGTCCCTTTTCTAGTTCTAAAAAAAAATACCCAAACGCCGCATTTCACGTTTGAGTAGAAAATCAGCACGTCTCCGCATCATGTAAGTCAGATAGTTGCTGTTCAAGTGATTCGAGTAATTGTTTCCCTTCACTCGCATCAATCAGTTCAAGACGAACGGCAAAATCAATTTGGCGTGACAATCCGAACATTTGTGTATCCAATACTTCCTCATAAAGAGGACATTGTGGCATCGTTAAATTCGCAAGCTGGACCTCGATCAACCGGCGGATTTTATGGGCATCCGCTTCTAGTAGCTCAAGAGCGCGCTGGCGATGAACTGTCCCGATTTCAGTTGACAATCCAATCCCTCCTCATCAAATGACGCGTTCCTGTTATAGATAAACTTTACCTTACTTTCGCTAACAATTCAACGTTTCGGTATAATGGATTTGTAGCATTCACACATTTAGGGGGAATAGAGATGATTTTTCCAATCACAGGTAAGGTACGGTACACATTAACGATTGATCCAACCGTCTGGATCTTTGACGATCGTAAGATTGCGGTCGAACAAATCGGACAAGAGACAGAGCATAATGCCGCTGAAGCATACTATGCGAAAATGGGGGCTGCTTGGGACAAGGGGATTACGGAAGGGAGTCGGACCGATCACAATAAACCGATGACGCGCGAAGAAAAAGATGACGCACTCCGCGGGACGTTCGCGATGCCACTCCTTCCATTCATCACAAATGCCGAAGTACTAGACGATGCCTCACAATTACGTTTTGAAGGAATCGATACCGTCGAACTCCCACTCGAGGTACTGCCTCAACTCTACTTACAATTTTCAAAAGACGGGAAAGTCTTAACCGATGGTCCCGTTCATTTACTTTATCAAGATCAAGTCGTCCGTTCGGTCAATCGGATCACTGTCATCTAATAGCAAACTGCCCTCTTTTCCTTCTAACGTTAACGACTGAAGGAAAAGAGGGCAGTTTTATTTTTTAAAGCAAGTCGGCCGCAAGACGCGCGAGGTTCGACCGTTCCCCTTTGACGAGTTTGACGTGCCCTGTCATTTTTTCACCTTTTAACCGTTCAACTGCATAGGATAGACCATTTGAATATTCATCGAGATACGGATGGTCAATTTGTTGCGGATCCCCGACGAGAACAATTTTCGAGTTTTCCCCGACACGAGTCAAAATCGTTTTCACTTCATGTTTCGTTAGGTTTTGTGCTTCATCGATGATGATGAACTGTCCCGGCATACTCCGCCCGCGGATATAAGTTAATGCCTCAAGCTGAATCGATTTCATGCCCGCTAGGATATTTCCAAGTTCATCACCCGAACCCGTATTGAACAAATGCTCCAAATTATCATAAATCGGTTGCATCCATGGTCGAAGCTTCTCTTCCATCTCACCCGGTAAATAGCCGATGTCATTTCCCATCGGAACGACAGGACGAGCGACGACTAGTTTTTTATAACGATGTTCATCTTCGACTTGCAATAATCCGGCCGCAAGTGCGAGCAATGTTTTCCCCGTTCCTGCCTTGCCGACGAGTGTAACGAGCGGAACATCATCCCGAAGTAACAATTCGAACGCCATGCGCTGTTGAACGTTACGGGGGACGACACCCCATACTTGATCGATATCAAGCGAAAGTGCCCGGATGATAGGCAATTCCTGATCGACGACAGCGAAAGCTGACGCTTTCGATACATTGCTTTTTAAAATGACGAATTGATTCGGATAAACTTTTTCATTCAAGATATCCACTGAGAGCCGTTTGTCTTCGTAAAAGGCATCGATGTATTCCTGGTCGACGACTGCTTCAATGAAACCCGTATATAACCCTGTCAAATCCGCAATATGATCCGTCAAGTAATCTTCTGCGACAAGTCCGTACGCATCTGCCTTAACACGAACGAGAATATCTTTTGAGACGAGAATGACGTCACGTCCACTCTGTAGTTCCTGCTGTTCCCGATGAATCGACCACGCCAACTCGAGAATCTTATTGTCATTCGATTCATGTGTGAACGGTGAGACGTCACTGATCGTGTCACCGATGTCGACACGGAGGATGCCGCCATTTCCGAGCGGTACTCCTGCATGAAGATGACCCGCTTCCCTTAATTGATCCAAAATCCGCGCGGTCTCTCGAGCATTTCGCCCGACTTCATCCATGTTTCGTTTTTTTCCGTCCAGCTCTTCTAAGACGATTGCCGGTATGACGACATCATGTTCTTGGAATTGAAATAAAGATAATGGATCGTGGAGCATGACATTAGTATCGAGCACGTATATTTTTTTCATTCCATCGTTCGCCCCTTTAGAGTCGAGTTTTGATGAATGTTACGCTTTTAGAATCGCATGCATTTGTTGATCTAGACGTAACGCTGCCGTTTCGTCATACGTTTTCTCGATACGAGGACGATTGGATACAGCGGCTCCGTAAAATAAAATATCGCGTACTTCTTCTACCATTCCTTCGTAAAATGCAAGCTTTAATGGCACTTCGGCTGCCGGATCCCAGCGCTTCACCTCCGTACACGTCAAGCTATAGGCAGATTGATCGGCAAAGAAAATCAATGTGAAAACAGGATGCTCTGCCAACGTCTTGACGATATGCGAATCGGCTTCAATCGCAAATCGGACCGTTTGTTCATCTTTTGCATAAACCCAACTGATTGCATGGGTGATGGGCCAACTTTTCGATTGATCGTGCGTGATTAAAAAAACGAGTGGTAAATCGGATAACGCTTCGAGTTGCTTTAGATTCAGACGATGTTCCATTTTATTTGCCATGGTGTCACCCCCCTATTTATCTTACTGACTTAGTTTCGAGTCATGTCATTCAATTCCCTTTTTTACATCTGAATAATCTTTTAATATGGTATACTAGTAAAAAAAGAGGAGGACCTCGAAATGCGTGTAAAATGTACTATCTGCGATAAACGCGAAACGATCGACGACTGGTCCTTCGTAGCAAAACGCTTACGTAACAAACCGGTTCGCATCTATTTGTGCGATGAATGCAATGAGCGTATTGAGCAACGGACGATTGCGCGCGAAGCAACCGGGAACTTTAACTTATATCCGACGTGGGCGTCTACTAAAAAAAGATGGTGACGGCTTACTTTCTATGCTGAAGTAACTTTGAGCTCCTGTGACATCCGGATGATGTCGAAGGAGCTTTTCATATCTTTACGGGTCGAAGCGGACAAAAACATCATCATTCTTCTCAGGATTTCCACGGCCGTCCGTATTGTTCGTAAGGAAATATAGTGCAGTTCCATCTGTCATGACGTCACGAATGCGTCCACGATCCGTTACGACTTGTTCGACTTGCTTCGTGCTCTCTTCAATCGAGCGAAGGCTCTGCCCGACCAACGTACCGAAATACAACTTCCCATCAAGTTCCGTCACCCCGCTTGGTGCAACGGAGCGATTTCCTACTTCATACCACGGTGTGACTAATCCTTGTTGTTTTTCCATCCCTTCAATCAACGGCCATCCATAATTTTTCTGTTCAATTTTATTGATTTCATCATGTCCGCTTTGACCATGTTCGGTCGCAAAAAGCTGATTTCCGACAAAAACAAGACCTTGTGGATTACGATGACCATAACTATAGACGTAACCCTCCAGATTCCCTTCAACCGGCTCTCCCATTAAGTCCATCCGTAAAATTTTTCCGGCCAAAGAGGATAGCTTCTGTGCATTCTCGGGAACTGCAGCATCTCCTGCCGTGACGTACAGGTAACCATCCGGACCAATCTCGATTCGACCGCCATTATGAATCGAGGACCCAGGAATGCCATCCAGTAAAATGCTTTTTTCTATCCAGTCCCCATCCTTCCGTTCGATTGAAATGACACGATTCCGTAGCTCACCTGCTTGTTCATACGTATGGTATACATAAGCGAGCTGATTCTCTTCAAAGTCGGGATCAAGGGCCATTCCAAGTAGTCCACCTTCCCCTTCCGCCACGACTTCTTCCGTCAGACGTGGGGCTGTTCGCGAATAATCCCCTTGCGTTCCTTCGACGATTTTTCCATCTCGTTCTGTAATATAAAATGTATCCCCTGACATCTCGACATTCCACGGTGCCTGCAGGGACTCGAAAATGATGTCGGCTCCCTCTTCAGTCTCTTGTTTAGCATCTGTTTGACTCGACTCCTCCGTCTTTGAATCAGTCGCACAACCGACTAATAACATCGTAAGACTCAGCGGGGCGAGCCAGCTCCATTTATTCATTTCCATCACTCCTTAAAGGTTTTTCCCCTGACTTTCTCGTTTCTATTCCTTTATTTACCGATTGAACGATAAAACAAAAAGTCCGCCTTCACAAGGAAGACGGACTTTTAGACGAATCAAATGAATTTAAGATGCAGTCTGTTCTCGATCGCGTTTGACACGCCACATCCGGAAACGATAAATCCCGAGGATGGCGACCATCGCAAGCAATACTTCAGGAATCGGCCACGTCCAAAAGACGAGTGTTAAAGCCGCTGAAAAGACAGCTAATAAAAGATAGACGATCAGCGATTTCCACCAAGCTAATTCCTTTGCAAAACCTAGCTTAAACACGACGAGCGTCAAAATGACGACCGTAATCATCAATGCATTGAAACCCGCACTTAAGTTATTCGGATCACTCCCGACGCCAAGAAACTTGGCGACGGCAGGAATATCGAATTTCGAGAAATCAGAAGCAACGGCAGGTTGTGCAGACATTGCCAGTCCCCCTTACATTGTTAAGAACTCAGTCTTTTCCAAGACGACGACGTTTGTCTTGTTTTTCACGTTCGTTCTTGTTCAACACTTGTTTACGAAGACGAACTGATTCCGGTGTAATTTCACAGTACTCATCTTCATTCAAGAATGTTAATGATTCTTCAAGTGAGAAGACACGTGGACGTTTAAGAACGTTTGTCGTATCCTTCGCAGATGCACGCATGTTCGTCAATTGTTTCGCTTTAACAACGTTAACAGCGAGATCGACGTCACGGTTACATTCCCCGATAATCATTCCTTCATATACTTCAAGGCCTGGCTCGATGAAGATCGTTCCACGGTCTTCAAGAGCAGAGATTGCGTAAGCAGTCGCTTTTCCTGTTTCAATCGAAACCATAACACCACTACGACGACCACCGATGTCTGCGTTGATGAACGGACGGTACTCTTCGAATGTGTGGTTCATGATGCCGTATCCGCGTGTTGCAGATAAGAATTCGTTACGGTAACCAATCAAACCGCGTGAAGGAACGATGAATTCCATTTTCGTTTGACCGTTATCCATTGTTTGCATGTTCGTCAATTCACCTTTACGGAGACCGATCGATTCCATGACTCCACCAGTATACTCTTCAGGAGTATCGATGACGACGCGCTCAAACGGCTCGACTTTAACGCCATCTTCAACTTTGATGATTACCTGTGGTTTCGAAACTTGAATTTCGTAACCTTCACGACGCATGTTTTCGATCAAGATACCAAGGTGAAGCTCACCACGACCTGAAACAATCCAGCGGTCAGGAGAATCTGTGTTTTCGATACGAAGCGAAACATCTGTTTCAAGTTCTTTTTCAAGACGCTCTTCGATTTTACGTGAAGTAACGAGATCCCCTTCACGACCAGCGAATGGCGAGTTGTTGACGATGAACGTCATTTGAAGTGTTGGCTCATCAATCCGAAGCAATGGAAGTGGATCGACGTGTGACGTTGGACACACTGTTTCACCGACGTTGATATCTTCCATACCTGCGATTGCGATCAAGTCTCCAGCTTTCGCTGCTTCGATCTCAACGCGTTTAAGGCCGAAGTATCCGAATAATTTCGTTACACGGAAGTTTTTGATTGATCCATCAAGTTTAGAAAGCGAAACGCTATCGCCGACTTTGATTTCTCCACGGAAGACACGACCAACTCCGATACGACCAAGGTAGTTGTCATAATCAAGCATCGTAACTTGGAACTGAAGTGGATCCATGCTGTTATCGACAGGTGCTGGTGTGTGCTCAAGAATCAAATCAAGAACGTTCGTAATTGTATCTTCTTGTTTATCAAGTTCAGGTTCAAATGAACTTGAGCCGTTGACTGCCGATGCATAAACGACTGGGAATTCGAGTTGATCTTCGTCTGCGCCAAGATCGATTAAAAGATCGACGACTTCATCGACGACTTCGAGTGGACGAACCATCGGCTTGTCGATTTTGTTGACGACGACGATTGGTTGTAATCCTTGCTCGAGTGCTTTTTTCAATACGAAACGTGTTTGTGGCATACAGCCTTCACGTGCATCGACGACGAGGATAACGCCATCTACCATACGCATGATACGTTCAACTTCTCCACCGAAATCGGCGTGACCTGGTGTATCAACGATGTTGATGCGGGTATTTTTATAATCGATTGCTGTGTTTTTCGCGAGGATTGTGATTCCGCGTTCACGCTCGATATCATTTGAGTCCATTGCGCGTTCTTCAACTAGTTCATTCGCACGGAATGTCCCAGATTGTTTTAAAAGCTCATCGACGAGTGTCGTTTTACCATGGTCAACGTGGGCGATGATCGCGACGTTGCGTAAATCAGTTCTTACTAAAGTTGTCATAAGTGTGTACCTCTTTCTATTCATTTAAATAATCCAACATTACTTTCGGTCAACTTTAAGAGTATAGCACAGGTTGAGTGGCAGTTGGCAATGACTATGATTCAAGCTTATAGCGAAAGCCTTTTCATTGACCCCGTTTCACGCTAAACTAAATACGTACTCACGTAAAACGAGGGGGAAATGATATGCGGTTCGTCTTTTTATTGTTGGCAGTATTAGCAGTAGGTTCGATGGCAGCGATCGGGATTTTCATCGCTGAACAAAACATGCTGATGGTCTTCATCTCGCTACTTCTAGTATTTGTTTCGATGGGCGTCGGTTTTGTTTTGAAAGCCCGCCTTCGGAGACAGTCTTAAACGTCCTTTATGGGCGTTTCAGCGTGTAGACAAACTTATGAAGCATGAGCATGCGATATCGAGAAGCAATCCGTTCGCGCTTCCCTGTCTCGTCTCGTCTTCAAAGCGGCAATCTTCCGCGCCGCTACAGCAAAGCTGCAGGGTCACGACCGATTGCTTTTCGCTTTAAAAGCGATTCAAGACGGATTGCGCTCTAAACCGTCTGCAGGTCTGGATTTCCTTCACGGCATTACCTAAAAAAGCGTCGCGTTTGGTGACTCATACGGGAAAAAGTTCGTGTTTAACGCACTTTCAGAGGCAGGCAAGACCCTGTTCGTTGTCCGTGAAGATCAAGGAGTAACGGCTTGCGCCTCGCCCGAGGAAAGCAACGAAAAAGACGCTGTATCTCCCGATAGCACTTTGTCTACAGTCTAAAACGTCCTTTATCAAAATCAGGCGAGAATATGCCCACTTCTAAACGATCAGGGTGAAGCCCTAGTGAAAGTGGGAGATGAATCGTCCCCTTCTCTTTCAGGTATATCCGTTGCAAGGAGGTGAACATCATGTTGACTCACAAGGCCTACAAATTCAGAATCTATCCGACAAAAGAGCAGGAAATCCTGATCGCGAAGACGATCGGTTGTTCGCGCTTCGTCTTCAACCACTTCTTAGCGAAGTGGGATGAGACGTATAAAGCGACAGGGAAAGGACTGTCCTTCGGGTCTTGTTCGAAAGAACTCCCGTCGTTGAAGCAGGCGTTCGACTGGCTGAAGGAAGTCGATAGCACGTCTGTGCAGACGAGCGTCAAACATCTTGCTGATGCCT
Source organism: Exiguobacterium sp. H66 (assembly GCF_018618705.1). Lineage (NCBI taxonomy): Bacteria > Bacillati > Bacillota > Bacilli > Caryophanales > Exiguobacterium > Exiguobacterium sp. H66. The sequence continues at coordinate 432,448 of NZ_JACSMQ010000001.1, forward strand.
TTGACCGCTTCTTCAAGAAACAGAACGAACGGCCTCGCTTCAAGTCGAAGAGCAATCCCGTTCAATCGTACAAGACGAACATTCAAGGTAAGTCTCAACTTCCTGATGTCTCGATCGTCGGCAACAAGTTAAAACTCCCGAAGTTGAAATGGGTGCGTTTCGCCAACTCGAGGCAGGTCGTCGGACGCATCTTGAACGCGACCATCCGGCGGAACGCTTCAGGAAAATACTTCGTCTCCCTGCTCGTCGAGCAGGAGAGCAACGAAATGCCGAAGACGGGCTCATCCGTCGGCGTCGATGTCGGATTGAAGCACTTCGCCGTTCTATCGGACGGCACGGTATACAAGAACGACCGTTACTTCCGTTCGCTTGAGCAAAAGCTGGCGCGCGAGCAACGCAAGCTTTCTCGTCGTCAACGGTTGGCCTTGGACAAGAAAGTAACACTTTCCGAGGCGAAGAACTACCAGAAGCAGAAGCGAAAGGTCGCCCGCATCCACGAGAAGATCGCGAACAAGCGAACCGATTTCCTGCACAAGGTGTCGACCGAGATCGTCAAAAACCACGACGTCATCGGCATCGAGACCTTGCAAGTGAAGAACATGCAGAAGAATCGCAAGTTGAGCAAGTCCATCTCTGAGGTCAGTTGGTCGGAGTTCTTCCGCATGCTCGGATACAAGGCGGCATGGTACGGAAAGACCGTCGTGAAAGTCGGCAAGACCTTCGCCTCTAGTCAACTTTGTTCCAGTTGCGGACATCAACACAAAGACGTGAAACATCTTGGCTTGCGTGAATGGACATGCCCGAGTTGCGGCATCCACCACGACCGTGATGTGAACGCAGGACTGAACCTCAAACAAGAAGCTGAACGCCTCTTAGCTTCTTCAACCGTCGGGACGACGGGGTTAGCCTGATCAGGTTTCGACCGTCAGGTCGGATAACTCAGGAATCCTCCACCTCTAAGCGAAGCGTAGGTGGAGGTAGTTCAAGGGCGTTTTATTTATTTACATATGTTAATACGTCTGCGACGAACGTTCGACTCCCTGCAAGAACACTCGTTTGTTCTTGGAAAGTCATCGCGTCGCCTTCAATCGTCCCGACGCGCCCTCCAAGCTCCTCAATCAACAGTTGTCCAGCTGCGTAATCCCATGGCATGTTTCGCATCGTAATGTAGCCGTCAACACGCCCCGCGGCGACCCAAGCGAGTTCAAGCGAGGCGGCACCGACTGCCCGAACCCCAACAGCGTCTTTTACGAGTGGCGCTAGCAATGCTGCATCAATTCTTCGATTGGCAGTCACCCACGTCGCATTCATGCAGATGATCGCATCACTAACCGGTTTCTCTTCAATTGGCGCTAAGCGAATTCCATTTTCGAATGCGCCCTGTCCTTTAATGCAATGAAACATCTCATCCGCCATGACGTCATACACAAATCCATACTGAAGTTCGCCCTCTACCATAATGGCAATCGAAATCGCAAATAAGCGTTTTTGGCGAATGAAATTCATCGTGCCGTCAATCGGATCGACGAACCAAATCGTGCCACCCAATGTTTCAGGTCGCGCCGCACGCCCTTCTTCTCCATATATATGATGATCTGGATACTGATTCAGGATACCTTCAATTAATAAATCTTCGACATTTTTGTCAATCTCCGTCACTAAGTCACTTTTATTCGTTTTTTCTTCGATATGATACGCATGGTCTATCATCTGACGGATGTATTTACCCGCTCGTTTCATTAAATCGATAGCATGTAACTCTATGCCTTGCATGCGCCTCACTCCTTTTATATGATTCCTGTCTTTTCCATAGTAACAAAAAAAGAAAACCAGCGAAAATTTTCGCTGGTTGATTGATTTAATTTATTTGATTTTTAGTTTATCGTTTACTGAATCATGCCTCTAATAACACCATTTCTTGGCGGTATTTTTCGAGACGCTCTTTACTGGCACCAACCGCTTCTGCATCACTTTCTACGATTGCATCGTGCAATGTTGCGAGCTCATAATCAATTTCGAGACGCAATACCGGAATGCGTTTTTCTGCATCTTTTCTCTTGTATGCTTCTATTACTTGTTTCACAGTAACCACACTCCTTCGCGAGATAAATGAACGTTTTAATTATCAGACAATTGCGACTAATTAGTGGATTGAATCTATAATAGTACGATTCAACTTAGATGTAAAGCATCTATTTTTAAAAATTACAGTTTAACGATATCGTCTTGTATGTAATATATAACCCATTTTTCTTTATTCTAAACAACTAATCGGTTTCCCTTTCAGGATATATGTAGGATGCACACTAAAAAAAGACAAGGAATTCCGAATGGAATCCTCGCCTTTCTCTCTTAATCATTCTTCATTTTTTCATTCGTAAAATCGGTTCGTCTTGTTTGATTGCTTGTTGGACCGCACGGTAACTGGAGCAACCTGTTTCTTCGAAATAGAATTGATCGAGTTGTTTTTCTTCCGACTTCGCATTCACGATTTTCTTGAAGGCTTTATATGTCCGCATAAATTCTTCACGTGACACACCTTTTTCGTAAGCTTCTTCGACGATGTTAAAAAAATCAATGACGGTGACGATTTCCTTCGTCGACCAGTCTGGGTTGATGGGATAATTAAGAGCCATCCTGACACATCCTTTCTTCACGATTCTTATTTTACAATGAAATCGAAGATAAAACAGTTGCAACGTTATGAAAACTTGTTATAGTTAGCTTGTTTGATTGTTTTTTTATTCGGTTTTAAGGGGGGAAATCTGGTGCAAACAAAAAGCTTAACACAGCTCGATACACCTTTATTCGATGCGCTACTCGCGCATGCGAAACGTCAACCAATTCAATTTCATATTCCTGGTCATAAGAATGGGCAAGGAATGGATCCTGCATTTCGATCGTTCATCGGTCAAAATGCACTCGATATCGATTTAATCAACATCGCTCCACTCGATGATTTACATCATCCGAAAACGATTATCAAAGATGCCCATCAATTGGCGGCACAAGCATTCCATGCAGATGAAACGTTTTTCTCTGTCCAAGGAACGTCAACGGCAATCATGGCAATGATCATGAGCGTCGTCGGTCCGGACGATAAAATCCTCGTTCCGCGAAATGTCCATAAATCGATCATGTCGGCTATCGTTCTTTCTGGAGCGCACCCGATTTTCATTCACCCTGAATTTGATGAAATGTTTGGAATTGCTCACGGTATCACACCAAGTGCCGTCGAACGTGCCCTCAGTCTTCATCCTGATACGAAGGCGATCCTCGTCATCAACCCGACGTACTTCGGTGTCGCAGGCGACCTTGAGAGCATCGTCAAGCTTGCTCATGGGAAAGGGATCCCTGTCCTCGTTGACGAAGCACACGGCGTCCATATCGGCTTCCACGATGATATGCCGCTATCAGCAATGCAAGCAGGGGCTGACTTAGCCGCTACGAGTGTGCACAAACTGGGTGGATCACTCACAGGAAGTTCTGTCTTGAACGTCCGCCGAGGTCTGGTCTCGCCCGATAAAGTCCAGACTGTCCTCTCGATGTTGACGACGACTTCAACATCGTATCTGTTACTCGCTTCACTCGATTGCGCACGGCGCCATCTCGCGATCAATGGTGAGGCAATGAACCGACGCGCACTTGAACTATCGACACGGATGCGGATGGGTCTCGCTAAGTTGCCTTACCTCGCCGTCTTCGGTGAATCGGACTTACATTCGAGTGCGACATTCGCGTTCGACCCGACTAAAGTATTGATTTCGGTCAAAGGACTCGGTATTTCTGGTCACCTCGTCGAAGAGTTCTTACGCGAAGAACACCGGATTGAAGTCGAACTATCAGATTTGAATAACATCCTCTTAATCATCACTTCAGGCGACTCTGAGGAAACGATTGACTCCTTACTGACTGGAATGACTGAGCTCGTTGAGCGGTACCGTGATACAGGTGCGAAAACAACTTCACATTCTATCATGTTGCCGGACATACCTGCGCTCGCATTAAGTCCACGCGATGCCTTCTACGAAGAAACGGAAACGATTCCGCTCGCGCAAGCCGTAGGACGGATTTCTGCAGAATTCATGATGGTCTATCCGCCGGGCATCCCGATCTTCATTCCAGGTGAGATGATTACGACGGATAACTTAGCGTATATTAAAGAAAATATCGAAGCGGGTCTTCCTGTCCAAGGGCTTGAGGATCATTCACTCGAAACAATTAAAGTCATTCAACAATCGAATGCCATTCGATGATTCAAACGAAAGCAGACGTTACAGCTTCTCAAAAAAGTACGGGCGCAGGATATCAAATCCTCCGCCCGTACTTTTTATTTTACCAAGACCACACCTTAGCCTCTTGCATATGATAATGAAAAAAAGCCCTTAAGCGGTCGGCTCCCCGCTTAAGGGCTTAAAGCTTATTTAATGATGTGGATTGGGCTACCGATTGCAACTTCAGCAGTTTCCATCGCGATTTCACCAAGTGAAGGGTGTGCGTGGATTGTGAGTGCGATATCTTCAGCAGTCATTCCAGACTCGATTGCGAGTCCCATCTCTGCGATCATGTCAGATGCGCCTGTACCAGCGATTTGAGCACCGATCAAGAGACCGTCTGATTTGCGTGTGATCATTTTCAAGAAGCCGTCTGGCTCGTTGAGTGCAAGGGCACGACCGTTTGCAGCATAAGGGAATTTAGAAGCGAGGTAATCAAGACCTTCTTCTTTCGCTTGTGCTTCTGTATAACCGACTGTTGCGAGTTCTGGGTCTGTGAAGACAACCGCAGGAATCGCGCTATAGTCGAGGTATGCCGGGTGTCCAGCAGCAGCTTCAGCAGCGATTTTCGCTTCGAAAGATGCTTTGTGCGCAAGTGGTGGTCCAGGAACGATGTCCCCGATTGCGTAGATGTTTTCGTTAGACGTACGGCACTGATCGTCGATTTCGACAAGTCCGCGCTCGCTAAGTTTAACTTCAGCCATCTCAAGACCGAGATCAGAAGTGTTCGGGCGACGACCCACAGTGACGAGGACGTAGTCCGCTTCAACTGTTTGTGTTTCACCTTTCACTTCGAACGTTACTTTAACGCCGTCTTCTGTCTCTTCCACACTTTGTGCAAGTGCTTCGTTGTGGATTGTGATGTTCCCTTTTTGTTTGAGCTTTTTCTTGACGACTTGTGTCATTGCCGGCTCAAAACCAGAAAGGATGTCTTTTGTTCCTTCTAAGATGACAACTTCAGTATCGAAGTTAGCATACGCTGTACCAAGCTCCATTCCGATGTATCCGCCACCGATGACGATGAGTTTTTTCGGAAGTTCAGGAAGGTTCAATGCGCCTGTAGAAGAAAGGACACGTTTAGACCATTTGAACGCTGGAAGTTCGATTGGAGTCGAACCTGTTGCAATGATACATTTTTTGAATTTGTAAGGTGTTGAAGAATCTTCGTTGATGATACGAACTGTATCTTCAGATTGGAAGTATGCTTCCCCTACGACTGTTTCGATGTTGTTACCTTTAAGAAGGCCGCCAACACCACCCGTTAATTTGTTAACGACTGATTGTTTCCAAGATTGAACTTTCGAGAAATCGACTGCAACGTTCTCAGATGTGATCCCCATTGAGTCCGAACCTTTTGCATGTTGGAAGTTGTGTCCAGCTGTAATTAACGCTTTTGACGGGATACATCCAACGTTCAAGCAAACACCACCGACGTTTTCACGTTCGACGACTGTTACTTTAAGTCCGAGTTGTGCGCCACGGATTGCAGCGACATAACCACCAGGGCCGGCCCCGATTACGAGTAAATCTGTTTCTTGTGCGAATTCACCTACTACCATTGCTTATCCCTCCATAATGAGAAGTTGTGGGTCGTTCAACAAGCGTTTAACTAGGTTAAGCGCGTTTTGTGCTGTTGCACCATCAATGAGACGGTGGTCAAAGCTGAATGAAAGTGCAAGTACTGGTGCTGCAACGATTTCACCGTTTTTAACGACTGCTTTTTCAGCAATACGGCCGATACCGAGGATTGCAACTTCCGGGTGGTTGATGACAGGTGTGAACCATTGTCCGCCAGCAGAACCGATGTTTGTGATTGTGATCGATCCGCCTTTCATCTCTTCACCAGAAAGTTTACCATCACGTGCTTTACCAGCTAAATCATTGATATCATCAGCGAGCGAGAAGATTGATTTGCGATCTGCGTCTTTGACGACAGGTACGACAAGTCCGTTATCTGTATCCGCTGCGATACCGATGTTGAAGTAGTTTTTGTAGACGATTTCTTCGTTAGCATCATCGATTGAAGCGTTGATAGTCGGGTACTTTTTAGCAGCCGCAGTCAATGCTTTAACGACGAACGGAAGGTAAGTCAATTTCGTACCTTGTGCTGCAGCAACTTCTTTGAAGTTTTTGCGGAGTGCCACGAGGTTCGTTACATCGACTTCGTCCATAAGTGTTACGTGTGGTGCCGTATGTTTCGAGTTGACCATTGCTTTCGAAATCGCTTTACGGATACCTTTGATTTTTTCGCGTGTTTCAAGCTCAGGTTGAGCAGCAACATACGGTTTCACTTCAGCTTTAGGAGCAGATGCTTGTGCAGATGCTTTTTCTTCTGAAGCTGGTGCAGTAGAAGATTGACCACCGTTTGCAAATGCATCGATGTCTTCTTTAACGACGCGACCGTTGTCTCCAGAACCTTGAACTTCACGGATGTCGACGCCTTTTTCACGTGCATATTTACGGACAGAAGGCATCGCGATGACACGTTCTGATTTGTGGATTTGAACTTCAGTCGGCTTGTCTTCGACTTTTTGATCCGTGTCTTGGACATCTTTTGCGTTTTCTTCTGCTTTAGGTTGTTCAGGAGCTGCTTCTTCAGAAGGAGCTGAACCTTCACCTTCGACGTCGAATGAGATTAATACGTCACCAACAACAGCAACGACACCTTCGTCTACTTTTACTTCTTTGACTGTACCATCAACTGGTGACGGGATTTCAACGACCGCTTTATCGTTTTGAACTTCAAGAAGAACGTCGTCCTCTTTTACTGTGTCGCCCGCTTTTACGAACCACTTTACGATTTCGCCTTCGTGAATACCCTCACCGATATCCGGCAATTTGAATTCAAATAAACCCATTTGAATATGCCTCCTTTTATTTCACTCTTCTAGTCAATTGTTATCTTTAAAACGGAAGCAAGGAGAGAATTTCCCCTCTCCTTTTTCCGAATCACGCTTAGAAATTGTAAACTGTTTTTACTTTTTCAACGATATCTTTGTGGTCTGGAATCCAGACGTCTTCACCTTGTGCGAATGGGAAGATTGTATCTGGAGCCGTTACACGAAGAATCGGTGCTTCAAGATCAAGAATTGCACGCTCTTGAATTTCAGTTGCGACCATTGCAGCCACACCTGCTTGTTTTTGAGCTTCTTGAACGACAACGACACGGTTCGTTTTCTTAACTGACGCAACGATTGTATCGATATCGATTGGGCTGATTGTCATCAAGTCGATGATTTCGACGCTGATGTTTTCTTTTTCAAGTTCCTCAGCTGCTTTAAGTGAAGCGTGGACCATCGCGCCGTACGTGACGATTGTAACGTCTGTACCTTCACGTTTGATGTCTGCTTTACCGAGTTCGACCGTGTAGTCCCCTTCAGGAACCTCGCCACGGAATGAACGGTAGAGTTTCATGTGCTCAAGGAAAACGACTGGGTCGTTATCGCGGATTGACGCGATCAAAAGACCTTTTGCATCGTACGGAGTTGACGGGATGACGACTTTAAGTCCTGGTGACTGAGCCATCAATCCTTCTAAGTTATCCGCGTGAAGTTCTGGTGTCTTAACGCCACCACCGAATGGTGAACGGATTGTAACTGGTGCACTGTACGTACCACCTGAACGGTAACGTAGACGCGCGAGCTGAGCTGCTACTGAATCGAACACTTCGAAAACGAAACCGAAGAATTGGATTTCCATGATTGGGCGGAAACCAGTCAAGCTGAACCCGACTGCAAGACCACCAATACCTGACTCGGCGAGTGGTGTATCGAAGACGCGGTCTTCGCCTAATTCATCTTGAAGACCTTCTGTCGCACGGAATACCCCACCGTTTTTACCGACGTCTTCACCGAACAAGAGAACTTGCTCGTCGCGTTTCATCTCGACGCGCATTGCGTCAGTGATCGCTTGGATCATCGTCATTTGTGCCATGGGTTATTTCGACTCCTTTGCTGTATACTCATCAAGCTGCTCTTGCAGGTTTTGTGGTAACTTTTCAGCCATCACGTTGATGAAGTCAGTAACTTTTTGTTTTGGTTCTTTGTCAGCTTGTGCAAGTGCTTCTTTCACATCAGCTTTTGCTTGCTCGATGACTTCGTTTTCTTTGTCTTCGTTCCAAAGACCTTTTGTTTCCATGAACGCACGGAAACGAACGAGTGGATCTTGAGCTTGATACTCATCATCCATATCTTTTGTACGGTAACGTGTCGGATCATCACCAGCGAGTGTGTGTGGTCCGTAACGGTACGTGAGTGTTTCGATCAATGTCGGTACACCGTTGAGTGCTTCGACACGTGCTTGTTTCGTTGCAGCGTAAACTGCGAGAACGTCCATACCGTCAACTTGAATACCGTTGATGCCGGCAGCGACCGCTTTTTGTGCAATTGTTTTTGCCATTGATTGTTTTTCAACCGGCGTCGAAATTGCGAAACGGTTGTTTTGAACGACGAAGATTGCAGGGGCTTTGAATGCTCCAGCAAAGTTCATTCCTTCGTAGAAATCACCTTGTGAAGAACCGCCATCACCTGTATATGTGATTGCTACTTGCTCTTTACCACTTTTCTTAAGACCGAGTGCAACACCGGCAGCTTGAACGATTTGTGCGCCGATGATGATTTGTGGCATTAAGACGTTCACACCTTCAGGAATCTTACCGCCTGTGATGTGTCCACGTGAGAACAAGAATGCTTTGTAGAGTGGGAAGCCATGGAAGACCATCTGTGGAATATCACGGTATCCAGGAAGAATCCAGTCATCCTTATCGAGTGCGAATTGTGTTCCGATCATTGACGCTTCTTGTCCTGCTACTGGAGCATAAAAACCAAGACGTCCTTGACGGTTGAGTGAGATTGCACGTTGGTCCCAGATACGTGTGTATACGAGACGACGCATTAATTCCGTTAATTCTTCATCTGAGAGATCCGGCATAGCGTCTTTATTGACGACTTCACCTTTCTCGTCAAGAATGCGGAACGTTTCAAAGTTTTCTTCCACGTTTTTAAACATGTTTAAGTTCATCTTTTCACCTCATCCTTTCACTGTGCTCAGCGAAATATTCCTCTGACTGATTTGCCCACATACCAATAGTGTTCAAAAATCGAAGTCCCGTGTGACCTTTCTTGAACATATATCTGTGTACCTATTCAGTTGAGTAAACTGTATTAACATGACTCGACACGATTTGATGTCTTGTTCATTACGTTACAAGTATAAAACTGTAACGCCTATAAAATCAAAGGAAATGTTTTATTTTTTTTTACGACCGTCATTTGTGACGCCTTTCACAAAAACCTTCTGTTTCTCCTTCTGTACTATTCAACTATTTGTAACTGTGTTAGTTATGAATTTCCCCTTTCGCTTGTGCTATAATTTTTATAGATGAAAGGGGTGTTGTTCATGATCACCATGAATGAAATCGTACGCGAAGAAGTTCCGACGCTTCACGAACGATCGGTGGAAGTTACTTTCCCACTCAGTGAGGAAGATAAAGAAACGATGCGCTTGATGCGCGAGTTTCTTGCTAACAGTCAAGATGATGAAATAGCTGAAAAGTACGATTTGCGTAGCGGGATAGGTCTTGCTGCTCCTCAAATCGGTGTCAATAAGCGGATGTTCGCGATTCGACTTCCAGACGGCGACGATCTTTTAGAGTTCGGAATCTATAATCCGAAAATCATCAGCCACTCTGTCGAACAGACGTTTTTAACTGGTGGTGAAGGCTGCCTATCCGTCGACCGTGAAGTCGAAGGTCACGTGCCACGCTATATGCGTATTACCCTTACTGGCATCGATCATAACGGAATTCCTGTAAAATTAAGATTAAAAGGTATGAAAGCCATCGTTTGCCAGCATGAATATGATCATTTAGACGGCATCATGTTCTACGATCGGATCGACAAAAAAGAACCGTTCAAGGAATATGGGCCAGCTACGTGAACCCAGCCTTGAAACAAAAAAGCCATTTCCTGATTCAGGAAATGGCTTTTTTCGTTAAACTTCCATAATGATCGGCATGACCATCGGATGACGTTGTGTTTTTTCAGTTAAATAAGGTGTTAATGTATCGTTGATGACTTGTTTGATATCTGTCCACTTCGTGTTTCGGTTCGTTAATGATTGTTCTAACGAACGTTTCAACAAGCGCTCCGCATCTTTAATTAAGTTGCCTGATTCACGCATGTAGACGAATCCACGAGAAATGATGTCCGGTCCAGAAACAAGACGGTTTGTTTTCGAGTCGAGTGTGACGACGACGACGACAAGTCCTTCTTCCGAAAGAATACGACGATCGCGTAACACGATGTTTCCAATATCTCCAATACCTTTTCCATCGACGTATACCGCATTCGCCTGGATTTTACCAGTGATCGCTGCTGCATTGGCATCGAGTGCTAAGACTTCACCGTTATCCATGACGAAACAGTTCTCTTCCGGAACACCCGCATCCATCGCAAGCGACATGTGTTTTTTCAACATGCGGTATTCACCATGAATCGGCATGAAGTACTTCGGCTTGAGTAGGCGCAGCATCAAGAGTTGCTCTTGCTGACTACCGTGACCTGACGTATGGATATCATTGAGCTTACCATACATCACGTCTGCTCCTGCTTTATACAGCTGGTTGATCGTTTTCCCGACCGAAACAACGTTTCCTGGGATTGGTGAAGACGAGAAGATGACCAAATCATCGGGAATGATTGAAATCTGACGGTGTGTCCCATTGGCGATTCGGCTTAACGCTGCCATCGGCTCTCCTTGCGAACCTGTACAAAGAATCGTAATTTCATTCGATTTATACCGTTTCATTTCATTCGGTTCGATGATTGTTCCTTTAGGTGCCTTGATGAAATCAAGCTCTTGTCCAATCATCATGACCTTGTCCATGCTTCGACCGAAGACGACGATTTTCCGTCCTGCTTCGACCGAGGCATTGACGACTTGTTGGAGACGATAGATGTTCGAGGCGAACGTCGCAAAGATGATTCGTCCATCTGCTTTCCGGAAAACATCCGAAATCGTTTCACCGACAACCCGTTCACTCATCGTAAATCCTTCAACTTCAGCATTCGTCGAGTCAGATAAGAGACAAAGTACGCCTTCTTTTCCGAGTTCTGCCATCTTCGCTAAGTCAGCAGGCTCCCCAACTGGTGTGAAGTCGAACTTAAAGTCCCCCGTATGGACGATATTGCCTTGTGGCGTTTTTACGACGACACCGAACGAATTTGGAATCGAGTGTGTCGTCCGGAAGAATGAAATACTTGTCTTCCGGAACTTGATGATCGAGTCCTCATCAATTTCATGAAGTTCCGCCGTCCGTAATAAACCATGCTCTTCTAATTTGACCTTGATTAAACCAAGGGCAATTTTCCCCGCATAAATCGGTAAGTTCACTTGTTTTAATAAGAAAGGAAGTCCGCCGATATGATCTTCGTGTCCGTGTGTAATGAACACACCTTTGACTTTATCTTTATTTTTGATTAAATACGTGTAATCTGGAATAACATAATCGATTCCGAGCAATTCATCTTCTGGGAACATGACCCCTGCATCAATGACGATGATTTCATCTTGGAATTGAACCACATATGTGTTCTTCCCGATTTCTCCTAAACCGCCGAGTGCGAATACGGCTGCTTGGTGGTTTTTGACGAACTTCATGCGAACGTCGCTACCTTGTAGTCAACACTTTGTTTTTCGTACTCTAGGAATTCTCCACTTACTTCGCGGATGAATTCAACATTAATGTCTTTGATGAGATGATCAATCGATGTTCGCACGTCACGAATGCTCTCTCCTTCAACATACATAACCTCTGTCCGTTCTCTTACTGGTGCTTCCGAACGAAGCGGTTGATAAAATACTTTAAAAATCATACTTAGCAACTCCTTATCAGTCCATTGTTTTTTGTCCTTAGATTAGTATACACGAAAACGGTTCATTTTTTCATCCTTATTCAACAACTGATATCTGCTTGAACCTAGGCGCTATGCTATACTTTCATTTGTAAACGGCTATTCAGCCAATTAAATAGAGAAGGTGAAACCATGGCAAATCAAAAAGTCGTCTTTTTCGATATCGATGGAACCTTGCTTCACGATGGTCATTTCATACCGGAATCGACAAAACAGGCAATCAAACAACTACAGGAAAACGGCGTTTACGTCGCCATCGCGACCGGGCGTGGTCCTGCAATGCTGTCAGGCGTCCGTGAGCAACTCGGCATCGATACCGTCATTGGCTACAACGGTCAAATCGTCGTTCATCAAAATGAAGTCATCTATAAACGTCCGCAACCCGTCGATGATTTGAAACATTTAACATCACGTGCAAAAGAGAATGGGCACACACTTGTTTATCTCGGCGAGAAACAAGGCTTCACGACGCGTCAAACAGACGAGACCGTCGCGACGTCACTCGGCGCGCTCGATATTCCCCTCCCTGCTTATAGTGAAGAAGCTTACGAGACGCACGATATCTTCCAAACCCTCGTCTATTGCCAGGCAGAAGAAGAATCGATTTATACGCAAAACTACCAAGCATTCGATTTCATTCGCTGGCACCCACAAGCGATGGACGTCATCAATGCCGGATCGTCGAAAGCCGATGGAATTAAACAATTCCTCCGTTTAACGGATATCAAACGTGAAGATACGTTTGCTTTCGGTGACGCACTGAACGATCTCGAGATGCTCCGCTACGTCGGAACAGGCATCGCGATGGGCAATGGATTAGACGAAACAAAAGCCGCCGCCGACTTCGTCACGAAACACATTCTTGAAGACGGCATCGCGCACGGTTTAAAAAAATTCCAATTAATTTAAAAGGGATACAAAAAAAAGCTGAGGAGATCCCTCAGCTTTTTACTTTATGGATGGCTCGTTCGAGACGATCCAAATCTTCGTTTTCTCCAATGACGACAAGGTAGTCGCCCTTTTCAATGACTTCATCAGCTTGTAACGAAATCATGACATTTTCTCCCCGTTTGATGGCGACGACGTTCGCGCCGTACTTACTTCGTAAATCAAGATCAATCAACGTTTTGTTTGCCATGCGATCGCTTACCTTGATTTCAACGATTGAGAATTCTTGAGACAGGTCAAGATAATCCAAAATATTCGAACTCATCAGACCGTTCGCAATCCTAACCCCCATGTCACGTTCCGGGTGAACAATGAAGTCAGCACCGATTTTCCGCAATACTTTTTCGTGGTAATCGTTCGTCGCTTTGACAGTGATCGATTTAACACCGAGTTCTTTTAAAATCAACGTTGTCAAAATCGAAGCTTGAATGTTTTCCCCAATCGCAACGATGACGTGATCAAAGTTTCGAATTCCAAGACTTTTCAATACGTTCTCATCCGTCGTATCGGCGATGACGGAGTGTGTCGCAATCCCCATATATTCATTGACACGTTCTTCATCCGAATCAATCGCTAGAACGTCATAGCCATTCTTCGATAATTCACGGACGATCGAACCACCAAAACGCCCCAAACCAATTACTGCAAACTCTCCATTCATGTTCAACTCTCCTTCAGATTTCGCTTCGTCAGTAGTAGTGTACCCGATTCCTTCTTAAAATACTATAAACGCCTTCACAGTGCGTGAAGGCGTTTAAGATCTCGCTATTTTTTTACTTTTTCGCCTCTGACATAATCGTTATCAAACAGGAACAATCGTAAAATCAGATAGAGTGCCGGAATCAATAATAATAGTCCGAAGATAAAGACTACGACAAGCGACGTCGCCATTGTTTCGTTAACGACCGCTTTATTGATATCGATGTACGGATATAAGATATACGGTAAATGAGTATAGCCGTATCCGAACCATGCAACTCCGTATTGAGCCATGACAGCAATAAAGGCAATTCCATAATTCCGCTTCAGGTAGACGAGTGCGACTGCAACACAGAAGAACACAAAACTTGCTGCGAACCACCACCAGTTACCATTCAAAATGTTTTCATAATGCCATGCGGCTTGATTCTTTAAACCAAAGAACACAAGTCCACAGACGATGATCGTTGGAATGCTCCAAAAGAGCGCCCATTTCCGAATCAAGTCACTCGCCCCTACATCTCGCGCCTTATCTGCGTAGAACAAAAGGAACATCGCACTAATATAAAGGACAGAGACAATCGCGAGTGCTACGACTGACCAGGAATAAAAGTTCGTAAACAATTTCGTCCCTAAAAACTCAACCGTTTCATTCGTTTTACGAATAAAGCCACCTTGACTAATCGTCAACGTCGTCGACATCGCAGCCGGAATCAAGAGCCCCGTCGCACCATAGAGAAACGTATAGAACATACTATCGTTCGAACCGTAGTTCGCAAAGGCATAAAAGCTGCCGCGAATCGCAATCAGAACGAGTACGATTGATGCAGGCACGAGAAGTGCCGTTCCGTAGTAATAAGCTGTGTCCGGGAAAAACCCGACGAGACCAACAAAGAAGAAGACGAAGAAAACGTTCGTCACTTCCCAAACGGGCGAAAGGTAACGTAAAATCAATCGATTCGTCAAATGATCTCGTTTTGTATATTTCGAGTAAAATGCGTAAAATCCAGCACCGAAGTCAATTGAGGCAACGATGAGATATCCATAGAGGAACGTCCAAAGTACGGTTATTCCTAGTGTTTGAATGTCCAACTCGTTCCCTCCTTATTCTTTATCGTCCGCAAACATCGCTTCACCGCGAGTATGGTGATCGTCTGCGAGTTCTTTACCGACAGGATTATTCTTAAACATACGGAGCAATACGACTGTACAAATCGTACCAAGTAAGAGGTACAACATGCTGAATAGAATCAGCATCGGTCCGACTGCAGTAGATGTCGTCGCTGCGTCAGCCGTTCTCATAATACCATATAGCGTCCATGGTTGACGTCCGATTTCTGCGTACATCCAACCTGCTTCAATCGAAACGATGGCAAGTGGTCCACCAATGAAAATACCGCGCAGTAACCATTTATTATACGGGTTCAACTTTTTCAGTCGGAATGCGAGTATGAACAAGGCGGAAATCGCTGCTAAATACATCCCAATCGATACCATGATATCGAAGAAATAGTGGACGAATAAAGGCGCTTGGTCTTCTTTCGCAAATTCATTTAGACCGATGACTTCTGTATCTGGTGCTCCACCTGCAAGAATTGACAAGGCGTATGGAATCTTAACCGCACCTTTGATGTCATAACTACCATCTTCTTGCTCATCCAAAATTCCACCGAAAATCAGTTCTGCTTCATTTGTCGTTTCAAAATGCCACTCCGCTGCTGCTAATTTTTCAGGTTGATATTTCGCAAGGTACTTTCCTGAAAAATCACCGACGAGCGCTGTCGAGAAGGCGAAAATCAATCCAGCCATGACTGTCAGACGAAGTGCCTTTTTGTGATACGCC
The DNA here is from genome assembly GCF_018618705.1 of Exiguobacterium sp. H66. NCBI lineage: Bacteria > Bacillati > Bacillota > Bacilli > Caryophanales > Exiguobacterium > Exiguobacterium sp. H66. The sequence goes on from NZ_JACSMQ010000001.1 coordinate 448,125, forward strand.
GTCTCGGCTGCGGACAATGTTTTCTTACGCAATAAATGGAACGCGGCAATTGCTGCTAAGATGAACGCGACCGTCAAGTAAGCAGATACAATGACGTGTGTCGCTTTTGTTGGCGTTGCCGTATTGAACATCGCTTTTAACGGTTCGATTTGTGTTAACGTTCCGTTGACAATTTTAAAACCTTCCGGAGAATTCATGAACGAGTTAACTGTCGTGATAAAGAAGGCTGACGCCGTTGCCCCGATGACGACCGGAATCCCGATTAACCAGTGTAACCATGGATTCTTAAAGCGATCCCATGTGTACAAGTAAATCCCAAGGAAGATCGCTTCAAAGAAGAAGGCGAACGTTTCCATGAAGAGTGGCAAAGCAATCGTCTGTCCGGCTACTTGCATTAATGAAGGCCATAAGAGCGATAATTGTAATCCGATTGCCGTCCCCGTAACGACTCCGACCGCTACCGTTACGATATAACCGCGCGTCCAACGTCGTGCTAAAAGAATATAATCTGGATCTTTTCGTTTAATTCCAATGTACTCGGCTGCGAGTACCATCAACGGAACTCCTACACCAATCGTTGCAAAAATGATGTGAAATGCTAATGTGAGCCCTGTCAATAATCGACTGAGCATAACTGGATCATTGAACATGTGTGTGCCCCCCTCTTCCTAAACGTACTTCTATATATGTTTATATCCGTATCATAGAGAACATAATCATTTGTGTCTGTTCTAAATGTTTGATGTAACAAATTGTTCACATCTATTCGTGATTTTCTTCACAAAACGTTCGAAAACTAGATGATCTCGCTAAATGAAAAACCTTTACTTCGATTTAAGGCAAAGTAAAGGGCATTTCTACAGTCTTTTTACGATTCATTCAGTTTACACATATTCACGGAAGTAATGATCCAGTAAATTAATCACAAATGGGATCGCCTCTTCATCCGGATTCAACGTCGGCTGATGTAAACCGGACGTTGGATTATCGATTCCAAGCCAAAACATCATGCCTGGGACTTCTTTTAACATGAATCCAAAGTCTTCACCCGTCATCGCAGCGTCGCATTCAACATAATTTGTATTCATCTTAACGAATGAAGAAAATTTATCGACGACGTTTTGATCATTAACGACTTCGTAATAGCGGTTTCCAAATTGCAAATCAATTTTCACGCCAAATGATGCTTCAATTCCACGAACGATGTCACGTACCCGTTCTTCTAATTTTTCCATGTCAGTACCGTTCAACGCACGCATCGTTCCATCTAGCACAGCTCGACCGGCAATAACATTTTCACGAATCCCCGCATCGACCTTGCCAATCGTGATGACACTACAATTCATCGGATTGATTGATCGACTGACGATTGTTTGCAACTGCATGATGAGTGCAGCCTGAGCAACGACCGTATCGACCGTCAAGTGTGGAAATGCAGCATGACCACTTTGACCATAAATCGTGATGTGAACTTCCCGCGCGCTGGCAAATAATACGCCAGGACGACTCGCAATTGTCCCGACCGGATATTCAGGTGCGACATGGAGACCATACATTTCACTCGGACGATATTTTTCGAATAATGGACTTTTAATCATCGGTTCCGCTCCACCCGGACCTTCTTCTGCCGGTTGGAATAAGAAGACGACGTCATCCATGATCGGTAACTCGACAAGACGACGAAGCAGACCTAACGCAATTGACGCATGGACGTCATGCCCACAGGCGTGCATCATTCCCGGATGCTCCGAACCAAAAGGAAGACCCGTCGCTTCTTCGATCGGCAAACCATCGATATCTGCGCGGTAACCGATTGTTCGATTTCCGGTCAACCCTTTAACACGAACGAAAACACCTGTTTCAAACGTATCGTAGCTGACGCGGTCTTCAGGATAAGAGCGAATCTGATTTAAAATAAAGGCTTGCGTCTTGAACTCCTTGAATCCTAATTCAGGTATTTTATGAAGTTCTCTTCGCATTTCAATCGCGTATTCCATCTGACTGACTTCCCCCTTCTTCTTTTACGATGTCCCAAAAGGCTTGGACTTGTTTTAACTCAAGCATGGATTCCGTCGATAAAATCCATGTATCGCGTTTCAGTACTTTACCCGAAGACGTCTTCAACGGAATCTGCATCACTTCGCTCGATTCTTGAATCGTTGACTCTGGTAAAATCGCGAATCCAATGCCGTGTAACGCCATTTGTTTACAAGTTTCGATTTGGTCGACGACGAGCGTCCGCGCAGGCGGACTTGAAAAACGATCCTGCCACCACTCGAGTATTTCTTGATAGTACGTCGAATCACTTTTGAACTGAATGAATGGTCGGTCCGTCTTACGCAACTGTTCAAGCGTCGTCAACTCACTATCAACAAGATAGAGCGGGTCTGAGAACAACCGTTCCTTGACGCCCTTCCAGTCCGGATTACCTCGAATGATGCCGATATGAAAATGTTCTTCGAGCATATGCCGCATCATTTCACTCGACCACCCTGTTACGAGTTGGACGCGTACATGCGGGTAACGTTCCACGAAACGTTTCAACACGCGTGGCAACCAATATTGACCCATGATGGAGGCGACCGCAATCCGAAGGGTTCCGTAGACTGCCCCTTCTTCGGCAGTCAGTTCACTTTTTAGTTCTAATTCTTTTCGATTCATTTCTTTTGCGAGCCCAATGACTTTTTCTCCTTGGGGCGTAATGCTTAATCCACGGGAAGAACGAATGAACAACTTCGTCGCCCACCTGCGCTCAATCGCAACCAATCGTTGACTGAGTGCCGGCTGCGAGACGAAAAGACGTTCGGCTGCTCTTCGCATATTCAGCTCTTCCGATAAAGTTATCAACATTTCCATTTCCGACACTTGCAATGTAAGATTCGACTCCTCATGATATAAGATGGCATTAGTTTAACACGTTAGGAAGGAAGGTACATATGTCACGCTATCATTTTATGTTAATCGTCTCAACGATTGCGACCTTAGGAAGTCTGTACTTCAGTGAAGTTCGCGGTTTCATCCCTTGTCCACTTTGTTGGTGGCAACGCTTGTTCATGTATACGACGGCATTTTATTTAATCATTACACTCTTTCGGAATCGCCCCGTCGATGCTCTTTTCGTTCGACTATATGTTGGAATCGGTTGGGCAGTTGCTGCCTATCACGTTGTTCTCGAACGCCTCCCGGATGGCGAGGCACTCTGTACGAATGGTTGCCTGATTCAATGGGTCAACTACTTCGGTTTTTTGACAATCCCAATGATGAGTTTAATCGCCTTCACCCTCTTATTGATCGTTGCCTTTTACCCGAATAAAAAAAGTGCATAAGTTGCAGATATCTGTTCAAACAAATGCGTCACGTAGAACTCACTACAAAAATTAACGCACAGGAAACCCGAGCGATTCCATTTCGATAACAGGAATGCTCGGGTTTTTCATTTCATTCCGATGCCGATACTATGCTTGACCGTTTCACTGCCACTCCCTCGACACCGCGTAAGCACTTGAAAAAGATAATTCCGATAACTGACCTTCTCCTTCACACCAATCACCTACGAAAGCAATCGACGTATCCGCTTCCAAAAAGCAAGGCAACGGCCTTTGTCCCATCTTCCATTTGATTTCTTGAACGATTGCGCGTTTCATCGTCCGCTCTGTCACAAGGCGATCTCGCCACCCTGGATAGTGGTGATCTAATAAGTCATGGGCGTGCTGTACTTTTTCTTCAATATATGTCGCTTGACTGACCTGTTTATGATCAAGATATGCGACGACTTGTAGGACTTGTCCCTCTTTCGGAGAAATGCTTGCATCATAGTGTGACAAATCCGTGACGAAGACTTGATGGTCTCGATCGAATACATAAGAAAAAGGAGTATCAATGTAAGGACTGATTCCGACATCATAGACTAGGGCTTCGGCTGGTTCAAACTGCGCGTATGGTTCAATAAAGTGCTGGATCGGCAATGGTAATGCAACTTTACGCATCTCGCGAGGAGGTATCGCGAGAATTACACGCTTGGCCGACCATTCATTTTTTTGGCGATCGCGTAATCGATAACCTCCCCCACTTTGTTCAATCGCTGTAATCTTGGTTTTCCGATGGATTTCTCCCCCGTTGTCCGTCAAAACGCGTTCGAGTTCATCAATTAAGGTTTGCCAACCTCCAGCAATATATGAAACCGGTTTGCGCGTACGAAATAGTTTCCGGTAATACGCAAAATAGACAGATGACGGAATATTTTCGGGTTCGGAAGTGAAAAAATTACTCGAAGCTAAATCGAGCATTAACCTTGAGACATCGTCTTCGACCTTTTCTTGGACCAACCAGTCCCCAATTGAAACTTCCGACTCTCCACGTTCGAGTGACAATAGTGTTTTAACGACCGCCCATGTGAAACGCACCTTATCGGTTCCTTCCACTAGTTCTGTCTTCAACAGGCCGAGTGCATTCGCAGGAGCCGCAGTCAAATGTCCAGCAAACTCATATTTCGCCTTAGAAGAAGAAAAATCGAGCCATGTCACATTAAGCTTCAATTGTTTAATTAATGAACGGAGTGCTGATTGGTCACGCCCATAAACAGCATGCGCTCCATAATTGAACGTAAATCCTTTAAGCACTTGCGAAGTTGCCCTCCCCCCCAGTAAACCGGCATCGTACAGATGAATTTCCTTTCCTTGAACCGCGAGAAGTGCTGCCACTGATAAACCAGCTAACCCACCACCGACGACTGCAATCTTTTCCACTCGACGCACCTCCTTTTAAGCATCAATTCCCTTTTCTTGATTCTTTTCCCGATTCCAAACAAAAAAAACGACACCCCTAAAGGATGTCGTTTCAGCGTGTAGACAAACTATTAAAAAGCGTAAACATATGGTATCGAGATGCAATCCGTTCGCGCTTCCCTGTCTCGCCTCGTCTTCAAAGCGGCAATCGGTCACGCCGCTACAGCAAAGCTGCAGGGTCGCGACCGATTGCTTTTCGCGGTTCTAAGCGATTCGAAACGGATTGCGCTCTAAAACGTCTCCATGCCCGGCTTTCCGTCACGGTATTAGCTAAAAAGCGTCATGTTTCGTTGACTCCTACGGGAAAAAGTGCGTTTTTAACGCACTTTCAGAGGCAGACAAGACCCTGCTCGTTGTCCGTAAGGACCAAGGAGCAACGGCTTGCGCCTCGCCCTAGGAAAGCAACGAATAAAGACGCTTTTTCTCTTGATAGCACTTTGTCTACAGTCTGAAACGAAGCCCCTAAAGGATGTCGTTTTAGAAAGATACTTTGCCTCAAAAAGCAAGCGTCGTCATATCATTTCCACCAGTCATCTAATGGAGAAACCGGCATATGATGTTTATGACCTACACGTTTATACTGTGTCTCTAGTTTCGTTTGACTTGCAGTTGATATGCTTTTTCCTTCTAGATAGTCGTCAATCTCATCATACGTCATCCCTAATGCGAGTTCGTCAGGTAAACCAGGTCGGTCATCCTCTAGATCAGCTGTCGGTACTTTATCGATCAATCCGACAGGTGCATCTAAATAACGTAACAATTGTTTTCCTTGTCGTTTGTTTAAGCCAGTCAACGGTGTTAAATCACAAGCCCCGTCACCATGCTTCGTATAGAAACCTGTGACGAATTCAGCTGCATGATCCGTTCCGACGACGAGACAACCAAAGTGCGCTCCAAGATCGTATTGTACTTTCATCCGTTCACGTGCCTTCGTATTGCCTTTACTGAAATCAGATAGGACTTCTCCTGTCGCGACTTCAAATGAAGCCATTGCCGCTTCTACTGCCGGCTTGATATCAACGCGTAACGAGTGATCTGGTCGAATGAATGATAAGGCAAGTTGTGCGTCCGATTCATCCTGCTGCTGTCCATAAGGAAGGCGAACCGCATAAAAATGAAAATCTCGTCCTGTTTCTGCTCTCAGTTCTTCTACAGCGAGTTGACAGAGCCGTCCGGCAAGAGATGAGTCTTGACCACCTGAAATACCAAGGATAAATCCTTTAGCACCCGTGTGTAGTAAGTATTCTTTTAAGAAACGAATCCGGTTCGCCACCTCTTCATGCGCCTCGATGACTGGCTTGACTCCTGTCGCTTGAATGATGTCTTGTTGCATTGTCACATCACACTCCTCATTCTCTATTTTTTACGAAATTTAGACGAGAATACTCCCCCCTTCTAAACGTTCAGGGTGAAGCCCTAGTCCAAGTGGGGGATGAAACGTCGTCGGACAAGGCGTGTCTTCCGACACGTCAATTGTCCGACGCGCTTCGTTTGAAGACAATTAAAATCAGGAAGAATTAAAATGTCACGTTCTTTGGAAACTGAAGGTATAGGGTTGTGACAGAAAGTTCGTCTGTCACGTAAAATCTTCAACGTCCACCTTGCGGATGACCGAAGTAGCGAAAACCAAGCACAGTAGGCATCCGCTCAAAAGAAACGGGCAAGATTAATGTTCAACCGTCGGGACGACGGGGTTAGCCTGATAAAGTTTCGAGCATTAGATTGAATAACTCAGGAATCCTCCACCTTTTAGCGAAGCATAGGTGGAGGTAGTTCAATAGTTTCAGTTTATCATCATAGCTTCTCTTTAGAAATAACGGATGTCACCTTCGATGTCGAGTCACGCGCTCCCTCGAATTGTTGAACAGTCATTCCGTCGATTTCTTTTGCATCGCTAGTATCTGATAATTCAATCGTCACTTCATATTCCTTTTCCTCATACGGTTCAAACTGTTCTTCTTCAATCGCTTGTGTAAAAAGATGTTCTTTCGAAAACGTGTAAATCACGTGATTTCGTCCATCACGCACCATTAATTCAAAACGTTGTGATGAAGGATACGCAATTTTCACGTTTTGGTCATTTGGATTGTGCAACCGTACGATTGCCTCTATTGTATTCGATCCAACAGCCTGTCCTGACACGGCAATTTGAATCGGTTGATTCGACACTTTTGTTGCAAGGTCCGCTTTTTTAGTTTCTTGACTACATCCGACTAACATGAGCGCTAATCCAAGTAACAGCAACCGTGTTCGAGACCATTTCATGACGTCTCCTCCCTCTTTCCATCCATTTTATCATACAAAAAAGGAGACAAGGTTTCCCTCATCTCCCTTTCATAGTTGCTGATCAAGCAACAGGCATTTCTGTTACATCCGTTGAACCTGAGAATAATTGTTCCATCCCCGTTACGAATAATTCATCACAGATCGCATCTGTCGCTGTGACCGGTGCGACGAGTGTGATTGTCCGGCTATCACCTGTCTCGATTGTAACGTACACACCAGAAGCCGTTCGTTCTTTATACCCCACTGCTAAGTCTGTTTCTGCAAAAAGTATCATGTCCCCGCATCTCCTTTGTTATGTTAGATTTCAGTTAAACCAACTCACTCGGTTAATCTCGAATCCGTTATGTTGATTTCACTTTACCAAACGTCCAAAAGAGCAGGTGAATTGTCATTCGACAATTCATGTCAAAACTTTATGCCAGTTTTCTAACCCATAAAATGGATGATATAAAAAACAAATCATTTCTTTTGAAACATGCAGATTATCATCAGATTTCAAAGACATTTCAAAATCATTACAGTTTTTTTCTTCTTTTTTTTACCAGGACATAAGTCTTATAGGTAAAATATGACTAGACAAAACATGCGCGATTTTGTCGAATGATTGTGCCAAACATGGTTTTTTCAAGTTCTTATGAACTTTCATCAATCAAACGGTTCATTTGTTGCCAGACTGTCCCTAGTGCTTCTTCCCCACTCTCGATTCGTGCTAAGGCGAGCTCGGCTTGGAGTGCGACTTCATATTCTTTATCTTGCGCTGCTTCTTTTAAGCGAGATACTGCCCGTTCCGTTCCAACATCGAATAGAAAGCGCGCGGCACGCCAACGAACAAGTTTGTTTTTATCGGTCAACGCTTCAATCATCATCGGCTCCGCTTCCGGAAGTGCCCAATCAGATACTGTATCCCCTGCGGTCCGACGAACGATTCCTGAAGGGTCATGTAAAGCATTCGTGATATATTCGAGCAATTCTTCACGATTCTCCTCAAACATGCCGAGCTTGACGATTGCTTGTCGTCTGATTTGCATTTTTTCATCCTGAAGCATCTTCGCATAAGCCGAGACCCAGCTTAAATCAATCGGTAATTCATCCAGTGCTGCAAACCGCTCTTTCCAGTCGCTCGAGCTAAGGGCTTGTCCATCAAACGTAACGTCTTCACCCGAAGCGAGTACTTTCAATCGTTCAACCCGCTCTTGAGGATAGGCGATTTCGAGCTCTTGCGCCACTTCCTCTAGACTATCGTCCAGTTCCCCATACCGTGGGGCTTGTTCAACCCAGCGTCGATCACTAATGACATTTTGGACAAAAGGTTGGACGAATAGTGCAGCATCTCGAAACCTTTCCGGTAACCCTTGTCGTTTTTCTTCTAATCCTTTGACGCCTTTGATTTGCATCGGGACACCGAGGATGAATTGAACAAAGAGATGCACAGGTTCGAATGCGGCATCTGTTTCATGATTTTCGACATCACTTAAATTCTCACCAAAAGCTCGGCGAATTTCGATGACGAGTGTTCGCCAATCGTATTTTGGAAAACGTTCGACGGCAAGAAAGTCACTCACTTGATAGACTGATTTAATTCCAGGAATGTCTAAAAGTTTCGTTACGTGCTCCGGCGCACCAAAAGCATGTTCAAAGGTCTGTCCCTTTTCAGAAAATGTTTCATCAACGATAACTTTCATGTTGTTTGGACTTGGTGTTGGTTCAATTGCTACAATTTTCATATCGATCCCTCCCCCTCCATCATTCAGAAACTTTAAAGAAATTGCAACGCAAAAGCTCTACGATTCGAACCGTAGAGCTTTGATGTTGTTTAAGCAAATACACGCTCGATAATCTCACAGAACGCATCCGGTGTTTCGAGCATCCCCATGTGACCACTGTCCGTTGATTCAAAGCTGATCCGTGAGTTATTCGGGCTAAATGCACTCTCTTTTGAGATAAGGGCATCTTTTTCACCATGAACAATCACACCAGGAACTGAAGTTTGATTCAATGCGCTCGTGACATCTCTCCGGTCGCGCATCGCACTTAGAGCGCGTATTGCACCTTCGACTGTCATCATGTAACCAATCTCTTTTGCTTCAGAAATTAGCATCGGATCTGCCCCTTCGGCAAATAAACCGGGAATCATGCCATCAACGAATGCCCGAACTCCAATTTCCTCGACACGACTAATGTTTTGATTCCGTTTTTGTTTCGCTTCAGTAGCGTCTGGTTTCGCCGTTGAATAGACGAGACCGAAACCGGCAATTTTATCTGCATAAGCTTCGACAATCGCAGCCGTAATATATCCTCCGAAAGAATGACCAACGATAATCGGATTTTCAATTTCCCGGCGTTCCAAGTCCTTCATGACCCACTCTGCAAATCCTTCCACTGTGTCAGGTCCGACGTCCTCTCCTTCATGACCGGGTAGTCGCAGCGGCAAGACATCAAACGATAAGCGAAGCTTTGCTTCCACCCGATTAAAATAATCTGTTCCTCCAGCAAATCCGTGTAGCAATACGAGTGTTTGTTTCGACATTGACTAACTCATCCCTTCCATTCCGATGCAAGCATCCGGTAAATTGTCAAATCCATAAAACGTCCATGACTGTAGGCATAATCCTCAAGCAATCCTTCCGATTGAAAACCTAATTTTTGGACGAGTGCATTCGAAGCAAGATTTTCAGGTGCAACAAGGGCACTGATGCGATGGAGGGCGAAGTCTTCGAATCCATGTGTTAAAACAGCACGCGCCGCCTCAGAAGCGACACCTTGCTTCCAGTAGTCTTGACTGACCTCAAAACCGATTTCAGCACGGTGGTACTGCGCTAACCAATTATGAAAGCCGATTGTCCCGATTAATTGGTTGGTTTGCAAATCAGCAATTGCCCACCGAATCGCCTTCCCTTGCGTAAACTGTTCTTTGAAATAACTAATGACGTTTTTTGCTTCATACACAGTCGCTAACGGATCCGATCCGTAATAGTACATGACGTCCTCGTCTGAAAGAATCTTAAATAGATCACGTGCATCTTTATTTTCAAGTTCCCTTAGAACAAATCGTTCCGTCGTCAACTCTGGAAATGGTTTTCGTAACCCCCACATCGTTTGATCACCTCTTTTTATGCTTCTATTCTTTATTATGCCCGTTTTCAAAAGGAATTATTCTTTTCGCTCGATTGAAGTTTTGCTACTATTGAAATAGTAAGTATTGATGAGTCAAGAAAGGAAGCAGATGGCTATGTCAAGTTCAATGCTTTATTTTTATGAAGATGCAGAAAACCATCGTTTAACGATGTCTGGTGTGACATTTTCTGATTTCATGATTGCGCTAGATTTAAAACGTCCATTACTTGTCTCAGGTGCAGACTTTAAAGCCGTCAAACAATCGTTTCGTACTTCGCTCAATTACGTTGAAGCACATGAAATCGAGCAATTTTCCGCGTCGAATGATGTCGTTCGTCATCCATTGAACGCGATCGACATCCGCTCTTCACATTCCTTAGATACATTAACTGATCCTGAAGTTGCGGAGCTGTTATTCCTCATGCATATGAAGCGTGGTATGCCGAGCCCGTTCGCGTCATCGGTCGAGAACGAGTTCGCCTATTTCAGTGAACACGACGGATTTCAGGCAACAGTATATTTAAAAGATTGGTCCCGAATCGAGCAAATTCTCTCAGTCTTAATCCAGCGAAAGATTCGTCACGAGCTTCGTGGGTTATCTCCCCGTCCTTTGACGGCTGAAATCCTGATTCATATTCGTCAATTGCTCAGCGAAGGTGTGTTAATTGATTTCGCGAATATAAAACGCTCTGTTTTTACGAGACAACTCAGCATTCCTCTTTATATTGCGGGTCGTTACGAAGACATGGCCGTGCTCAAGGAAGACTTCGAGTCTGAAAAAGAGTCCATCATCGCACGTGGTGAATTCGTCCACCGCAAAAAATCCTGGGATTTTGAGGTACGATGATCTTCAGCATCTCTATCATCAAATGATAGGATGCTTTTTTTTGTATCTTATTTTTTTATACTTTCATGTATTATTTCAAGAAATCTAATATCATACAATACATCTCTTGAATTAATTGAATTTTCACACAAAATAATGCTAGCTTCTTTTAGAGACTTCGTTATAATGAGATTAACCTTTTGGATAAGTTAGAAGTTGCAGATGTTTTTTTCGTTACACGTATGATGATTGTTCGTGTTAGCTAACAAAGGAGGAACTAGTTATGGACCAGTTAAAAGTGAACGGAATCGGATCATTCGCTAAATTCGCGACGAACGGACATATCCTGAAACTGAAGGATGCGTCAATTGGCGAACTTAAATTATCACTGAATGATGCGAGCTCAATGGCAATCTCACCGATTGATGAAGAGACCGGAGTATTCACCATCCGAGGGCAGCAACAGGAACCGCTCGTCGAGCTAACGTTGCCCCGTCAATCTTGTGAAGTCGTTCACGCCTGGCTCCTCCACAAAATGAGACGACAAAAAAAGGGGCGCTTCATGGCTTCTAGTTAAACTTATGTCGCTCGTTATATCTATATTAACCATCCGGTCACTTCTTCAATGAAGGACCGGTTTTTTTGTTATAATATGGTTCTTTTCGCATCTTTTTTAGTAATAATATGCATGATAACGTTCTCAATATTTTTTCTTTTGGAACAATTGTCAGAAAATATTGATTAATCATGTATCCCGTGATAATCTGAGACAAATTCAACGAGAGGAGTACCATATTATGAGCACTTTAGTTTTAACTTCGAATCACCGACTGATTATTCTGTACGCGAGGGACTGAAAACATTTCATGTGACGATGAAATAGTTTTTGGGCCCTCCTTTCGATGGATCGAATGAGGCGTCCAGTGAAACAGATGGCGCCTATCCAATCTAACGGATAGGTTTTTTTAATTCCACATTGCGGTTGATCTTCTTTTACAAGTGTAGAGGTTAAAACGCGTTTGCTTCGACTCCTCGATTCTTGAATAACGAATGTTTTAAAATTTATTTATAACAGCTAATTTCTAATGGTATAGTGAGTAAGATTATGAGGAATCAGGAGGCATAATATATGTTGAACCGTAAAGATTTATTCGCTTTAGGATTTATGATTTTCGCTTTGTTTTTTGGTGCCGGTAACTTAATTTTCCCACCCGAACTCGGTGCTCTTGCCGGGACACAATTCTTACCTGCCATGCTAGGCTTCATCGTAACAGGCGTCGGTCTCCCGTTAGCGGGCTTAATCGCAGTCGCTTGGGTTGGCGGCGGAATTAGTACGCTGGCAAATCCACTGCCGAAAGCTGTTGGTGCTTTCTTGACATTCGCACTTTACGTCGCGATTGGTCCATTCTTCGGCATCCCGAGAACATCGGTCGTCACGTATGAACTTGGTGTCGTTCCTTTTTTAGGAGAACCCAGCCAAACGACGTTAATCATTTCATCATTACTCTTTTTCTTGGCAACCGTGTTTCTCGTTTTAAGACCGGGTAAGTTACTTGATATCATCGGTCGCTTCATCACACCGTTATTACTGACGGCACTTATGATTCTCAGTATAAGTAGTATCGTCAATCCACTTTCTGCCGTCGAGGCACCAGCTCCTGCATACAACAGTTTTACGAACTCGTTTGTTCAAGGATTTCTTCAAGGCTATTTGACCCTCGACGCACTCGGTGCACTCGTCTTCGGAGTTATCGTCTTACACACGCTTCACACACGTGGAATTAAAGATCGTACATCACAATTAAAAAACGTGACAAAAGCCGGTTTAATTGCCGCAGTCTCATTGACTGTCGTCTATACAGGACTTGGTTTCATTGGACGAAACAGCTTCGGTGCTGTCGGTTCAGTCAGCGGTCCTGATTTGTTGCAGCAATATGCTGATAGTACGTTCGGTACGGTTGGTTTAGTCATTTTAGGAACAGCGATTTTGCTTGCTTGTTTAACAACTTCCGTCGGTCTTGTGACAGCATTTTCAGAATATTTGATTTCATTGTTTAAACGATTGTCTTTCCCGGTCGCAAGTATCACGACAGCCGTATTAGGATTCGCAATCTCGATTTTCGGACTGCAGACATTACTGTCGATTGCTGTACCTGTATTGATGTTCCTTTATCCGATTGTCATCGTCTTAATCGTCTTGACGTTCATTCGTTCAGCTATCAAGAAGCCAGCCATCGTCTACGGTGCGACATTGTTCGTAACGGCGCTTCTCTCATTACTCAGCTCACTCATGTCGTTAAAAGTTTTACCTGCATTCGCCAGCAGCATGTATAAAGCTTTCCCGTTGGTCGACCAAAACATGGCGTGGTTATTGCCTGCAATCGCGACATTCATCATCAGTTCATGGATTGGACACGTTTCTCATAATTCCATCAGCCAAAAACAAGCAGGCTGATGATTCCGCTTTCACGCTTGTGGTATAATGAGAAAAATGGAATTCTACTGGAGGCGTCGTTTTAATGGATAAGATTGCTTGGATCACCGATAGTATGGCTTTTTTCCGAGAGGGAGAAGCAGAACAGATCGGAGTCCATGTGGTGCCGACCCAACTCATCATTAACGGTGAATCGTACCGTGAGTATGTCGACATTTCAATTGAACAACTAGATGAAAAAATGAAACAACATTCTTCTGCCGTCCCTACGACTTCTCAGCCTTCCTTTGGAGAGTTAGTCGAGTTGTATGAGCGATTAAAGAACGAAGGATATGATTACGGGTATGCCATTCATATCACGAGTGGCTTAAGCGGAACATATGCAAGCTCAGTCGCAGCTGCAGAGGCTGTTGGCTTCCCCTTGTATGCCATTGATTCTTATACAGGGGCGACCAATCAGCAAGAAATGATTAAGATCGCGATCGAGCTCGCAACTTCTGGAATGCGTCCTGAAAACGTGATGACTGTTCTCGAAAAGTTCAAACACGGTTCTCACTTTTATTTGATCATCGGGAATATGGAAACGATGCGGCGTGGGGGTCGCGTTTCAAGTAGTCAATTTTTACTTGCGAACATGCTGAATATCAAGCCGATTGTTACGTTCAATGAACTTGGGAAACTCGTTCCCTTTAAGAAGGTTCGCTCTTTGAAGAAAGCTTTTCAGGAAATGGCTACGGAGGTCGTGACAAAAGTCCAGGCTTCTGGTCTACACCAGCAAAGACTCTACGTCGGACATACATTGGCGTTAGAAGAAGCTGAACAACTTCGTGCCCTGATTCAATCTAAACTATCTGACGTTTCCATCGAAATCACTCAATTCGGCCCATCTATTTTGTCACATGCAGGTGCCGCTACTATCGGTGTCTATTGGTTCGACCAAATTGAATACCCGTAATAGTAAAAAAAAGCATCCGACGTCACTACGTCGGATGCTTTTTCTTTTACTTTAATGATTCACGTTTGATAACGATGAAATAGTTCTTCCAATAACGCTGATTCATCCTCTACGGAAGAGATTCCTTCATGGGGACGAGTCAGACGTTCCGATAAGGTCATCGCCGGATAAGCTTGCCAGTTCGTCACTTCTACTTCTTCGAGATAGATTAAAATCGACGACATCGTGGCAGGTTGCTGATGTTGTCGCAGCCAATTTTCATATCGCTTATCTGATTTCCCTTCTTTTAGCAGAGTTTTCCCGTTCTCAAGAATTGCCCACTTTGGTTTTGCGTCGATTTGAAATAATTCAAGATGTTTAAACTGATCCACCGTTCGGCTCGTCACTGGAATCACTTGATTGATTTCAACTAGACGCTTCAGGCGCAGATGCGCCCGCATCGTCATGAACTGTTTGTTTCCATCCAATCGCTCGACGAGCAATGTCGGTTTGTTCATCTTCCGCATCGTTGCTTCATCGAACAAAATGCTATTGTCAATATCAAGTAACAACATTAATTGTAAATCTCCTTTTTTCGTCTCGGTGATACGAATGCATATGATAAGCTGAGGACGAAGGCCGCGAATAAAAATCCTCCGAGGACATCAGAAAAATAATGAACGTTCAAAATAATCCGTGAAGATCCCATTGCGAGAAACATCAACGTACAAATCGTGCTGACGACAATCCGCCCCGTCCGACTTAAAAAGCGCCAAGCAAGTACGATGAATCCTCCATAAACGGCAAATGCCATCGATGAATGTCCACTTGGAAAGCTATATCCTACGCCCCCTACCAAGTCATTTAATGATGGACGTTCTCTGACGAAAATCAATTTAACGACTTGATTTAACGCCCCGACGGAGAGACAAGCAATGAAATACCAAATGCTACCGACTTTATCACGCCAAATCAGGTAACTGACGATTGCAAGAATGCTCGTAATCGTCACAGCTCCGACACCTGATCCAATCCGCGTGAACCACGAGACATAGCTACCTGGAACACGTTCTGCCATTTCATTCGATAATTGGGCATCAAACAAAAAATAACCCGTCAGGCGAATCGATAACGCAATCGTTAAAAACAATACGAGTACGATTCCTGAGACGATTAACGCCCGATGATTGGTTTTCATTAGTACGTTCCCTTTCGTTGTTCAAGTTCTTCCGCTGAATAGTCTTCTTTATCACGTAAACGGTGTGCAAGGCGTCCGGATGCGTTCGCTGCAATCGCCGCGACGATGTCATCCATGAACGTATTGACACGTCCATCATCGACTTTCGTATCGAGCTCCTTGATAATACCGATTTTGGCTTTATCTAAGTAACCGAACGTCGTGACCGCGATTGAACCATACGTATTGACCGCACCAATCGCAATCGTTTCATCGACGCCAAACAATCCTTCATCACTTCGAATGATGGATAATAATGGTTCAGACAACAGACCCTTTTCCGCAAGAATATCAAGTTCTGCCCCAACTAAAATCGCATGTTGGAGTTCCCGTTTTTCGAGTACACGTTCGACTGAGCTGAGACATGTCTCGAGTGTCAACTCCTCCGTATAAGGTGCCTGCATCTGATACACGATTTCAGAAATGGCATGAATCGTTACTCCACGTTCGTGAAGCTTTTCAATCGCTGCTTGTTTGACCTCTTTTGAATGTGCTTTTTCTTTCATGACTAAATCCACCTCTCTGACAAAGTTCTTCACAAGTATACACAGATTCCCTGACTCTTCTCAAACATCTTTGACATAGCGCCCATAATCCGTCATGATTATTTTGTAAAGCGTTATCATTTTAGGGGAAAGTAGGGGATTTTCGATGAACATCGGGGTAGTTCTGTTTCCATCGAAGCGCATACAAGATTTCGCGAATTCGTATCGAAAACGATATGATTCAAAGTATGCTTTAATCACGCCACATATTACGATGCGTGAACGCGTAAGTGTTGATGAAAGTGAGTTAGAATCGATTGTTTCTGAATTAAACAAAGTGGCTGAACAAACGAAACCACTCGCACTACATCTTCAAGGGGCACGCTCTTTCCATCCGACAAACAATGTCTTGTTCTTAAAAGTCATGCCGACGGACGAAATGGAGCAGTTGCATCGTGCTCTACATTCAAATGGACTCGAACATACACCCAAGTACGACTTTTTGCCACATATTACGATTGGCCAAGATCTTTCTGATGTCGAACTGTTCGACGTTCTAGAACGACTAAAGATGGAAGATATTCGCTTTCAAGAAGACGTCACGAAAATGGCACTTCTCTATGAATTAGAAAATGGTGCCTGGAGCGTTTATGAAACATTCCGCTTCAAACAACACTAACATTAAACTTCCCGGTCGAACTTACGGCCGGGAAGTTTTAATTCCGGTAAAACTCCATATGCATTCGCTTGTTCTTCTAATTCATAATCATGTGACTGAATCCGCTCAATCGGATTGATTCGGGCAATCGGTTCTGTTTTTCGTTCCGGTTCAACACGAACCTGCCGATTGACGTATTGAACGACTGTAAAATCGACTTGATACATATCTCTTCCCTCCTATTTCTGTAGCCGTTATTTTCCTCATCTACTTTTCTTATTCCCAAAATAGCTTTTTAGAAAACAAAAAAACCAGGGTTGCCCCCGGTTTAGAACTACAGCAAATAGGTTGAGCACTTAAAGAATGTGGAAACCACTGTCGACGTGGAGAATTTCACCTGTCACGCCACTCGACATTTGTGACAACAGGAACAAGCCACTTTGACCGATTTGTTCCGTCGAAACGTTTCGGTGCAGTGGTGCGCGCTCTTCGATGCTGTCGAGAATCGAGTTGAAGTCGCCGACACCTTTTGCTGATACCGTACGCACTGGACCAGCTGAGATTGCATTGACACGAACACCTTGTTTTCCGTATTCAGCCGCAAGGTAACGAACGCTAGCGTCGAGCGCAGCTTTCGCGACACCCATGACGTTATAGTTCGGGACCATCTTCTCACCACCGAGATATGTCAACGTGATGACTGAAGCATCTTCTGTGAAAAAGTCTTTCGCTGCTTTGACGACTGCCGTTAAGCTGAATGCAGAAATATCGAGCGCTTGCGCGAACTGTTCACGCGTTACGCCTGAAAACTCGCCGCGTAATGCTTCTTTATCGGCAAAGGCGATCGAATGGGCAATCCCCGAAATCTGTCCGTGATCCGCATGGATGCTTTGGAACACTTGCTCGATTTCTTTATCACTCGTTACGTCACATGTATAGTAAGTAGCTGGTCGCGATAATTCTTTCCCTAACTTTTCGAGTGGTGCTTTAAATCGTTCGCCTACATACGTAAACGCGAGGCTTGCACCTGCCGCGTCAAGCGCTCGGGCAATTCCCCATGCGATCGAGCGTTGATTGATGACACCCATTACGACATACGTCTTTCCCTCAAGTGAAGGATAAATATTCATTTGAACTCCCCCTAAAATTAGTACCTGGTAATAACACCTATATCTAGGTTACAAAAACGTAACGCTTCTGTCAACCACCCCTCTTGATATTGCGATTTTGATAAATTACGTTAATATAGAAAGAGATAGAAAGTAGGGATGAAATGAACCGTTTTAAATCATTTACACAACGATATGATAACACGTTACTTTTTTTACTCGGTTGCCTGATGATCATCAGTATCATCGCAATCTATACGGCGCAACCTTTTTTGCAAGGCGCGATTAGTGAAATCAATTTCATGGCGAAACAGATTCAGTGGTATATCATCGGATTTATCGCACTATCTGTCGTCATCTTCATTGATTATGAACAGTTAAAACGATTCCATTGGTACTTATATGGTGCCGGAATTATTTCTTTGATCGGTCTCGTCGTCTTACGCGGAACGCCACTCGTCGCGAACATTAAAGGGGCGTATGGCTGGTATCAGCTTCCGGTCATCGGAACGGTCCAACCGGCAGAGTTCATGAAGTTCTTTTTGATTGTCACATTAGCTGCCGTCATTTCGGAACATAATGCACGGTACGTCCAACATGAACGTGATTTTTTACTTCTGCTCAAAATGGTTGTTGTAACATTACTTCCACTCGCTTTAATCATCATCCAACCCGATTTAGGAATCGGCTTAATTTTATGTGTTATTCTTGCCTGTGCGATGCTCTTATCCGGCCTCAACTGGAAGTGGCTCCTGAGCATGGTGATTTTATTTACAATTTCAATCGTCGGTTTCTTTTATCTCTTTTATTTCCAGAATGATTTACTTGCGACCTTCTTCCCAGGACACGCGATGAACCGAATCATGGCGTGGTTACAACCATTTGAGTATGCCGACGATTTATCTTATCAATTGGTCCAATCGATTAATGCGATCGGCTCCGGGCAAATGTTTGGTGTCGGCTATGGAAAACTCCAGGTTTCCGTCCCGGAATTGCATACTGATTTCATTTTCACTGCGATTTCTGCCCATTACGGATTTATTGGGGCTGCCGTCGTCTTAGTCATCCTGTTTTTGTTCATCTACCGCCTGATTCAAATCGCACTTGAAACAGCCGATCCGTTCGGAACCTATATCGTGACAGGTTACGTCGCAATGTTTACGTTCCAAATCTTTCAAAACATCGGGATGACGATGGGTGTTTTACCGATCACCGGCCTCCCGCTCCCCTTCATCAGCTATGGAGGTTCGACGATGATCGTCAACTTAGTAGGTCTTGGCCTTATTATGGCGATCGCTTCCCAATCACGTGTCTCGATGTTTGATGAAGATTAAAAAAAGAGTTGATTCCCTTTTGCAGGAATCAACTCTTTTTTATTGTTCTAAGAACAAATCACTCGGTAACGGTGCTTCGAACATGACCATTTCTCCCGTCCCCGGGTGAGGAAACCGTGCGCTTGCACTATGAAGCGCTTGGCGTGGAATCAATGGCGTCCCGCGATACATCGTATCTCCGACTAACGGATGACCGAGTGCTGCGAGATGAACACGAATTTGGTGTGTCCGTCCCGTTTCCAGTTTAATTTCTAACTGCGAAATCGTTCGCATGAATGCTTCAACTGCCGTACTCTTCAAGATATGGGTAACCGCCCGTTGACCATCTTCACGGACCATCCGTTCCATGAACGAATGGTCCGTCTGACCAATCGGTAAATCGATTGTTTGTGGACCGAGTTCTCCTTCGATCAATGCAATATAACGCCGGTCGAGCAGTCCAATTTGTTGCATTTTACTCAATTGATGATGAGCTAGCGCATGTTTGGCAAAAATCACAAGCCCACTTGTATCCCGGTCCAATCGATTGACGATATGAATCGCATACGGAATCTGTCGTTGTTTATAGTAACCCAACACGAAATTCGCCAAAGAACGTTCCGGGTGAAGACGCGAGGGAATCGAGGCCATCCCCGGTGGTTTATTGACAATCAACAACCACTCGTCTTCAAACAAGATATCAAGCTCTCCTTGTGTCGCAATCATGTCTTCTGCTGGGTGCTCCTCAGGGAAAGAGACATGGATTTCGTCGTCGAGATCGACACTCTCGTTAACGTTAACATGTTGTCCGTTTCGCAAAATGTCACCATGATGCTTTATCGACACGAGCATTTTTCGGGAAATTCGGAGGCGCGTCGTACAAAAATGTCCGACACTCCAGCCGACCTGTTCATGTGTCACTGTTTCTTTCAATTCAAATACCATCATCACTTACCTCTTTTACTTAACTTCTTCCTTCTGCTAAAAATGATTCTCTGACCCGCTCCCAAAACGGGAAGGAACGAAAACGGGCAAATTTTACTTTCTTATCGGAGACACGACAGCGAATCGATTTTACGTTTTGATGAACAATAGAAGCATAATGATCGTAAGTCAATTGAAAATCAATCGGATTGACCGGTCGTATTTCGACATCATGGTGCTTCGGCAACAACATCGGGGAACCGATTGTTCGATATACACGATTGTTGATGGAAGCCATTTCAGTAATTTGAATCGCTTCGAGGGCCGGGTGGACAATTGCACCACCTAACGCCTTGTTGTAGGCTGTCGAACCGGATGGGGTCGAGATACACAACCCATCCCCACGAAACGTCTCAAAGTAGTCTCCACGTATCGACAAGTCACATACAAGTGTCTGATTAAAACTTTTAATCGTACATTCGTTTAGCGCCAACAACTTATTATGTGAACCGTCCGCATAATCAATCGACAGCTCAAGCAATGGGTATTCGACCGTCGCCAAATTTTCATCTGCGATATGACGAATCAACTCGTCCATTTCTTCCGGGCGCCAATCTGCATAAAAACCAAGATGTCCCGTATGAATCCCAACGAGTGTGATGTCTTCGACTTGACTCAAATAAGAATGAAATGCCTGGAGCATCGTTCCATCTCCACCAATTGAAATGATGATTTCCGGAGTCGCTGCATCAAGAACACTCCCCCGAGCAATCAACTCTTGTTCCAATTGATCGCGTAGCATTCGCGAGCGTTCATCATCTCGTGCTGTAATCGCAAAGCGCATGGTCATCCTCCTACTCGCTTACTGGATTATTAGTTTGTTTTCCGTCTCGTTCATGTAGGACGAGCTGTGCGTCTTGAATCTCTACTTTCAGTTGACTCATTTCCGCATCCAATAAAAAGGCGGCTTCCGCGGCACGTCGCAGTCGTTCGCGTGTCTCCTCCGGAATGTTTCCTTGGTATTTATAATTGAGTGAGTGCTCAATCGTCGCCCAAAAGTTCATCGCAAGTGTCCGAATCTGAATCTCAACGAGCGTCGGAATCTCACCTTCAATCGTTTGGACAGGATAGGCAATAATAATATGATAGGAACGATATCCGCTCTCTTTTTTTTGTGTGATATAATTTCGCTCTTCGACCACCTTAAAGTCTCCACGTGATCGTAACAGTTCTAGTACGTGGATGATGTCGTCGACAAATTGACACATAATGCGTAAGCCGGCGATGTCTTGCATCTCTTGTTCTAACGAACTGATCGCAATCGATTTCCGCTCCGCTTTTTGGATAATACTCTTCACAGGTTTTACCCGTCCCGTGACAAATTCAATCGGTGAATGTTCCCCACGTTGTTGAAATTGTTTTCGAATGGCCTTTAGCTTTACCTTCAGTTCATCAACCGCGATTTGATACGGTGCGAGAAATAAATCCCAATTTTCTTTTGTCATCGTTTTCGTCACCACTTTTAATCTAAATTGTTGGTTCAATTCGTTCCACTACTTCATTCATGTTATCATATTTTCAAGCATTCAACTAGAAAGGCGTGAACCGGAATGAGACAAGAAATGGAAATTGAATTTAAAAACTTGTTAACAGCAGATGAATACAAGCAACTGATGCAAGTTTACGGCAAACAAGACGAAACGATTTGGCAAGCAAATGATTATTTTGATACACCTACGTTTGAATTGCGTCAGCATGGCGCCGCTCTACGCATCCGTCAGAAAAAAGAAGGTCTCGTATTGACCTTAAAAGAACCGAAAGATGATGGTTTACTTGAAACACATGTTTCTCTATCGGAAGCAGAGGCAGAGGAATTATTCAAATATGGTCTGATTCAATCTGATGCGATGAATGAACAATTGAGTCGCTTCAACTTAACAGCATCGCTTGAACACTTAGGACGTTTGGAAACAACTCGTTTTGAAACAACATTGAAAGACGGATTGCTCGTACTGGATCAAAGTCACTATTTAGGCGTAACCGACTACGAACTAGAATTCGAAGTGCAAGCCTTCGAACAAGGTCAACTTGCTTTCACGCAACTGCTCGAGAAACATCAAATTCCACGTCGTGAAACGAAAAATAAAATTGTCCGTTTCATGGAGCGTAAAGCGGTTTCACGCTAATCGTGTACAAATGTACAAGCAAAACCTTTGCTCTTTCATTTTTTTCGTTGCTAAAATAGGGTAACGATAACAACAGAAGGGGGTGAACGGATGGAACACGATCAATGTAACGGTTCTTATTGTTCATTGGACGAACCATCAATTCAACAACCGACGAAACCCCTAGAAATTTATCATTTTCTAGATGTGACGCAAACAGATGGTTTACGGTTGATACCCGTTCTCAAGAAATTAGAGTTAGAGTATGGTCATCTCTTCCGACTCAGAACGATTGCGACAATTCCTTGTGCTCCATCACGCTCTGCGTGTGATATGTCGCCATTGTTGATTTTAAAAGCAATCGAACTACAAGGTAAGACATTCGGAATGCGCTTCATGAGACGTCTCCGGATGTTGCATAATGTAGAAGGCGAAAGTGCCTATACACGTTCTTCTTTAATCCGCTTAGCCGAAGCCTTAACTGAATTCGGTCTCGACTTGGAAGAATTTCATCGCGATGTTGAATCAAATACGATTCAGCTCATGCTCGAAAAAGAAACGCAGCTCGTGACAGAATGGGACGTACGCGTCCTCCCTACCCTCGCTTTCATTGGAGATGAAGAAGCCATTAAAGCTGAAGGTGCTTATGAATACCTCATTTATGTCTCCATTTTAAATGAGTTATTGGATCAACCTGTTGAGAAGCAACCAAAGCCACCGCTCGAACATTTCTTGAAACGGTATGAAACAGCAACAACTTCAGAAATCGCTTTTATTTACGATGTATCTGAAGCGCAAATTGAACATGAGTTGAAAAAACTTGCACTTCAACAAAAATGTGTCTCACTTTCTTATTGTGACGGTAAAGTATGGCGTCACCTTAAAGACTCAGCACATGCTTAAGTTAAAAGAAAAAGGTGTTTCCGCAATTGCGGAAACACCTTTTTTTGTCATTCACATGACCATTGGATGGGGGAAAAGAGAATCATCAGGGGAATGTGACCCTCTTCACATTCTTAGTATATAAGAGTCCCGGATTTTTTTCTATTACTTTGTGCAAAAATTCACAAAGTTGTCACTCTCCGAGTAATGCTTCGAATTCATCCAACACACGTTCAAATTGACGTAATGCTGCTTCTACTGGTGCTTTTGTCGTCATATCGACACCTGCTGCCTTTAAGACTTCAATCGGATAATCACTTGATCCTGCTTTAAGGAAATTATTAATGTAACGATCAACAGCAGGTTGTCCTTCTTCTAAAATTTGCGTCGTCAATGCGGCAGCGGCTGAAATACCTGTCGCATACTGGTAGACATAATAATTGTAGTAGAAGTGAGGAATCCGTGCCCACTCAAGACCGATTTCTTCATCCAATACGATTCCGTCGCCAAAATATTTTTGGTTCAACGCATAATACGTTTTCGTCAGGAATTCTGGTGTCAACGATTGACCGAGTCGAGCCGCCTCGTGAATTTCATGTTCAAATTCTGCGAACATCGTCTGGCGGAACAACGTACCACGGAATGTTTCTAATTGATTGTTTAACAAATAAAGTTTCTCTTTTTTATCTGTAACACGTTTCAGTAAGAAATCATTTAACAAAGCCTCATTTGTCGTCGAAGCTACTTCCGCTACAAAAATCGAATAGTCACCATAAGCATATGGTTGTGATTGACGTGTATAGTAACTATGAACAGAATGTCCGAATTCATGTGCCAATGTAAAGAGGTTGTTGACGTTATCTTGCCAATTCATCAAGATAAACGGTTGTGTATCATATGCGCCAGAAGAATAGGCACCACTGCGCTTACCACGTGTCTCGCGAACATCGACCCATCGATCTGTCAAACCTTCTTCTAAGATATGCTTGTACTCATCTCCAAGTGGTGCCAATCCATCGACCATCAATTGTTTCGCTTCATCGTAAGAGACTTTCATTTCGACTTCGCTAACGAGCGGTGTATACATGTCATACATATGAAGCTCTTCTAATCCGAGTACACGTTTACGAAGTTCAACGTAACGATGTAACAATGGGAGATGTTCATGGACCGCTTCTACTAATCCATCATACACTTGCTCCGGAATGGCATTTCCATGTAATGCAGACTCACGCGCCGACTTGAACTGTCGCACTTCCGCATAAAAATTATCTTTTTTGACTGATCCTGCAAGTGTCGACGCGAGCGTGTTTGTATAGTTGCCGTATGTTTCGTACATCGCCTTGAACGCTGCCTCGCGGACTGAACGGTCTTTCGACTCCATGAATGTAATGAATCGACCATGTGTCAATTCCGCCTCTTGCCCGTCTTCCCCTTTGATTTTAGGGAATTTCAAGTCAGCATTATTCAACATACCGAACGTCGTTCCAGATTGCCCTAATACTTCCCCTGCTTTAGCAAGAATTGCTTCTTCAGCTTCAGTTAATACATGGTCGCGTTCTCGATTAAGTTCATCAAACGCATGACGATACATCGCAAGATCCGGATTGCGATCTAAAAATCCCGTAATCGTTTCAACTGGAATCGTCAACAGTTCTGGTGTCATGAAAGCTAGTGCAGCTCCAATCTGCGAAGCGAGCGTCTGCGCACGGTCATTCATCGCTTGATAGAAGCTATCAGCCGTATTTTCGTCATAACGCATATGCGCGTATGTATAAAGCTTATGCAGACGTCGTGAAATTTCATCACGTAACTGTAAACCTTCAAAAAGCGTTGTATCATCTTTTCCAAGTCGCCCTTTGTAATCAATCATCAAAGGTAACATCGCTTTGACAGATTCAAAATCCTCTTCCCATGCTTCATTCGTTTCATAAATTGATTCTAAGTTCCACGTTTCTTCTACCGTGACATCTTTTCGTGTCAATAGTTCTGCCATTTCAATCACTCCCTTACTTCATTTATACCTGTTTCTTTTTCGACAAACAACTGAATTGCTCCTGCTAAAACGGCGTCTTCTTTAAAACGGTTTACAGTTGTAGCAATACTAGATTGCTGACATATGCGTGCGACAGCTAGTAAATTCATCCAATCCTCTACCACACGTCGAAGCAGATTCGGCTCATGAGAAATCCGGCATGCGTCGAGGCAAGAGACTAACGCATGTTCAAGTCGGATTTTCGAGTAGTTTCCTTGTAACGATAAATAAAGTGTCATTTGAAGTTCAAAAGGATGAAGTGGAAAGGCGAGAAGTGTTTCGATGGGTAAAAAACAGTGTGCTGGAAGGTGTAAAACATGAAGACCTGCTTGATAAAGCGGATTTTTGAGTAGATGATTTGGCATCGTCGAGAAGAAAGGACGTAGTCGGTATTTCCGCACGAGTTGAATCCATTTTTCTGCAGAAAATTTCCGGGGAAATGCTTGGGGGGTAGGTCTAATAAATTGTGTGAAAGAAGTTTCTAGTCGTTGACAAATCACTAAGTGTTTCGTAAAAGGGACAGCAAAACCATAGCGGTTAATTTTTCCCTGTTCGATTAAGTCGAGATAACCATCCGTCAATAATGCTTGTTTCATCCACCCGTCTAACTTAATGATGCATCCGCCTGTTGGATGAAAGCCAATCCAGCGCACAGCATATGCTTTTTGTTGATCAATCGTTCGTCGTCGATTCCACTCCAACGCGGTCATCTTCGATCGTTGGATTTCTACCGCTATCCGGAGTGCAGGGATCCACAAGTCAAATCGACGTTGCCCTTGAACTTGTTCTAAAGCGACGTCATAACCTAAGCTACGAAAGTATTCCGCTAAAGTCGTTTTCCAACCTTGATGTGCACTCGACTCTCCCGTACATGCTGAGACATGAACAAAATGCGTTCGTTTTCGTCCCTGCCTGACCCGTAACCGGTTCAGGCAGTAAGGACAATACAACGTCATTTGCTTTAATTGTTCGACTTGTATGATATGGATATTGATTCGGCGACCTGTTTCATCAACGGCTTCAAACATGACAGCACCCCTTTAGAGTAAAGGTGAGAATAGACGTGAAACTGACTCAATCAAGCGTTGCGAAAAACTGCGCTGACTGAAGTAATGGCGATCAACTTGAGTCGAATGCGAAAAATCATCATAAAAATCCCGGGTCAGTTCGTGAACGGAATTTGTACCATACAAGAAGGCATTGACTTCAAAGTTCAGATGAAAACTTCTTAAATCCATATTCGCCGTTCCGATAGTTGCAATCGCATCATCGACGACAATGACTTTGGAATGCATGAATCCTTTATTGTATTCGTAGATTTTAACGCCTGCTTGGAGTAGATCGTCGAAATACGAGCGACTCGCATAAAAAACAACCTTATGATCCGGAAAACTCGGCAAGAGAATTCGAACATCGATTCCGGACATCGCTGCTGTTTTTAATGCTGTCATCAAGTCCTCGTCCGGAATCAAGTACGGTGAAGCAATGTAGACCGAACTTCGTGCTTCCGTAATCAATGCGAAGTAAAGCGACTTCATGGTCTCTTGCGGTTCGTCCGGTCCACTGGCGATGATTTGAACGCCCCCTGTTGCATCCGTGACCACTTCGAGCGGCTCCATGTAGAAAGGTGTGAACAGACGCTCTCCTGTCATGTAGTACCAATCCTGTAAAAATATCAATTGGAGCTCTGACACAGCCTCTCCACGAACGACAAGATGCGTATCTCGCCAAAATCCGAATGCTTTATCTTTCCCGATGTATTCATTTCCGACATTGATTCCGCCTGTAAATGCGACCGTTCCATCAATAACAACGATTTTACGGTGGTTTCGATAATTGGATTTGCTGGAGATGAAGGGAAGGACGACAGGGAAAAAGGCATGCACTTCAATGCCAGCCTGAATCATCTTTTTAAAGTAACTTTTGTCAGTAGAGAAACAACCGACTGCGTCATATAAGAAACGAACCTCGACCCCAGCCTTAGCACGTTCAATCAAAGCGGCTAGTAACTCGAGGGCTAACGCATCATCGCGGACAATATAGTACTCTAAGTGAATATGGTGCTCCGCTTGACGGATTTCAGCGAGCAAGAGCGGAAATTTCTCCTCTCCGTTAGTCAATATCTTCGTATGTGTATTATACGATATTGGAAGCCGGCTGATGGAATCGATAAGTTTGACAACCTTTGCATAATATCCATGTTTGAACACTCGATTGTGTATACCATGATCAAATTGGGTACGATATTTAATGTATGACTCTTCATCAAGCATCGCTTTTAAGCGAAACATTTTTTTACGGCGATAGTTCTGACCGAACGTGAAATAGACGAACACGCCTACGACGGGCAGCGCCATCATGACAAGCGCCCAGACTAAAGTCCGTTCGGGATTTCGATTTTCAAGTAAGATGATGATGAAGACACTTAAAACGATCAAGATGATGACGATTGATAACCAACCGACCATGTAGACACTCCAGTAGTAAGACAAAAACGCCAGTAAGCTACAGGTCAACAGTAACGTCATCAGCAGTTGAACACGTCGTAACATGAAATCCCCTCCTCTTTCTTTTTACTATTGTATCAAGTTTTTCGACTCTATTATCAGAAGGGAAGTATTCGAATGAAAACTTACATCGTAACGGGCGCGACTGGTGGAATCGGGGAAGCGACCACCCTCCAACTTGCAAAAGAAGGACATACCGTTCTTGCCTTAGGGAGAAATACCGAAAAAGGAACGGTACTCGAACAACATGGACAAGGCAACATTCATTTTTTCCAGGTCGATCTTGCTAAACCACCAGAGATTCAGCAGTTCTTCGATGACACCGCGACTGACTTTCCAACCATCGATGGCATTTTTAACAATGCCGGAACTTTTGGAAAACCTGTCGCACCTGAACGCGTAACAGATGCCCAACAAGAAGTATTCCAAGTCAATTATCATGCACCTGAACAAATCATTCAACTCGCTGTCAAACGATTGTCCAAAGGGGCTTCAATCGTCAACAATAGCGCAATCGTCGGACATGTCAAATTCCCGGCGATGCTCTTACCTTATGCGTCTTCAAAAAGTGCTCTTATCACCCTTACGAAAACTTACGCGGCCCGGTTTCATGGAAAGTATCGTTTTAATGCGATCTGCCCCGGCCCCGTCGATACAGCATTAAGCCATTCCTTATACGGTGGGAAAGACAAGTTTGACTTAGCAATGAAACATCACCTTCGCGGGAACGCAGCACAACCGGCTGAAATTGCAGAAGTCGTCTGTTTTTTATTGTCGGATAAAGCTAGTTATATCAATGGCCAATCATTAATCGTCGATGGTGGATATACATTGACGTGATGCTAACAAAAAAAAAGGACTGCTCCCTTTTTGTATAGGAGCAGTCCTTTTAACGTAACATTTGTATTTAGTTCGTAAAGTGCTTACGGACGACAGCAAAAACATCGTCGGCAATGATGGTTTTACCATACTCTGCGACCGGATGAATCGTTTGTTCGCTAAATTGCAAGTACTCGGCAATCAAACTCATCACGTTTTCTTGTTCTTCCACTTCCACTTCGTCTTTAAAATGGACGTGGAGCAAGTAGGCACCATCTTTTTGATAGAGCGCTGTTTTCAAATCTTTGAAGACCGGTGCTTCTGCATATTGGCTAAGAGCAATAACATGCTCAAAATCCGTCGTTTCAAATAATACGTCTTGGCTGAGTTCTGTTTCTTTATCTTCTGCCTCAGACATTGCTGAACGGAGTAATGAATCCAACTCTTCTTCGTCCACTTGTTCGCCATCAACTGTTGTCTTAGCGATTGTAACCGTCACTTCAAGACCTTTTTCAAATGCTTGAACTTGTATCCATAGTGGACCTTCGAAGGAGATGGACTCTTTTTCATTCGCTTCATCCATCATCTGCCAGAATAACTGTTCTCCACGCTCACGGTTATACCAAATCTCGTCTCGGGCAAAGCCGCGGCGTTCGATATCCGTATACGTAATGAAGAACTTGACCGTGTTGTCATTGACGCGTTCGATTTTCAATATGTCCACTCCTTTCATCTCGCTCTTATCTAGTATACGAACGAGCACATAACATGGATTCAAAAAGAACCCCTTTTTAACCATATAGGGTATATTCCTTTGTTATCTTTATTTTAACCTTTTTTGACGGTAACAAAAAGCACACTGCTCACGGAAGCAGCGCGCTGGTTAAAATTTATTCGTTTACCAAGCGTTGCGCTTCCATCAATTGGAAAGTGCGAACTTTACGTGGTAAGAAACGGCGAATTTCATCCTCATTATATCCAACTTGGAGTCGTTTTTCGTCAATCAAAATCGGACGACGTAACAATCCAGGATATTCTTGAATTAAATCATAAAGATGTTGCAGCGACAAATTTTCAACCGAAACGTCTAATTTAGAAAAGACTTTTGAACGTGTCGAGATGATCTCATCTGTTCCATCTTCCGTCATACGAAGAATTTGTTTGATTTCATCAAGCGACAATGGTTCCGAAAAAATATTTCGTTCCACAAATGGGATTTCATGTTCTTCAAGCCACGCGCGCGCTTTACGACAAGAAGTACAGCTTGGTGAAGTATAGAGTGTTACCATTGAAAAACATCCTCCCCCTGATTTACATCATGTCTGAACTATAAAAAGGAACGTGTCCTTTTCGTAATTATTAATGATGATTCTATTACTTGACAGTTTACATTGAATTTCAAATAAAACCTAGCTATTTTTTAAGATGAAAGAACTTTTTCGTAAAAAAACTCGCTGGAGCCACAAGGTGGCTTCAGCAAGCTGGCGTGTGATCAAAAGGTTGAGAAATCGTTTCTTTTGCTTTCGGGAGTTTCATTTCTTTTAATTTCTTTTCGAAAATATCCCGCAAAAGTCGTTTTTTCAACTTTTTCTTCTTATCACGTTCTTTCATAACTCCGACACCTCACTCGGTCCGAAAAAAGAACAAGCAACCAACGAAAGCTGAATTATCATCTTCTACATTAATTAGTATACCACGTTTGCCTAAATTCTATTCCTACTTCGGTTAATTAAATGTGTGAGATTGTCGCGTTCATTTAAGCAGAGAGTTGCAATTACTTGCAAATTCACGTAGAGTATATAGAAATACTTACTCGTTGAAAGGAGCATTTCAGTTATGCCAGTTACTTTAGTTACAATCATCGAACACCCGATTGCCCAAAAATATTTAGAGCGTTCTGGGCTCAATCATGCGATTTCCGTTGCGGAACGGGCGTTGACACTCGCGACACAGCGTGGTCTTGATGCTGATTCGGCAACAAAAGCAGCACTGCTTCATGATATCGGCCATTATGAATGGTATACGGATGGAACATGGAATTATGATCTTTACCGTCAAAATGATATTCATGCGATTAAAGGAGCAGAACGTGCCCATAAATTATTAATTCGTTTAGGGGAAGAACCTGCACGTGCAAAAGAAATCTCGCTTGCCGTCCTCTTACACACGGATTCGTATCTCCCACCAGGTACAATCAACCGGACCCCACTCCAACAACTCGTCCACGATGCCGATACGTTAGAAGAGCAACCAGGTGGTTTGCATCATTATGAGAAAATCCCCTTTGATGAAGCCGTCAAACGTCTTGATGCATTAGATTCAGTTGTCCATCGCTTTAGCAACCTTCCACGAATCGCTTCCGAAAACTAAAAAAAAGGCATTCCTGAACGATTCAGGAATGCCTTTTTTATTAGACGAGTTGTGCTTGATACGCTTCAAGCTCAGCATCCGTCATCGAGACGTAATGTCCCGGCTCGATTTCACGAAGTGCAGGGATACTCGAATCTTCACTCGATTTACCAACGGCTCCGCCTGTCGGGCGATCATAGACAATCCGTTTACGTGTCCGTTCGTGCTCTGGATCCGGTAGCGGGATTGCAGATAAGAGCGATTTCGTATACGCATGAACTGGGTTCTCGTACAAACGATCCGCATCACATAACTCAACAAGGTGACCTTGATACATAACACCAATCCGGTCCGAAATATATTTAACCATCGAAAGATCGTGGGCGATGAATAAATACGTCAAACTGCGGTCACGTTGTAATTGTTTCATCAAGTTGACGACCTGTGCTTGGATAGAAACGTCAAGTGCTGAGATCGGCTCATCGGCAATGATGAAGTCCGGTTCTACTGCTAGTGCACGTGCAATCCCAATCCGTTGACGCTGACCACCAGAGAATTCGTGGGGGTAACGACTCGCGTGTTCCTTCGTCAAACCTACTGTTTCTAACAAGTCGTAGACACGGTTATCTCGCTCTTCTTTTGATTTCGCAAGTCCGTGGATATCAATTCCCTCTGCGATGATATCTCCAACTGTCATCCGTGGATTTAGAGATGCGTAAGGATCTTGGAAAATCATTTGCATCGCACGGTTAAACTTCAATTTTTCTTTACGTGATTTCTTCGCATGGACATTCTCACCTTTGAACAAGACTTCCCCGTCTGTCGCATCGTAAAGTCCGATAATCGAACGACCCGTCGTCGATTTGCCGCAACCTGACTCTCCAACAAGACCAAGTACTTCTCCTTCATAAATATCAAATGAAAGCCCGTCTACTGCTTTGACGACACGTCCTCGTCCAATATTGAAATGTTGCTTTAGATTTTTTACTTCAAGTAATTTATTACGGTTTTCCATTACTTAAGACCGCCTTTCAAAAGCGACTTCGCAAATGTACTATCTGGACGATATTTCAGTGCGAGGTCACGGATGGCTGCTGGTGGTTCTACGTAAGGAGCTTGTGGATGTAACAACCACGTTGCTGCTTCGTGTGTATCAGTGATTCGGAAGAACGGAGGTTCTTTCTCGAAATCAATTTTCATCGCATATTGATTACGTGGTGCGAATGCATCACCTGTAGGCGGATGAAGCAAGTTCGGTGGCGTACCTGGAATCGCCGGTAAGTCCTGCGAACGGTCATCTGAAGGGCGTGGCATCGATCCGAGAAGACCCCATGTGTACGGGTGGCGTGGTTCATAGAAAATCTCATCAACCGTACCTTTTTCAATCAATTTCCCAGCATACATAACAGCTACGCGGTCGGCCATGTTCGCCACGACACCGAGATCGTGCGTGATGAAGATGATTGCTGTACCTGTTTTTTGTTGAATGTCTTTTAAGAGCTCTAAAATCTGAGCTTGAATCGTAACGTCGAGTGCTGTCGTCGGCTCATCGGCAATCAAAACTTTCGGGTTACATGCTAATGCAATCGCGATAACGATCCGTTGACGCATCCCACCTGATAATTGGTGTGGATATTGTTTTAAACGTGCTTCCGGATTCGGAATCCCTACGAGCGTCAATAATTCGAGCGTCCGTTTTTTTGCGGCATCCCCTGTCAAGCCTTGGTGACGTTTCAAACCTTCTGCAATCTGTTTGTAAATTGTCATCGTCGGGTTGAGTGATGTCATCGGATCCTGGAAGATCATTGCGATGTCACGACCACGAACTTTTTGCATTTCCTTGTCCGACAACTTGACTAAGTCACGGTCTTCGAAAATAATCTCACCATTCGTGATCTCACCAGGAGGATTCGGAATCAGTCGCATGATTGCTTTTGATGTAACCGACTTTCCTGAACCAGATTCACCAACGATTGCAAGTGTTTCACCTTTTTTTAAATCAAACGATACGCCACGGACGGCTTGTACCGTCCCGGCATACGTATGGAAAGCGACGGTTAGGTCGCGTACAGATAAAATAGTTTCCATTGTGGATGAACTCCTCTCTAATTTCCGTTAGCGGCGTAGACGTGGATCAAACGCATCCCGTAATCCATCGGCCAACATGTTAAAGCTGATCATTAGGAGTACGATGACCGTCGATGGCACGACAAGCAAGTAAGGGAACGTCTTCAATTCTTTGTACCCTTCGTTGATCAATGTACCAAGGGACGGTTTCGGTGGAGCGAGACCAAGTCCAATGAAGCTAAGGAACGCTTCGAAGAAAATCGCACTAGGAATCGTGAACATAAGTGAGATGATAATAATTCCAAGAGTATTTGGAATCAAATGCTTAAAGATTAAACGTGAGCTAGAAGCCCCAAGCGTACGTGCTGCGAGTACAAATTCCTGATTCTTAAGTTTCAGGATTTGTCCTCGAACGAGTCGACTCATCCCAATCCATCCGGTGATGGTCATCGCCAAGATGATCGTCGTGATCCCCGGTTCAAGAATCAAGATGAACAGAATGATTAAGATTAAGTTCGGAATCCCGGTCAGGATTTCCGTAATACGTTGCATGATGTTATCAACACGACCGCCATAGTAAGCAGAAAGTCCACCATATGTGACACCGATGATGACATCGATGATTGCAGCCATGACACCAATAAAGAGTGAAACGCGTGTACCTTCCCAGACACGTGACCAAGAGTCACGTCCGAGATGATCCGTTCCGAACCAGTAGTTTTCTGTTACTTGTTTTTGCTCGTAAAAATCAATTTCTTTATCACCTAATGTTGCCATACCATCAAATCCGGCCCACTCAAGCCCTGTTACTTTTGGTGGTAGCTTCGCTTGCGTGATCGTTTGCGTGTAAGCATCGCGCCCTGAAATCATCGGTCCGAAGATTGAAAGTAACGCAATGATAAGAATGATGATGAGCGAAAGAATCGCTGCTTTATTTCGAATAAGACGCGTCCAGGCATCTTGCCAGAAGTTTAAACTTTTTCCGGCGATACGCTCTCCGGCTTGTTCGTTGAACTCAACCGTTTGAAACAGTGACGAATCGAATTGTTCCGTTTTTGCATTTGAATTTTGCTCTGCCATTATTCATTACCCCCCAAACGAATCCGTGGATCAACGACACCGTACAGTAAGTCGACGATCAAAATCATAAGGATGAAGACCGCTGAGAAGAACAGTGTTGTTCCCATGATGACTGTATAGTCATTTAGCGTGATTGATGATACGAACAACTCACCAAGACCTGGTACAGCAAAGATTCTTTCAATGACGAGTGTTCCTGTGATTAAGGCAGCAGTCATCGGTCCAAGAATCGTAATTGCTGGAATCAAGGCATTACGCACCATGTGTTTCCACGTGATCGATTGTCCATCTAGTCCTTTTGCCTTAGCAAGCGTGACATAATCCTGTCCTGTTACCTCGAGCATCTCCGTTCGAACAAAACGAGCGATAGAGGCGGTAACTCCTAAGGACAAGGAAATTGTAGGCAAAATCGTATGTGCTGGGCTTTCCCAGAAGGCGACCGGCAAAATGCCCCATTTCACTCCTACGTAGTATTGAAGAAGCGAAGCAAATACGAACGACGGTATTGAAATACCGAGTACTGATGCAAACATCGCACCGTAATCAATCGCTGTGTTATGACGTAGTGCCGCAACGACACCAAGTAAAAGACCTGCAAAGACACCGAGTATAAGTGCTTGTGCTCCTAATTGAGCTGACGGTCCGATCCGTTCCATGATTAAATCTGTAACAGGACGGCTATCATATTTAAATGATACTCCTAAGTCCCCTTGGAACAAGTTAACCATGTACGCTGCGTAGCGTTGTGGAAGTGGATCATTCAAGTTGTACTTATCCCGAAGGATATTCAATTGCTCAGGAGAAAGCTTTTCCTGGTTTTGGAACGGTGAACCTGGTAACAGATCCATCAAGAAGAACGTGAATGAAGCGATGAGTAAAAACGTCAGTACGCCGTAAGTAAGGCGTTGAGCTAAATAACGGCCCATAGATGGCACCCCCTATAAAGATTTTTCTGTTTTTTTCGAAAACATCAATAAAACCAGTATGACGTAAAATTGTCGGAACATTCAAGAATTTTGTTGTAAAATTTTAAATTCTTTTTTGTGCCAACCTGATATGATGCCCCCCATGATCACTGCTTTTTCACAGTTAACCAATATTTCAGAATTTTTCGTTTGATTCCATTATACTTTGCTAACAAAGTAATTAGAACATCTTTTTTACAAATAGTTCACATTTCGTTTAGAAATGATT
Source organism: Exiguobacterium sp. H66 (assembly GCF_018618705.1). NCBI lineage: Bacteria > Bacillati > Bacillota > Bacilli > Caryophanales > Exiguobacterium > Exiguobacterium sp. H66. The sequence continues at coordinate 483,327 of NZ_JACSMQ010000001.1, forward strand.
ACACATTCAGAAAAAGTAGTATAAAACAGGAGCGTTCCCTGAACCTAATTCGGGACGCTCCAGTTTTTTTACTTCATATCAACATATTTGTATTGGAAATCCGCACCAAACAATTGGCGTTTGAAGTTTTCAACTGTCGGACGGCTCAAGTAAGCTGCACCTGCTTGATACAATGGTGCAATTGCTTGATCTTTCTCGATCAATTGGGCTTCCGCTTGCTTGAACAAGTCGAGACGTTTCGTAACATCTGCTTCTTCATTGGCAGCATTCAACAACTTATCATATGCTGATGAGTCGTAATTAACATCGTTTTGACTATTTGTTGATTCAAAGATCGACAAATTCGACATTGGATCTTGGTAATCAGGACCCCAAAGTGAATACGACATTTGGTAGTCACCTTTAGACTCTAAATCGAGTTTGTTCTTGAATGGCTGTTGTTTGATTGAAACTGTCACGTTCGGCAAGTTTCTTTCAATTTGACCTTTCATGTACTCACTTGTCTTTTTAGAGTCTTCGCTGTCGAACGATAATAGTTCAATCGTTGTTTTCTTATCGCCATTTGCTTTTTTCCAAAGATCAGCTGCTTCGTTCCCATCACGATCGAACCAGTTAATGTCACTCGTATAGTCTTTTCCAGCTTCATCTTTAATGAAGTCTTTTGGAATGAAGCTTGTTGTTGGAATCGAACCATTCGCAAGTAACGTTTCTGTGATGCCTTTAGGATCAATTGCGCGAGCAATCGCTTTGCGGGCATTGACATCTTTCATCGTCGCATCTTCGTTATTGAACTTCAAATAAGCGATCGTAGAACGTAATGCCGTATTGAATTCAGGTTTCGATTCATAAACAGCAACTTGTTCAGATGTTAAGCCAGCATAATCAATGTCATTCGATTCATACAGGTTAGTAACCGTTGACGAATCTTTAACGACACGAATCGTTACTTCGTCAAGACTGACGGCATCTTTATCCCAGTAGTTTTCATTCTTCGTCAAGACACGTTTTGAATCTGTTTTCCAAGATGTCCAAACGAATGGTCCGTTGTATAACAATTTATCCGGTTGAAGTGAAAAGTCTTTTTCGTTCTTTTTATAAAAATCTTCACTAATCGGTGTATATGTTCCAAATGACGTCAGTGACAAGAAGTACGGCGATGGACGCTCAAGTGTTACTTCAAGCGTTTTATCATCAAGTGCTTTGACTCCTAATTCATCAACTGGTTTTTTCCCTTGTGAGACAGCTGTACCATTTTTGACGGTATCAAAGATATAGGCATATCCTGAACCTGTTTCTGGATCAACTGCACGTTTCCAAGCAAATTCAAAATCTTGTGCTTTGACTGGAGAACCATCAGACCATTTCGATTCACGAAGTGTAAACGTGTACGTGAGGTTATCACTCGAGATATCTGTTTTTTCGGCTAGTGCAGGAATCGCCTTACCTTCTTTGTCTAACCGGTAGAGTCCTTCCATCGTGTTCCCAATCATATCAAATGCGACTGAATCCGTTGCTTTAGCCGGGTCGACCGTCGTAATATCGGACGTACTCGTTAAGCGCAAGTTTTTCTTGTCTGAAGAACCTGAATCTTTATCTCCGCTCGTCGAACATCCTGCAAGGACTACACTCCCTGCAAGCATGACTGATAACGCGAGACCGACAGTTTTTTTCTTCATCGGTGAGTCATCTCCTTTTCAATTTTCAAGTTGCCATAAACAGTTATGACATCAATAACGTTGGATCGAACCCACATGCATTCCCCAAAATGCATTGACCTGGTTTCGAAAATTCAAACGAAGTGATAAGTTGATTTTATGTGAGAATAACAATAACGTCAAGTGAATAGTCACACTATTTGCTGTTTTAAGATATATAACCGTAATAAATTCGTAACTTTCGGGGGCATTGCGTATAATGGATTCATAATCCATATTAAGGGGGACTACTATGCGTTTTCACTTGTTTCGTCCGATTTTAATCGCTTTAATTTTATCGATTATTTACACCATTTGGGCGAGTTTCACGGATTCAACCCATTCTTTTTTTTATCACTTTTCGGGTGGGTTATTTATCTCAGGATTCATCTTAATGGCAATCGGTTTATTTTCTAACATGTCTGCAAATGGATTTTTTAGAGGACTGACTGCCGGGTTCAAAAAACAACGTGAGGCAAGATTACGAGAAATCGATGGTGAGTATCACGAGGACGAGGATGAAGAGCACGAAGTGTATGAAGAAAAGCGGAAACGTTCTTTAAACCGGACAGGGCCATACTTGTCTAGCGGCTTATTGTGCATTGTTTTCTCATTGCTTTTGTCATTCGTTTAAACGAATTTTTCGTGACGCTAGACAATGGTCTATGGTAAAATCTTGTTAAGTTACATGTATAATAACACGGTGAAGAAGAGTAGTACATCGAGTCGTCACTTTAAGAGAGTCCATGGTTGGTGTGAATGGATAGTGGATGCAGATGGAATGGACTTCGGAGTGGCTGACTTGAACAGTGAAGTAGAGTCAGACGGGATTGCCCGTTACAGCAGTTTAGAGCGGCTATTATCATAGCAACTTGGGTGGCAACGCGATGACTCGTCCCTTGATTATTCAAGGGACGAGTCATCTTTTTTTATTCTATTTTCGGAGGGAAACGATTATGAAAACGATTTTTTCAGGTATTAAACCAACCGGTACAGTCACGCTAGGAAACTACATTGGGGCGATGAAGCATTTTGTCAACTTACAAGATGAGCATGATGCCTATTATTGTATCGTCGATCTCCATTCGATCACAGTCGAGATTGACCGTGTCGAGTTGATGAACAATACACGTGCCCTCGCTGCACTGTATATTGCAAGTGGTCTCGACCCAGAAAAAGCGACGATTTTCGTCCAATCAGAAGTCAAAGCACACGCGCAGCTCGGATGGATGTTAACGTGCCTAGCAGGTATGGGTGAACTTGAACGCATGACGCAATACAAAGATAAATCACAAGGAAAAGAGCGGATTGGCGCAGGTCTCTTCGTCTATCCGACGTTAATGGCCTCTGACATCCTTTTATATGATGCGGAACTCGTTCCTGTCGGTGAAGATCAAAAACAACACATCGAGTTGACACGCGACTTAGCACAACGATTCAATAGCCGGTACTATGAAACCTTTAAAATGCCTGAGCCAGTCATCGCAGAAACAGGTGCTCGTATCATGAGTTTGACGACGCCAGAGAAAAAAATGTCTAAAACAGATACGAATCCAAAAGGCTACATCACGATGCTCGATGAACCAGCTAGTATCCGTAAAAAAATTAAGTCGGCCGTGACGGATTCGGAAGGAATTGTTAAGTTCGATCGGGAAAACAAACCGGGTGTCTCAAACTTACTCGAAATCTATTCATTACTCGCTAATATCTCCATCGCCGAGCTCGAAGCGAAATACGAAGGTTCAAATTATGGCGTGTTCAAAGCAGATGTTGCTGAAGCAATCATTGCCGAGCTCGAGCCGATTCAAAAACGCTATTATGAGTTAATCGATTCAGAAGAACTCGATGTCATTTTAGATCAAGGCCGTGAAAAAGCTGACCTCGTCGCTTCTCGTAAACTTGCTAAAGTAGAAAAAGCCATGGGGCTCCAACGTAAACGTGCTAAAGTCAAAAAATAATCAATTCTTTCATTAAAAAAGGTCCCGTGCTCTTTGTGTAAAGAGTATGGGACCTTTTGTCAAAAAAAGAGAGCATCTCTACAATAGAGACGCTCTCTTGACATTTTATTTACCTTCGATTGAAGCCCATTTGTAAGAGAAGTCTGCGCCGAAGTTATGCTCGACAATACCTTTTACGTATGGTTTAACGAGGAACGCACGTCCACGTTGATAAACAGGTGAGATTCCCGCAGAATCAAGAAGGATTTTCTCTGCTTCTTGAAGCTCAGACCAACGTTTTGCTGCATCCGTTTGTGTTTGTGCATCTTTGACGAGTTTGTCGTACTCTGGATCTGACCAGTCACCACGGTTATATGGTCCATCAGTCAAGAAGAGATCGAGGAACGTCATTGGATCTTGATAGTCAGGACCCCAGCCTGCGAATGAGAACTCGAAGTCGCCTTTGTTTTCAAGATCAAGTTTGTTTTTGAACGGTTGTTGCTTGATTGTGACTTTCATACCTGGAAGGTTCTTCTCAAGCTCGCCTTTCAAGAATTCACCGATTTTCTTCGCATCATCACTATCATAGTTAAGAAGCTCAAGTTCGACTGAATCTTTGCCGATTTCTTTTAAGCCCTCTTCCCAAAGTTTTTTCGCTTCATCCGCATTGAACTCGTTGAATGTTGGATACTTTTCACGGAAGTCTTTTCCGTCAGCATCTTTCGCGAAGTCTTTTGGTACAAGATAGTTTGCTGGAAGTGATCCGTTTGCAAGGATGACATCCGTGATGCCTTTTTTGTTATATCCCATATCGATTGCACGGCGAATTTTTTCATTTTCGAGTGCTTTAACTTTCGTATTCAAGTAAAGGTAGAAGATTGTTGATTCACCTTTAGTTTGGAATTCTTTATTATCTTGATACTGAGCTACGAATTCAGATGAAAGACCTGTACGGTCGATTGTCCCTTTTTCGTAAAGGTTAACAGCAGTCGAAATTTCTTTTACGACCTTAACATTGATCGTGTCCAATTTGACGCTATCTTTATCCCAGTAGTTATCGTTTTTAACCATTTTCCAGCCTTGTTCACGTGTCCATTCCGTTAACTTGAATGGTCCATTGTAAAGTGATTTGTCAGCTGTCGTACCGAAGCCCTTACCGATTTCTTTCGAAAGTTCTTCCGATTTCGGCATGAATGGACCGAATCCAGTCAATCCGAGGAAATAATCTGCAGGTGATTTTAATTTTACTTCGAACGTTTTATCATCAACTGCTTTAACGCCTACCGCGTCACGCTCGCCTTTTTTCGTGTTGTATTCTTCAGCACCTTCGATGTTGTAGAATACGTACGCATATTGCGATGCGTTTTCTGGGTTAAGCACTTCTTTCCAAGCGTACTCGAAGTCTTTTGCAGTGATTGGTGTACCATCAGACCAGTTAGCATCACGTAGCTTGAACGTGTACGTCAATTTGTCGTCAGAAACCGTATGGCTTTCTGCAATACCTGGTGTTGGCTGTTGCTTGTCATCCAAACGGTAAAGACCTTCCATCGTGTTGTTCAAGACGTTGAAAGAAACAGCGTCCGTAGAAGTTGTTGGGTTAAGCGTCGGGATATCCGCGCTTTCGATCAGGTTAAGCGTCTGCTCACTTGATTTTTTGTCCGAACCGTTATCGCCCGATGAATCATTTGAATCAGTCGTCGAACAAGCAGCAAGGAATGCGCTTGATACGAGCGCTACTGAGGTAGCGAGTGCAAAACTTTTCTTTTTCATGATACGATGACCCCCCTAAAATTTCCAAAGCTAGTAATCTAAAGTTTTTGCCCGAAAAAAAGTAGTCCTTTTTGGCCGAACAAAACTCTCCGTTACAAATAGTTTACAATGTTCTGATAATTTTGCAAAGCTTTTATCCGATTTTTCTAAATATTTTTTCAAAAAAACAAGAAGGACATGAGTGCATCCCATGTCCTTCCTTAATTAATCAATTCGATTTCTTTACTGTTCGAAGCAAGTATTCAGGTCCATAAATTGGCACTGTCAAGCCGTTTATCCCTTCTTTTACCAACATGTTTTCCGTTGTCTGATAAAGTGGAATGATGACCGCATCTTTTTCAATCAATTTTTTTTCAGCAGTTCGATAACCTGAAGTTTTTTCTTTTACTGTCTTTACATTTCTTGTTTCTTTAATCAATTTGTCATATTCTTTTGAATTGTAATTTACTTTATTCAATGGATTATCTGATACGAATTGATTTAAATAGGCGAGAGGACCTGGGTAGTCAGGCATCCAGCCTGTCAGCGTCATGGAAAAATCGCCAGATTGTTCAAGGCGTATTTTATCTTCGATATCTACATTTTTAGTCACAATATCGATTCCAGGTAGCTGCTTTTCGAGAATTTTTTCAATTGTTTTCCCTAGCTCTAACGCTTTTTGATCATCAAAATTCAACAATTCAACCTTCACTTTTTTCTTAGTCGCCTGTTTCCACTTTGTCGTTGTTTGCTCTTGATGCGGAGAAATCCAGTCACTCGCCGTTACTACAAAACGATTCGTCGGTTTCCCTGATAATCCGAGTGGCAAGTTCAATGTTTGTTGATTCATCAGTGTAGAAGAGATGGCTTGGCGGGCATTTCGACTTTTAAACAATGAATCGTTCATATTAAAGGCTAGATAAAAGACCCCGCTCCGACTTTTTTGATAAGTAGGCTCGTCACCCATCAAAAGATTCGTATCAAATCCTTCAATTAGTGGCAACATGTCTGCTTGATCATTTCGATACGCTGTCACCTGATCTGACATACTTTTAGCGGTGATACTTTTGACGGTATCGAGCTGAACGACAGTCGCTTGATGATAGTGATCATTTTTTTCGAGCATGTAGGATGCCTTTTTCATCTCACCCATTTTAAATGGACCATTTTCATTCAAATCCGACCATTCGCTTACTTCAGGTTGAGGATAGAAGACAGACATGGCCAGTAATTGTGATAGATCCGAAACCGGCTGATTTAATTCAATAATTAGCGTTGATTTCCCTGCTGCTCTAACACCAAGTTTATTCGGTGGGAGTTCGCCATCATTGACTTGCCGTCCATTTTTAAAAACTTCGAATAAAAAACCATATGGTGAATTTGTCTCATTTGAAGCAACACGTTGAAAACTATCAACAAAATCTTGCGCTTCGACTGGTGTACCGTCATCGAACTTTGTTTCTTTTAGTTCAATCGTATACGTCAAGCCGTCATCCGAAACAGTCATCGTTCGGGCGAGACCTTTTCGGACAGATGGACCGCCAGTAAACACAAATAGTCCTTCATATAATTGTGCAAGCAACGTTTGTGAACGATTATCTGTTGCCTGTGCAATATCCGGTACTCGTGGCATCGATGACTCAATGATTGTCATATGCTGTTGTTGCTTTTTTGTAGAGGCTTCCTCTGTCGTGTTTTGTTGAAACACAACGAATCCACTAATGATTACTCCGATTACTAAAAACATTAAAACAAACAGTTTAAATTGCTTAGACATATTTTTCCCCTTTTATTTTAAAGTGACTCTATTATTCAAACAGAATTCAACCAAAAAAGCGACCTTACTGTCTTATTGACAGTAGGTCGCTCCAGGCTGTAGACAAAGTGTTATCAAGAGATAAAGCATTTTTTTCGTTGCTTTCCTCGGGCGAGGCGCAAGCTGTTGCTCCTTGGTCCTCACGGACACGAGCAGGGTCTTTCCTGCCCCTGAAAGTGCGTTAAACACGCAATTTTTCCCGTAGGGGTCAACGAAATATGACACTTTTTAGATAATACTGTGACGGAAAACCGGTCATGCAGGCGGTTTAGAGCGCAATCCTTCAAGAATCATGCTTGCTGGTACCGCTTAAAGACGAGTGATGCATTGTGCCCACCAAAACCAAGCGAATTGCTTACTGCATACTCGACGTCCCATGCTCTGCTACCTTCACGAACGTAATCTAAATTACAGCCTTCGCTTGGTTGTTCGAGATGAATCGTCGGGTGAACCGTTTGTTCTTGCAACGACTTGATTGTTGCAATCGCTTCGACGCCACCCGCACCACCGAGTAAATGACCGATCATTGATTTCGTCGAGTTCACAGCGAGTTTCGCTGCATGTTCTCCGAAGACCGTATGAATGGCTTTCGTTTCCAAAACATCATTCATTGGCGTACTCGTACCATGCGCATTGATGTATTGAACAGCAGTTGGCTCGATGTTCGCATCTTGAATCGCCATCGCCATCGCACGTGCGCCTCCATCACCATCTGGATCTGGAGCAGTAATATGATACGCATCTGCAGTCAGACCGTATCCACTGACCTCTGCGTAGATTTTTGCTCCACGAGCAATCGCGTGATCGTATTCTTCAAGGACGAGAATGCCTGCCCCTTCTCCCATGACAAATCCATCGCGTCCCTCATCGAATGGACGACTCGCTGTATTCGGGTCATGATTTGTCGACATCGCTTTGTTCGCACAAAAACCGGCGAACGCTAAGTTCGTGATTGGTGCTTCCGCCCCACCGGCAATCATGACATCCGCATCACCACGTTCGATTACGCGTAACGCTTCACCGATTGCATTCGTACCTGAAGCACAGGCAGTGACAGAACAGTTATTTGGACCTTTCGCTCCTGTATAAATCGAAACTTGACCACTAGCCATATTCGGAATCATCATTGGAATGAAGAACGGGCTGACACGACGATGTCCGCGCTCAAAATAGATTTTCGCTTGTTTTTCAATCGTCTCAACGCCACCAATCCCTGAACCAATCCATACGCCTGTACGTTCAGCATTCGACTTGACATCAAGTCCTGCATCTTTGACAGCTTCCATGCTTGCAACCAGTGAATAGTGAACAAATCGATCCATCTTGCGTGCTTCTTTTGCTTCGATGAATTCCGTAATATCAAACCCTTGTAACTCACCCGTCACTTTTGTTGGATACTCATCGATATCAAGTCGCTCCATCGGACGAATCCCGTTTTCACCTGCTTTTAATGCATTCCAAAATGTATCCACATCATTTCCAATCGGTGTTAGTGCACCCATACCAGTAACTACTACTCGTTTTCTCGTCATCTTATATGTTCTCCCCTTTAGTCCAAGTAATGTAAGAAGCTCCCCAAGTCAATCCGGCACCAAATCCTGCGAGAACAAGTGTCGTTCCCGGCTGTAGTCGCCCTTGACGCCGCGCTTCTTCTAAAGCCAACGGTATCGAAGCCGCTGATGTATTTGCATGTTCATCAATCGTGACGATGACTTTCTTTTCATCGATGCCTAATCGTTCGCGTGCCGCGTCGATAATCCGTAAGTTTGCTTGGTGCGGAATCAATAAGTCAAGTGATTCCAACGATCCGTTCGCTTTTTGAATGACTTTATCGACAATCTCTGGTAATTTTCGAACGGCAAATTTAAACACTTCTCGTCCGTTCATTTCAATTGGCCCATCCAACTCTTTAAACAACAGATGCGCCCCTCGCCCATCCGTTCCGAGTTCAAACGCATTCAACCCTTGCTGTTCTGTTGGTCCGAGGACGACTGCACCCGCACCATCCCCAAATAAAATTGCTGTCGACCGGTCTGACCAGTCGACGATGCTCGACATTTTTTCTGCCCCAATGACAAGCGCATATTTAGAGTTCGTTGCCTCCATCATGCTTGATGCTGTTTGAAGAGCGAAAATGAAGCCGCTGCAGGCAGCACTAATATCAAATGCCGTCGCGCCTAGCGCCCCTAACCGTTCCTGAACGATACAGGCTGTTGAAGGAAAGGCACGTCCCGTCGCTGTCCCGACGACAATCAATCCGATATCGTCTGCTGTTAGGTCCGCATCGATCAATGCTTGTTTAGCGGCCTCTGTCGCTAAATCCGTTACATCGACTTCGTCTGTTGCAATCCGTCTTGCACCGATTCCCGTTCGTGTCCGAATCCATTCATCGCTCGTATCAAGCGTTTTCGCTAAATCATCATTTGTAATTCGACGTTCTGGTAATGACGTCCCTAGTCCTACAATCCCGATATTCATGTGGTCGCTCCTTTAGTATTAGTATCTGGTACTAATATAAAGCGTTAATCCTTTTTTGTCAAAGAAAAAAGAAGGGTCCCTTTAATCAGGGCCCTCCTCCGTCCACCTTACGCTTCTGAATCTGCTAGCGTTCGTACAACTTCCATGACCATCTTCGCAGAGTTAATCGACGCAATTTCTAAAAATTCATCAAATGAGAGTGAAGCTTCCTCATCTGCACTATCCGAGATCGAACGTGTTACGACGAAAGGAACATCGAATTGATGACAGACTTGTGCGATCGGTGCTGCTTCCATTTCAACTGCTGCGACGTCCGGGAAGTTCTTTTTAATGAGTGTCGAGCGCTCTGTATCATGAATGAAGGAATCTCCTGTCACGATTAGACCGTGAACGACATTAATCGACTCCATCCGTTCGATGACGGCTTCAGCTGTCGCGACAAGTTTTTCGTCTGCCACGTAAGCAGCTGGCATACCCGGTACTTGTCCATATTCATATCCGAATGCTGTCACGTCGACATCATGATGACGGACTTCTGTCGAGACGACGACGTCACCGACAGTCAGCCCTGCCTTAAATCCACCAGCAGAACCCGTATTGATGACGGCACTGGGTTTAAAATGATCCAGTAACAATGTCGTCCCAATCGCAGCATTCACTTTCCCGATGCCTGATTTCAAGATGACGACTGGCACACTGTTCAATAAACCTTCATAAAAATGATAGTTAGCAATCATCGTGTCTTTTCGTTCAGAAAGTTCATTCCGAAGTAAGTTGACCTCTTCTTCCATTGCTCCAATGATAGCGATTGGCATACTCATTCCTCCATCATACAGAAAGCCGGATTGCTCCGGCTTCATCGTTTTATTTATTTAATCGATGTAATTTTTACAGCGAAATCTCCACCTGGAGCCTGTACCGATACTTTCTCACCTACACTATGTCCGAGTAAGCTTTTAGCGATTGGTGATTCGTTCGAGATTTTACCTGTGAACGGATCCGCTTCTGCACTTCCGACAATCGTGTACGTTTCTTCTTCATCATCTTCAAGAATCAAGAATGTGACCGTCGTTCCGATACTAACGACCGAAATATCCTTTTCTTCTTCAGAAATAATTGCTACGTTACGTAGCATTTCCTCAAGTTGTGCAATTCGTCCTTCGACCATCGCTTGTTCTTCTTTCGCTGAATCATATTCTGCGTTCTCAGACAAGTCTCCGAAAGATCGGGCAATCTTAATATTTTCAACTACTTCTTTACGGCGGACTGACTTCAGTTCGTTTAACTCGTTCTCAATTTTTGCTTTACCGTCAAGCGTCATATAATACTGTTTTTCTGCCATTTTTGTCACGCTCCTTTTTATTCCACTAGTATAGTATATTCACATCTTTTTTGGAATCAATATCCTCTTTCATCAAGTGCTGTTCGATAATCGAGTATGGCACGAATCTTCGTTACGAGGAGATCAATCGCGACATGATTCTCTCCGCCTTCCGGAACGATGATATCTGCATAGCGTTTTGTCGGCTCACAAAACTGAAGATGCATCGGACGGACGACATTCGTATACTGCTCGACGACCGAGTCGATTGATCGACCACGTTCGTTGATATCACGTTGCATCCGTCGTAAAATCCGTACGTCCGCATCCGTATCGACAAACACTTTAATATCCATCAATTCCCGTAAACGCTCATCTTCAAGCGCTAAGATTCCTTCGACGATGATAACATCACGTGGATCGAGTTTGATCGTCTCCTCCGCTCGCGTATGCGCAACGTAATCATAAACAGGTTTTTCGACCGCAATGTTTTCACGTAACGATTTGATGTGGTTAATCAGCAAATCATTATCAAATGCAAACGGATGGTCATAATTTGTTTGATATCTTTCTTCCATCGAGAGTGTACTTTGATCTTTATAGTAAGCATCTTGCTCGATCATGACGATCGATTCGCTCGGGAAAGCTGCGACGAGTGAGCGTGCGACTGTCGTCTTTCCTGATCCCGTACCTCCAGCAACGCCAATTACAACCGGTTTTTGCATTGATTTTGTTCCTCCATCATTCCGACTTGATTTTTCGACTTACGGAAACACCGTCTCCGAGTGGAAAAATCGTCGTATCGTATTGTTCTTGTTCCATCATCCAGACTGTGAATTCCTTGACGAGACGGACGAGTCGTCGTCGTCTTCGATCAAACGTTTTTGGATCTGTTTCTAAGACATCACCATGTAAAAATAGATTATCCGTGTATAAAATCCCGCCTATTGGCACAAGCCGCCCATAACCGTTGAAGAATTTTTTATACTGCCCTTTCGCCGCATCGATGAAGATTGCATCGAACTCTTGGTCAAGGGTTTCGGCTAATTCTACTGCATCTGCAAAAACGATGTCAATTCGGTCCGCGACATCTGACCGGGCGATGAATGCTTTTGCTTCTTCATACCGTTTTGCATTTCGTTCGACCGTCGTGATGCGTGCGTTTGGCAATGCACGTGCCATTCGAATCGCGCTATATCCAATTGCCGTCCCTAGTTCGAGTATTCGCTTTGGTTGTTGTAGCGTCAGCAACGATAATAACACTTCTGACCCCGTCAACTCAATGATTGGGATGTGATGTTCCTTAGCATATGCTTCCATCTCTTCGAGTAGCGAATCACGTGGCTTAATCATTGCTTCGACATACGCTGTAAACTCATTCATTCGAACTACTCCTTCTCCGCATAAACAGGTTGACCTGGAACGAAAATACTCGTCCCAAACCAACCCGATGCTCATTGCTCTTTACTTGCTTCGTATTCAACCCATTCCGGTTTATACTTTACGACATTACGTTGATGTTCTTCATACGTCTCTTCGTAAAGAATCTGTCCTTTTGGATTTTTTTCACTCGGTGGCCGAGCAAAGAAATAAACATACTTTGTTTTATTCGGATTGAGTACGGCAAGGACGGAGTCTTTACTGACTGTTGAAATCGGACCGATTGGAATTCCCTCATATTTATACGTATTGTATTTCGAGTTATTCTCAAGATCCTTCAATGTCGTTAATGCCGTGTTTTCCCCCGTACCATACCAGACTGTTGGATCCGACTGAAGTTTCATACCATCATCAAGACGATTTTTGAAAACGCCAGCGATTTCACGGCGATCTTTCGCTGTTGCCGCTTCACGTTCAACCATCGATCCAAGACTGAGGACTTCATGGAATGTCATTCCTGATTCTTTAATCGCATTTGCATTTGCATCATAAATTTTTTCCATCTCGTCAAGCATCGTCTCAGCAATTTGATTGATGTTTTTCCCTTTATCAAATTCATACGTCGCCGGGAACAAGTAACCTTCAAGGGAGTAGAGTACTCCTTTTTGTTTCACTTCATCCGTTAACATCGGATACTTTTCAATCAAACTGTTGATGTACGTTTGATCCGTCAGTGCTTTACGAACAGCCTCTTGCTTAAAGCCCGTTGCTTTTGCAATCACGGCGATTTGCCGATCCATCGTAATCCCTTCAGGAATCGTCATCTTGACATCTGCTGCTTTCATGACTTTACCGGTTTTCAACTTATTGATGATTTCGTCCGGTGTCATCGCTTGCGTCAGCGTGTACGTTCCCGCTTGGAATGACGATTCATTCTTATAGCGAACGTAATAGCGGAAAATCGTTTCATTTGCAATCAATTCTTTGTCCTTTAGGATATTTGAAATCGTACTTGTTCCAGCACCTAACGGAATTTCGACTTTAACGGATTTTGTTGCGTCCGCGTTGACGGGTTCGAGTGAATTTTTTAAAAAGATATAGATTGCCGCACCTGCTACTAAGAAAATCGTGAATAACACTGAAAGGATGATGAGCGTAATCCGGCGTGATGTCCGGCGGCGCTTGTTTTCGATTTCAGCATTGTGCTTCCATTCGTTCTCCATCGGTTCCTCCTTTTTCTCTTAAAACAAGGTGACCTCGAAAGAGCATTGCTCCTTCGACATCACCTTATACACGAGTCGGTTATTCAAGCTCGTCTTCTAATGTATTGAAGACTTCTTCGATTTCATCCCACGTTTCCGTGTCATCTTCTTCGATCGGAACAAGATTGAAGTCATTGTCTCCGTCGCCATACTCGTCTAGTTCGTAAACGAAGATGTCGACTTCTTCCGCGTTGTCGTAGTCAGCACCGACTGGTTCGAGGAAGATATACGTTTTGTTTGAGCGTGGGCTCTCATAACGTAACCGCTCCATAAATTCGAAATCATTACCTTCACCATCTGGAATTACGTAACGTGTTGGTTCATTCTGTTGCATCATTCATCCGCTCCTTTAATGCAGTCTCGAGTTCATCCCAAGTCTGCTCATCATTTTCATCGATCAGGCTCAGTTCAAAATCATCGTCGCCTTCTCCATACTCATCAATCTCACAGATGATTAAATCATCTGCGCCATCTTCTGGATTCCCTATCATTTCGAGGAACAGATACGTTTTCCCTGTTCGCTCGCTGACATAACGGTACCATTCTTCGAAAAGATGTTCGCCACCGTCTTCATCCGGAAAGAGATACTGGCGCTTTTCTTCAGACATCTCATTTCCTCCTTTACCGGTTCGCCCGATCCAAATACGATTGTAGGATCATGACTGCCGCCATCTTATCGATGACTTGTTTTCGTTTTTTTCGACTGACATCTGCGTCGATCAACATACGCTCTGCCTGCATCGTCGTTAGACGCTCATCGACGAGAACTGTTGAAAGTCCTGTCGCTGATTCGATTTCACGCGCGAACGCTTCACTTGCTTCTGCTCGCGGACCAATCGAACCGTTCATGTTTTTCGGATGTCCGATGACGATGATTTCGACACCGTACTCTTTAATGATTGCCTCTAGTCGCTTGAAGGCGACAGGATAATCGGGTTCTGTCCATTTGACGGTCTCGACGCCTTGCGCCGTCCAGCCCATCAAATCACTCACCGCGACTCCAATCGTCTTCGAACCGACATCGAGTCCGATCGCACGCTTCATTTTTTGTCTCCACTCTCCGACAGATAGGATTTGACGAGTTCTTCAAGCAATTCATCTCGTTCAATCTTACGGATTAGATTACGTGCATCATTATGACGAGGAATGTAAGCAGGATCCCCAGATAGAAGATATCCGACGATCTGATTAATTGGATGATATCCTTTCTCTTCCAAAGCGTGATAGACCGTCAACAACACTTCCCGTGTCGCTGCTTTACTATCGTCTTCCGGAAAATTAAATTTCATCGTTTGATCCATCTGACTCACGTTAATCACCTCTTTCATTTACACTACTTTTCTATTATGCCAGTGATTGCGCATAATGTGAAGCATACGCCAACGCTTCATTTAATTTCGAAGCATCTTTCCCACCTGCTTGGGCCATATCCGGGCGTCCACCGCCACCGCCGCCGCAACGTGTCGCAACTTCTTTAATCAGCTTCCCGGCATGATAGCCTTGGTCAATCAAGTCTTTTGAGACGCTTGCGACGAGGTTCACTTTGTCGCCTTGCGCACTGCCGAGGACGATGATTGCTGACTCGAGTGAACCTTTCAATTCATCCATCATCCCACGTAATGCATCCATATCAGACACATCGACACGTTTCGAAAGGACTTGGACACCATTGATCAGTTCAACGTCATCTTTAAGTGATGCTGCTTCGATATTCGAAAGTTTTGCTTGGAGTGATTCGTTTGCGCGTTCTGTCTCACGTAATTGAACTTGTAACGCTTCGATTCGACTCGGAACTTCCGTCGTTTTCGTCTTCAGGACACGTGCTGCTTGTTCGAGCGTCTCAAGATGCGCATTCATGACACGATATGCACCAGCTCCTGTGACCGCTTCAATCCGACGTGTACCAGCACCGATACCTGATTCAGAAACAATTTTGAAAAGACCGATTTCCGCCGTGTTCTTGACGTGGATCCCGCCACATAATTCGATTGAATACGTTCCTGCCGATACGACGCGGACCGTTTCACCATATTTTTCACCGAACAGTGCCATTGCCCCTTTTGCTTTTGCATCGGCGATGTTCATTTCTTCGATATCGACAGCCAGCGATGCCCAGATTGCCTGATTGACATCCTGTTCAATCGTTTTCAGTTCATCTGCCGTGACTGCACCAAAGTGAGAGAAGTCAAAACGGAGACGATCTGCTGACACGAGTGATCCTGCTTGATTGACGTGCGTGCCGAGTGTATCTTTTAGTGCTTTATGCAACAAGTGTGTTGCTGTATGGTTTTTCGTAATGGCTTTACGTGCTGCGCCTTCGACTTCTGCGATGACTGAAGCGTCCGCGAGTGCAATCCCCGTCCGAACGATGACCGTATGCAAGTTTTGACCGTTCGGTGCTTTTTGTACGTCTTTGACGTCTAAGACGAAATCTTTTCCTTCAATCGTTCCTGTATCCGCGACTTCACCACCGCTCTCCGCATAAAACGGCGTGATGTCTAAAATGACTTGTGCCTGTTCGCCTGCCGCGACTTCCGTGACATGTTCTCCATCATGAAGCAATGCGACGATCGTTGCATCCGTCTTCACATCCGTATAACCGACGAACCGGCTTGGTACCGTCAATGTCGCAAGAACTTCAGATTGCTGTTGCATCGATCCGCCATCTTCACGTGCCGCACGGGCCCGCTTACGTTGCTCATCCATCGCCCGTTTGAAGCCTTCTTCGTCAACTGCCATTTGATGATCTTCTGCATATTCGACTGTCAATTCGAGTGGGAAACCGTACGTGTCGTAAAGACGGAATGCATCTTCCCCACTAATCGTATGCTCCCCATTATTTTTAGCCGTCTGAGCGACCGTATTTAAAATCGCGAGACCATCTTGTAATGTTTCATGGAAACGTTCTTCTTCATTCTTGATGACACGTTTGATGAAGTCCGCCTTCTCTGGAACTTGTGGGTAAAAGTCAACCATGACGCCACCGACCGTATCCACGAGCTCGTACATGAACGGACGTTCGATTCCAAGCATCTTCGCATAGCGGACTGCCCGGCGAAGTAAACGACGGAGGACATACCCGCGTCCTTCGTTCGATGGCAATGCGCCGTCGCCAATCGCAAACGAAACTGTTCGGATATGATCAGCGATGACTTTGAATGCTACATCCAGCTTCGCGTCATCACGGTATTTTTTACCACTCATTTCTTCCGTCTTATGGATGATCGGCATGAACAAGTCCGTATCGAAGTTCGTCGGCACGTTTTGTAAGACACTTGCCATCCGTTCGAGACCCATTCCTGTATCAATGTTTTTGCGTGGAAGTTCTGTGTAGTTCCCGTTTCCATCGTGGTTGTACTGACTGAAAACGATGTTCCAAATTTCAAGATAACGTTCATTTTCGCCACCCGGGTAGAGTTCTGAATCGTTCGGGTCGTCACCGAAGTCTGGACCACGATCAAAGAAAATTTCCGTGTTCGGACCAGATGGACCTTCACCGATTTCCCAGAAGTTATCTTCGAGCGGAATGATTCGTTCAGCCGGAACACCGAGCTCAAGCCAGATTTGGCGTGCCGCATCGTCTTCCGGATGGATCGTAACAGACAAGTACTCTGGATCTAGACCGTACCACTCGTCACTCGTTAAGAGTTCCCAGCCCCATTTGATCGCATCTTCACGGAAGTAATCACCGACTGAAAAGTTACCGAGCATTTCAAAAAACGTATGATGACGTGCCGTTTTACCGACGTTTTCGATATCGTTCGTCCGGATCGATTTTTGTGCATTGACGATTCGTGGATTGTCTGGGATGACACGTCCATCAAAATATTTTTTTAATGTCGCGACACCTGAGTTAATCCAAAGCAATGTTGGATCTTCCACTGGTACGAGAGAAGCACTCGGTTCCACAGCGTGACCTTTCGATTGGAAAAAGTCGAGATACATCTGACGGATTTGTGCGCCAGTCAACGGTTTTAATGGTTTCATCGAAAATACCCCCAATTAATTAATAAGTTCATCCTGAACGCAAAAAAAACGATGCATCATCCCCTAGGAAAGGGACGAAAGCATCGCTCTCGTGGTACCACCCTCGTTCGCAACATCCTCTGTTACGGATGTTACCTCGAAAAATCCAATAACGGGGATTAACCGCAAGTGTTTTCACTCGACTCAAGAAGGAGCTTCAAATGATTCATCATGGAGATGGTTGCAGCAAATCCATCTCTCTCTTCGTCATGATTGCATCACTCTACTTATCTTCTATCAACGTTTTGCGTCCATTCATCTAACGTGATTATTACCTATCCAACGTATTCCGTCAAGTCTTTGTCGCACCACCCAGACGTTCAATCAACCGCGTCCGTCGACGTGGTTCTTCTTCTTGTGATGCCTTGTGAAAGGCGCGTGGATCTCCGAATAACAACAAACTTGTTTTCGCACGGGTCACGGCCGTATAAATTAAGTTTCTCGAATGCTTAAAGGCGCCCGTAAAGAAGACCGGCATCAGAACGATCGGAAACTCCGACCCTTGGGCTTTATGGATCGTGATTGCATAGGCATGTGTGAATTGGTCCCAGTCACTGCGATTGTATTCGACTTCCGTCTGGTCGAACCGCGCGATAATTTTATCGACTTTATCGACGTTTTCTTTCGCAAAAAAGATGTTGACGATTTCGCCGATATCACCATTGTAGACATTTTCTTCCGCATTGTTGACGAGCTGAAGAATCTTATCTCCACTCCGGTACAGCCGATTCCCTTGCTTCACTTCCCGTTTTTTCGGTGCTTCCGGATTGTAGACATTTTGCAGCGCGAGATTGAGTTCATCAATCCCGACTTGTCCGCGATATGTCGGGGCGAGGACTTGGACGTCGAACTTCGAGTAGCCTTTTGCTAACGCTTTTTCAGCGAAGGCGGCAATCCCGCGTAATGATTCCTGCGGAGCAAGTGAATAAAAACGGCGGTCCGATAACGGTGCCAATAAATCAGCTGATGTGACCCGATTTTTCAAATCATGAGCCAATCGTAAAATCGACGAATCCTCCGCTTGACGGTGTACGACATTGAGTCGTACGACCGGAATCCCGTCCGTATCCATTAAATCAGCCAAAACTTGTCCCGGACCGACCGACGGCAGTTGATCCCGGTCACCAACGAACAAGATTTTCATCCCGTTCGGTACGGCGCGAAGGAGACTCGACAAGAGGTAGATATCAATCATCGATGATTCATCGATGATCAACACTTTTCCGGTGATTGGTTGATCTTCATTCAATTGAAAATTTGAGCCGTCGTATTTCAACAGCCGATGAATTGTCATCGCCGGAACATCGGTCGCTTCCGACAATCGTTTTGCAGCACGCCCGGTCGGTGCGACGAGAACGTACGGATACACATCACCTGATTTGACTTGACTTTTTTCGAGCGGCCAATCGTGGATTTCTTGTAAGGCATGTAAGATTCCTTTGATGACCGTCGTTTTACCGGTTCCCGGTCCACCGGTCAAGACCATCAATGGTGCTTTGACGGCCAGTTCAATCGCTTCTCGTTGTTGCGTCGCATATTCCATCCCGAAACGTTCTTCGAGCTGACCGATTGCCGTTAAGATCGTCGCGACATCGACTTCTTGCTCTGCTCCATTCGCCATGACGCGTGCCAGCTCTTTTGCCGCCCTGACTTCCGCATAATAAATCGTCGGCAGATACAGACAGCCTTCTTCGAGTTTTACTTTATCTTCTGTCAACAACAACTCGATTGCCTGTTCGAGTCGTTCTCCTGGGTCTTCGCCTAGCAGGCGGGGTGCCCGCTGCAACAATGAATCAATTGTCGCAAAAGCATGTCCTTCCCCTGCCTCTTGCTCAAGTATGTGCATGACGGACGCTGCAACGCGTTCCGGGTGAAGACCAATCAATCCGAGATGGGAGGCAATTTGATCGGCCGTCTTAAAACCGATCCCGCTCACTTCGTACATCAAGGAATACGGGTTTTCACGAATCCGCGCCATCGCATCCCCTTCGTACGCCGCATAAATTTTAGCTGCAAGTTTCGGCGTGACGTCGAACGGTGCCAAAAACAACATCAATTGATCAACGCCATAGAGCGTTGCCAGTCGACTGAAGATGACGTCAGCTTGTTTTTGTTTAAGTCCAGGCACACGATCGAGGGCACGGCTATCTTTTAAGATGACATCAATCGCATCCTCGCCAAGTGCCTCGACGATATTTTTCGCTGTTTTCGGACCAATGCCGGTAAACGATCCATTCGTCAAAAAGCGGACAGCGGCATGCTTCGTCATCGGGACAGAACGGCGAATTAATTCTGCCTTTAATTGTTTACCAAACCGTGGATGGTCCACTAAACGGCCAAACGCCTGATACGTACCGCCAAGTTCAATCCCGACTCCCGTTCCCGTCACGACGAGTTCAGTTTCTTTCAATTCAAAGTTTTTTTCCTTAACAGCCACCAATACGATGGAATGCGCTTCTTCTTCGGAGGAGAAGAGCACACGTTTAACACGACCGACGACTTGATGAGGGTGCTCCATCACTCCACCTACTTTCTAAAAGACTACGATTTACTACGCTCTCATCATCATAGCACTCGTTTAATCGATTTAAAATCAGGGAAAGTGAACTTGAACTAAAAATTGAATTGGAGGAGAAGCATGTGGGACGATTACCAATTGCTGGTTTATGTGAATTAGTACTTGAAGTAGAGGATATGGAACGCGCTGTCAACTTTTGGCATGGGACGCTCGGAATACCGATTGTCGAGCAATGGGCACCAGATGACGCGGAACCAAGTAAAGAACAAGCGACGCAAGACGGCGTTTGGGCGACATGGCTCTATATTGGCGGAAACACGCGACTTGGACTCTGGCTCAAACGAGATTTCACATTCGAGGAACGGACTGTGAAAAATCTACCGGTCACGAAGTGGGATTCGCTTTATGATGAAGGAGGGACTCACGTCCACTGCGCCTTTTACATTGAAAAAAACCGATTCGAGGACGCTCTGAACGTCTTACGGGAAGCAGATATTGCCGTTAAGATTCGAGAATGGGATGAACAAGAAACTTCGAATGATAAAGAATACTCCGCTTATTTTAAAGATACTGAACAAAATGTGATTGAGCTCTATACAAAAAATATGGACGAGGCGTACGAAGACTTTTCTGGTCCGCCGCAACGCGTCGTACGTGAAGTCGGAAACTAACGCAATCTTCAAAACGAACAGAGACGGAACGCGCTTTAAAGCGGTCGCATGACACAGGCAAGGATTAAACCCTCTTGAACAATAAAAAATTGCACAAAAATGGCCGATGGTCCCTTGAAAAGTGGGATCATCGGCCATTTGATTGTTGAAGGACGGAAACATCCGTCACACGGCTTGATGCTGGTCTGACTTATGCGTCAGACCCATTCATTGACCTTATTTCAACAAAGAATCCATTTTCGCTTTCGCATCTTGCGCGAGCGTATGATTCGGTTGATATTCAAGAACCGTCTCGAGCTCCGTATAACACGCTTCTTGCTGACCAAGAAATGCAAGGGCAATCGCATAGTTATAGCGTGCGTCCGTGTGCGTTTCTTCTAACAACAGGACTTGCTCGAAAATTTCTGCCGCTTCTTCAATCTGTTCGTTTTGTGCGAGCGCAAGGCCGTATTGGAAAGCAATTTCGACGTCCACCCCGTTCAATTCCGTCGCTTGTTTCAAGCGAGGAATTCCCCGGACAGGATCGCCGAGCTTTTGATACGTCAGACCAAGCATGAAGTGTAGATCGGCATCATCAAGTCCATGGAGTAAGGCGAGCCGTAAGGCATCTTCTGCCTCGACCAGTTGCTCTGCCGCAAAGAACAATGCCCCTTTTGCATAGTGGGCACTGGCGAACGTCGGGTCAATTGTCAGCGCCTTTTCATAAAAGCGTAATGCCCGGTCTGCATCATCCATCGATTGAAGCAACGTTCCCAAGTTGACATATGCCGTCGGATCATTCGGGTTTTCTTCAATCGCATCGTTGAAGGCTTGCGCAGCCAGTTCGTAATTTCCCGCTTCTAAATGTCTGAATCCTACTTCGTTATAATTCATCGTGTTCTCTCCCTTATGCAAGATACGTAAGACGTTCGCCCGCTTTGTACGCTTCGTCAATCGTTGCGCCACCTAAGCAGACATCACCATCATAAAAGACGACGGCTTGTCCTGGTGTAATTGCCCGTTGGCGTTCGTCAAAGGCAACATCAAGACGTCCATTTTCAAGCAAGCGGACAGTCACGCCTGAGTCTTCTTGACGGTAGCGGAACTTCGCCGTGCAGCGGAATGTATCGCCGACTTTAAGTGGTGCCGTCCAGCTGATGTCCGACGCATATAATCCTTCCGAGTAGAGCAGTTCATTATGGAAGCCTTGATCAACAAACAAGACGTTATCCGCAAGATTTTTTCCAACAACGAACCAAGGCTCTCCGTCTCCACCAATCCCTAACCCATGACGCTGTCCCATCGTGTAATACATCAAACCATCGTGACGTCCCATGACTTTTCCGTCGAGTGTCCGCATTTCGCCTGGTTGTGCCGGGAGGTATTGGCTGAGGAATTGTTTAAAGTTCCGTTCCCCGATAAAACAGATACCGGTCGAATCTTTTTTCTTCGCCGTCGCCAAGTTCGCTTCTTCCGCGATTTTCCGGACTTCTGACTTTTCCATGTGACCGATCGGGAACATCGCTTTCGCAATTTGGTCTTGTGACAGTTGGTTCAAGAAGTACGTTTGGTCTTTATTCGTATCGACCCCACGGAGTAACTTGTGTTCCCCGTCTTCATAGACCGCACGCGCGTAATGACCTGTCGCGACAAAATCCGCCCCGAGACGCATGGCGTGATCAAGAAACGCTTTGAACTTGATTTCCTTGTTACACATGACATCCGGATTCGGTGTCCGACCCAGTTTATATTCATTCAAGAAATACGTGAAGACTTTGTCCCAGTATTCTTTTTCGAAGTTGACTGCATAGTACGGAATGCCGATTTGATTGGCGACCGCGATCACATCTTCATAGTCTTCCGTCGCTGTACAAAAACCGTCTTCATCCGTATCATCCCAGTTTTTCATGAAGATTCCGATGACGTTGTACCCTTGTTCTTTCAGCAAGTGTGCTGTGACGGACGAGTCGACGCCGCCAGACATTCCGACGACGACTGTCGTCTCACTTGGCGCTTTTGCTCTTGTATTCATTGCTTTCACCTCTTATTTGTTCTGAAACGATTTTACGACATCTATCAATCCTTGTGCGAGTAGTTCGACTTGCCCGGCATCATTTCCACGGCCGAAACTAATTCGGACCGATTGCCGCGTCCGGTCATTTTCACCGTACATCGCGGACAACACGTGAGATGGTTCAATGGAACCTGCCGTACAGGCACTCCCGCTCGAGACGGCAATTCCGCGCATATCGAGCATGATTAAAAACGGTTCAATCTCGACACGCGGGAAATAGAGATTGACGATATGCGGCAGTCCTGGATGCCCATTTTGTTCATAGGAAATCGAACTAGCCTCGAGACGATTGAGTAATAGGCGACGCAAGTCTTCCGACTGGGCTTTCAGTATGTCACGTTCTGCTACGATCAATTGAACGGCTTTTGCGAAACCGACGATTCCAGCGACGTTTTCTGTTCCCGCGCGACGCTTCCGTTCTTGTTCGCCACCGTACGACTGCACTTCTAACTGGACGCCTGTTCGGACGTAGAGCATCCCGACACCTTTTGGTCCATTGATTTTATGACTTGATGCCGATAATAGGTCAATATGACATGCTTCGACGTCGAGACTCAGCTTGCCAAAGACTTGGACCGCATCCGTATGAAAGAGAATGTTTTGTTTGTTTAATAACTGGCCCATTTCCTTGATTGGTTGCAGTGTCCCGACTTCATTGTTTCCGAACATGACCGAAACAAGAATCGTATCCGGGCGAAGCGCTGCCGCGAGTGCGTCGACCGTGACGACGCCCGACTCCGGCACTTCTAAATACGTCACGTCAAACCCACGTTTTTCGAGTTCTTCGAACGCACGCAGGACGGCATGGTGTTCGAAGCGTGTCGTGATGACATGCTGTCCCTTGTCTTGATGTTTCATCGCGGCACCCAAAATCGCATAGTTATCCGACTCCGTTCCCCCCGCCGTGAAGATGATTTCATTCGGTTTGGCATTCAGTTCACTCGCGATTGTCCGACGTGCCGCGTCAATCGCCGCCCGGCCGGAACGACCGAACGCGTGAACGCTCGACGGATTCCCGAATTGCTCGAGCATATATGGAGTCATTGTTTGGAGTACATCAGGGTGCATCGGCGTTGTCGCCGCATGATCAAAATACATCATTTCGTCTCACCTTTCATATATAGAACATATATCCAGTATCATCGTCTTCCGCTAAATCCTTTAATGTCGTCGAATCCAGTACTTGATCGACTGCACTTTGGATTTTATCCCATAACTTTCGTTTCGTCACTTCATCAGAATTGTCCCCTTCGACAACGACGAGTGGTCCTTCAAGCAAACGAATGATATCGCCGGCCGTGATTTCTTCCGCTTTACGCCCTAACTTATAACCGCCGTAAGCGCCACGGACACTTTTGACCAGACCGCCATTTCGGAGCGGGGCAATCAATTGTTCCAAATAATGCTCCGACAGATTATACATCTGGGCAATTTTCTTTAAGGATAGCGGCTTTTGTTCGCCTCCTTTAGCGAGTGCGATCATGATTGTCAGACCATACCGGCCTTTCGTCGAGATTTTCATCATGCGAAATAACATCCTTTCTAGTATAGTAGGAGCTGAATCCACGTGGAAAGAAGGAACGCTACCTATGGCTAATTTATTTGAATCAAAATATCCTGCTGGACCGCTCGCCAACCGGATGCGTCCTCAGTCACTGGACGAAATCGTTGGTCAACGGCATTTAATTGGAGAGACGACCCTCTTACGTCGCGCTATCCTTGCCGATCGGCTCGGGACGGTCATTTTTTATGGTCCACCAGGAACAGGGAAAACGACACTCGCACGCGTCATCTCGAGTTACACGAAGTCGGCTTTTGAACAGTTGAATGCCGTCACCGCAAAACTCGATCAATTACGCGACGTCTTAAAGGCGGCGGAGTCTCGTTTGCAGTTTGATGATCAAAAAACAATTCTCTTTTTAGATGAAATCCATCGTTTTAATAAAATGCAGCAAGACGCGTTGCTCCCTGCTCTTGAAGCAGGTACGATCACCTTAATCGGAGCGACGACGGAAAATCCAAGCTTCGAGGTCAACGCCGCTTTACTCTCTCGGGCGACCGTCTTTCGGTTCGAACCACCGACGGCAGACGATTTACGTGTCGTGCTTAACCGAACGTTAGCCGATAAAGACCGCGGTCTCGGAAAATATCCGATTTCGATTACAGAAGAAGCGATTGATCATTACGTTAAACTATCCGACGGCGACTATCGCGCCTTGCTAAATGCACTCGAGCTCGCCGTCTTGACGACTCCGGAAGTCGACGGTGAAATCACGATTGACCTCGCCGTCGCGGAAGAATCGATTCAGCAAAAAGCATTGAAATACGATAAAGACGGCGACCGCCATTATGATGTCATCTCGGCTTTCATTAAATCAATCCGTGGATCCGATCCCGACGCAGCATTATATTGGCTCGCCGTCATGATTGAAGCGGGCGAAAGTCCTCGCTTCATCGTCAGACGATTGTACGTCCATGCCGCAGAAGACATCGGGCTATCGGATCCACAAGCCCTGTTGATTGTCGACGCTTGTGCTCGCGCGTGTGAATACGTCGGTTTTCCGGAAGCACGGATTCCGCTCGCTGAAACCGTATTGTATTTGGCGACGGCACCTAAATCAAATACCGTCATCACAGCAATCGACAAGGCGCTCGCTCTCGTACGACGTTCGGATGGTGGACCGGTCCCACCGCATCTTCGTGACGCCCATCATCCCGGTGCAGAAGCACTCGGAAATGGTGTCGCTTATCAATACCCGCACCAGTTTCCTCATGCTTACGTGAAACAAAGCTATTGGCCGGAAAACTTAGCGCGGACAAAACCGGTCTTTTACGAGCCGAGCCCACGTGGTTTTGAGAAACAACTCCAAGCCCGACTCGAGTTTTGGAAAAAACAGCCGTAACCATTCAAGATGCGAAAAAGCGACCGAAGTGGTCGCTTTTTTTAACGGACGCGTTCGATCGTAACGCCTGCTTCGCGAACGATCTCATTGATGACGTGACTTGCTGCAATCAAACCACCGACTGACGGAACGAATGCGTTCGAACTTGGGGGCATCTTCGCTTTTCGAATAACCGCTTCGTCATTTCCGACGACTTGACGCACTTCTTCGATGATTTTGACAGGTGGTTCATCCGAGAAGACGACAGGAACCCCTTTATGGATCCCTTCCTTGCGTAAACGTGTCCGAATGACTTTCGCTAACGGATCATATGTCGTGTCTTTGATGTCAACGATCTTAATCCGTGTCGGATCCATTTTATTTGCCATCCCCATACTCGAGATGATTGGAATGTTTCGTCGTTTACACTCTTTAATTAAATGAATCTTGAACGAGACAGTATCTGATGCATCGATGACATAGTCCGGTTGTTGTTCAAAAAAGGATTCGTACGTTTCTTCATTGTAAAACATCTTCAGACGGACGATTTCAATGTCGGGATTAATCAACATCAAACGATCTGCCATCGCATCGACTTTCGGCTGTCCGACGGTCGGGAGCAAGGCATGGATTTGCCGGTTGACGTTCGTGATATCGATGTCATCTTTATCGACGAGAATCAATCGTCCGACACCACTCCGTGCCAGTGCTTCTGCTGAAAACGATCCGACGCCGCCAATTCCTAAGATAGCGACAGACTTTGATGCCAATGCTTCAAGTCCCGTCTTACCGATTGCTAATTCATTACGTGAAAATTGATGCAACATTTCTCTAACCTCACAATTCTCATACTGTTTTACTCGGAATTATATCATAAAAAAAAACGTCATGCGACGTGTCTTTTTTAAAACGTTTTTTAATTTTAATAAAAAGACGATGGGACCCGAAGTGCCGTGTCGATACCTTATTTTTGAACCTGCTGTGCAGGTGGGTGTCTTATCCGATTCCTATTCGTACGTCCTCCTGCTGTGTTACGAGGCATGTACTACTAGTTGGAACGTCAAACTCCCTATCAAAAAAGAGTGGCTCAAAGATAAAAGGCGGCTCTCGTACATCTCAGGAACCCCATCTGTTGCATTTAATATAGCATTCCCCTAACCGAATTGCAACTCAATCTGCTTCTAAAAAAATGATATTTTTTTAACAGCTCAGCGTGATGTCCAACGCTTCGTGAAGGCGCCTGTCGGATCATACATTTGCTGCTGAAAAGTAGGATTGAAGCGTGGAATTCGAGTCGCGTTTCCGACACCTGCGATATAAGCCCAGTTACCGTAATTTGAAGCGACGTTATAATCGATCAGTTGGCTTTCAAAGTATGACGCCCCGACGCGCCAGTCCTGTCCAAGCTCATGAATCAAATAACTCGCAGTAATTTGCCGCCCACGATTCGACATCCATCCTGTTTCTCGAAATTCATGCATGAAGGCATCTACGAACGGTTGCCCGGTTCGTCCTTCGATCCACATCGAAATGATTGACTCGTCCGTCGACCAGACTTTACTCCCTTCTCCTAATCCGTGTGCAAGAAATAATCGGTTCTTTGTCTCACGCATCGTGAAATGAAAAAAGTCGCGCCAAAGTAACTCGAAATACAACCAGTATGTCGATTCATTAGCACCATGGCGTCTTTCCGCGTTTTGAAGTTCTGCCATGACCCGGCGTGGGGATAAGGAACCGTTCGCTAACCAGGCCGATAATTTGGAGGAATCATCCCGACCGAAACCATTCCGTGTTTCCTTATACGTAAAAACGGGTCCTTCCAAATACGCCTTTAATCTTGCTTTCCCCGTCATCTCGCCTCCTTCAAAGGGAAACGCAGCATCTGAGTCATAAGCGGGTAACGTAATAGCAGCCGTAGGGTATTCAAGCGCGATTGGTTGTTCAAAATGACCCGACCGCTCGACTTTCTTTCGAAAGGCCGAAAAGACATGCGCCAATTTATCGCTACCGATTTGTTCACGGCGGTACAACGTCTGTGTTTCATAGATGCGTGCCGTGAATTGTGCAAGCACTGCCTGCTCATCAATTAACTCGTAATACCCTGTCATTCGATGAAAATAAACGACGTCTCCCGGCTTCATAAACCGTCCCAACTGTTCGCTGACGTCCCCGGTTAAAATCGTTAACTCGATTCCGAGTCGTTCTAACTCTTCCTGAAGCGTCTGTAACGTTTCACGCTCGAATTTCAGTTGAGCATGTCCCCGTTCAAATCGTCTCGTAATTAACGGTTGTTGAACAAAAACAGCTTTGACCGTTGAATGTGCCTGCCGTGCCTGTGCTAAGGCTTCGTGATCATCGACACGTAAATCAGCACGGTACCATACGATTCCACTCATCATCTCGTCTCCTCTCCACTCGTCTAGTTTCATCATCTCAAGGATTTCGTGATTCGCCTACTCTGCAATATGCCGAAAAGGTTTCAGCTTTTTGTTTTCGTGGAATATAATTAATACAAAACGGTGTAAGGAGTGACAGGCAGATGGCTAAAAAAGGAAAATTAAGAACGTTAATCACGCTCGCGACGACAGTTGGACCAATCGTCTATAAGTTTTATAAACAACAACAATCTAAAAAAACGACGAATACTCCTAAATAAAACGTCAAGACGCGACGGACTTCATCGTCCCTCGCGTCTTTTTTGTTGTCATTTTTTACTGACACCAAGACTTCCCTCTTCATAAAACCGCCACGGATAGTGTGTCGCTTCACCGGCATTCGGAATCCCGACTCGTGTCGTCTCGATGATTTGTCCGGCTTGACCCGCAACGAGTCGAAACCGTTCTTGATACAAATCTTCTCCCGA
The DNA here is from genome assembly GCF_018618705.1 of Exiguobacterium sp. H66. Lineage (NCBI taxonomy): Bacteria > Bacillati > Bacillota > Bacilli > Caryophanales > Exiguobacterium > Exiguobacterium sp. H66. Next base: position 511,977 of record NZ_JACSMQ010000001.1, read on the forward strand.
CTCAGCAGTCGTTAACCCGAAGGCCTGACAAAGCTTCGCCGGTCCGTTGACTAAGTTTTTGAGTTGGGCTTTTGTCAGTTCGTGATACGATCTATTAAATCGACGGTAGGCGATGATCTCATGACCTGAGATGATTTCCGCCCCACGCAGTAAAACGGCATACCCTTGTCCGACGTCTCCACAGACGAAATTTAAGCAATGATGCATGCCATAGGTGAAGTAGACATAGAGATGCCCCGCTTCACCGAACATCGGTGCCGTCCGTTTCGTCGGGCGGCCACTGTAAGAATGTGCAGCTTGATCGTACGGTCCGAGATACGCTTCGACCTCGACGATTCGCATCGTGACGTCATCAACCGTCAGGACACTTCCAATCAAGTCTTTGCCGACCTCAAGCGGCGATCGTTCAAAAAAACTCCGTTCCATTGCTGCCCCCTCCTATTCTTCCAATCACTCTTACGGAAATCAGAATCTTGAATTAGTCAAAACCAATTCAACTAAAAGAAACAGACTCCCTTCCAAAAGAGGAAGAAAGTCTGTTGTGATGATTATTGTTTGACAGCCGTCCGGATTGACAACTCATTTAATTGTGCGTCCGAGACCGGGCTCGGTGCTGCAGTCAATAAGTCGCTCGCCGACGCCGTTTTCGGGAAAGCGATCGTATCGCGTAAGTTTGTCCGTCCCGCGAGTAACATGATCAAGCGGTCAAGTCCGAGTGCAATTCCGGCATGCGGTGGTGTGCCGTATTCAAATGCTTCCATCAAGAATCCGAACTGTTCGTTCGCCTCTTCTTCCGTGAAACCAAGTAATTTGAACATCCGCTCTTGGATATCGCGCTCATAAATCCGTTGCGATCCGCCACCTAACTCATATCCGTTCAAGACAAGGTCATAGGCGACGGCAAGGACGTTACCTGGGTCCGTTTCGAGTTTATCGAGATCTTCGCGGCGTGGCATCGTGAATGGATGGTGGTTCGCATAGAAACGACCGTCTTCTTCTTCGAATGTCACGAGCGGGAAGTCCGTCACCCACAGGAAGTTAAAGACCGTTTCGTCAATCAAACCGAGTTCTTTCGCCAGTTTTTGACGCAGTGCGCCGAGGCTGTCGGCAACGATTGACGCTTTTGCTGCGACGAAGACGAGTAAGTCGCCTGTTTCTGCTTCCGTCGCTGCGATAAGACGGGCAGCCGCTGCTTCGTCAAAGAATTTGGCAATTGGTCCGTTTAAGCCGTCCGGAGTCACTTTGACCCAGGCGAGACCTTTCGCACCGTAAATTGCCGTGAACTCTTGTAATTTATCGATGTCTTTCCGCGAGAAGTTGTCTGCCGCCCCTTTGACGTTCAATGCTTTGACTTCGCCGCCGGCTTCAAGTGCCATATCGAAGACTTTAAAGCCTGCCCCTTTGACGGCTTCCGCGACATCAATCAATTCGAGACCGAAGCGTGTATCCGGTTTATCCGAACCGAAGCGGCTCATCGCTTCTGCGTACGGCATCCGTGGGAATGGTGTCACGATATCTTTTCCGAGTGTTTCTTTCATGACACGCGTCATCATTGACTCCATCATTGCATACAAGTCCTCCACGTCCATGAAGCTCGTCTCGATATCGACTTGCGTGAACTCAGGCTGACGGTCTGCCCGTAAGTCTTCGTCACGGAAACAACGTGCGATTTGGAAGTAGCGTTCGAAACCAGATACCATCAGTAACTGTTTAAACAACTGTGGTGATTGTGGCAACGCATAGAATTCACCTGGGTGGACACGGCTTGGTACGAGATAGTCACGCGCGCCTTCCGGTGTCGACTTCGTCAAAATCGGTGTTTCGACTTCGAGGAAGTCTTGTTCGTCGAGGAAGTTCCGCATGATGTTCGACGCTTTCGAACGGAGGCGGAATGTCTCTTGGAGCGACGGACGACGTAAATCAAGGTAGCGGTACTTCAAACGAAGATCTTCTGACGTTTGCTCTGCTTCTTCACTGATTGGGAATGGCGTCATTTTTGAAGCGTTCAAAATGACGACTTCATCCGCAACGACTTCAACGAGCCCCGTCGGCATGTTCGGGTTCGGATTTTCACGTTGTACGACTTTCCCTTTAATATCAAGCACGTACTCGGAACGAATCGATTCTGCTAAGCGGTGTGCCTGTTCGTTTTCCGGTTGGAAGACGACTTGGACGATTCCTGTCCGGTCGCGAAGATCGAGGAAAATTAATCCCCCGAGGTCACGTCGTTTTTGAACCCATCCTTTTAGCTGGACGGATTGTCCGATGACATCTTCCGTCACGTGTCCATTCATATGTGTGCGTCCGATCATTGTGCTGCCTCCTTTAATTTTGCGACGATCGTATCTGCGACCGCCGACAAGGGAACATCTGTCTGTTCGCCTGTATCCATGTTTTTTAACGCTGCGGCACCACGCTCGACTTCTTCATCACCGAGTATGACCGTATACCGCGCCTTCATCCGGTCCGCTGCCTTGAATTGCCCCTTAAATTTACGACCAAGATAATCACGATCTGCCGTGAGTCCTTCGAGACGCATCAATTGGAGAAGGCGTGTCGCCGTTTTTTCGACTTCTTCATTGCCTTGGGCGACGATGAAGACATCGATCGCTTCGTCGATTTCCGGCAGGACTTGTTCATTCTCAAGTGCCATCAAGAGGCGCTCGATTCCGATTCCGAACCCAATCCCCGGCGTCGCAGGACCACCGATTTGTTCGACGAGACCGTTATACCGTCCCCCGCCGCAAAGCGTCGTAATCGCACCGAAACCTTCTGCCTCGGACATGATTTCAAATGACGTGTGGTTATAATAGTCAAGACCACGGACGAGTGTTGGATCGATGACATATTCAATCCCCAACGCATCGAGGTGTGACAAGACTTGATCGAAGTAATCTTTCGATGACGCGTTCAAGAAATCGAGAATCGATGGTGCCGTCGCCATACTCGGGTGGTTCCGGTCGACTTTACAGTCAAGGACACGCAACGGGTTCGCTTCTAAACGGTTTTGACAATCTTGACAAAGCTCGTGTGCGACCGGCTTGAAGTGATTGACGAGTGCTTCGCGGTGTGCGGCACGACTTTCGCTATCACCAAGCGAGTTGATGACGAGTTTTAATTGTTTCAGACCGAATGACCGATAGATGCTCATTGCGAGACTGATGACTTCTGCATCGATTGCCGGTTCTTCACTGCCGAGTGCTTCGACACCGTACTGGTGGAGCTGACGGAAACGTCCTGCTTGCGGACGTTCATAACGGAACATCGGTCCGATGTAGAACAATTTCGTCGGCTGGTTCGGTGCTCCGTACAGTTTGTTCGTCACGAATGAACGTACGACCGCTGCCGTCCCTTCCGGACGAAGCGTAAATTGATCTTTTCCGCGTTTTTCGAGCATGAACATTTCTTTTTGAACGATGTCGGTTGTTTCTCCGACACCCCGTTTGAAGAGTTCTGTTTCTTCAAAGATTGGTGTCCGAATTTCTTTATAGTTGTATCGTTTACTAATCTCACGTAATTGATTTTCGATATACTGCCAGCGTTCAACCGTCCCTGGAAGGATATCAAACGTACCGCGTGGTAATTTCATCCTAATTCCTCCTTAAAAATGAATACAAAAAAGTCCTCGTCCGCAAAGGGACGAGAACTTGAAGATCCCGTGGTACCACCCTGGTTGCTGAAAAAATTCAGCCACTCGGTGCAGTTAACGCCTGCTTACGATTTTCCCTACTGCAGTGTTCAGGAAAATACCTCGGAAGGGTCTTTCACCCAATTCATCTGATCACCCTTTCAGCCAAGGGGCGACTCTCTAAGCAGACGAGGTCTTGGACTACTCCTCTTCGTCATCGGTTCTAAAATCGTTCTATTACCATTTATATTGCATCGTTCCCGAAGTCCTGTCAAGACTTTGGTCACTTTTCTAAAATTAACGTGACCGGTCCGTCATTGATGAGGGCAATATCCATCATCGCACCGAACTGTCCCGTTTCGACCGTTACACCGTTCGAGCGAAGTCGTGTATTGAAAGCTTCATAAAGTTCATTTGCAAGATCCGGCTTCGCGGCTTCGGTAAATGCCGGACGCCGCCCTTTTTTGACGTCTCCGTATAAGGTGAACTGGGAGACGGATAAAATCTTCCCGTCGACATCATCGAGTGAACGATTCATCCGTTCTTCCTCATCCTCGAACACGCGTAGCCCGGCAATTTTATCTGCTAACCAATTGACTTGATCGAGCGTGTCCTCATGTGTGACACCGACGAGCAATAAAAATCCCCGATCGATTTGACCGATGATTGATCCTTCGACCGTCACGCTCGCTTCTTTGACGCGTTGTAAAACGACTCTCATCCTATCCGCTCCTTACGTCATCATGACGCGATGGACTGCATACACGTCTGAGATTTGTTTAATCCGGTCAACGACCTTTTGTAAGTGATTGACGTTATTGATCGCGATCGTCATCGAAATCTTCGCTTGTTTGCTGTCATCGCCTTTACCGCTGACGGCAACGATGTTCGTGTTTGTTGCTGAAACAGACTGCAATACTTCATTGAGTAGACCGGCACGGTCGTACCCCGAGATTTCGATTTCGACGTTGTAACTCTTGACCGTTTTCCCTTCATGCTCCCACTCGACTTCGAGCAAGCGTTCCGGATTTTGTTCATTCAAAACATTGAGGCAATCCGAACGGTGAATCGACACACCGCGTCCGCGCGTAATATAACCGACGATGTCGTCCCCGGGAACCGGGCTACAACAGCGACTCATCCGGACGAGCATATTGTCGATGCCTTTGACACGCACACCTTCTGGATTTTGTTTTTTCGGACGGTCAAATGTTTTCATCTCACTGATGGCGTCATTCAACTCAAGATTTTTAGATTCTTTATCTTTGCGTAACTTTTCCGTCAATTTGTGAGCGACTTGGGCAGCCGTCAAGCCATGGTAACCGACTGCGGCGTACATGTCTTCTTCTTGACCGAAGTTGAACTTCCGCGTGACGTCTTCGAGTGTTTTATCCGTGATGACTTCCTTCGGTTCAAAACCAAGTTTTTTAACTTCTGCTTCAATCAACTCGCGCCCTTTAAGGACATTTTCTTCGCGCTGTTGCCGTTTGAACCATTGACGGATTTTATTTTTCGCTTGACTCGAGACACAGATTTTTAACCAGTCCTTACTTGGACCGTAACTATGCTTCGACGTAACGATTTCAATGATATCGCCCGTTTTCAATTTATAATCGATTGGAACCATCCGTCCGTTGACCTTCGCACCAATCGTCCGGTGTCCGATCTCCGTATGAATCCGGTAAGCATAATCGATCGGGACAGAGCCCTTCGGTAGCTCGATGACGTCGCCCTTTGGTGTAAAGACGTACAACATATCACTAAAGAAATCGACTTTGACGGATTCCATGAACTCTTCCGCGTCCGCTGTATCTTTTTGTAATTCCAGAATCTCACGGAAATGAGCAATCTTATCTTCGAAGCCCGATTTCGCCTCTTGCTCTTTTCCTTCCTTATACGCCCAGTGTGCGGCGATTCCGTACTCGGCGATGAAGTGCATGTCCCGTGTCCGAATTTGAACTTCGAGCGGCTCCCCTTTCGGTCCGATGACGGTCGTATGCAGCGACTGGTACATGTTCGGTTTCGGCATCGCGATGTAATCTTTGAATCGACCCGGCATCGGTTTGTATTGCGTATGAATGATACCAAGGACCGCGTAACAATCTTTGATCGAATCCACGATGATCCGGACTGCCATTAAATCATAAATTTCACTGAACTCTTTTTTCGAGTTTTGCATTTTATTATAGATCGAGTAAATGTGTTTCGGACGACCGTCGACCTCAGCAGCAATCTGTACTTCATCCAACACTTCATTGACCTCTCCGATGACGGAATTAACGAGCGCTTCACGTTCCGTTCGTTTTTGTTTCATCATCGAGACGATCCGGTAGTATTGCTGTGGATTGATGTATCGGAGGCTGATGTCTTCAAGCTCCCATTTAATCGTCGAAATCCCGAGACGGTGTGCAAGCGGCGCGAAAATTTCGAGTGTTTCTTCCGCTTTTTGAACTTGCTTTTCTTTGACCATGTGTTGCAAGGTCCGCATGTTATGCAGACGGTCAGCAAGCTTAATCAAGATGACACGAATGTCTTCTGCCATCGCAATGAACATCTTCCGGTGATTCTCTGCTAATTCTTCACGTTTGGATTTATATTTAATTTTCCCGAGTTTCGTCACACCATCAACGAGCATCGCGACGTCCGGTCCAAAGCGTTCCGTCAACTCTTCAAGCGTAATGTCTGTATCTTCTACGACGTCATGAAGAAGCGCTGCGACAATCGTCGTGGCATCGAGTCCGATGTCGACAAGAATCCCGGCAACTTGTACCGGGTGAATGATATAAGGTTCACCCGATCGACGAAATTGTCCATCATGCTCGTCTTTTGCGAATTGGTAGGCACGTTCAATATCGTTCACTTCTGCCTCTGTCATGTATTCCGCACATCGAGCGAGAAGGTCTTCTACGTTTACGATTTGTTTATTTGTCATCCCTTTTCCTCACCCAGTCCCCGGGATTGCTTCCGCCTAAATCCCTAATATATATCTTCTATTATCGTGAAATCTTTATAAGATGTCAAAATAAAAAGAAATACCCCCCCGACAAGTTCGTCGGGAGAGTATTCCTGTCATTAGTCTTCGTAGCGAATCAATGACAAAATATCGTAACCTGCTAATTTTTCACGTCCACCAAGTCCATCCAATTCAATCAAGAACCCGATTCCGGCAACCGTACCACCAAGTTGTTCAATCATTTTGATCGTTGCTTCAATCGTCCCGCCTGTCGCAAGCAAATCATCCAGGATGACAACACGTTGCCCTGGTTTGATTGCATCATGGTGCATCGTCAAGACATCTTTGCCGTACTCAAGACCATACTCGACACGGACTGTCTCACGAGGGAGCTTGCCTTCTTTACGAACGGGCACAAAACCGATTTCCATCGCGTATGCCGCAGGGCAACCGACGACGAATCCACGTGCTTCCGGTCCTGCGATAACGTCTGCCCCTTGCTTGCGTGCGTAATCGACGAGTGCATCGACCGATTGTTTGTAAGCCGGACCATTTTCCATCAATGATGTGATGTCTTTAAAGCTGATTCCTTCTTTCGGCCAGTTCTCGACCTCTTTTATATGCTGTTTGAACTCCATGTCATTTCCTCCTGCTTCGCCGCTTCCACTAAAGTATCAAAACGCTCTTTCAACTGAGCGAGTGACGAATAAATGTATTGTTGCTCGAGACGTTGACGTTCTTCATGACGCTTGTACGTCGCGGCCTCCGTCAAATCTCGTTTTTCAGCGTCAGGGTTCACACCCGGTAGCCCGTCCTCCATTGTAACAAGAAAATCGAGTTCCGAAAACACTGAATGCATAAAGTTAATCGAACGTTTCGACCATTTTCTTGTTTTCGACAAACGTACGAGTCCGATTCGCAACTCTTCGCGTGGACATTTTGCGAAGTAATTAAAGTAATGCTTGAAGTCTTCACGCGACGGAATCGCCTCGAAGTAGTACCCTTCATCCTTAAACGCACAATAAATCCGCTCCGCCTGTTTCAAGTACGGTAAGAATGCTTCTTCCGTCTCCGGTAAGTCGAGGAACACAATATTTTCATGAATCGCTCCATTCAGCGGACGCTCGGCATATTTTTGTTTTGTCTCGTCCGAAAACGCAACAAGCGTCGTCTGTTCTTTTGGCAACTCAAAAATGTCCGTTAATGGTTTTTTCCCACCGCGGTAATCAAATAACTGATAATCGGCGACAGCCAAATCTTGAATCATCAATTGCGGCTTCCGAAAACCATTCCACTCATTGATGTTCAGACTCCCCATCAATGAGACTTCAGCGAGTAGTGAAATTTCGTCTACCGTGTCACCGAAACCGAAACCAATCCCGTCTAACTCTGACGTTCCATCCGATAAGAGCGCCTTCAAATGGGTCAAATCACGGCCGATCCGTTTCATGTCCCGAATTTTAGCGTCTTCGATGACGATCCGTGGTGCCGGATTCCCCATACCGAACGGAGCTAAGCGACCAATTTCCTCAATCAATCCGATTGAAACGTCAGAGACGCGTAGACGCAAGTCGATCTCAATCGTCGCGATGAAGGCTTCATCCGGTAGTTTGGCAGCCTGTGCATTCAAGCGTTCACGTAACGTGACGACGTCATCCGACGAGAGTGTCATGCCGGCAGCTGCCGGGTGTCCACCGAAATGCGGTAAGATGTCTTCACATAGCGTCAACTCGGCAAATAAATCGAAGGCTGCAATCGAGCGACCAGACCCTTTCGCCGTCCCCTTCTCTGCATCATGACAAAGCATGATGACCGGACGGTGATATTTCTCGACAAGTCGTGAGGCGACGATGCCGACGACACCCGGGTTCCAGTTGTCCGCGTCAACAACAAGCACACGGTCTTCTAGATATTTTTCTTCGACAAGTGCTGTCGCTTCTTCCGCGATTTGTTTGACGATATCTTGCCGTTGTTTATTTTGTTGGTCGAGCTGGTTCGCAAGTACGACGGCTTCCTCGAGTGTCTCAGCAAGTAGCATCTCAAGTGCCGGCATCGCGGAATCGAGTCGACCGGCCGCATTGATCCGGGGACCGAATGCGAACCCGACCGATTCTTCCGTCAGTTCGTCTTCCGTCAAACTACAGACTTGGCGTAGTGCCAAGATGCCGGGACGCTCACTTGCATTCAACGCTTCAATTCCTTTTGTCGCAAGCAATCGATTCTCATCGACGAGCGGTACTAAGTCGGCAATCGTTCCGAGCACTGCGAGGTCAAGCAACTCCGTCGGGACACGTTCGAGCAGTGCGTGTGCGACTTTAAAGGCAACACCTGCCCCAGCGAGTTTTGAGAACGGATAGTTGCGATCGACACCCGGGTGAATCATCGCATAGGCGTCCGGGAGAACTTCTTTCGCCTCATGGTGATCGGTGATGATGAGGTCGACACCTAGCTCTTTTAAGACGGCTGCTTCCTTGATACCTGAAATCCCGCAGTCGACCGTGATGATTAATCCGAATCCTTCTTCGACCGCCCAGCGGAAGGCCGCTTCATTCGGTCCGTATCCTTCCGTGAACCGGTTCGGGATATAACATTCTGCCATTGCCCCGATTTCAGTCAACGCATGCCACAAAATCGCAGCCGAACTGACACCATCGACATCATAATCCCCATAAATTAAGATCATTTCACCTTGATCGGCAGCTTCTTTAATCCGTGCGACGACTTTTTCCATATCCTGAAACAGGAATGGGTCATGGAACGGCATGTCCCCTGCTTCTAAAAAGGCCGTTGCTTGCGCCGGCGTCTCGAGACCACGCTGGACTAGCAGACGGGCTACGTTCGGTGAGACGGACGCTTGCGCGACCAGCTCGTCTATTTTTAGCGGATCGACTGCTTTGTCGAGCCATGTTTTTTTTGAATGATACATCCAATCCCTCCAATCAACTTCCCCATTATAAGACAAAACCCGCGTCAGGGATACCCAACGCGGATTGTCTTCATGAAGCTTGTTTTGGTTGTTTTAATGTGCGTTTTTTCATGACGAGCCAAAGTTGCGCAGCGATGAAGATCGATGAATACATCCCCATGAACAAACCGACAAGCAAGGCAAGACTGAAACCACGAATCGCTTCACTTCCGAAAATATAGAGGGCGGCAGCCGTCATGATGACGGTCACGACCGTATTGATTGAACGGATGATCGTTTGCTGAATCGATTCGTTGACGACGTCGCATAATTCATCAAACGAAACGGTTCTGCCGCCTTTTTCAGCACGCCCTAAATTTTCACGCACCCTGTCGAACGTCACGATCGTATCATTGACCGAGTACCCGATAATCGTCAGGACGGCGGCGATGAAGTACAGGTTGACTTCGATTTGGAAGAGTGAGAAGAACGCGATGATCATCAAGGCATCATGGAGCAAAGCAAGCACTGTCGCGATTCCATACGTCGGTTGGAAACGGAACGAGACATAGATGACAATTCCGATTGAAGCGAGCAAGACAGCGTACATCGCATTTCGGGCGATCTCACGACCCACTTGTGGGGAGACCGTTGAAATACTTGGTGCTTTATCATATTTCGCTTCAATCGTTTTGTTCATTTCCGCGACTTGTTCTTGACTGAACTCACCGACGAACGTGACGTTCGCGAGCGTACCGCCTTGCGCGAACTGAATCCCGTCGATTTCTTTTGCGTCGATCCCCGCTTCTTCAATGACGGACCGGACTTCACTTTCCTGGATTTGATTTTCCGAAGAAATTTCGACCCGTGTCCCTTCCGTGAAGTCAATCCCGAGATTCAAGCCTCGGAATGAAAGCAACAGAACCGACAGGAGAACTAAAGCGATTGTGATCGTGAAGTAGACTTTGCGATGTTTTACATAATCGAATTTCGTAGGATTAAAGTTCACGAATTTCACTCTCCTTTACGCCAAACCATGATTTTTTCTTATCAAACCAACGGCTACTGACAAGAAGTTGCATCAAGTAACGAGAGATGAAGACGTTCGTGATGAACGTGACGGCAATCGAAACCATCAACATGATCGCAAACCCTTTGACGGTACTCGTTCCGAAGTAATAGAGGACACCTGCTGAGATCAGCGTCGTTAAGTTCGCATCTAAAATCGTTCCGAATGAACGGCGATTCCCGGCTTTGAATGCCGACAAAACAGATTTCCCACTACGTAGCTCATCTTTAATCCGCTCTGCCGTGATGATGTTCGCATCGACCGCCATCCCGACTCCAAGGACGAGTGCCGCGATACCCGGTAAGGTCAAGACGGCATTGATTCCGTTGAAGAAGATCATGACGAGGTAAATATAGAACAACAACGTGATGATTGAGACGAAACCAGATACACGGTAGAACAGCAACATGAATAAGAAGACTGCCGCAACACCGATCATTGATGCAAATAATGTTTGATCAAGCGCATCTTTCCCGAATGCCGCCGACACTGATGTCGAGTAGATTTCATCAAGCTTAACCGGTAATGCCCCCGCATTTAAAATGGATGACAATTGTTTTCCGTACTCGGCGTCGATATCGCCACCCGAGATGATTGCTTTATCCGAGTTGATTGGCTGATTGACTGACGCATCAGATACAATTTTTGAATTTTCTTTTTGAATCTCTTTTTCGTACGTGTCACCTTTCGCATAATCAAGCCAAATAACGAGACGATTATCCGGCGCTTGTTTTTGCGAAATCTGTTGTGTCACTTCATAGAACTTCTCTTTTGATTTCAATGTTAATTCGACGAGTGGTTCGTTCGTATTCGGATCATAGCCGACTTTCGCACCCTTCGCCTTTAAATCCGATCCGTCAAGCAACAGCTTATCGTCGATATCACGGAATGATAACTCGGCTGTCGAAGATAGAATCTGACGTGCTTCGCTTTGGTTTTTGACACCCGCGAGTTGTACACGAATCCGGTCTTTCCCTTCGATTCGGATGTCCGGCTCCGATACACCGAGAACGTTGACACGGTTTTCGATTGCCGTCAACGTCGCGCTCATCGCTGTATCATCGATGACATCCCCCTCTTTTAAGGGTTGAACTTCATACAACACTTCGAACCCGCCCTTTAAATCAAGACCGAGTTTCGTGTCTTTCAAGAGCCATGTCGACGTCGTGCCGATCAAGATGAGTAATGCGGCGACGATAATGAAGAACGTGGCTAGTTTTCCTTTCTTAACCATGCTACATTGTCCTTTCTCTAAACCCCAGTATATTTTCAGACAACTTTCGTATCCTATCCTAGCTTACATAAGAATTGGTAATCATAGCAATCGTTTTTCTCATATAAAGACAGAAAAGACGCTCCGAAATTCGGAAAGCGTCTTTTTCTTGCCTTATTCGACGGTTTCGTCGTCCATGACAGTCGTTGATTTTTTTGTAACTTCCGCGACTGCACTACGATTGAACGTCAATTGGGAATTCCCTGATTTTAATGTAACTGTCGTTTCATCAACCTTTTGTACGACTCCGTGGAGTCCACCGATTGTAACGACCGTGTCGCCGCGTGATAATTGCGTTTGCATTTCACGGACTTGCTTCTGGCGTTTGTTCTGTGGACGAATCAACAAGAAATAGAACACCACGAAGATCAAAATCATCGGGAGGAATGTGATTAGTTGTTGCATCTGACTCAGCTCCTTTTCATTCAAATCACGTTCATTATACCTTGAAACGATTGATTTGTCAGACGATAACTCAGAAATTCTTTGCGTTTGGTAAATTATAACCGTATTCTTCGAAAAACTCATCCTTGAAATCAAGTAAACGGTCCTCTCGAATCGCTTGGCGAACGCCCTCCATCAATTTGACGAGGAAGTGAAGGTTATGTGTCGAACAGAGATGTAAACCGAACGTTTCCTGGGCACGAATCAAGTGGTGGATGTAGGCACGTGAGTAATTTTTACATGCATAGCAATCACACTTTTCGTCGAGCGGACGGAAATCGCGTGCATATTTCGCATTACGGACGACAAGCCGGCCGCTTGATGTCATCAACGTTCCGTTACGCGCAATCCGCGTCGGTAAGACACAGTCGAACATATCGATACCGCGAATCGCCCCTTCAATCAAGGCATCCGGTGATCCGACACCCATCAAGTAACGTGGTTTATCTTCCGGCATGAGTGGCGTCGTGAATTCGAGCGCCCGGTACATGACGTCTTTTGGTTCTCCGACAGACAAACCACCGACGGCATAGCCTGGGAAGTCGAGTGACGCAAGGTCACGTGCGCTTTGACGACGTAAGTCTTCGTACTCGCCCCCTTGGATGATCCCGAACAAGGCTTGATCTTGCGGCCGTTCATGTGCCGTCAAGCAACGTTCTGCCCAGCGACTTGTCCGTTCGACCGATGCTTTCATGTATTCGTGTGACGCCGGGAACGGCGGACATTCGTCAAACGCCATCATGATGTCTGAACCGAGTGCGTTTTGAATCTCCATCGCTTTTTCCGGTGAGAGGAACAGCTTGTCCCCGTTCAAGTGATTCCGGAAGTGGACGCCTTCTTCCGTGATGTTCCGGAGGTCAGCGAGTGAGAAGACCTGGAAACCACCAGAATCCGTTAAAATCGCGCCATCCCAGTTCATGAACTTGTGTAGACCGCCTGCTTCTTTGATGACGTCGTGCCCCGGACGAACCCAGAGATGATAGGTGTTCGAGAGAATGATGTTTGCGTTCATGTCCTTGATTTGTTCCGGTGCCATCGTCTTGACCGTCGCTTGCGTTCCGACTGGCATGAAGACAGGTGTTTCGAAGCTACCGTGCGGCGTGTGGACGATTCCTAACCGCGCACCTGATTGTTTACATGTCTTAATGTGTTCGTATGTTACTGCGTGTTTTGTCATCGGTTTAATTCCTCTCTTGTTAAGAACATCGCGTCACCGAAACTAAAGAATCGGTATCCGTTTGCGACGGCTTCTTCGTATGCGTGTAAAATGTGTTCCCGGGTCGACAGTGCGGAGACAAGCATGATTAACGTCGACTTCGGCAAATGGAAATTCGTAATCAAACCATCGATCGCCTTCACTTCCTGCCCCGGGTAAATAAAGATGTCCGTCCACCCCGTCGCTTCGACGAAGTCACCATGATCACGGATAACTGTCTCAAGTGTCCGCGTCGACGTCGTTCCGACCGCGATGATCCGTCCGCCGCGCGCTCGTGTCTCACGTAAAATTGCTGCTGAACTTTCCGGCAGTTCATAATATTCACTATGCATCTTATGACTGTCGACGTCATCGACCGAAACCGGACGGAACGTACCGAGACCGACATGTAACGTGAGCGGTGCTAGTGTAACGCCTTTATCCGTCAATGCTTTCAGCAATTCCGGTGTGAAGTGGAGTCCAGCAGTCGGTGCCGCAGCACTCCCGCGTTCGCGCGCATACACCGTCTGGTAACGATCTTGATCGTCGAGTTGCTCGTGAATATACGGTGGAAGCGGCATCGTCCCGAGTTCGTCAAGGACTTCATAAAAGATACCGTCATACGAGAACTTCAAAATTCGTCCGCCATCGTCGAGCGCTTCGACGCATTCAGCTTTAAGTAAGCCGTCACCAAACGTAATCACCGTTCCCGGCTTCACACGTTTCGCTGGTTTTGCGAGCGTCTCCCAGACATCATCACTCGTCTGCTTCAATAACAACAGCTCGATTTTTCCACCGGTTTCTTCTTTGACACCAAACAAACGGGCTGGTAAGACTTTTGTATCATTGATGACGAGCGTGTCGCCCGCATTGAAGTGCGAGACGATATCATGGAACCGTTCGTGACGTAACGCTCCCGTCTCGCGGTCAATCACCATCAGCTTCGAGCTCGTCCGGTCGAGTAAGGGAACTTGGGCAATCTGTTCTTCCGGCAAATGAAAATCAAATAAGTTTACATCCATGGGTCAATTTCCTTCTTTCAATCCTAAATGTTGCCGCGCGAACGGTGTCAAGACCCGGCCGCGTGGGGTTCGTTGTAAAAATCCTTGTTGTAACAGGTACGGTTCGTAGACGTCTTCAATCGTCTGTGCGTCCTCCCCGATCGTTGCGGCAATCGTTTCGAGTCCGACGGGTCCGCCAGCAAACCGTTCAGCGAGTGAACGGAGTAACCGGTGATCGACATCATCCAGTCCGAGCGCATCGACATGGAGCCGGTCGAGTGCACTCGTCGCGAGTGTCGCATCGATTTCCGTTTGATGGGCGACCTGGGCAAAATCACGAACCCGACGTAACAGTCGGTTCGCGACCCGTGGTGTTCCACGCGAGCGGAGCGCAATGGCTTCCGCCGCCATCCGGTCTGCTTCAAATCCGAATAGACGTGACGTCCGGGTGACGATCGCTGAGAGCTCGGGCATCGTGTAATACTCAAGTTTCAGTGTCACACCGAAGCGGTCACGGAGCGGGGCAGACAGCATCCCGGCCCGCGTCGTCGCACCGACGAGCGTAAACGGCGGCAAGTCAATCCGGACGCTGCGGGCCAGTTCGCCTTGTCCGATCACGATATCAAGGCAATAATCTTCCATCGCCGGATACAGAATTTCTTCGATTGAACGACTGAGCCGATGAATTTCATCGATGAATAAGACATCTCCCGGTTCGAGTGACGAGAGGATTGCTGCTAAGTCACCCGGTCGCTCGATTGCCGGTCCTGCTGTCGTCTTGACACCGACGCCCATCTCATTGGCGATGATCGTCGCAAGTGTCGTCTTTCCGAGACCAGGAGGGCCATAAAGCAGAACGTGATCGAGCGTCTCTTGACGAATCTTCGCCGCTTCGATGAAGACACTTAAGTTTCCTTTTGCCTTCTCTTGACCGATGTACTGATCAAGTGTTTGCGGACGTAGACTCCACTCTTCTTGATCTTCTGCATGGGCTGATTCTGATAAAATCCGCTCTTCCATTTTGTCCTCACCTCACATTCAATAACAACTGAAGGGCCCGCTTGACATATTGATCCGTCGAGAGCACTTCGGCTTGAAGCGCCTTTTTGACTTTTTCGACTTCACGGTCACTGTACCCGAGAGCCGTCAAGGCTTCACATGCTTCGTTCAACTCGGCATTACTTTGAGCGAACAGCCCTTCGCTCGGTACATAATCCGGAGCGAGCTCGGCTAATTTCCCTTTTAAATCAAGTGTCATCTGTTTCGCCGTCTTTTTACCAACGCCCGGGAACTTGATGAGGTAACTTTCTTTTTCCTGTTCAATCGCTTCGACAAGCGCGTCAACATTTCCTGACGCGACGATTGCGAGTGCCCCTTTTGGACCAATTCCTGTCACACCAAGCAATTTCGTGAACAATGCACGTTCGCGTCGTGAACGGAATCCGAACAATACTTCTTGATCTTCTCTCACATAATGATACGTATATACGATAACCTGTTCGTCTCCGGTCCGATAAAAAAACGGGTTCGGTGCTACGATTTTGTAGCCAATCCCCCCGACTTCGATCGTCACGAATTCCGCACAGACATAAGCGACCTCGCCGCGTACGAATTCTATCAATTTAGAACGCTCCCATCCAATTACAAACTCTCGTGCTATTGTAGCATATAAGTCCGATTTGCTTCAAAATGTTCTTCCGACAAAAAACGCCTCACCGATGAGTTTAATCGGCAAGGCGCTGTCTGATTTATGATCGGTCGAGCATCCGCTCCAGTGCCAAGACGGCATATTCTGTCGTCTCGGCATCGACGCTGATGATGTTGACCGGCGTGCCACGCTCGACTTGTTCGAGTGACCAGGCAAGATGTGGTAAATCAATCCGGTTCATCGTCAAGCAGGGACACATGAATGGATTGAGGGATACAATATCTTGCTCCGGAAAATCCTTCGCCAACCGGTTGACGAGATTCATCTCTGTTCCGACCGCCCATTTCGTGCCGGCTGCCGCCTGCTTCACTTGATTGATGATATACGCTGTCGAACCGTTTAAATCTGCTGCTTCGACGACCTCAAACGAGCATTCCGGATGGACGAGAATCTGACGTGCCGGATCCGTCAGCCGGAACTGTTCAATTTGACCGACCGTGAACTTTTCGTGGACCGAACAATGCCCTTTCCATAAAATGACACGGATGTCCGAGTCTTCTCCATCAAATACTAATTGATCGTTGATCGGATCCCAGACCGCCATCTGTTCGAGCGGAATTCCGAGCGCATGCGCTGTGTTTCGTCCTAAATGTTGATCCGGCAGGAAAAACAGAATATCCCGTTCCGCAAGCGCCCATTCGACCATCTTGACAGCATTCGATGAAGTCACCGTCGCTCCCCCATGGCGTCCGACGAACGCTTTGATTTCTGCTGTCGAGTTGACGTAGGTCAAAGGTAAAATCGAGTCACCGAGCCGATTGACGAGATAGGCATAGGCACGTTCCGTTTGATAGCCGTTCGCCATGTCCGCCATCGAACAGCCGGCACGCATATCGGGTAAGACGACCGTATGTTCAGCATCTGTTAACATATCGGCTGTTTCCGCCATGAAATGGACACCACAAAAAACGGTATACTCGGCCTCCGTCATCTGTTTCGCGATTTGCGCCAGTTGAAGCGAGTCCCCTGTTGCGTCAGCAAACTGGACGACTTCATCTTTTTGATAATGGTGCGCCGGCAAAAACAACCGACTGCCCATCCGGTGTTTGACCCCTTCAATGATTGCTATTAATTCTGCCTCTGTTTTTTCTAAGTACTGTCCGGGAATCCCTTGATTCGCCAATAAATCAAAGCTCATCTTTTTTTCCTCCTTGAATTTTCATACTGATATCGAGTGCCGGCGCTGAATGTGTCAGCGCCCCGAGTGAGATGACATTTGCTCCGCTATCCGCGTAGTCTGGCAGCGTCTCAACTGTAATACCGCCGGAAATTTCCACCGTGATATGCGGTGGGATCAGTTGCCGGAGCTGTTTGATTTCTGCAGGTGTTCGGTTGTCGAGCATGATGATGTCGACACCGGCTTTGACCGCTTCGTTGACTTCCGCTTCTGTCTCGACTTCGACTTCGATCGGCGTCGTATGACCGACGGCACGTTTTGCCCGTTTGACTGCCTCCGTGATCGACCCTGCTGCCGTGATGTGGTTATCTTTAATCATCACGGCGTCATCTAGACGCCCCCGGTGATTGAAGCCACCACCGACGCGAACAGCATGTTTTTCAAGCATCCGTAGACCTGGTGTCGTCTTGCGTGTATCCGCGATGCGAATTCGTCCGTCTGCCCGGTCAACAGCACTGCGTGTCAATGTCGCAATACCTGACGTCCGTTGAATCAAATTAAGCGCCACCCGTTCTCCGCTTAAAATCGAACGCAGTCCACCCGTCCATTCCGCAAGCACTTGTCCCCGCTTGATTGCTTGTCCATCTTCAACCTGTTGAATGAATGTCACCTCTAGCAATCGTGCAAGCTCACGCAACACGGCGACGCCGCAAAAGATGCCATCCTCTTTCGCAAGGAATCGTCCCGTCCCTTGCTCGTGTCCAGTCAGACAAAGTTCACTCGTGATGTCTTGATGTCCGATATCCTCGATTAAAAATCCTTCAAGTTGTTGCTGCAGGTGCCATCTGTTCATTCGTTTGTCGCTCCTCTTTTAATCGACGTAATGCTCCTTCGAGGAGGAGACGTCCCGTCATGATGTGTAATCGATTTTGTTCCGCCTGCCGCCCCGTTTGCTGAACCGACTCGCTCATTAATTGCTCAAGGGTGGCTTGAAGACGGTCTTCTTTAAGTTCCACCGTTAAGACTTCACTCAACTTCTCCTGTAAAACATCATCCTCACATCCAAAGACCGGTCGGAATGCAGGGAGTGCCCTCCGAGGTGCGAGCTGTAACTGCCGTGCCACGGCTTTTCCCATCACAAAACATTCAAGCAACGAGTTCGAAGCAAGACGATTCGTGCCGTGTAATCCGATTGATGCCGTCTCTCCGACTGCGTACAAACCAGCGACTGATGTTCGTCCTGCAAGATCCGTTTCGATTCCGCCCATTAAAAAGTGGACGCCGGTCGTCACCTCGACAAGCTCCGGATTTATGTTCAATTCTTCACATTTTCGAGCGAATGTCGGGAATCGTTCCGCCAACTGTCTGACCGGTGTCGTGTTGAGGTAAACCGATTCCTGTTTTCGGACTGCCGTGATCATAGCCGCCACTTCGTCCCGTGCCGCTAAGTCCCCTTCCGGATGATTGTCCATCACACGGTGACCATCGCGCGTCATTAAGTATGCTCCCGCACCTCTCAACGCTTCTGTGATTAAGCCAACGGATTTTCCATGGTGGACTAAAATCGTTGGATGGTGTTGGACGTACCCTAAATCAGACAAGTTTGCCCCGACGGCAGCAGCAAGTGCTAATCCGTCTCCGGTGATCGTAGTATCATTCGTCGAAGTCGACAAAAGGCCGCCGATTCCTCCTGTCGCCAAGACGACGGCACGTGCTGAAATTTCAATCCGCTCTTCGCCGCGATATCCTGCTGCTCCGACGACACGTCCGCCAGACGTTAACAATTGTGTGATGACGGTCTGCTCAAGGACTGGATGCGTGATTTTTTCAGATAGTGTTTCCATCATCCGGCACCCAGTCTGGTCACCCCCGCTATGGAATATCCGCGGAAGACCGTGCGCTCCCTCACGCCCAACCGCGTACTCACCATTCTCTTGACGGTCGAAGATGACACCCAGTGCTTCGAGTTCAGAAATCACTGTCCTTCCTTCGCGTGTTACGAACTCCACGGCTTCAGGGTTCACCCATCCTTTTGCAGCGCGGACTGTATCTGCGCGATGTGCCTCGTGATCATCCTCGAGCGCCGAAGAAGCAATCCCCCCTTGTGCCCGCATCGAGTTCGTCTCACTTCTAGTTCCTTTCGTGACGAGTAATGCGCGCAGATTGTCCGGTAAGTGGAGTGCGACCGTGATTGCTGCAAGCCCTGTCCCGACAATCAAGACATCGGTCACTAAATGTTTATGTAAAGACATTTGTTTTACACCTCTGTTTTTTTAGTTTACTATTGTCTTGACAATAAGTTTGGCATATTTTTAGTCGAGTGACAAGACGAAAGGATCCGATTCATTTATGATTTATTTAGATTACGCGGCAACGACCCCGATGTACCCCGGTGCAATTGAACAGTATCGATTGGCGGCTGAACAAGCTTACGGCAACAGTTCTTCACTTCATGACATAGGAAATCGAGCAGCACAAATTCTCGAACGTGCACGTACACAGCTCTTAGCTCTACTCGGTCAAACTGATGGAAATATCGTTTTCACCGGTAGTGGCTCGGAAGCGAATTACATTGCGATACAGCACCTCCTTCGTCAAAGTCAAAAGACAACTGTCTTGACACTTGCTTGCGAACACGATTCCGTTCTCCTGCCACTGGAGCGGCTCGCCTCAAACACGATTCTCTTACCACTGCTTCCAAATGGTTCATTTGACTGGACGTACTTCAAGACCGTCTGCACGGATGAAGTCGGTGTTGTCTCGATTCAACACGTCAACTCGGACACAGGCTTCATTTTTCCAGTTGAAGAAATCGCTCAATTTTGTCAGGCGAGAGGCATCTTATTTCACTGTGACGGTGTGCAAGGATTTCTCAAACACCCCCTCTCAATCGACTCGTTTGATGCCTATACGTGCAGCAGTCATAAAGTCTACGGACCAAAAGGACTTGGTTCCGTCTATTTACGCCGTCCGCTCTTTAGCCCTTACTACGCTGCCCACCACGAGCTTGGAATTCGCCCCGGAACGGTCGACATCCCGGGAATCGTCGCTTTCCTGACTGCTTGTGAGCACTATCAATCTGAAAATCCTCGCTTCCAAGCCGCAAGTCAGAAATTTCGTGGTATGCTACAAAAAAGACTTCCTCATGCGGGTTATCATGTCGTCGAGTCACCCAATCAACTGGCTTCGATTTGTGCCATTCATACGAAACGGATGGATGGACAATTCGTTTTACTTGCCCTGAACCGGGCTGGAATTGCTGTTTCAGCCGGAAGCGCTTGCCGGGCAGGCGAAAATGGACCGAATTCTACGCTTCGTGCCATCCAGTATGATGAAACGGCAGCACACGGCCTGATTCGTCTTAGTTTTGGACTTCATACGACAAAAGAGGAAGTCGAGCGGTGTATCGATTTCTTATGTACACTTGATACATGATTTTTTTGAAGAAGGGCAGGAGTGGCAATGGGAAGAAGACAATCTGGAGAAGAACGTCGAAACTTACTCCTACAGATTATCGAGGATAGTGATCATCCGATCACCGGTACGGCACTTGCGAAACAGGCGGGTGTAAGCCGACAAGTCATCGTTCAGGATTTATCGTTATTAAAAGCCAAAGGTCATCCAGTCGTAGCTACGGCTCGCGGGTATTTACTCAACGAACTAGAAAACGATTCTTCACGAAAACGGCGAAAAATCGTCTGCCGTCATGGATACGATCAACTTAAAGAAGAATGTGACGCCATCGTCGACGAAGGCGTCACCGTTCTTGACGTCATCGTCGAACATCCGGTCTACGGTTTCATCACGGGCGAGTTGATGCTGAAAAGTCGGCGTGATGTCCGCGTTTTAATAGAACGCCTTGAAGAAACACAGGCGACCCCATTATCGAGTCTGACGGATGGTGTCCACATCCATACGTTAGAAGCTGACAGTGATGAGGCGCTTGAAGCAGCAATTGAAAAGTTAGATCATCTCGGCATCCTAGTTTCCGAGTTGGACGTCTAACCAAAATGCATGCACCTGACCGTCATGAACGAAAAAAGTATGTACAAAAAACGCCGATGGCTCCGCATAAAAGCGGGAACATCGGCGTTTCTTGCGCACAGGGCAGAATCGTCTTTCATTACGTTTGATTTTTAAGCGATGATTGCATATGCCTCTTCGACTTTTAGACTGTAGACAAACTCTTATGAAACGTAAAAATGTGATATCGAGAAGCAACAGTTCGTGCTTCCCTGTCTCGCCTCGTCTTCAAAGCGGCAATCTTCCGCGCCGCTACAGCAAAGCTGCAGGGTCGCGGAACGCACTGCAGAGGCAGGCAAGCCCCTGCTCGTTGGCCATGAGGACCAAGGAGCAACGGCTTGCGCCTCGCCCGAGGAAAGCAACGAAAAAAGACACTTTTATTTTCAGATATCACTTTGTCTACACGCTGAAAGAAGGGATTGCACATCCATGATAGATGGCAATCCCTTCTTTTTTATCATCGGCTTTTAATCAACGTGTTGTGTTCAGACCTCTTCCAAGTCGATCAAGATCGTTCTTCGACCGTTTCAGCAACTTCAGACGCGAATGTTGCTAATATTTTTCGGACACGGCGGTTTTCAACATGAAGTACCGTGAACGTGACACGCTCATATGTCATCGTTGTACCAACTTCAGGAATTTGACCGACACGTTCCATAATCCAGCCGCCCAGCGACTGGGCTTCTGTTTCCGGCATCGTCAATTCGAATTGGTCACAAAAATCTTCAATATCATACTCTGCGAGACATTCGAAACGGTTTACACCAATCTGTTTCGTATATTCAAGTGATTCATCATGCTCATCCCAAATTTCACCGACTAATTCTTCTAAAATATCTTCAAGCGTAATTAATCCGGCCGTTCCACCAAACTCGTCAAGTACGACAGCCATATGTGACTGTTTCACTTTCAGTTCAGGTAACAAATCCATCAAATGGGTTTGCGGGACGACGAAGGATACCGGTCGAATCCACTCACGGATGTCGACGGTTCCATTTTTGACGAACTCGCGTAAGAAATCACGTTCGGATAGAACACCGATGATATGGTCAATCGAGTCCTTATAAACCGGCAGACGGGAAAAACCGCCTTTTTGTACCTCACGTAAAATTTCTTCGAAGCTGTCATCGATATCAATCGCTTGAATATCTGTTCGTGGTGTCAACGCTTCTTCGACAGTAATGTTCTTAAAATCGACGGCACGGTGGACAAGCTCAGCCCCTGCTTCATCCATGACGCCTTCTTCTTCGCTAATGTCGACGAGTGCACGAAGTTCTTGTTCCGTTACGAGCGGTCCTTTCGGATCAGCACCAATCAGGACGAGTGCAACGTGGCGCAACTTTAAAAATAAGAAGACTCCCGGTTTGAAGAGACTCAGGCACATGCGCAGTGGACGACTAATCCAGAGGACGTACTTTTCAGCATGTTCCCGTGCGTAAGATTTCGGAATCAATTCACCGAATAACAAAATCAGTAAGAACGTTCCGAAAATGATGCCGACGCGTGGTAACGGCTCCGGTGACATCGTCATCGCAAGCCATCCCCCAATCATCGCAACACCGAGGTTCGAAATCGTATTGCCAATCAAAATTGCGGTCAGCGTTTCTTCATAGCGTTGGAACAAGCGCAGTGCTTGTGAGGCACGACGGTCGCCTTCTTCTGATTGATGCAAAATCCGTAAGCGGTTTGCGCTAGATAAAGCAGTTTCAGAAGAAGAGAAGAACGCTGAGATGACCAATAACACGAGCAGCCAGATAAACGGAATCGCGGGAAGTGGGTCCACGATGATTTCACACTCCATTTCCTAAATGAATGATTTACGTGATCTTTAGAACGAAGACTCGATGAATTCGAATTCGAAGTCACGGATCCGAACGACGTCCCCATCAATCGCACCTAACTTACGGAGCTCATCATCGACGCCCATTTGACGTAATGTCCGAGCGAATCGTTTAATCGACTCTTCCCGCATGAAGTTCGTCATCGTGAAGAGTTTCTCGATCCGTGGTCCTTGGATGACGAAGCAATCATCTTCATCTTTCGAAATCGTAAAGCCAGCTTCTGGTGCTTCGTAACCATAGACAACACGTGGTGTCGCTGCTTTTTCTTCAAGCTCTTCAAGACCAAATTCTGGTGTCGCATCGACGAGATCGGCGATCCGGAACAAGAGGTCACGCAATCCTTGACGCGTCGCTGCAGAAATTGCAAAGACTTCGAGGTCCGGGAAAGCTTCTTTGAACGCTTCGAGGTTCGCTTCTGCATCCGGCATATCCATCTTGTTTGCGACGACGACTTGCGGACGATCCGTCAGACGTAAGTTATAGTCTGCCAGTTCTTTGTTGATGATGTTGTAATCCTCAACCGGGTCGCGCCCTTCCATTCCACTCATGTCGATGACGTGGACGATGACTTTCGTCCGCTCGACGTGACGGAGGAATTGGTGACCGAGTCCGACACCTTCACTTGCTCCTTCGATGAGTCCCGGTAAGTCGGCCATGATGAAGCTACGGCTGTCTTCCGTTTCAACGACACCGATGTTCGGTGTGATTGTCGTGAAGTGATATGCTCCAATTTTCGGACGTGCTGCTGAGACGATTGATAACATCGTTGATTTCCCGACACTCGGGAATCCGACAAGTCCAACATCAGCGAGCATCTTGAGTTCAAGTTTCAAGTACTTCTCTTCGCCCGGCTCCCCGTTTTCCGCATGTTCCGGAGCTGGGTTCGCAGGTGTCGCGAAACGCGAGTTTCCGCGTCCACCACGTCCACCTTTAGCGACGACGGCTTGTTGCCCGTGATGAACGAGATCGGCAATGACTGCATCCGTATCATCATCGTAGACGACCGTGCCTGGTGGTACTTTAACGACGAGGTGCTCCGACTTCCGTCCGTGCATCCCCTTCGACATTCCATTTTCACCTTGAACGGCTTTAAAATGGCGTTTGTAACGGAAGTCCATTAACGTACGAAGTCCTTCATCCACTTCAAGAACGACGTGAGCACCGTGCCCACCATCTCCTCCGGCTGGACCACCGTCTGGAACATATTTTTCGCGACGGAACGCAACTTGCCCGCGTCCACCATCTCCTGCTTTTACATAAATATTTACCTGATCGACGAACATGTCAGATCCCTCCTATTACTTCTCTTCCCCTACAGGAAGACTTTCAATTTCGATCACACACTCATTGGCTGTCTGTGACTCGATTTCCATCGGCGTCACTAGATTCTTAAGGCGCGACATATCTAGTAGATCCCGATAGACCTCGATGGTCACGCCCTCATGGAAGGTCACGGATACTTCTCCATCTCCCACTTCAATCATATCAATCGCAGCCTCGATGATTTTCGCTAGCCGTACGTCATCAATCTGCTTCGGTTTCTCGATCACATCATATTCGACAGTCAAGCCTGTCCAATCCGCTCGTTGAAGTGTGAGCGCTGTTTTCGGTAGTTCAATCAACGTCAGGCGTCCTTCTCGTGACGCTTGCTCGCGATAGACTGAACAAATCGATTCAACCGCCGCCTCGTCACCCATCGCGCTATACGAACGAACGAGTTGTAATCGATTCAACCATTCGTGACGAAGTGTCTTTAAAAGATCAAGTACCTGCTCATCCTTCATCGGTCGTTCCCTCCTAAAAAAAACAGACCCTAACCCCCGAAAGTGGCTAGAGTCTGCTTCATCGATCACTTATGCTGGGTAAACGCTGACTTGTTTTTTGTCGCGTCCAAGACGTTCGAAACGAACGACACCAGTTGCAGTTGCGAAAAGTGTATCATCGCCACCACGTCCGACGTTCATACCTGGGTGAATCTTCGTACCGCGTTGGCGGTAGAGGATTGAACCAGCAGAAACAGTTTGACCGTCTGCACGTTTCGCCCCAAGGCGTTTCGATTGCGAGTCACGACCGTTCTTTGTCGAACCTACCCCTTTTTTCGATGCGAAGAACTGAAGATTAAGTTTCAACATGTGGAATCCACCTCCTATATTTGTTCAAGTTGGATATACTCACCGTAACTTTCAGCGATGGTTCCGAGTTGGACCAAAGTCGCCTCCAGTAACAATTGGGTGCGTTCACTGACATCCGGTGCTAAGTCAGCGTACGGTTCTACATAAAAGTAGCCACCTTCTTGTTGTTCTGCCATTTCAAGGAGCAGGACCTGCCCGAGTAGTGACTCGATTGCATTGTATGCTCCGAAAATCACGCTTGAAGTGCCGGCACAGACTAAATCTAGACCAGGCTCAGCAAACTCGGCATGTCCTGTCACTTCGATGGAACGGATCAAATCCGCTTCATCTCGTCGAATCTTAACACGTATCATGGCTTACGCTTCGATTTTCTCGATGCGGACCTTCGTGTAAGGTTGACGGTGACCTTGCTTACGACGGTAGTTCTTTTTAGCTTTCATTTTGAAGACTGTGATCTTTTTCGCGCGAGCGTGTTTGATGACCGTTGCTACGACCTTCGCACCTTCTACGAGTGGAGCGCCGACTTTAACATCGTCACCACCAAGGATCAAGACTTCGCCGAATTCTACTGTGCTGTCGACGTCTGCGTTTAATTTCTCAACGTAGATCTCTTGGCCAGCTTCGACTTTAACTTGTTTACCACCAGTTTTAATAATTGCGTACATTACGTGCACCTCCTCTTAGGAACTCAGACTCGCCATCACGGGCAGCGGATGCTTTAAAACCCGGTCTGTGCGGTTGTAGTCATTTGGTGCTTCCAAACGAACTAACGTTATTCAGAATACCAAATGAAGTTGACTATTGTCAATAACGTTCTTATTGTTTTTGCTGACGACCGATAAATTCTTCACATTCCTGCTTCGTTCCCGTAAATAAGATACCGGTTTCGCCTTCGACAATCAACAGCTCGACCGGTGCATCTTGTAGCAACAACGGACTTAATCCGCCAGTCGGCACGCGGACGACTGCTGCTTCCGCATAGGTCGCAATTTCAATCAACTTCGGTTCGAGTTGTCGGTGAATCGCAATCCGTGACGGCTTCCCTTGTACGATGGAACGCTCGAGTAACGATTTTCCATGCCGTTGCCGCGTCAATTCGCAAAGGCCCATCTTCGTAAAGCCGTAGACTTCGATTTGTTTCGTTTCTTGGGCGGCGCGTTCCTTTAGCAATTGCGTCACACGCGTCTGCCCTTTACTTGAGCCCCGCAGGAAATCGACGGCAATCATGCCACTGATGTTGCGCAGGCGTAATTGCCGCATGATTTCACCGGCTGCCGCTTCATTGATTTGGTCAAACGTCCGCTTTTGCTCTTTGACGGAAATCATCTTTCCACTATTGACGTCAATCACTGTCATCGTCTCGACTTCTTCAATCAATAAATAGGCGCCTCCATCGAGCCAAACGACTTTTTCGAGCGCTTTCTCGATGACGCGGTCGACATGCTCCATCTCCGGGAGCCGTCCTTTTAACACAGGACGATCGACGCGTAATCCGAGTTGCTCTAATCGTTCTTTCTCCATTCGATTCGATACACAGGCTTCTTCGATGAACGGGAGCCGTTTCGCTTCCTGGACAATCAATGATTCATCCTGTTCTAAGTTATCCTGCTTTAGCATTTGTTCGTGACGGGCACGTAACTGGAACAGTTCTTTCTCAAGTACACCGACTTCTGCTTGCGATGCTTCCGTCCGGTACAAGATGCCTTCCATCTCACTTGTTTGAATCAGCTCCGCTAATTGTTGCTGCGTGACGAGATCGAGTTTCCGGCTGAAGCGGACACGCCGACCATACGGGAAATAGACGAGATAGCGTCCGCCATAGGTGATGTTTTGCGTCACTTTATGCTGTTTCGGTGCCGTGCCTTCCTTGACGACCTGAACGAGAACGGTCTGACCGACTTGGACAGCCTGACCGATTGTCGGGACATCCGGGTAACGGCGTAACGTTTCCAGTGTTTCGTTAATCGGTAAGTAAAGCGGTGTTCCATCGATCGCAATCAAAAAGGCAGCCTCAAGCGTCGGATGCAGCCGATCGACTTTCGCGTAGAGCAGCGTACCGACACGAATCTCATCTCGCATCCGCTCATGGTACTCGACGACCCGTCCGCCTTCAACTAACGCAACACGCTCAAGCGACGGGGTTTGTTCACTAATCCATTTCATACGAATTCCTCCAAAAAAAATAGACCAGAAGCAACATAGCTCTTCTCGTCTATTTTCCCTAACTTATTTCATACCAAGCATTTTTTTCAATTTCACGAAGAACCCTTTTTGCGGTTGTTCGTTTAAGTCGAGTAATGGAACTGACTCTCCTAGAATCCGCCGCGTGATGTTCCGGTAACCGAGTCCGGCCCGATTATCCGGATTCATCGTCACAGGGACGCCACGGTGCGAGGCCGCGATGACTTCTTCGTCGTCGACGATCAAGCCGAGCAGGTCGATCGACAAGATACGCATGATTTCATCGATGTCGAGCATGTCCCCTGATGCCATCATGTGTGAACGGACACGGTTGATGACGAGACGCGGGACGATTTCACGCTCCGACCGTTCGAGCATGCCGATGATTCGGTCTGCATCCTGAACAGCGGCTTTTTCCGGTGTCGTGACGATGACGGCTTCATCCGCTCCCGCAATCGCGTTCATGAATCCTTGCTCGATTCCAGCAGGGCAATCGATTAAAACGAACTCATATTCAAGTTTCAACGTGTCAATGATCGCTTTCACCTGTTCCGGCGTGACGGACGATTTGTCCTTAGACTGGGCAGCAGGCAACAGATACATCTCTTCAAAACGTTTATCACGCACGAGTGCTTGGTGCAACTTACATTGCCCCGTCACGACGTCGACGATGTTATAGATACTCCGATTATCGAGACCAAGTACGATATCGAGATTACGTAATCCAATATCCGTATCGACGAGACAAACAGAATGGCCCATCAATGCGAGCGCAGTTCCGATGTTCGCAGTCGTCGTCGTTTTCCCGACGCCACCTTTACCAGACGTGACGACAATCGCCCGCCCGACGTTCGTTTTGGCATCTCTATGTACCTGTTCTTTCACTTGTTCCATGTCTGTCACCCTCTTTCACTATCGATCGCAAACTGATCCATCCGCGCAAGCGGAACGGTTTGGAGTCGAGAAAATTCAATTCCCGCTTCCCCTATAAACGCACAACCCATTTCTAAGGCCGGTACCGGTGCATCATCCGGTTCATCATGGACGATGTCGGAAATCGAAATCCACTTCGGTTGTAGCATACTTGCAGCGACGACTGCTTCATCATTACCACCTTTACCGGCGTGAACCGTTCCTCTTAATGCTCCGAGACAATAGATACTGCCAGTCGCATGTACGACAGCACCAGGGTTGATGTCACCGATGACGACGATGGACCCTTCAATATCAAGGACATGACCGCTCCTAGCAGTTCCACCAAAATAGTGGAAGGTCCGTTCCCCGTATAATGCTTTTGCTTCATCTTTCGTCAGGCACTCACTGTCATACCCGTTAAATGAAAAGGAATCATGTCGTCCGACAATCGATTCGACCGCTGTCACGACACCTTCGTCGACGTAACGTCGCCCAAAGAAGAACGTAATCGGTACGGCGCGTCCGTTCTCGACGGATTTATCGGCAAGCGTCAATTCTAAGTCGTCAAGAAATTCATCCACACTGCACCGTTCGTTTACATAAACGGCAAGGCCACCACGATGACCTTTCATCGTTACATAACGCTTACGTTCAATCATGACTCATCCTCTTTTCTCGTCAAGTGTGGATTGCACGAGTCGGGTCATCGGATAATACAGAATGATAATCCCGATCAGCTGTGCAATGAGACTCTTCGGAATGATTTGTGTCGCCAGTTCTTTAAACGGAACATCGACACCTAAGACCGAAGCCGTAAAGAAATAAATATCAAATTCGAATAATAAGGCACTGAACGTAAAGGTGACGATAATCGTCAATACGTTCTCCTTTACATATTTTAGCACGAAGCTACTAAAAAGCGGAATGGCAGATAACGCAAATAAGTAAATACCGATGATATCGGAATAGACGAAGTCATATAACAGACCGAATACTAAGCCGAAACCAAGTGCCTGTTCGATTTTGCCGTAGCGTCCGAGAAACATCAAGGCAATCAAAGTCAGGTGGACCGCATACGGTGACCCGTCACCGAGCGGACCTGCAAAAATCGTTCCTTCCAAGATAAAAAGAAGGAACACGGCGAAAAACAACTTGACGTTATTCACTAGTGTCCCCTCCCTTATCGGTCTCAGCGAAAGGTTCCTCCGCCTCTCGTTCAATCACGAAGACGTGACCAAACTGTTCGAAGTCTGCTGCCGGTTTGACGTATGCGATTTTCGAAGCACCGTATTTATCCGACTTCACTTCCTCGATTTTGCCGATGACAACACCGCTTGGATATTTTCCTCCGAGACCGGATGTCGCGACAATCTGCCCTTTTTTTAACTTCGCGTCATTCGGAATTTTCGTGAATTTCAACAAGTTTGTTTCCTCATCGAACCCTTCAATCGTTCCGAAGACCCCTTTTCCTTTTGTATCGTCCGCAACAGCTGAGACATTGTTCGTACGACTCGTGTCAGATAACAACTGAACGAGCGAAGTGTAGGCACTCGTCTGAATGACGCGTCCAATCAATCCATCTGCCGTCACGACGGCCATATTGGACTTGACCCCTTTTTGTTCGCCGATGTTCACGGTCACGAAACGTTGCCACTCGGACGGTGTGCGACCAATCATTTCAGCTGGAAGTAACGTATAGTCGCGAATCGAGCCACCCAGGTCGAGCATATCTTTTAACTCTTTATTCTCACGTTCTAAATCACGAACTTTGACGGAATTTTCCGCATAGTCATTTAAACGTGATTTTAAATACTCATTTTCCTTATACACGTCACGCACTTCTGTAATCGAAGTGACCGTATCATCAATCCAGCCAATCGGTGTCGCGAAAAGACGTTGACCGACCCCGACGGTATCACGGACAAAACTTTGATACCAGTGGGATTGGTTACGCCCTTGCAACGAAATACCGATCAATATCACCAAAAGGAGAAAACTAAGGAGTGTGATGAGCAGTTTTCGATTATTTAAAAATCGCTTCATCGCTCATCCCGTCCTTATCTTTTTTGTGAGATGCCTGATTTCGAACGAAGGACATTCATCATCTCAAGTGATTTTCCTGTACCGATTGCGACACAATCGAGTGCGTTTTCAGCAACAAGCGTCAAGATACGTGTTTCGTCTTCGATGACAGAATCAAGGTTTTTAAGGAGCGCACCGCCACCTGTCAAGACGATTCCGCGGTCCATGACATCAGCCGAAAGTTCCGGCGGTGTTTGTTCAAGCGTGTGCTTGACACCTGCTAAAATCGCATCGACCGTATCGGATAACGCGTCGCAAATTTCTGCACTCGTTACTTCGATTTGTTTCGGAAGACCTGTGACGAGGTCGCGACCACGGATTTCCATCGTTTCGTTTTCTGACTCTTCATCGATTCGTGCGTAACCGATCGTCATCTTGAGTGTCTCGGCCGTCCGTTCACCGATCATCAAGTTATACTTCGATTTGATGTAACGAATGATTGACTCATCCATTTCATCTCCACCGACACGAATCGATTGACTCGTTACGATGCCGCCAAGCGAGATGACTGCGACTTCCGTCGTTCCGCCACCGATATCGACGACCATTGATCCTGTTGGTTCAGATACTGGAAGACCGGCACCGATTGCTGCTGCGAATGGTTCTTCAATCGTGTAGGCTTCACGCGCGCCAGCAAGTTTTGCTGCATCTTCAACGGCACGTTTTTCTACTGACGTGATGCCGCTTGGCACACAAATCATGACGTTCGTTTTCGATGAGAACAATCCTTTTTTCTTTGACGCTTGATCCATGAAGTACTTGATCATCGTCGCAGTTGTTTCATAATCAGCAATTACGCCATCTTTCATCGGCCGTCGTGCCGTCACGTTGCCCGGTGTCCGTCCAATCATGTTTTTCGCTGCGTTCCCGACTGCTTCAATCTTACCTGTATCGGTACGGAAAGCGACAACAGAAGGTTCGCGTACAACGATTCCTTGCCCCTTTACATAAACGAGCGTGTTTGCCGTACCTAAGTCAATGCCGATTTCACGGCTAAATGATCCAAACATTATTCAAAAAACCCCTCTCTGAAAATACAACTCCACTAATTATAACGGAAAAGCACTCTTAGAAAAGCGCTAAAACGTTACAGCTTGTTTACAGTTCACCTATTTTTCAAAACATAAAAACGCCTGAGGTCAGGAAGTCCACTTCCCCCTCAGACGTTATTCTTACATAAATCCGCGTTGTTTCATACTAATAAATTGTCCGTGACCGATGACGAGGTGATCGATACA
The DNA here is from genome assembly GCF_018618705.1 of Exiguobacterium sp. H66. Taxonomy (NCBI): domain Bacteria; kingdom Bacillati; phylum Bacillota; class Bacilli; order Caryophanales; genus Exiguobacterium; species Exiguobacterium sp. H66. The sequence goes on from NZ_JACSMQ010000001.1 coordinate 543,682, forward strand.
ACTGATTCCAATCAATCTGCCCGCCTCGACCATCCGTTCCGACACCTCGATATCTTCCCGGCTTGGCGTCGGGTCGCCAGACGGATGATTATGGACGGCGATGAAGCTAGCGGCCGAACAGCGAATCGCTTCCCGAAATATGTCGCGCGGGTGAACAATCGACGTATTGAGACCGCCGATAAACAGCGTTTTTTTGGAAATGACTTCGTTTTTCGTGTTCAAATACAGACAGATGAAATGTTCCTGTTGATACAGGCGCATCTCTTCTAACAACAGCTCCGCTGCATCCTCCGGTGAACGAACGACCGGTCGGACCCACTTCGGTTCTGTGACGAGCCGGCGGCCGAGCTCGAGTCCCGCCATGATTTGGAGCGCCTTCGCCTTGCCGACGCCGGGTGACTTCTCCAGTCCTCCGACTCCCGCTGCCTCAAGCTCAATCAACGAGGGATGACGATCAAGTAATTCTTCCGCGATTTCAAGCGGCGATTGATTTCTCGTTCCACTTCGGACGAGACATGCTAGCAATTCGACTGTCGTCGCACGGGTCAGCCCTTTTAGTTGAATCATATCCTTCGGCAATTCAATCACTGCATCCGACCTCTCTTTAATAGGCGTTACGCAAATTCCGGCTTGATTCCGAATGCTTCGAGTCGTTTCGCAATCGGATGAATCGGTAATCCGACGACATTGTAATAATCGCCTGCAATCGCTTCGACGAATAATCCTCCGACCGCCTGGATGCCGTATCCACCGGCTTTATCATACGGCTCATCCGTCTCCGTGTAGCGCATAATCCAGTCCTGCGACAATTTGGCAAAACGGACTTCTGTCGTCACGGTAAATGTTTCGACATGATCATTCATCACAATCGTCACGCCCGTCAAGACATGGTGGGTCCGACCAGATAATTGACGCAACATCTGCTTTGCGGCTAAGCGATTGAGCGGTTTTTCCAAAATCAAACCGTCAATCGACACGACGGTATCTGCCGCCAGAATGATTTCATCCGCCTTAGCAACAGCACGTGCTTTTTTATTGGATAAGTAGGCGACATATTCGGCAGGCGCCATCGGATAGGGCGCTACTTCGACGACGTCAGCAGGACGCACCTCATGCTGTATTCCGATTTGGTCCAAAAGCTGTGTCCGGCGCGGAGACGCCGAAGCAAGAATCAAGGGTGGTTGCGTTACCATTAGTATCACGCTCTTTCTGATAGATTTCGAACTAGCTTAATTCACTCAACGAGTAGTATAACGAAAAACAAGTGCCTCTCCCGTGAAGGGAAGCACTTGTTTCCAAACTAATTTCCTGTGACATCGACAAAGGGATCTGATTTCGGGGTCGTCTCCTTGAGTGGTGTCTTCTTATCTGGAACGAGTTGTGTTAGATCAGGTCGGTAATACGTCTCGATTTCAATCGTAAACGCCATCATCTCATCGTCAAGAAGAATCGTCTCACTTCCGGCACCCGGTTCATCCGGCCCCGTCAATTGAATCTGACGCAAGATCGTAATCCGATCCGTCCGTTCGATTTGTTTAAGGAATGCCATCAGTTCGAGATAGGATGGTGCTTCGACGGATAACGATGCCGGAAGCGGTGTCGCGGCCGTCGTCGCGACGGGTGCTTGTGCTCCATCTGCATCGATGTCAGACTCTGTCGCCATCGCTCCGTCGACGACCGGTGTCGACTCGACGACCGGAGCAGGTGCAACATCCGTTTGGCTGAACGTAATCGACTGGACTTTGACTCCTGCGATTTGACTCGAGGCATTGATGGCGTCGATGACGTCATCATTCGCCGGGAGGACAGGCACTTTTTTCTGTAAGAAGCTTGATTCAGCGACATCGACTTTTTGCTCATTCGCTTTTGCGATTTCGAGGGCCATCTGTTCCCGGTCAAGCGTCGCTTCCGTTTCATTCAATTCTTGGTACGTCGTATAGGTCGTATAACCGAAATAGGCGACTCCTCCAATTACGAGCAGGAGCGTCAATCCGAGGAGAAGGTAACTACTATAGCGCTTCAATTATCCTCCACCTCCTCAATCTCGGTCGAGACGACTTCGCCTGTTCCGTCTTCCGGTGTCACTTCACCGTCTGGCGTTGCCGACTCCGTCTCGCCATCTTCTTTTGGTACATCCGGATTCGCTTCATTCGTTTCACCTTTGACGACCTCCGCCGGTAAGACTGACAACGTGAATTGACCGATGTAACGCGGTTCTTCCGTTTTTTCATCAGCCGATGGTGTAATCGTCGTCGTCGGAATTTCTTCCCCTGTCGCCGGATCGATCGTTGTCGACGTGACGACATCTGCCTCTTCGTTCATTGTCTTTGTCGTGATACCTGTCAATGAAACTCCTGTAAAGACGTCATCCGTCAAGAGTTGACGATAAAAACCGTTCAATTCTTCCAGTGTTTCGAATTGCGCATTCATCGTCACGAGATGATCGGCACCATAGGCGAACTGTAAGATGTAGCCGCGTTCCGGTAAGTAGCGGGTAATCCGTTCAAGCGTCGGGACTGCCGGGCGCGGCGTCTCCTCTAATCCGTCGACGGTCTGCTTCAATTGGGCAATTTCTTGTTTCGCTGATTGTGCCGATTCCGCCTGAAGGGCACGAACGATTTGTACTTGATTGTTTGCTGTCTCGATCCGGTCCGCGAACTGGTCCGTTTGCCAGAACAAGTAGCCGCCAATCATTCCGCCAAATAACAACAGGACGAGCGACGCGACGAGCGGAAACTTCGGCATGACGTCGTTCTCTGGTAACAGATTGATTCGAGTTTTTTGTGGAATCGCGAGTCCGATCAGCGGTAAATACGCACGCGGAATCGGTTGTGGCGCGACTTCGAGCTGCTCCGGAAGCTGTTCGAGTCGGAGATCAAAATTCGCTTCGAACCGTTTGACGAGCTCCTCCTGGAACGGGAAGTCTCCCGCTAGAATGACACGGCTGATTTCCCGTTGGTCGCGTGCGAGCGAAAACCGGTAGAAATCGAGCACACGTGAAAATTCGAGCAGCATTTCGTCAAGTGTCATTTCGACTTGTGCGTCATCTAAGCGATACCGGTAATGGAGACGATCCTCCATCACCTCAACTTCCCAGGCATTCGAACTGAACGTATCGACGGAACGGATTAAGCGCGGCACTTTGTCTTCGATGATGATCAGTTGATGATTCGTCGCATTGACGTTCCAAATCAAGACGCTGCTACTGTCTTCGACTTCATAGAGCGACTCGATTCCGAAAAACGTAGCGAGCGGTTGCGGTTCAGCTGCGACAAGCCGCAGGTGCTTTTGCTTAAACAATTGCATGTATTGTTGAATCGCTTCGTTCGGTGACGCATACAGCATGATTTCCCGTTTGCCATCTTCTTCGAGCAGAGTGTAATCGAAGTACGGTTCTTCAAACGGCAGGACGATACTGTGACCAAGCTCCATGAACAAGTACCCGCGGATTTGATTCGTCTCGACCGACTCCGGGATTTCAAGTTTTCGGGCAAGGACGAGTGAACCATCGAGGGCAAGGACAGCTTGCGAACCTCGTGGAACCTTCAATTTCGTCAACAGGCTGTCAAAAATCAAATCAAGTGACGCTTCCGGTTGCAACCATCCACCTTGGAGTGTCCCGGCAGGCAGGGACGCAACAGCGCGTCGTTTGATGATACCGTTCTTGACGACGGCGCCGAAGACGGCGACATCCGTGAAGTTGAAATAAATATATGTACCTCTACGCCTAGCTTGCGCCATATGTAGGTTCGTCCTTTCTCATAGGAACAGATCGAGGTATAACGTCACCCAATCGTCCGCGAAATAATAAGTGAGTAATGTCCCGATCGCAATCGACGGGACGAAGGGAATCGGTTGCTTGCGTTCGACGCGCTTCAATCCGAGCAGTGTCAGTCCAATGACAGAACCGACAAATGCCGAGACGAATAAGGCAATCACGACGTCGAGTGGTCCGAGAAAAATACCGAGTAAACCAAACAGTTTGACGTCCCCTGCGCCCATCCCTTGGCGTGATGCGAGAAAGATTGCAAACAATAAACTAAAACCGACGATTCCGCCAATAATTGGATTATACCAGTTCTCGTATGGAGAAAGGTAGCGAACTATCAGACTAATCGGTAAAAAGAAGAGTAATATTTTATTCGGGACGAGCATGTAGGCAAGGTCCGACATGACGAGGATGAATAACAGGCTCGTCAGGACAAGTGTCAACACGAATTGCATCGACCATCCGAATTGATAGAACGCATAGGCGTAAAGCACGCCACCAAGCAGTTCCAGCGCTGGATACTTCGCGGAAATCGGCAGTTGGCAGTCGCGGCATTTTCCGCGTAAAGCGAGATAGCCGATGACCGGCGTCAGTTCGAGCGCTCCGAGGACGTGACCACAATTCGGGCAATGCGAGCGTGGTCGCACAATCGATTCCCCCACCGGAATCCGGAGACCGACGACATTTGTAAACGACGTGATCAACATGCCAATAATGAAAAAATAGACTGTAAAAACGATTGTCATGTTAGGCTCCTTTCTTAAAAAACTTCAGAAAAAAACCCCCAAGGTGGGGGTAGCATAAATATTAACTATACTTAGTTGACCACGATTGCTGAGCGTTTCAATTCAGCCGGTGTTTTATTAGTAAAGTAAGCGTTCGCTGATTTTTCACTTAGTAGCGTAACAGAGTAAGTGTATTTACCTTTTGTCTCAGTAACTACTACATAAGAAGATTTATAATCATTGTCAGAGTTTAATGGATCTTTCATATCATCAATATATTTACCAAGTGAATCTTCTCTAGGAGCTCCAGTACCAGTCGTAACTGCATCCTTAGTTGTGATAGGGTTCCCACCATCATTTATCCCTAATTTAACCTTTTCACCAGGTTGAATTGGATTTGAAGATGTATACAACTTCGCCGCCGCTACTAATTGTTTCGCATCGGATACGACTGCATCCTTACGTGAGTTTTCAATCAATCCGCCAATCGCTACTACCGCGATTGCGGCAATAATTCCGAGGATAACGACGACGACGAGTAACTCGATCAACGTCAAGCCCCGCTCATCGCGCATTTGTTTTGCATCTAACCAAATTTCTTTGAACCGTTCTAACATTTTAGTATTCCTCCCTAGTGCTTTTTTCTGAGTTCGATGTATAGGTAATACTATCCATATGAATACTATTATAGTAGCACCATAATTTTAGTTAATTATGTCTTTTTTAGACAACAGGTAAATGATTTCGCAGTTGTTATTCGCCCTGGATATCCGAATAGATTTTGAACATCGGGACGACGACGGCGATGACGATGACACCAACGATTGCGGCGAGGACGACAATCAATAGCGGCTCGATGATTGACTTCAAGCGATCCGTCGTTGTTTCAACTTCCGTCTCATAAAAGTCTGCGACCTCTGTCAGCATGGAGTCCAGGCGCCCAGACTCCTCCCCGATGGCAATCATCTGTGTCACGAGAGGTGGGAAATATTTGTTTTTTTCTAATGGTTCGTGCATCGGAATCCCGCGCGACATCGCTTCATTCGCACCGGCGATTCCTTTACGGATGATTCGGTTCGTGACGATTCGCTCCGTAATGTCGAGCGAAGCAAGAATCGGGACCGATGCATTCAGTAACACAGCGAGTCCCCGCGTCATCAAAGCAATCTGTGACTTTTGAATCAATGGTCCGAAGACCGGCAACATTAACAGTAAGCTGTCGAAGATGACCCGTTGCCGTTCATTTTTTAAATTAAAATACAGCAGACCGAGCAATCCGAAGGCAACAAGCAACAAGACCCACCAGTAAGCGACAAAAAAGTCCGATACGGCAACAACAAGTTTCGTGATTAACGGAAGTTCGCTTCCGAGTTGATCGAAAATCGACGCGAACGTCGGGACGACGTTCAACATCAGGAAGACGACGACACCAATCGCGACAATTGAAACGACGGCCGGATAAATCAATGCCGAAATGACTTTCCGTTTAATCTCGTACTGTTTTTGAAGCTGGGTGACGATGTTATCAAGGGCTTCTTCTAAATTCCCGCTCGCCTCACCCGCCATCGCCATACTGACGAAGAATGTATCAAAGACGCGCGGATGTTTCTCAATCGCTTGCGAAAATTGAATCCCACTCCGTAAATCATCTTCGACTTCGACGAGTGCCCGCTCGAGCGGCTTCGATTCTGTTTGTTTCCGTAATATTTCGGTCGCTTTAACGATTGAGACACCGGACCGGACGAGCGTCGCAAATTGACGTGCGTACATGACTAAGTGTTCGATTTTCGGTTTTGCCGTTAAGAATGTGATCTCGGTATTTAAGCCTTTTGATTCTTGTTTCTCAAGTGATGTGACGGCGATTTGTTCTGTCCGGAGACGTTCTGCCGCCTCCCGTTTCGTTAATGCTGTAATCTTACCTTTTTTCCGTTTACCGGCCATCGTCCGACCTTCATACATGAATACTGCCATCTGCTCACCCCGATATGTAAGGTGTCGCGGCTGATGCTGGGATCAGTCCCCGACTAACTAAGTCTTGTAAGGCCATTTGCATCGTCTGCATCCCATACTGTTTTCCGGTCTGCAAAACGGATTGAATCTGATATTCCTTACCTGTGCGAATCAAGTTTGAGACGGCTGGTGTCTCGACCATGATTTCAAGAGCCGCGACCCTGCCTGTACCATCGGACCGGGGCATCAAGCGTTGCGAGACGACACCCGCCAGGACATTTGCCAGTTGGGCGCGAATTTGATCCTGTTGCTCCGATGGAAAAACATCGATGATCCGACTGACTGTCGAGGCAGCGGTCGACGTATGGACGGTCGCGAAGACGAGATGTCCCGTCTCTGCAGCTGTGACTGCCGTCGAAATCGTCTCTAAGTCGCGCATCTCACCAAGCAAAATCACATCCGGATCCTGACGGAGTGCAGAACGTAAGCCACTCGCGAATCGTGGGGCATCAATGCCGATTTCACGTTGGTCAATCAAACTTTTATGATGACTATGTAAGTATTCAATCGGATCCTCGAGCGTAATGATGCGTTTATACATCGTCTGATTGATTTCGTTGATCATCGCAGCGAGTGTCGTCGACTTCCCTGACCCGGTCGGTCCCGTGACGAGAATCAAGCCATGCGGTTTCGTTAAAAACCGTTTGAGGACAGGAGGCAACGATAATTGTTCGAGTGTCGGCACTTCAGTCGGAATCGTTCGAAAAGCCATTGAGAGTGCACCACGTTGATAAAAACAATTGACGCGGTAACGGGCGACACCCGTCACACCAAAGGAAAAGTCGATGTCACGATCCTGTTTAAGCTGCAGGTACATTTCCTCGGTAATCAGCGACTGAACGAACCCGTCGATGATGACCGGCTTGAGTTTATCCGTCCCGTAAGCAATCAATGTTCCATTGACGCGAAAGACGGGGGGAGACCCTGCCGTCAAATGGACGTCAGAAGCCCCTTTTTCTTTTGACGATCTGAGAATGTCTTCGATTTGTGCGCGTTCCATCGTACTCATTCTGATATCACCGTCCGTAAGATTTCTTCCGTCGTCGTAATTCCTTGGGCGACTTTTGTCAGTCCATCCGCTAACAGGAACCGTTGACCTTGCGACTTGACGTACATCGTAATTTCGCTTTCCGTCGATTGGTTCATAATCATCCGTCGCAATACTTCATCGATCATGACGACTTCCTGAATCGCGAGTCGCCCCCGGTACCCCGTCATGTTACAAGACGAACAGCCGCGTCCGCGCATGACGGTCGTCGCTTCGATTCCTTCTTGCGCAAACAACTCTTGTTCGCGTTTTGAAAGGGGTTGGACTTCCCCGCAATCGCGACAGACGCGACGGACGAGACGTTGCGCAATCAATCCGGTAACCGACGCCGCGACAAGGAATGGTTCAACTCCCATGTCAATCAGACGGGTGATCGAACTGATGGCCGAGTTCGTGTGCAACGTCGACAGGACAAGGTGTCCCGTCAATGAGGCCCGAATCGAAATTTCCGCCGTTTCAATATCACGGATCTCTCCGACCATGACGACGTTCGGATCTTGTCGTAAGATCGAGCGTAACCCACTCGCGAACGTCAAGCCGATCTTACTGTTCACTTGAACTTGATTGATGCCGTCGACTTGGTACTCGACCGGATCTTCGACCGTAATGATGTTACGGCTCTCATCATTCAATTCGTTTAGAGCCGCATACAATGTTGATGACTTACCAGACCCTGTCGGTCCAGTAATCAAGATGATGCCGTTCGGTCGTTTCAGCATCTCCCGGAACTGGGATTCATTGCGTTCACTAAATCCGATTTTCGAAATCGAGATATTCGAGTTCGAGCTGTCGAGAATCCGGATGACGACTTTCTCACCATAAACGGTCGGAAGTGTCGAGACACGGAAATCGTAGGCGAGACCATTATAGATGTACTTGATCCGTCCATCTTGCGGCAAGCGTGATTCCGTAATGTCAAGTTCACTCATAACCTTGATCCGGGTCGTCAAGATGTTCTGAATTTGTTTCGGGTAGTTGTTCTCCGTCCGCAGCTCCCCGTCAATCCGAATCCGAATCGATAAGGAGGTTTCCTGCGGATCCATGTGGACATCGGACGCCCGTTGGGAAATCCCGTTTTCAAGAATTTGATTGACGAGACGAATGATTGGCGCATCTTCGCGTGTTACGACATCCCGCGTCGCATCAGACTCCATCATTTCATCGGATTCGAGTAACTCCCGGAGTGACGAATCGATATCGTAATACTTTAAAATCGTCCGGCGGATTTCATCGCGTGTCGCGATGCCGACTTCAATCATCAACCCCGTCTGAAGCCGCAGGTCATCAATCGCAATCAAATCGAGCGGATCCGCCATCGCAATGAATAAACGGTTGCCTTCCCGGTAGACCGGGACGAGCGTATGGCGCTGAGCAAGATCTTTTGAAATCAGCTTCGTGACAGCCACGTCGACCGGATAGTTATACAGTTGAATGATCGGTATCTTCAATTGATGATGGAGCGCTTCGAGTAGTTGTTGCTCCGTCAAATGCCCTAATCGTAAGAGCGCATCCCCTAATTTTTCAGTCGGTCGTTTGACCGTCAAGGCTTCTTCAATCTGAGTTTCCGTGACGAGACTTTCTTCAAGCAGCATCTCGCCGAGACGTTTCCGTTTCATTGCCATTTAGTTCGTCACCCTTCCGCGTGCCATGTTTCTTCTTCATCAAGTACTGTCGGTCGCTGTTGTTGTTTTTCGTCAATCGTACTCGTGATCGCTGTAACGATTAGGAGTGTGACGATGTATCCCGCAATGACGAACGGATTCGCCATCCAATCGAATTTGACGAGCATGTAAAGTGCTAACACTAGTACAAGTGCCATCACCGAGAGAATAACTTTCGCACGTGCCGTCGCGATGAATGGGATTTGAACCGCAAACATCAAGCCACAAATAATCGTCGCCAGACCAATAATGATTCCGAGCTCAATTGCTAAATCTGTCCAGTTCATAGGATCCCTCATTTTCTATTGATTTTTAGCCGACTGCTGGTTCCGCTGTATCACTTTCGGTGGGAGAAGCTGGATCGCCTTCTGTCGAAGCATCTGGTGTATCCGGTGACGTCGGTGTATCAGGAGTTGCCGGTGCGTCTGGACTTGTCACATCTGACTCTGGGTCCGTTTGATCCGTCGTATCAGACTCAGCATCGGTTTGATCCGTCGTCTCGTCCTGTGGATCTTCAGCAGGTGGTGTGACGACCGGCGCTTGCTCCGCTTGACTGCTCTTCGTGACGATTGCCGGTGTCGCGGCATAAAAATCAAGTGCGACCAGCATTTTCTCTTCGCCTTTGTTCGACTTGATGATGCGGTACAGTTCAATCGATGTCCCTTCCGATCCGGACTGTGTATCACTTGTCGTTCCAGCAGATAGTGTCGCTGAATAGCGGGTGATCGTCCGGTACGGAATTGATTTTTCACCTTCAAGCACTGCTGTGACCGTTTCTTTGAACGGCATTCCCCGTAGTTCAAGCGTCACGTCACTACCATTTTTCGTTGCGACAAGCTGGTAGTTCACTGCTTGTGTGTTCCGTACGGCAAAATCTGTTTTTTCATCAATTCGGACATCGTAGCCGAGTGTGATTCCCTCAGGCAATTGATCATGCGGCATCCGCTCGACGATTTCAAACGGTGTTTTTGCGAAAAGTTCATATAGTTTACTGCCGATATATGAAGCCGCCACACCGTCCATTCCGTATGTCTTCGTATTCATCAACTGTCCGGCTTTTAAATCGACTTGCGTCATCGCCTCAACCATCTGTTCTTCGGCGACTGAACGTGTTGTAAAGGACACCGAGGAAACGACTTCTTCCGTTGATGGAGATGTTGTCGAGGCAGCCGGATCATAGTTGCCTTCTTCAAGTTGTTGTCCCATGTTCGTCAGCCATGCTTTAAATGCCGTCGTTTGTTCCGGCGTGTATACGACCGGTTGCGTCGAGAGGAATGCTTGAACGCCCGGTTCGTCAAGCGTGATGTCCAAGTCGCCTCCCTTTTTTAAAGAAGCTGCTTCGACGGCCTCATCCACTTTAAACGTCACGAGCGTCGTCGGAACAGGAACAAGTTCTTCTCCCGTCCCAATCGTCAATGGCGTTTTGTTCGACCAGGTCGTGATAGCTTTTTGAACTTTGGGTTTTGCTTCTTCCCGTGTCATACCACTAACCGGAACAGAGGCAATCCGCGCACTTTCAGAAAACTTTTCACTGACGCTTGCTTGTCCCGTAAACGAAATCAGCGCAAACGAAGGAACATAGATTAAGGCAATCAAGAGGACTAAAAGAAGCGTATGTACTGCAAAACGTTTAGGATTTATCATCATCTGTTTCCTTTCCTTATGAAATAACCATTTCAGGTGTCTAGTATTTCCATTATAATGAATATTATGATGAAACATAAGTCCTATCCTGACAATAACTTTCATCATGTGTGAATACATACCGTTTTTCATTTTTGAATAGATAATTCATATTGAGTCAGATACGAGGTGAATCCATGCAAAACAAGCAACAAGGCTTTTCATTAATCGAAGTATTAGTCAGTATCACGATTCTTTCAATCATTTCAGTTTCACTCATCAGCATTTTTTCCCAATCCTTATCCGCTTCTCGTGATAGCACGGAATTGACGTTTGCGAATTACCTGGCGAAAAATGCCGCTTCTTATATCGAACGGGAAGCCGTCGAAGCGGAGAACGGACCCTTCGTATTCGATACACTTCTTGAACAGACGAAAGGCACCCCATATCAGAATGGTAGCTATACAATACCGACGCCGAACACGCCGTCATGTGGTGTATCGGCTATTTGTGACTCAATCTTCAATGATGCAGAAATAAATAATATGCCATTCGATGTAAAAATCAGTGTTACCCCGCATAAAATCGAAGGAATCGAAAATCCGAACCTCCTCGATTTATACGTCTATGTCTATCTCGACGGTCAACCTGACCCGATTACATCATTGAAAGGATCGATTACGAATGCGACGCTCAACCAAAGTTTTCCCGCAACAAAATGACGGATTTTCCCTCGTCGAATTGCTCGTTGCCATCGTCATCGCTGCTATTTTTAGCGGAGTCATCCTGACCGTCTTCATCTCCGGTACAAAGAGTTTTCAGGCGACGGGAATCATCAGTGAGCTCAGAAGCGAAGCCGATAGTTCGGTCGGACTCATTTTAAATGAAATCACCGGCTTCGATGCCATTCGCATCACTACAGCGAATGAGCTGTCTTTCTATAAAAAGACATTGCCTAGCCTTAACCTAGATTCCGGTCTACTCGAGCGAACGGACGGCTTCATTCCGTTCAACGCCAATGTCGAACAACAAAATGAAGTCACATCAACTCCAATCACCTATACATTCGCAACACAACGACTTGACGAAAACATACTCATCTACGAAGGTGCACTCGAAAACATCAATGATCAAACAGAAATCAAAAAGACCTTTACGATTTCAAGTCCCGAGTACGTCGACATCACGACCGGTGACTACCCGGGCAGATACGTCGTCCATGGCATTTTGACGATGACGCTCCGAATTCAGTCGACGGATAATGAAGAAACACAGACCTTGAATAGTACGATTGGATTTTAGTTCAGAAAGGACGACCCATGAAAAAATCTGAAGAAGGTTATACGCTATTGTTCGTACTCGTGACATTGACCGTCCTATCGGTCTTAGCAATCGCGACGATTGGTGTCAGCCTGCAATCGACACGATTGACGGAAATACGCGGGACACACATTGAAGTCGATACAGCGACGCAAAATCAACTCGATCAAGCAATCGCAGCACTCCAACAACTCGTCGCAAAAACCAGTCAAGAGAATCCAACCAGTTCCTCAAAAGAGCTATTTGCAGATATCCCGAATGAAATCATACTCCCCTTGAAGACGTCGGCTCCTCTTGTTGAAGTTCAGTTAAATGAAGCCGCCTCGAACGTCCGCGTTAAAGCGTTCGATTTGACCGCTCACGTCGAAGAGACGAAAGGTGATCAACCGACGGTCAAAAAGACCTATACTCAACGGGTCTATTTATCAGCGATTCCTAGTTTTCTATACTATACGCTCGGGTCCGACAATCAAGTCATCTTAAATGGAGCACCACGAATCGAAGGGAACGTCTTCTCGCGGGAAGCACTCAAAGTTTCTGCGACGCCAAACTTCATCTATAACGGTCAGACAGGTCACTATACAGATAAGCTGGCCCATCCGTACATCGATGGACAAGTTCGTGTTTTCCAGCCGCAAACTCAACCGCTTTTAACATGTACAGACTTTTTACCATGTGATGCGACCGTCTTTGATCCGACTACCAAAACGGATCTTGTTTCAACGAAAGATACGCTCGTTCCGTTCGATTTTGAATTTGCCCTGAATGATTTCTTAACGATTCCAAGTAACACACCACTCGCCTCCGTTCCGACCTACTTAAAGAGTCAATCAATTGAAAAATCGGTGCTGACAGGACCATTCTTGAATGAATTGAGTACGAAGAAACAAATCATCATCCCAGCTCCGACTGAGCAAAATACAGTGACGATTACCGATGATATCGTTAAAGAATCGCTCGAACCGTTAATCATCGACGGCAACTTGACGATTTCTTCACTCAATCCGATTACGCAACCGCTTGAGATTAAACGCCCGATCGTCGTCCTCGGTGATTTATTGATTCGGGGTAACGTCAGTTTTGCGACAACTATCTTCTCGACCGGTTCTAGCCGGTTAGATGATGCCAACATTCAAGGAATCACGAGTTCAACGAATCAAAACACTCTGATTTTACTCAGCAAAGGAACGTTAACGATCAATCGTGTCAATAAGTTTTCCGCACCTAAAACAACCGCACCGGACATGAATGCCTTTCTTTACAGTGATTCGCCTACCTTGAATCGCATTTATTCAGTCGGGTCGACGATGAACTTACAAGGTGGAATCTTCACAAAAGGACAGCTTGAGGTTAATGCGTATCGCGGGACGCTGGACTTACCGGAAGCGAACTACCCGGCAGACGTCACCGCGTTGACCACTTTGATGAACACGAAAAAATCTGCTGACGCGGTACAATCTCGTCTCCGCCTGAAATATGATGCGAGTGTCCTGAAAAATCCGACGTCGATGCTTCCGCTCAGTCGGGCTGTCAAAATGTATGTCGAGACTCCGAAACGAACAACTCCTTGACGCAAAAAAACCCTCGACATTGATGGATGTCGAGGGGTTTTTCATTGAAATGTTGTCGCACCATACGCTCGTGCCAACTTTTTGACTTTTGTCTTCTTGACTTCTGCACCTTGTTTTACCAACAACTGATAAATATCCTGTCGGTCTTGTTTGACTGCTTCATAAATCGGCTGATGCTTTCCGACGTTCGGATTTGCTCCTGCTGTCAGTAATTGCTTAATCACAGTCTCATTTTGATCGACCGTCGCATAGTAGAGAGGCGAATTTCCAGCTTTATCGAGCGTATTGATATTTTTTCGTGTAGCTTCTTTAATCAATAAAGCATAAGCATCCGCAGATTGGTTCACGCTCGTCGCAACATGCAGGACTGTCTGTTGTTGCTCATTCGTTTGCTCGACGGAAGCCCCCTTATCAAGCCATTGCTTGACTACAGAAACTGGTCCGAACCGGGCGACATAAAACCAGTTAACTTGATTTTTAACACTCGTGTCGTCCAGCAAAACGAGTGCTTTGTCATAGTCGAGTGCTTCTTGGAACTGCTGAATGTACTGATTCCGGTCTTTCGTCGATAAAGAAACGTGTTCGACTACTGACGCAAATGCGTTAACATCTGACGTATCGATACTCTTTTCAAACGCTTGCTGGTTTCGCTGTTCGATCAACAAGTAGGCCGTTGCTCCAATTCCGATTAGAAACAGGAGAACGACGCTAATGATTTGCTTTTTCTTCACGTCATTTCCCCCGTCACTTAATAGACATCCGTATCTGGTGAAGTGTTCGAACCTTCAGAAGAAATCGTCACTTTAAAGGTCGCCGTCAACGGTTGTTTCTCCGTCGCACCGGTTTTGATGACTTCAAGGACCGATTGATCTGCTTTTAATGCCGTCACTTTGACACGTGCGACACCTGGGCGAATCGGTTTTAAGACTTGTGCCGATGAATCAATCTTCACATACTCTTTTCCTTGAAGCACTTCCAACCGATAAAAACGCTCTGTCGCCGTCACGGGTAACCAGTTCAAGACAGGCTGCTTTTGAACATCCTGCATGGAAAGTGTTAAATCGTTCGCCGTCAAATCAGTTGGATTTTCACGTACCATGATTTTCGTGATGGCTTGTGTCGCTGTAAAATCTCGAAGTTTCAGTAAGGCGTCGACTGGACCAGCCGGTGTCCCCGTTATCCCCTTGACTGTGTAACCAGCCGCCGTTTGAATGAGTTCGATTGCCGGACTAGACGTCGAAACGGTGAACGGTAATCGAATACTCGGTGTAAAGGTCGCCGTGACATCTTGTGTCGTGTTGACCCATAACTCTAGGTTATTCGGTGTTACGGCTAGTTCCGGTAATTTAACTTCAATCGTATAGACTTGCGACTGGGCTAAATAGGTCGTGCTGCCGCTCGATGCCGGAACAACGGCTTGAACGGTCATTGTGCCTGGTTTTTTTCCTGTTAGCGATAACTCATCTGTTGTCAGACCGGTAGCCTCGACTAAATCGTTGTTCGTGACAAGCCATTTAATCGGTGCATCCGTCCCGGACAACATGGCTGCTTCGCCCGTCATCGCTTTCGTCTGTCCGACGTATAACTCGCTTGGTACACCACGGACGATCAATCCACCAAAGACATCGTTAATCGTCAACTTCGAAGTCGCGACTAACTCACGTCCATTCGCGACGGGGACAATCAATTTAATTTCCGTCGTTCCGATTTTCTTCGGTTCGATGATGCCTTGATCGTTAATCTTCGCAATGCTCGTATCTTCAATCGACCATCTCAATGTGCCGTACTGACTACCTGCCGGATTGATTTCTGGCAATACCTTATAAGACGGCGTGTTGATATCCATCCGGACAGCTGGAATTTTAGCTTCCGTCGCAAAGCGGGTCGATAAGGCATATCCTAGTCTCGGGAACGACTGGACATCGTTCGCAAGTGAAGTCGATTTATCGACGCCATTTTTCTTATCACGGTAAATGGTCTTCGTTGAAACAATTGTATTCTCTTTTTCATCGAAGACATGAACACCTGCCGCATCCTTCGCTCGTACTTTTACGGTAAAAGTCAGTTCCGACGGCTTTGCAATCCATAATCCTTTGTGGAGCCCTTCAATCGCTTCATCATATTCGATGTCCGGTACATTCCCCGTCAATGTTTGATTGACGATTTTCGCACCGTTAAGACCTGTTGCTGAGACGACTTCGACATTACTCGGGAAGTTTTCTGTAAACAAAATATCTTCCATCGTTACTGAAAATTGTCCCATGATGTAGCCGTTGTTACCGATTGCATCTTTTTGAAGCATCGGGCTTGTTTTGACCGTATACGTAATCGTTGCTGTTTCCCCTTGCGGAATCGTTGCCGGATCGATTGACCGTGATAACGTGAACGGAGATGAAGCGGATGGCTGAACGATTTGGACGGTGCGCGTCTCAATCGTTTTAGCACCCCGTTGATCCTCTGCTTCGATCCGGATTGTCGCGGTTGTTTTCCCTGTCAACTTAGCATCGAAGCTTTGGCTGACAAACGAATTGTTTTTTAGTTTATTATTTTCATACACTTTTTCATTGTCGATGTAGATTCGTGTCTTCAATTCCCGATCGCGTAAGTCATAGTCATTAACCTTATAAGATACCGTGATTGGTTCATTGTCTAAATAACTCGCTTGATTGGCTGGCAGGATATTTTTAATGAGCGGTTTATGATTCGCCCCGATAAAGGCGCGGTACATCGTGTTCGAGAACAGTTCTTTTTCCTGTTGTTGGTTGAACGTCGAGGTATGTCCCGCACCAGAATACGTCACATTGCCTTTTGTATACATGTAGTAATGGTTACGGGCATCGCCGATTGTGCGTCCGGCTGACTGATTCGAATCAGCCGTACTATTTTCCCGAATGTTGTACCACGGAATTAAATCGGGTTGTTCTAAATCAAGACCAAAGTATTGGTCATGGGTTGTTGCGATTGAGACTTCATCCGCTAACGTAAACGGATACGACGTCATGACACCGTCATTTTGTTTGACCGCCTTCCCTGACGTCCGCTGTGCTCCGTACCCCATGTTCGTGAAGTTCTTTTGTCCGGCAAGTCCGGCAAATTTCTTTTCCCAGAACAGTTCCGGATTCGCTGACTGACTTGGACGGAAAATCGTATCGTGGGACAACATCAGTCCTTGCCCGGTGTTCGTGAAATCAAGGATTGCATTCGAGGCCGCATCATTCAGCGACGCCGCTCCGTACGAATCTTGAAATCCAAAGATTAACATGTCGTACGTCGTATTTAAGTTTCGTGATGCGTACGTACTGTTAAATGTATCTGCCGTAATGACTTCGACGTTAAAATCATAGTACCCGGTTTCTTTCAATAACGTACCGGTGTTCATGAAGCCATTGATTGAACCCGTCGATCCACTGCGCGTCACCTGTAAGATTTTTGCTTCTGCGACTTGGTCCTTCATTAAGAAACTACCTGTTTTGTAGTCGGTCAGTCCGTCGCTACTCGACACACGGATCATCCAGTTCCGAGGTCCCGTGTAACTCGGGGCATCGAAATTATAGCTCAATGCCCCCGTTTTGGTAGCCGGCTTCTCATCAACCTTTTCCGACTCTTCAAATTGGTCATTGCTATCAAAGTCGATATACAGTTGCGCTAACTGATTCGTGTTCTCGAGCGTCGTCGTGTACATGAAGTCGATCGGAACGTTCGGAACAGCTGACTTCCCTTTATCGATTCCTGTTAATGACACACCGTTTTGTTTGACGGAAACACCTTCTAGCCGCGGACGGATGACCTTTTGAGTCTTTAACTTCGTCACGACTGTCTGAATATCCGTATATCGAATCAATGCATTTGATTTAAGATCTTTAAAGATGGCATTAAAATTGCTTGACGTATGTGTCAAGACATCTTGATGTAGAAAAACTGGCAGCCCTTTATTGACGAAGGCACTGACGATTTCATTTCCTTTTAACTTCGTGATGTCGTTCTCAATCTTACTCGTATTATGTGCTTTCTTCGTATCCGAGATCGTCATTGAATAACGGTCGTTTCCTGTGAAGACGGATGGATCAAAGACGACAGCATCAAACGCACCATCTAACGGAAAACGAGAAGCGTTCAACTCTTTGACCGTCATCATTTCAATCTCATAGCGGGTCGAATCGAGCCCGTTGAGCAATGAGGTGATTGTCGTATTTGGATCAATCCGGTTCGTCGTCGACCATGCATCCCGGATTTCAAGAATTTTCAACTTATCTGCCGCAGCAGCCTTCGTATGTGGTTCCTGTATATAATTAAAACTCGTAAAGATCAGTACACTGACTAAAAACAGACGTAACCACCGTTTCATCTTCCATCGTCTCCTCGTCGTAAGATCATAAAATATAGGACTATATTACCCCAACCTTAGTATACAAGGACTTTTAGCGTTTTCCCTTTTTTGTAAAACGTTGTCGCAGTATTTTTTCACGAACGACACTGATGAAGTAAAGAGATCCTGTTACGATGAGTGTTTGATTTGTTCCTTCGTATTCAGCAAGAAACGAATCGAGTTCTATGACATTTGCCCCATCCGCAGTCAGCTCTTCTAGCGACCGGGCTCGCGAAAAATCAAACGTCGTCTCCATAATCGTCGGTGTCACTTCCTGAAATTGTTTAATCATCGCAAGGCGATCTTTATCCCGCAAAATGGAACAGAGGATGACGATTGGCATCGTTTCCTGTTTTAGGCGGTCGACGAGCGCCTTGACGCCTTCCGGATTATGAGCGCCGTCGAGGATGATGCGCGGCTCGCGCGAAATCGTCTCAAAGCGTCCCGGATGTTTGGCGTTTCGGAGACCACGACGAATTGCCATCTTCGACCAACCGAGTTTCTTTGCACAGATGACGGCGTTCGCTGCATTTTCGACTTGATGATGCCCTTCGAGTCCAAGTCGTGTTTCGGGAATCCCTTCGTACGTCGCCCATGTCCCTGTCGCGTTCAGCCGGTACGAGACGATAGCTTCCTGACTCCACTTCAACGTCGCTGCCCGGTCGCCGCAATAGGCCATCAACGGGACCGTCAATTCCTCTTGCAGTTTCCCGGCAATGACCGATGTCCCCTGTTTGATGATGCCGAATTTTTGAAGGGCGATCTCTTGGAGCGTATCTCCGAGAATCGCTTGATGATCGTGACCAATCGAGGTGATGATGGCAGCAATCGGTTGCTTCAGTACGTTCGTCGAGTCATAAAGCCCTCCGAGTCCGACCTCGTAAATGACGAAGTCTGGCCGAACTTGATTGAAATGATAGAAAGCAAGTGCCGTCAACGCTTCAAATTCCGTCACTGTACCAATCGTCGGCTCAAGCTCGGTCATCGCTTGCTTCACTGCATTTGCTGCCTTGACGAGATCTACTTCAGCAATCGGCACTCCGTTCAGCATGATCCGTTCCTCGAACTGGATGATGTATGGGGATGTAAACGTCCCGATGTGTAACCCTTCCGCCATTCCCATCTCCCGTAAGAAGGCGACGGTCGACCCTTTCCCGTTCGTCCCCGCGACATGGATCGTCGGAACAGCATCCGGATCAATCTTTAGTTCTTCCAGTAACGCTTCCATCCGACTTAATCCCGGTTTGATACCGAATGCCAGTAACCGTGACAACCACTCTAATACGTCTTCTCTCGTCTCCACTCTGTCCCCGCTCCTTTAAAAAAAGTGGCTCAAGGAAACTTGAGCCACTGTTGAAATTATTGAGATAGTTCGTTGATTCGCGCTTCGACTGCCGCACGTTTTTCGTTATAATCCTGTGCTTTTGCTTGTTCTTCTTCGATGACATGTGCCGGTGCTTTTCCGACGAAACCTGGGTTGTTGAGTTTTTTCTCGACCCGTTCGACTTCCTTCGTATACTTGACGAGTTCTTTGTTCAAGCGGGCGATTTCTTCTTCGATGTTGATTAAATCAGCCAATGGAATGAACAATTCTGCGCCGGTCACGATGGCACTGAGTGCTTTTTCCGGTGCTGCCATGCTGCGTTCGACAAGTAATTCGGAAGCATTCGTAAACTTTTTCAAATACGAGACGTTCGTCTCTAAGTCATGCTGTACTTGGTCGTCACTCGTCGAAATCATCAACTGGATTTGTTTTGACATCGGTGCGTTCACTTCGGCACGAATGTTGCGGACCGACCGGATGACGTTTTGGACAGCTTCGAATGCCGGCACTGCTTGCGGGAAGTCGAGTGTCTCATTTCGTGTCGGCCAAGCCGCACGCGTGATCGTTTCCCCTTGATGCGGCAAGTGTTGCCAAATCTCTTCCGTGATGAACGGCATGAACGGGTGCATCAGACGCATGATTTGGTCGAGCGTGTACGCAAGAATCGAACGCGTCGTCAATTTAGCGGCCTCATCTTCACCGTTCAGCGGTAACTTCGCCATCTCGATGTACCAGTTACAGAAATCTTCCCAAATGAAGTGGTAGAGGACTCGACCGGCTTCACCGAACTCATACTTATCGGATAATCGTGTCACATCAGCAATCGTCGTGTTCAGACGTGTCAAAATCCACTGATCGGCTAATGATTTTTCGCCCGTCAGATCGATTTCTTCATACGTCAGACCATCCATGTTCATCAGTGCGAAACGGCTTGCGTTCCACAATTTATTCGAGAAGTTCCATGTCGCTTCGATTTTTTCCCAGTAGAAACGTAGGTCGTTTCCTGGCGTCGAACCTGTCGTTAAGAACCAACGGAGTGAATCGGCACCATATTTTTCGATGACGTCCATTGGATCGATTCCGTTCCCGAGTGATTTCGACATCTTCCGTCCGTCCGAGTCACGAATCAGACCGTGAATCAACACATCGTTGAATGGACGTTCGCCTGTGAATTCATACGATTGGAAAATCATCCGCGATACCCAGAAGGCGATGATGTCATACCCCGTAACGAGTGTCGACGTCGGGAAGTATTTTTGGTAGTCCGCAGCATCCGTATTCGGCCAACCCATCGTCGAGAACGGCCAGAGCGCTGACGAGAACCACGTATCGAGGACATCGTTGTCCTGCTCCCAGTTTTCGATGTCGGCAGGTGCTTCTTTCCCAACAAAGACTTCACCTGTTTCTTTATGGTACCAGGCTGGAATACGGTGTCCCCACCAGAGTTGACGGCTGACACACCAGTCACGGATGTTCTCCATCCAGCGGACATAGGTGTTTTCGAACCGTTGTGGGACGAAGTTGATTTTATCGTCACCCTGTTGTTCAGCGAGTGCTTTTTCAGCGAGTGGCTCCATCTTGACGAACCATTGCAGTGACAAGTACGGTTCAACGACTGCATCCGACCGTTCCGAGTGACCGACCGAGTGCAGGTGCGGCTCGACTTTAATTAAGACGCCAGATTCTTTCAAATCTTCAACGATTTGTTTGCGGCACTCGAAGCGATCCATGCCTTCATATTTGCCGGCATTTTCGTTCATCGTCCCGTCTTCGTTCATGACGAGGACACGCGGTAAGTCATGACGGTTCCCGACTTCAAAGTCATTCGGGTCATGGGCAGGCGTGATTTTAACGACACCTGTTCCGAATTCCATATCGACATATTCGTCAGCGACGATCGGAATTTCTCGTTCGACGATCGGGAGCGTGATGGTTTTACCTACGAGGTGAGCGTAACGCTCATCTTTCGGATTAACGGCGATTGCCGTATCCCCAAGCATCGTCTCCGGGCGCGTCGTCGCGAGTTCAACGTGACCTGTTCCGTCCGTCAACGGATAGCTGAGGTGGTAGAACGCACCTTCGATATCTTTATAAATGACTTCGATATCGGAAATCGCTGTTTTCGTCGCCGGGTCCCAGTTGACGATGTATTCGCCACGGTAAATCAAGCCTTTTTCATACAGCTTAACGAATACTTCCTGAACCGCTTCAGATAACCCTTCGTCGAGCGTAAAGCGCTCGCGTGAATAATCCAGACCAAGTCCGAGTTTCGCCCATTGCGCACGAATCGTCGACGCATATTCTTCTTTCCATGCCCATGATTGTTCGAGGAATTTCTCACGTCCCATTTCTAAGCGCGATTGTCCTTCTGCCCGCAATTTTTGTTCAACTTTTGCTTGCGTCGCGATTCCCGCGTGGTCCATTCCCGGTAAGTACAGGACGTCGAACCCTTGCATCCGTTTCATCCGTGTCAGCATGTCTTGCAGTGTCGTATCCCAAGCATGACCGAGGTGTAGTTTCCCTGTCACGTTCGGTGGCGGGATGACGATCGTGTACGGTGCTTTCTCCGGATCTTGATCGGCTTTGAAATATTCCCCTTCCAACCAAAAATCGTACCATTTTTCTTCCGTCGCCTGCGGATCATATTTCGTCGGCATTGATAATTCCTGCATCTAAATCGCTCCTTTTATCCATAATAAAAACGGCTACTCTCGTCCTCATCTAAGGACGAAAGAAGCCGTTGCTCTTCCGCTGTACCACCTTAGTTCACCCCGAAAACGGGAGTGCCCTCTAGCCCGCGTAACGTGCGGAATCCGGATATCGCTCGCTCACGCTTACGATACCAGCTCGTGGGGTGACCTTCGTCAGGACACACTGTCACATCTCTCAGCCGGTGGATGTGTTCTCTCTTACAGTCTGTTGTCTGACTACTCTTCCCGTCAACGCTGTTTCCAAATTATTCTTTCCTTATTTTATCCGAGACGTCCATCACCCGTCAAGAACTCCTTAACGGTTAAATTCGACCTGGAGTTCTTTGAACGTCAGTTCGACGGCTTCAATCGTCCGTTCGATATCATCATCCGAGTGGACGGTCGATAAGAAGAGTCCCTCGAATTGTGACGGTGGGAGGAAGATTCCGCGCGCCGCCATCTTTTGATAGTACGAACGGAACATCTCGAGGTTCGATGTTTTCGCTTGTTCGAAATTCGTCACGGGTTGATCGGTGAAGAAGACACCGAACATTGCGCCGGCCCGGTTCGTCGTCAACGGAATGTTATATTTCGCAGCGGCCTGTAAATAGCCTTCTGCTAGACGATTTGCTTTTTGGTCAAACACTTCGTAGTGCTCCGGTTTTAATTGAGTTAAGGTCGCAAGCCCCGCTGCCATCGCAAGCGGATTCCCCGACAGGGTACCTGCCTGATAGATTGGACCTTGCGGCGCGATTTGCTCCATGATGTCACGGCGTCCGCCGTAGGCACCGACAGGCATACCACCACCGATGACTTTACCGAGACATGTGATGTCCGGTGTGACACCGAAGTATCCTTGGGCACAGTTGAAGCCGACGCGGAAACCGGTCATGACTTCGTCGAAAATTAACAACGTACCGTGTGCTTCCGTGATTTCACGAAGCCCTTCGAGGAATCCGGCTGCCGGCGGGACGAAGCCCATGTTCCCTGCTGCCGGTTCAACGATGACACCCGCGATATCGTCGCCATGTTTTTCAAAGGCCGTCCGGACAGCGTCCATATCGTTATACGGAACCGTCAGCGTCATGCTGGCGATTTGTGCCGGCACTCCCGGTGAGTCCGGAAGACCGAGCGTCGCGACGCCTGAACCGGCTTTAATCAGCAATGAATCCCCGTGTCCGTGGTAACAGCCTTCAAATTTCAAGATTTTCGTTTTGCCTGTAAACCCACGCGCGAGACGTAATGCCGCCATCGTTGCTTCCGTCCCCGAGTTGACCATCCGGACGACCTCGACGGACGGGACACGACTGATGACGAGTTCTGCCATCGCTGACTCGATTTCAGTTGGTGTCCCGTAACTCCAACCGCGTGTTGCCTGTTCTTGAATCGCCGCCGTGACAATCGGATCGGCGTGACCTAAAATCATCGGTCCCCACGATAAAACGTAATCGATGTATTCTTTCCCATCGATATCGTATAATTTTGAACCACTTGCCCGTTCGGCAAAGATTGGTGTCATACCAACTGATTTATAGGCACGGACTGGACTGTTCACGCCACCCGGCATGAGTGGTAATGCCCGCTCAAAGGCAGCTTTTGATTTTGAGTTCTGATTGGTTAAGCTCATTTCGATCCCTCCAAGTAACGACAGATGTCTTTCGCGAAATACGTGATGATTAAATCTGCTCCAGCACGTTTAAAACCAAGCATCGTCTCCATAACGATTCGTTCTTCATCAATCCAACCGTTGAGTGCCGCTGCTTTGACCATGGCATATTCCCCTGAGACGTTGTAGGCGACGATTGGTAAATCAATCCGCTCGCGCACGTCCCGAATGATGTCCATGAAGGCAAGCGCTGGTTTGACAATCATGAAGTCTGCCCCTTGTTCTACGTCAGACGTTGCTTCCCGGAATGCTTCACGGCGGTTCGCCGGATCCATTTGATATCCTTTACGATCGCCTTCACCTGGTGCTGAATTGGCTGCGTCACGGAATGGCCCATAATAGGCAGAAGCGTACTTAACGCCATAACTCATGACCGGAATATGGCTGAAACCATTCGCATCAAGTCCTTGACGGATTGCAGCGACAAAACCGTCCATCATCGATGATGGTGCAATAATGTCTGCACCGGCACGCGCTTGTGAGACGGCCGTTTGAACGTGCAGTGGGAGTGAGGCGTCATTATCGACTGTACCGTCCGCGACGATGCCGCAATGTCCTGTCGATGTATATTCACAGAGACATGTATCCGCGATGACCGTCAATTGCGGTGCGAGTTTCTTGACGAGACGCGTTGCTTCTTGAACGATCCCGTGATCATGGAATGCCCCTGTGCCTTGTTCATCTTTTAAATGATCATGTGGGACACCAAATAAAATCACCGACTCGATACCGAGTTTTACGATTTCGTTGATTTCTGCTTCGAGATGATCAAGCGATAGGTTGAACACACCAGGCATCGAACTAACTTCCCGCTTAATGTCTTCTCCTTCTGCGATAAACAGTGGATAAATCAAATCTGATTTATGCAAATGATTTTCTCGTACGAGTGAGCGAAGTGAAGCCGTATTTCGCAAACGGCGGTGACGTGCGAATTCTAATGTGTTCATAACAGTTCCTCCTCTAAAATACAGTCAATCAATCCGTCGAGCGTAAACGTCTTCGCGATGCGCAGAGGATACAGTCCCGCTACTCGCGCTGCTTGTTCCGTGACCGGTCCAATCGCGACATACGTCGCAGACGTTTGAAGTGCTAACGAAGCGAGTGCTTCGACGGCCGATGGACTTTGTAATCCGATAAAATTTGCGTCTGACAAACGTTCTCGTGGAATCCGTCGGATGTTCGTTTCATATGTCACGACTTCGAGGACGTCAGCTGAGACGAATTGTTTTAAGTGTTCGAGTGGTTCTTGGCGCGACCGATTCCCACGGGCAAAACAAATCCGTTGGTTCGGCAATAGTTGGTGCTGTAACTCGGCGACGAGAACATCACCCGTAAAGGCAGATGGGATGAAGTCAGCGGTTCGCCCCGCTCGTTCGAGGGCTTGCGCCGTTTTTGTCCCAACTACTGCAATTTTCGTTTTTTGTAATCGTGGTAAATCGGCCTTGATTCGTTCGACGCCTGTCGGGCTCGTCAGGACCAACCAATCAAGTGCCGGTGGCAATTCGAATGCAACCGGTACCGTCTCGATACTTGGTTCGTGAATGACTTCAATCTCTCGTTCCGCTAAACGTTGCACTTGCTGCGAGTTCGGTGGCCGACTCCCGGTCAGGACAAGCCGCTTATAAGTCATCCGGCAACGATGCGAGAATTTCGCGACCGCCGGCATCGAGTAACCGATCCGCGACGAGTTGACCGAGTTGCATCGGGTCAAGCGAAGTTTCGCGTTCGAGCAAGATTTGTGTCCCATCGACTGAACCGATGAAACCGACGAGTGTCGTCGATAAATCTTCGTTGATCGTCGCAAAACCACCAACCGGGACGTGACAGCTTCCTTCGATCGCGGATAAGAATGACCGCTCGGCAAAGGCCACTTTTTCAGTCATTTGATCATGAATTAAATTTAAAAGATCACGGATTTCCTGGTCTTGTTCACGGCATTCGATTGCCAAGATACCTTGACCGACAGCAGGAATCATCTCGTCCGTCGAAATGTATTCCGAGACGATTTCATCTGACCACCCCATCCGTTGCAGACCAGCTGCCGCAAGTAAAATCCCGTCGAATGGTCCTGTCTTCAACTTTTCGAGACGTGTATCAATGTTTCCGCGAATCGATTCAATCTTCAAATCCGGACGAAGTTTAAGCAATTGTGAGCCGCGGCGTAAACTGCTCGTCCCGACCGTAGCACCTTCAGGCAGGGTCGCAAGTCCGCCGCCTGTTGTTGTGATGAGCGCATCCCGTGCATCGACACGTGCAGGTGTTGATCCGATGATAAGACCTGCTGGAAGTTCTGACGGAAGATCTTTCATGCTATGGACAGCGAAGTCGATTTCTTCATCCAGCATCTGTTGTTCGATTTCCTTGACGAACAATCCTTTCCCGCCGACTTTAGACAATGTCACATCAAGGATTCGGTCCCCTTTAGTGATGATGTTCTTGATTTCGAATTCATATGGAGCACCCGCTTGTTTCAATTGCTCGATGACCCATTTCGTCTGTGTCATCGCTAGTTTCGAACTGCGTGAACCTACTATGATTTTTCGCATGCTAAAATCCCCCTGTACAATAATAAAGGGGCGGCACAAGTCCGCCCCATGCTTTTCTATTGTAACACAATTACAGCTTTGTTCACCGATTCACAGCTTTGCGTGGTTCAGAAGTTTCGTCTTGTAACACGACGTCTTCGACCGACGAATCAAACAGTTCTTCATCGAGTGCAAAGGTGTCCATGAACTGTGCAATGCGTTGTTCTGCATCTGGTTTTGCCGCGGCATCTTTAATGTATGAGAGCGGTTCACGTAATAATTGATTGATAATTGATTTCATGTGTTTTCCGATGACGGCTTTTTCACGGGCCGACATGTCCGGCAGTTTCCGTTCGAGGCTTTGCATCGTCTCTTGCTGAATTTTAAGCGATTGATCGCGCAGTTCCGTAATGATTGGAACGACACCAAGCGTCGTCATCCATCCTTCAAACTCAGCGATGGCAGCTTCAATCCGTAACTCGATTTTAGCCGCTTCTTTCATCCGTTCCGCCATGTTCTGTTGGACGATTGATGTTAAATCATCGACGTCATATAAATGAACACCAGGTAAGTCACCCGCTGTCGGTTCGATATCACGTGGTACCGCGATGTCGATCAACAGGAAGGGACGGTCACTGCGGAACAGTTGAGCAGCGGCGATATCTTCCCGCTTGATGATCGCCCGTTTGGCACCGGTAGAAGAAATGACGATATCAGCGCGAAGAAGACCACATTGCATTTCGTTAATCGAATGTGCAGACCCTTCGAAACGATTCGCAACTTCTTCTGCTTTCGCAAGCGTTCGGTTAAAGACCGTGATATCTCGCGCACCGGCCTCATACAAGTTCAACGTCGTCAATTCACCTGTTTCCCCGGCACCGATGACGACAATTGATTTATCTTCAAGAGAACCGAGTAATTGTTCTGCAAGTGTCACGGCAGCAGCACTGACAGAAACGGCACTCTCCCCGATTCCTGTTTCAGCATGAGCACGTTTCGCAAGCGTTACCGCTTCCTTAAATAGTTTGTTGAAGACCGTTCCCGTCGTTTCTAATTTTTGCGCTGTAAAGAAACTTGTCTTCACTTGACCTAAAATTTGCGTTTCCCCGACGATCATCGAATCAAGACCACTCGTCACTCGGAACAAGTGCTTCATCGCATCAAATCCTTCATGGATGAATAAATACGGTTCAAGTTCTTCCATCGTCAAACCGAACCAGTTCGCAAGAAAACGTTTTGTATAGTAGCGTCCTGTGTGTGGTTGATCCGTCACGACATATAATTCGGTCCGGTTACAAGTCGACACGATGACGCTCTCGAAAATACTCTTTTCATCTCGTAACGCCACGACCGCTCCCTTCATCTCATGTTCCCCAAATGAGACTTGTTCGCGTATTGATACAGGCGCCGTCTTATTATTTAAACCGACAACTACGATATGCATGCGCTCTACCCCTTACGTCTAAAGATTTCATTCTCCTCTATCTTTTGTTCTCTACTCTACATTATAACCATTATAAAAAAGATTCCAATCAATTTATAAACTAAAATGAGTCAAAGTTGTGAAAAGTATTCTTTCATCCTATCCCTCTCTCGGATAAATCACAAACCCTCTGCTCGAATGTTTCAGCAGAGGGCTTATCGTTAGGATTTGGAAGAATCGGTAATGATTGTTGAGTTCTCGGTCTGCAAGTCGAACTGTTGCTGACGTAAACGATAAATACGAGCAATGTTCTGGATGACGACTTTGGAGACAGCATATGTCGGAACAGCCAAAATGACGCCGATGATACCGGCGATTTTACCGGCGACGAGCAAGACGATGATGATCGTCAACGGATGAACTTTTAACGTTTTCCCTTGAACATACGGAGAAATTAAATTCGATTCAATTTGTTGTGCGATAACGATCGTGATGATTGCATAAAGCGCCTTGATCGGATCATCGATGAATCCGACGATGACGGCAGGAACAGCCCCGATATATGGTCCAAGATACGGAATGATGTTCGTCACCGTACAAAACAATGCGAGTAACAAAGCGTATTGAATATCTGAGATGAAGAAACCGATTAACGACATCAATCCAACGCAGAGTGAGACGATGACTTGACCATTGACGTAGTGCTTAACCGTCACGTGCATGTCATGTAAGATGTTACGTGTTTCTGCCTCATAGCCTTTCGGTAAAAGTTTAACGACCGAGTCAGGAAACTTGTACCCGTCAAGCAGCATGTAGACGAGAATGAACGGAACGAGCACGACGATTAGAACCGTCGAAGAGATGACACCGAAAATGGTTCCGACAGATGCCGAAACGGACTTGAAGAGCGTTCCGATATATGACGTCGCTTCATTCGTCCACTCGTCAAACAATTCCGTATTGTGTTGAACCCAATTCGAAATAAAACGATTGTCCATCAATTGATCGCGTAGATTCAACGTTTGATCACGTAGTTCTACGACAAGATTCGGGATGCTCGTGACAAACTCCGTCACCTGTTTGACGAGGATTGGACCAATCAACGTAATGATGAGCGTCAAAATCCCGACAAAAGCGAGTAAAACAATCAGGACGGCAAGTCCACGTTTTTTGACACGTTTTTGTAAGGCATCAACGATTCCAAGTGTAAAGTAATAAAAAATTCCTGCAATGATAAGTGGTGGGAAAATTAACGCAAGCATCACTTTAATCGGTTGGAATAAAAACGAGATTTTCGTCCCGACCCAGATGACTAAGAAAATCGTTAGTATCCAAAGTAATGCTTTAAACCATTTGTTTCGAAGTAAGTCCACGAGTAAGCCTCCTACAATTTTTCGTTTTCAATCGTTACTTGATTTTTTCATCTGTTGCCGCGACTTCATCGAGTCGTTGTCGTTCCATTTTACCCCATTGACCGCGTCCCGTCATGAACTGAATCAGTCCGCCGAGTTTAAAGAATACAAGAATCGGGCGATACCAAAACGACTCTGTCAATGACCACAAATACAGTCGAATCAATTCTTTCACGTTTTTAAAGCGGTGCATCGTCCACTCCTCGAGCAAGACAGCTCCTGCCGACAGCAATGAGCCGTACAATAAGGCGACTGTCAAAAGAACGATCCCAAATTCAAAGTTCAGCGTCCCGACCAGTAAGTTTAACGGAATGATGAAGTAACCAATCAATTCGACGATTGGTCCGAGGAGCTCAATCAAGAAGAAATAAAGCATCGACACGCTCCCGACGAATCCGTAACGGGGATTCCCGATCATGCGTTTATGTGCCCATAACGTCTCGGCAAGTCCACGGTGCCAGCGTGTTCGTTGCGAACGCAGGACTTCCATCGTTTCCGGTGCCTGGGTCCAGCAAACGGGTGACGGAACATACTCGATGCGCTTATTCAATTTATGTTCTTTCATATACCGGTGGAGACGGACGACGAGTTCCATGTCTTCCCCGACTAGTCCTTCCTTATATCCACCCGCTTTGACGACGATATCTTTTTGGAAAAGACCAAAGGCACCGGACACGATCAACAACAGGTTAAAGCGACTCAGCCCGAGACGACCGAACAAAAAAGCACGGAAATATTCAATCATCTGCATTAACACGATCCGTTGTTTTGGCGTTCGAATTTCAACGATTTCTCCACCTTCAATCGTGCAACCATTGACAAGGAAAATCGACCCGCATGTCGCAACGACCTCTTCATCGGATTCAACGATCGGTTTCATGACTTTTAATAACGCATCGCGCTCTAATACCGAATCCGCATCAAGCGAACAAAAATACGGATAGCTTGAATAGTCGATGCCAGCGTTCAAGGCATCCGCTTTCCCACCGTTTTCTTTATCGATGACGATGAGGCGTGCATCAATTCGTGAACGATAGACCGCCTTGACCGGTTTCGAACCAATCAAGATTCGGGGAAAACGTAAGTCCTTTTCTAATTCATATGTTTTAAACAGTTGCTCAATCGTCCCGTCACTCGAACCATCGTTGATGACGATGACTTCATGCTCCGGGTAATCAAGCGCGAGCAACGCTTGGACGCTTGTGATAATCGTATACTCCTCGTTGTAGGCAGGGACTAAGATGCTGACCGGTCGCGTATAGAGCGAACGCATCAGTGGTAGATACGAACTTTCTTTCCGACGAAAACGTTGCTTTCGAACCATTTGAGCTGAAATGAGATAAAGGGACGAATAAAACAGAATGACAAGAATCATATAAATGAGGACGGTCCAGGATAGGACATTGATAATGGATTGAATCAGTTCAGATGACATGTTGTTTCATCTCCTTCGCTAAACGCTCTGTCGCCTTTTGTTTTGCGTAACGGTCAGGGTGCGTTTTGGCCACTATGGCAAGTTGTTGTAACCCTCCGCACGCTAACAAAGCATCAAACGCCGCTGTCCGGACCCACCACGAGCGACTACTCACGAATGGCAAGATAGAAGGCAATGCCTCTTGTTGTCCTACGTTTTCTAAAAAGCGAAGCGCTAACATCTGTTCGACCCAACTCGTCTCCTCCTGCAGGTAAGGTACATACAGTGTCCAGTCTTCTTCAAGACCGATCCGCGTCAATGCGCGAAGTGCACGCTTACGTATTTCCGGATGTTCGTCCGTCGTTTTACTTCGCACGAGTTCAAGATACTGTGTTTCATCACGATCATGTATCAATTGCAGAAGCGCCATTTGAAACGGGCGGGTCAACTCTTCAAACTCATCTACCCAAATGGACAAATCATGACTTCGCCCCACTGCAAGAACGGCTCCAAAAAAACTCATGTCTTGATCCGTTTTCGCAGCTGCAATTGCGTATCGTGGAGAAATTGAAACGAGTGTCCGGATGATGACATCCCGCTCTTCTTTGGCGACGTTTTCTGCCAAACGCCGCTGAAGATGATCAGCAACGGATTGCAAACGAAACTGGGCAATTGCTTCATAGGCATTGAGTCGTCGGTCGATACGCCGATGTTCAATTTGTTTGTCGTAATAAGCGGACAAGCTAATCTCGACGAACTGATGAATTCGTTCTAAATAACTTTCTGTCGCTGTTAAGTTAGTAAAAGCGAATAATTCAAGTTCGACTAAGTCCTCGTACCCTTTTTTAACGAGCGGCATATCCGTCCGCTCCCCCATAGCAAACGTATAGAGGTCTTCCCGAAACTGCATTTGCCATTGCTGACGGGACTGCTCTTGATTTGCACGCTGCTGCTTCTGTACCACGAGATAAATTAACGCCCCCACTTGAAGAAGAATAAGTATAAAAATGAATGATAGAATCCAGTTCATAGCCTCACCTCTTCAACTTGGCGCACCCATGCTCGAAACTCCTCTACTTTAAGCGGTAACGTCATGATCCCGTCAACACCCCGTTCAATCGCCAACACATGATCACGTTCACGGTTATACATCGAAATCATAATTGAGTGAAACGGAACGATACTCTGTTGTTTGGCACGTAACAAAAGTTCAAGTCCATCCGCTCGCGGTAAGGCGGAAGAAAATACGAGAAGAAACGGACGACGAGCCACATGCTTTTCCAAAAAGCTTTCTGTCCGTTCATATAATGCCACGTCCTCAAATCGCTCGAACAATTCCCGTTCAAGCATACGCTTTAAATGTAGATCGTCTGTTACGACGACAACGTCCTTCACGTGCCGAACGCGTTTATAACGCATCAAACGATCCATTAACAACGCTTTCGATAAATCGATCGGTATGACTTCTCGTGCATTGTCTAGAAGATAAAATGCCTCTTCGTTCGCCTGACCAAGGTAGACGACAGGAATTCGTTCTTCAACGAACGATTCGGTCGCGACGACGACATCCGCGTATGAAAGAGCGGTCTCCATGCATTTTCCTTCACGCAATAATGCATGGATTGTTTCCGGCATCACGCCGACCGTATGAATGAAGAGGACTGCTCCCGTCGCATGCTCGACATCCGCTCCCGCGTATTCCTTTGTCGTAACCGTCTCTTCATTTGTCGTTTCGATTGCTGCTTCGATCAACCGCCACATCTCTTCTCGACGCATTTAATTCACTCCTTTGTTAAATGCTTCGCGCATCGTTTCATAAACAGGCTTCAGTTGTTCTTTTTGTTGAGGATTCGTCCATTTTGACCAACTGTAAAAACCGCGATCGACTTCTGGTATCCGGGTCGTTCCGATCTGCCCCGTCACTTCGATTCCTTCTGTCACCATCTTCGCTTCAAGACCCTCTTTCCAGAAGTCCCCGATGATTTCGTGTTTACTTGGATCACGCATATTCAACACCATCCACGGAATTCGTACTTCGATACTCGGTTGACTTAAATCAGATATATCCGTTAAGATGCTGTCCGCAGGTCCTTCATGTAAGACTCCTGTATCCCACTTCACGGCAGGCTTGACGATTTTTTTCGTCACAGGGTCACGCCGTGCATAATCAAGCATTTGATAAATCGGATTAAACTTACCACTGTTTTTTTCCTCGTTCGGAGGCGAAACCATTTCAAACGGCATCTTCAGCCCATAATGATAACGGAAGATATCGTACCGTTCGTCGACATCAATCCGTGCTTTTTCATCAATCAGCAGTCGGTACTCCGCTCCTTCTTCAAGCATCAAATCACCGACTTGTTGATTGCCGTCATTCGGCTTTGTTGATAAAGCAATCGTCGTCGGCTCGACTTGTTTCCGGTCGATTCGCAAGTAAAGGTATGCTTCGTCCGATGTCATATAGATGGCTTGATCGTTGTTTTGAGCGACTGGCGCATAGCCTTCCCAGTCATCCATTTTTCCGTCGATGACGATGTCTGAGCGTAAGAAACCAAGCATCCCGAAGTGCTGTTCACTTGTTTGAACGTTCGACCAGCGTGGTCGTGTGTCCGCATCATCGTAATCCATCGTATTCCAAGTTCGTTTAAACCACTCATCTTGCCAGATGAAGACAAGGCCGCCGGCAGTTTTCGCCTTGACGATGTCTTCGTAAAGATTGGCGACTAACTCACCTTGTTTTTCTTCACTGACATGCCCCTGGTCAAACCCGTTCGGACCAAGGTGTGTTTTGCCTCGGGAACTCGGGATGCCGAATTCCGATACGAGAAGTGGCATCTCGTGATATGCTTTCATTTTCTTCAAGTAACGACTGTATGACTCTGATCCTGCGTCCGTCTTTTTTCCAAATTCATCTTTGATGAAGGACGGATAATACGGATAAATATGATAGGAAGCGAATAGACCACCCGCAAAATTTTTCGTCGCTTTTAAATGATTAAAATCGATTGAGACGAGATCTTGTTCCTCTTCGACTTCTTCCGGGTGCGCGAGTGGATCCGTCGTCGGCCAATTGGTCGCTCCGATTGGTCGTGTCGTTTCGTACTGATCTAGTTCATGCGCTGTCGCTGTGTCCATTCGTCCCGCTAACCATGACTCGAATGGAGACGCATTTTTGGTCGTCGTGATGTATTTCCCTTCAAACCGCATTCCGTTATTCTTTTTATTCGTTTCAACGACTGTCTCAGGCAACCACTCAATTCCAAAGACGAAGGCTGAAACATACTGTGAGACATCCGATGTATATGTTCCTGAAGCGTGACCGACAACTTCTTTAACCACTGCATTGCCGTGAATGACATCGACCATCCGTTTTGCTTCTGTATCGGTCATTTTTAAAAACTCAGGATTATATGCGTTTTTAAGTTCCTCGAACGGCTTTTCTTCGACCCACATTCCTTGCATCAAGTAAATCGGCTGCTTCGCAGTAGCATTATATGCCTTCAGCGCATCATAAAAGGCTGGAGGATGAAGCGTATAAATACGAATCGTATTGATTCCAAGTTCGCCCATTTGCTTCAGCCACCGGTCATACTCGTTTCGGCTGATTGCATGTTCTCCCGGAAAGGCTCCGGGGCGTCCTAGTCCAACGTTGACACCCTTGACGAAATACGGTTTCCATTCGCCATCTTGATACATTTCGAGCGTATCTTGCCCACTGCGTGCTCGCGTACGCAACGTTTGATCGTTTACGGTCGTCGTAGGTAACGGCTTTACTTTAATCGTTGCTTGCTCCACCGGCTTCGTGTCTTCTAAAATCTGCTTGAGAGTCGGTGCATAGACTTTCCAGAAAAAAGCAGACTCACTTTTCGCTCCATCTAAAATAAATTGTTTGCGGAACCAATCTAATCCTCGGTATCGATAATAGCGTGGAATCTCTGCTACATCCGTGTAGTCACCTGCAAAATAATGGGCGCTCCCTTGTGTCACATAAGCAGGGAATTCAAGCGGAAGCTGTCGTGCGCGCAACATGGCTTGCGTTTGTTTGGAAGGTTTCCATGAAAAGTGTGCTTGTTGTTCCCCACCGTCCAGTTCAAGAATCTCAAACCAATAGTTATACCGTACTTCATCTTTGGCACGGTGCTGATTTTTATCCCACTTATAGAGCAACGGCGTATCATCATTTACAAAAAAACTTTCTCCTGTCGAATCATTGATGAAGACATAGCCTGGTCCGGACAGCTTGTATGCCTTCTCTTTTGCTTGTACTTTCAACTTTTCTTCGACGGTTTGATCGAGTCCTTGTAACTCACTTAAATCTGGAAAGAAGCGACCAATCCACCCCGTCCACGCCGTTCCGAATAATTGATGAAAGGCACTCGAGCGATCAGAGGCGGTCGGACTTGCCGCCGTATTGAATTCCGCTACAACTGTTTTTCCTTTCGAAATCGCATCCGTTGCTAAATCAACGTCTTCCGCCGTCAAACCACCGCGATGTTCTCTTTTCTCATCAACTGTATAAGACTTTCCGTATGTATCCGTAAAAAGCAACACGTCTGCGTTCTTCGCTTGCTTCAACATCTGCGCGCCTTGTGTTCCATCGTAACGATTGATGTAATCCGTATACTGATACTCTTCACTAGATTGATTGCGAATCTTCAAATAATTCAATAACCACGTCGTTCCTGCATGTTCACGTTCATCTTTACCGACCGTATAATCGAACAGGACGACATTTAAGGTTTTCTCTTTTTGAAGCAACCATAAGCCGAATGGCATCAAAATCAACAACACAACAATGAAGGCAATCCATTTATACCGTTTCACTTTTACACGTCCTTCCAGCAGTTCAAGTTGTTTCTATCATTGTAACTTGAATTCATCGCATCGCATATATATGGAAACAAAAAATTACTACAGGGATTTTTTGGATCAAGAAAAGAATACTCCGTCATCGTTTTCATCCTACACAAAAAAAAGCCAAAGTTCACATGAGGTGAACTTTGGCTACACGATGCGTCAAGCTGAAACGGATTTACGTGTCATGACTTACAGATGACTATAAATTGCTTCCCATGCCGCATCGACACCTTCGCCCGTTTCTGAAGAAAACGGAATGAATGTATCTTGACCATCAAATTGCAGTTTCCGCTTGATGGCTGCGATTTGTTTATCGCGCTGACCACGCTTGATTTTATCAAGTTTTGTCGCGACGACGATGACGGATAAGTCATAGTACTTTAAGAAGTCGTACATGATGACATCATCTGCCGATGGTTCATGACGAATGTCAACGAGTAAGACGACACCTTTTAGTATTTCACGTGTCGTGAAATACTTCTCCATCATTTTTCCCCAGGCTTCCCGTTCCGTTTTCGAAACTTTCGCGTAGCCGTATCCGGGTACATCGACAAACATGAGCTCATCATTGATATTGAAGAAGTTCAACGTTTGTGTTTTCCCGGGTTTTGATGAAGTACGTGCGAGTGCCTTCCGCTGGACGAGCTTGTTGATGAACGACGACTTTCCGACGTTCGACCGTCCTGCAAGTGCAACTTCAGGAAGAAGTGGTTCCGGATAATGCTCCGGATTGACACCACTTGTAATAAAATCTGCTTTATAAATTTTCATGTTACTCTCCTTTTAATGCATGTTCGAGTACTTGGTCCATCGTAGCGACCGGAATGAATCGAATCCCATCTCGAACGGTTTCTGGAATCTCATCGATATCGCGCGTATTGTCTTGTGGCATTAAAATCGTCGTCAATCCTGCACGATGTGCCGCGAGCGATTTCTCTTTTAGACCACCGATTGGTAAGACACGACCACGTAACGTGATTTCGCCTGTCATTCCGACGTCGCGCCGGACTGGACGTTTCGTCAGAGCAGAAATCAAGGCTGTCGCAATCGTAATCCCAGCTGACGGGCCATCTTTCGGTACGGCGCCTTCCGGTACGTGGATGTGAATATCCTGTGTTTCATAGAAATTCGGGTCAATTCCAACTGCTTCAGCGTTCGCTCGTACGAAGCTGTATGCTGTCTGAGCCGACTCTTGCATGACGTCACCAAGTTTACCCGTTAATTGCAATTTTCCTTTACCTGGCGCAAGACTGACTTCAATCGTCAGTGTGTCGCCCCCAAATGCAGTATACGCTAAACCGGTCACCGCGCCAATCGTATCTTCTAATTCTCCTTGACCATACCGGTAGATCGGCTTCCCTAAGAAGTCTGGTAAATTCCGTTTCGTCACCGTGACACGTTTCTTTTCACCCATCGCGATTTGTTTCGCCGCCTTACGACAAAGCGACCCTAACACACGTTCCAAGTTCCGGACACCGGCTTCTCGTGTATACCGTCGGACGACTTCCTCGAGCGCGTCCGGTTTGACTGTTAATTGACTCTTTTTCAAGCCGTGTTCTTTGATTTGTTTCGATAGCAAGTGACGGACCGCAATTTGTGCTTTCTCTTGCTCCGTATAACCACCGATTTGAATCAATTCCATCCGGTCAAGTAAAGGTCCTGGAATGTTCGAGACATCATTCGCCGTTGCGATGAATAACACGTTCGATAAATCGAACGGCTCTTCGATATAGTGATCAGAAAAGCTATTGTTTTGCTCAGGATCGAGCACTTCAAGCATCGCAGACGATGGATCCCCACGGAAATCATTCGACATCTTATCGATTTCGTCGAGTAGGAAGACCGGATTGTTCGTACCTGCTTGTTTCAGTCCACGAATGATTCGTCCCGGCATCGCTCCGATATAGGTCCGGCGATGGCCGCGGATCTCTGCTTCATCTCGTACACCACCAAGCGATACACGGACGAACTTCCGTTCAAGAGCGGTCGCGATGGAACGTGCAAGTGAAGTCTTCCCGACCCCCGGAGGACCTGCGAGACATAGAATCGGTCCACGTAACGAATCCGTCAATTGACGGACAGCTAAATACTCGAGAATCCGTTCTTTTACTTTTTCGAGACCGTAGTGATCTTCATCGAGTTGTTCTGACGCCGCTTCGACGTTCAAGAAATCATCCGTCGCCTCATTCCATGGAAGCGAGAAGAACCATTCCAAGTAATTTCGAATGACACCATGTTCCGGACTCGTCGCCGGTACGACGGCTAACCGATTGATTTCTTTTTCAACGTTTGCAACGGCGGTGTCTGATAAATCGAGCATCGCTAGCTGTTCTTTATACTTCACAGCATCACTTTCAGCAGAAACTGCTTCCCCTCCGAGTTCTTGTTGAATCGTTTTCAACTGTTCCCGAAGGTAATAGTCACGTTGGGATTGTTCAATCGTTTTTTTCGTCCGTTCCCGCATTTCTCGCTCTAGCTCAACGACTTCATACTCATGCTTCATGACATCGAGCAACATCAAGCCCCGCTCGACCGGATCATTTTCTTCTAGGAATTCTTGTTTTTTTGCA
This sequence comes from Exiguobacterium sp. H66, assembly GCF_018618705.1. Lineage (NCBI taxonomy): Bacteria > Bacillati > Bacillota > Bacilli > Caryophanales > Exiguobacterium > Exiguobacterium sp. H66. The sequence goes on from NZ_JACSMQ010000001.1 coordinate 581,656, forward strand.
AGTTCAATCGGCAATTTCGACGTGATGTAATCCGTCAAAGAATCCAGGCGTTCATACGTTTCAAAACGACGTCGTTCGTCTGTCCCGATGCCTTTGATACGGGATACGAGTTGACCGAATTGTTCTTTAATCAAGCGGACGAGCGCCTCTTGTTTTGCACCTTTGATATCAATTTTCTCAATCGGTTCGATGACTGCTTGATACCCTTCATCCGTTTCACTGACTTGTTCAATCCGAACACGTTCCTTACCGATGACGCGGACGCGGACCGTATCATTGCCAAGCTCACTCATCTTCGCGATTTGGACAAGTGTTCCGATCGTATGCAGTCCGTCAACCGATGGTTCTGCTTCTGGATCGCGTTGCGTCACGACGACCAAATCAATTTCATGTTCCTTTGAAGCGAGTAATGCTTTTAGTGAAACTGGTCGACCAACATCAATCGTCAAGCCGATTAATGGATAGGCGACGACGCCACGAAGTGGTAAAAGTGGATATTGTTTTGTCTTCATCAAATTCCTCCTAAACAAAAAAGGCTCGGAAAGGCGTACAAGTAGCCTCCGAGCCGATTTGTCACGGTGTTACGCCGTTTCTTTTTCTTTACCTTGTTCAATTGTACCATCTTTCAACTCAAGCGTTGGACCACGCTTACCAGTCAACGTTTCAGCTGTAATGATGACTTTTGCGATATCTTCACGTGATGGTATTTCGAACATGATTTCAAGCATCGTTTCCTCGATGATCGAACGTAAACCACGTGCGCCGGTTTTCCGTTTGATTGCGAGTTTCGCGATTTCAATTAGTCCTTCATCTGTGAAGTCGAGTTCGACATCATCAAGTTGAAGCATTTTTTTATATTGTTTGACTAACGCATTTTTAGGTTTCGTCAAGATTTGGACGAGTGCATCCTCATCGAGTGGTTCGAGTGTCGCCATGACTGGCAGACGACCGATGAACTCGGGGATTAGTCCGAACTTTTGGAGATCCTCTGGTAATGCGGCAGCAAGAATTTCTTTTTGCGTAAAGTTACGGTTTTCAGAGTCATTTCCGAATCCGATGACTTTTTTACCAAGACGACGTTTAATCGATTGGTCGATTCCATCAAATGCTCCACCGACGATGAAAAGAATATTCGTCGTATCGATTTGAATGAATTCTTGATGTGGATGTTTACGTCCACCTTGTGGCGGTACGCTCGCAACTGTTCCTTCTAGGATTTTAAGAAGTGCTTGTTGCACCCCTTCCCCTGATACATCACGTGTGATGGAAGGATTTTCAGATTTACGGGCAATTTTATCAATCTCATCAATATAGATGATTCCTTTTTCTGCTTTCTCGACATCGTAATCAGCAGCTTGAATGAGTTTCAAGAGGATGTTTTCAACATCTTCCCCAACATATCCAGCTTCCGTTAAACTTGTCGCATCCGCAATCGCGAAAGGAACATTTAAGATACGTGCCATTGTTTGTGCAAGAAGTGTCTTACCACTACCTGTTGGTCCAATCATGACGATGTTAGATTTAGAAAGCTCGACATCATCTGCCCGACCACCGGCGTTGATTCGTTTGTAATGATTGTACATTGCGACAGACAAAGACTTTTTGGCTTTCTCTTGACCGATGACATAATCATTTAATGTCTCACGAATTTCATGCGGTTTTGGTACGTTCTTTAGTTCGACTTCTTCTTCTGTACCAAGTTCCTCTTCAACGATTTCATTGCAGAGTTCGATACATTCATCGCAAATGTAAACGCCAGGTCCAGCAACAAGTTTGCGCACTTGCTCTTGTGTCTTTCCGCAGAAAGAACATTTTAGCTGACCTTTCTCTTCGTTAAATTTAAACATAAAGGTCCACCCCTTTAACGTGGAAGTTGTATAGATACGTTTCGCATCCAATCTCACGTTTTACTATTAATGATTGTAGCACGAACAAGGAAAGTCTTTCAAATCTTGGACGAGCGTTTTACAGTTTGATTTGAAGATTTTGATAATGTTTGTCCTTGTTTGACCTATCGTACAAAAAAAACGACTTCAAGACCAGAAATAGGTCTTGAAATCGTTTAGTTAAGTTTAAAAACTTATTTCGTTTTAGCATTATCAACGAGAACGTCGATTGCTTTACGGAACTGAAGATCACCTTTAAGCGTGTCGAGACCACCTTGTGGTGCGAGCATCGTTTCAAGTTGATCAGCAGGGATGTTGTAGAGTTCAGACATCGATTGAAGTTCAGCTTGCGCTTCTTCTTCGTTCACTTCGATGTTTTCATCTGCAACAATTTGTTTCAGAACGAGACGTGCTTTAACACGTTCTTCTGCTTGTTCTTTCATTTCAGTACGCATCGCTTCTTCTGTCGTTCCAGTTAACTGGAAGTACATGTCAAGTTCGATACCTTGTGATTGAATGCGTTGTGTGAATTCTTGGACCATACGCTCAACTTCGTTGTCAACCATAACTGCAGGAAGATCAACTGTCGCGTTTTTAGTCGCTGCTTCAACCAACTCATCACGCATTGAAGCATCAGCTTCTTGTTTACGTGTGTTTTCAAGACGTGTACGGATTTTTGTTTTCAACTCATCAAGAGAAGAAACTTCTTCGTCCATTTCTTTAGCGAACTCATCTGTCAATTCAGGGAGTTCTTGTGCTTTAACTTCGTGGATTGTTACTTTGAATACGACTGGTTTACCAGCGAGTGATGCTTCATGGTACTCTTCTGGGAAAGTAACGTCGATATCTTTTTGCTCACCAGTTTTCAGACCGACCATTTGCTCTTCGAATCCTGGAATGAAGTTTCCTGAACCGATGACGAGTGAATAGTTTTCAGCAGTTCCGCCGTCGAATTGGTTGTCCCCATCAAAACCTGCGAAGTCGAATACGACTGTGTCGCCATTTTCGATGACGCCGTCTTCTTTTACGACGAGCTCTGCTCCACGCTCTTGCATTGTTTTGAGTTCAGCATCGACATCTTCGTCAGTAACGTCAGTTTCGACAGCTGTGTACTCAAGACCTTTGTACTCACCGAGAGTTGCTTCAGGTTCGATGACGAACGTGATTTTAAACTCAACTGGTTTTCCTTTTTCGAGTGTTTCAACGTCGATGTTTTCAAGCGCGATTGGCTCGATACCTGATTCGACGACAGCACCTTCGATTGTATCTTGATACAAGATATCAAGAGCATCTTGATAAAGTGCTTCTTCACCGTACATTTTGTTAAACATTGTGCGTGGCATTTTTCCTTTACGGAAACCAGGTGTGTTCAAAGTCTTAACGACTTTCTTGAACGCTTGGTCTACCGCTTTATCAAATGCTTCAGCAGGCGCTTCATACGTGAGAACGCCGAGGCTACCTGATTGTTTTTCCCATTTTGCAGTCATGCTGAGTCCCTCCAAAATTGTCAATTAGCGTACATGTGTGTACAACAAGTCACATTATAGCACATCCATTCCGAGCATTACCACTGTTGAACGAATGGATTCCTCGCATTTCCTATATCGCCGTCTTCTCGTACGCTTTTCCCTCTTCTAACATCTGATGAGCACTATCGTATAAGTCACGCGCAAGTGCCCCGAGTTCTTTTTCGGGCACATCACGTTCGAACGTCATTCCAGCGAGTGCATCAAGCGTTTCAATCATCTCGACCGGGTCCATATCGAATAAATCGACTTCCTGATCGAGGTAGAGCATTTGATGCCAGGACAACATTAATAGCGCTCGAAAAGGATCGAGCCGTCTTAAGCTAAATAAAACTTCTTGCACTCCTAGCAGTTGCGCCTGCTGTTGTTCCAACCGTCTACGTAGCTGCTCGGCGGAATCGAATGTCACGTCAAGCTGCAAACGTTCGATTCGAAGCGTTAAAGGAAAACATGAGTCGTCCGTCATTAATTGCAATAATAACGTATGAAGGACGATCAAACTTTGTTGTCTTACGTCCTCGCCGATTGCATAAGAGGTGCAAAGATACCGTCTCAATTCAGGCGCCTTTTCAAGCGTCAGTCCACGTAACTGCTCGAATTGTTGTTCGTACGTTCCTGTTTGAAAAACGTTTATCCATTCCGCTTCCGACTTCCCGACCGATTTCCGCGTTAAAAACGATTCGTCCGAACGTGCTTCCTTGTCTGGTTCCGTTTGCCGTCCAAGCATTGATGCCGCTTCCTCCAACTTAACTGCTAGACCGTATGGTAAGTATGGTGAGGCTGTCCGAAGCGCGACACGAAGCGGGTATGCCTGTCCATGCTCAAAGAGGAAGAGCGCAAGCACTTGCTCAACTCCTTCGACTGTCAAAAACGATTCCGCCATTTTGATGAAGCGTTCTCGTTCTTCTTTACTCTCAGAAAAAGCATCTTGCATCGTATATACCCTATACAAAATGTCGTCATCACTCATCGCCACGTCATCGAGTCGCTTCATCCGTTCATCTCGCTCGACCCTCGTCATCCGTGCGAGTCGCATCCGTTCCTGTTCCAGTGGTCGTTCCATCCAACGGGATTCACTCATGCGCTCTCCTCCTCTACCAATCATTCTTATTTTGTGAAGGGATCGAGTCGTTCCGTCCAACTAGATATTGCGTCTTGCAGTCGTTGTCCTTGTTCGACTCCAAGCTGATTCAACGTATCAAGCGAGACGTCCGTCTCAAGAAGACGTGTCATCGACTCTGATTGATCGACATACTGCTTTAACTTATCACTCAAACTCTTTAGTTCGGCCGGCGGACTGTCGAGACTAGACAGACGTTCGTCGATTTGATCGAGCTCTTTCTCTAATTTTTGAACCGTCTCATCATTTTTCAGCTTTTCCATTTGTTGATCCAGTGTTTGTTCTGGATTTGCCGATTCGCGTGCCTTCTCCGCTGCTTGATCGAGCTTAGCCGAGAGCTCTGACGTGACACGTGATGTATCTTTCGCAATTGTTTGTAGTTCCGCTGCATAATCAACATTATTTTTCACTTCGACGACTTGTTGTTTTGCGTCGTCGACCGTATTCGTTATTTCGCTACAACCAGCTAGAGCAACTGTCAGAAGGAGGATTCCACCGATTCGTTTCCTCATTGTCCACATCCCCTTTTTAAGTTCATGATACCTTGATTATAATCGAAAATCATAATAAAAAAAAGAGACCGCCCTCGTAAGGGCAGTCTCTATTTTAATTATAGCGTCCCAAGAGGGATTCGAACCCCCGACCGACGCCTTAGAAGGGCGTTGCTCTATCCAGCTGAGCTATTGGGACGTGTCAACACGAATAAACTATACTAAAACAATTCTTTCGTGTCAATCACATTACAAAAAATCTTTTCTTAAAGCGTGCCTTCTAAATGTAAAGCATTAATCTGTTCACCTGTCAGATCGTAAAAATCAACGGAATACGCATCTTCTTCAAGCGTCAAAATCGCATACGTTTTTTCAGGACGGTGTCGCGGCATACGAATCGAACCCGGATTGATGAAGAGTTTACCATCCTTTTGTTCCGCTTTCGCCACGTGCGAATGACCATACAACACGACCTGTGCTGCTTTTTGATCCGCATGATGGACTAATTGATCGAGGCTGTATTTCACGTCTTGACGATGACCATGGACACATAATAGATTGACTGCGCCAAAAGGCTCAAGTACCTCATCGGCAAAGTCGTTACCATAATCACAATTCCCTTTAACGACACGATAGGGATATAATGATTCGTCCATCCGTGTCAACTGTGAGTCTCCACAATGATACGCAACCTCTGCTTCCGGATGGCGTTCGACGATTGTCAGAAGTTCCGATTCGAGACCATGGCTATCACTAACGATTAACGCTTTCATCGTTGATCACTCTCCTAAAAAAGTAGTCAGTGCTAATTCAAGTTTTTTCAACGCATTCCCGCGATGACTAATCGCCGCTTTCTCATCTTTTGTTAACTCGGCGGCCGTTTGATTTCGAGATGGGACGATGAACAAAGGATCATAACCGAAACCATGCTCACCTTTCGCTTCGAATCCGATGAGACCTTCCATCGTACCGCTTACAGTCAACGTCTCCCCAGAAGGTTTTGCAAGTGACAATGCACAGACGAAGCGCGCTGTCCGCTCTTCGATTGATCGATTGCCCAATTTCTCGAGCAACAATGCATTATTCGCTGCATCTGATTTTTCTAGACCTGCAAAACGCGCTGAGTAGACACCAGGCGCCCCGTCGAGCGCGTCGACTTCGAGTCCCGAGTCGTCGGCAAGAACCGCGTGACCGAAGTAAGCAGCTGCTTCTTTCGCTTTCAGTTCAGCATTTTCTTCAAAAGTTACACCCGTTTCGTCCGTCTCAGGTGCAGCTTCGTAATCCAGTAGAGAAGATACGTCATAACCTAGTTTCCCGAGCATCGCTTCGAGTTCTTTCACTTTCCCGGCATTGCGGGTCGCGACGATGATTTTCATCGGTTTTCCCCCACTTCTTCTCCAACATACCACCACGAAGCACCTAATGCGTCTTGACCGGCACGCAGGAGTTCTTCAATACCCTTTTCCCCAAGTTCGAGCATATCGAGCATTTCACGTTTCGAAAATGTCGCCTCTTCACCTGTCGCCTGCATCTCGACGATTTTCCCGGAAGAGGTCATGACTAAGTTCAAATCAACATCGGCTGCAGCATCCTCTTCATAACAGAGATCGAGGAGCAACTCTTGACCGACCTTTCCAATCGAGACGGCTGCGATTCCTTCTTTGATTGGTGTATCCGTCAGTTTCCCGCTTTGAATCAGACCGTCTACTGCGAGGACGAGGGCAAGAAAACCGCCTGTGATCGCAGCCGTTCTCGTTCCGCCATCCGCCTGAATGACATCACAATCAATCCAGACCGTTCGTTCACCTAGTTTTTCTAAGTCGACGACAGCACGTAACGCCCGACTGATCAAACGCTGGATTTCCATCGTCCGACCTGTCTGTTTACCACGGACCGACTCGCGCGCTGTCCGTTGCGCCGTCGCACGTGGTAACATCGCATATTCCGCATTGATCCAGCCATGACGTTTCCCCCGTAAAAAGGGTGGGACTTTCTCTTCGACCGTTGCCGTACACAAGACCCGCGTGTCTCCGACTGCGATCATGATGGAACCTTCCGCATGTTTATTCACGTTCGTCTCAAACGCAATCGCACGCATCATCGTAGATTCTCGTTGATCGATTCTCATGTCGTTTCCTCCGTTCCGAGTACTAATCGTTTTGCTTGGATTGGTTGACTCAACCAATCGGTCGCGATCCGTTCAAAGGAACGCGTGTCACCTGTCGCATGATACACATGTTCCGGTATAAAATCATTTCCTGCTGCAATTCCATTGTAGTCGAGGAGAGCCGCGACTTCGAGCGCCGTCTCGTCTCCTGAAGAAATTAATTGGACGTCTGGTCCGATGACTCGTCCAATGACATCTGCGAGCAGCGGATAATGGGTACACCCTAAAATCAACGTGTCCATGTCGTACGAAAGCAATGGACGTAATGTATTGGCGACGACACGTTCGACGTAAGCACCTGTCGTCTGTGAGGACTCGACGAGCGGGACGAACGGTGGACAAGCGAGTGACTCGACGACGACTTGGCCCTCGACGTGCCGCAATGCCTTTTCGTAGGAGTTGCTCTCGACCGTCATCTTCGTCCCGATGACACCGATTCGTTTCGATCGCGTTACCTTGACTGCCGCCCGTGCTCCTGGGTCGATGACGCCAATGACTGGAATCGTCAATTTTTCCCGTGCTTCTTTCAGGACGACTGCCGTCGCTGTATTACAGGCGATGACAATCAGTTTGACATCCTGCGCGACAAGATAATCAATCATCTCCCATGTAAATTGCCGGATTTCTTCTTCCGGTCGTGGTCCATAGGGACAGCGTAATGTATCCCCGACATATATGATTTGTTCATGAGGAAGCTGCCGCATCAGCTCACGCGCGACCGTCAAGCCGCCGACCCCAGAATCTAATACTCCAATTGGTTTGTTCACGTCATATCTCACCTTCCTATCCTCTATGGTAACAAAAAAGGACGACGGTGCAAGACCGGCGTCCGAGAATGTAGATAAAAGGATTACTGAGCAAGACCTTCGCTTGTCAGCATGTCTGAAAGAGTCGTGATTGCTTCAGAAGCATCGTCACCGTTTGCAACGATTTTGATGTCTGAATCTTTAGCGATACCGAGTGAAAGTACACCCATGATCGACTTAAGGTTAACAGTCTTTCCGTTGTACTCCAAGTTGATATCTGATTGGAATTTTGAAGCTGTGTTGACAAGTTGTGTTGCAGGACGAGCATGAATGCCTGAATCTGCGATGACTTTGAATGTTTTTTCCATGATTAAGAAATCTCCCTCCACTAATAACGTACTAGTGAGTCGTTTTCGAATATGTGAACTCATTATCAAATGATAACGGATTCGAATCGATTCTGCAAGGAATTTTTATAGGCTTCATCCCATGGAAAAGCATTCCCAGCACGATCGATTTGTACCATCGATGTTCGTCCTGTAAACATCAGTTGCTCTTCGTCATCGAATGCCGCGTAATGGACGTCACACGAGGCTTTTCCGACTTGAACAGGATAGGCGTAGACTGCAAGCCGCGTCCGTGGATAAACTTGGCGGATGTAGTTACACTGCGCATCCGCGACGACGACGATTCCGTCATCTGCTAACGAGTAGCCTGTCTCTTCAAGCATCAACGTCCGGACATCCTCAAAATAGACGAACGGGACTCGATTGTTCATATGACCGTAGGCATCCGTCTCAGCGAAGCGAACCGCAACATCGAGTCTCGTCCCGTGTTTCATTTGACTTAACCACCCATCTAAATCTTCGATATAACTAGGTACACGCACGTAAATTCCCTCCTGAATATAAAAAGAAGGAGCAGCGCCCCTTCTTTTTTATGAATTAATTGCTAACCGCTTCTCCTGTACGACCTTCGTCGCTACCGAAGAATTTTTTGAACGAGTGTAATGTCGTCTGACGGTTCATTGCCGCAATCGATGTCGTAAGCGGAATCCCTTTCGGGCAGACCTCAACACAGTTTTGTGCATTACCGCATTGCATGATGCCGCCATCTTCCATCAATGCTTCCAGGCGCTCTTCTTTATGATAGGCACCTGTCGGGTGTGAGTTGAAGAGACGAACTTGTGAGATCGACGCTGGTCCGATGAAGTTCGAACGGTCATTGACGTTCGGACATGCTTCAAGACAAACGCCACACGTCATACATTTTGAAAGTTCATACGCCCATTGTCGTTTGTTCTCTGGCATCCGTGGTCCTGGACCAAGGTCATACGTCCCATCGATCGGAACCCATGCTTTTACTTTTTTGAGTGCGTCAAACATCCGTTGACGGTCAACTTGTAAGTCGCGCACAATCGGGAACGTCTGCATCGGTTGCAAACGAATCGGTTGTTCGAGCTTATCGACGAGCGCTGTACATGATTGACGTGGTGTCCCGTTGATGACCATCGAACACGCCCCGCATACTTCTTCAAGACAACCCATGTCCCAGTTGATCGGTGTCGTTTTTTCGCCTGCCGCATTGACAGGATTCCGGCGAATCTCCATCAATGCTGAAATGACGTTCATGTTCGGACGATACGGGACTTCGAAAGCTTCATCATAGGCTTTTCCGTCTGGTCCATCCTGACGTTGCACGATGAACTGAACCGGTTTTTGTTTTGTTTCTTGTTCGAGTGGTGTCGCCATTATGCTTTCACCTCTTTCTTCGACTTCTTGCTGTAGTCGCGTTTGCGTGGTGGAATCAGTGATGTATCGACTTCTTCGTAATAGATTTCAGGATGACCGTTTGTATAACGTGCCATCGTCGTTTTTAAGAACCGCTCATCATCACGCTCTGGGAAGTCTGGCTTGTAGTGGGCACCACGACTCTCGTCACGTTGAAGGGCACCGAGTGTGATCGCTTCCGCTAAATCAAGCATGTGATCGAGCTGACGGATGAAGGATGCGCCCTGGTTACTCCAGCGTGCCGTATCCGTCGCCGAGATCCGCGTGAAACGTTCCCGTAATTCTTTAATCTTCGTCAACGTCTGTTCGAGCTTATCGTTATACCGGACAACGGTTACGTTATCCGTCATGACTTCACCGAGCTCACGGTGGATTTGATACGCATTTTCTGTCCCTTCCATCGCCAAGATATCATTGAATCGATCGATTTCAGCGATTTTATGCGCTTCAACGACCTCTTCCGGCATATCATGGACAGAAGTTTCAAGTTCGTTCATATAGGCAATCGCTGCTGGACCCGCAACCATTCCGCCATAAACGGCAGAGAGAAGTGAGTTCGCACCGAGACGGTTTCCACCGTGCATCGAGTAATCACACTCACCAGACGCGAACAATCCTGGGATGTTCGTCATTTGATCGTAATCGACCCATAATCCACCCATCGAGTAATGGACGGCCGGGAAGATTTTCATCGGTACTTTCCGTGGATCGTCACCAACGAACTTCTCATAAATTTCTAAGATACCGCCGAGTTTGACATCAAGCTCTTTTGCGTCTTTGTGTGAGAGATCGAGATACACCATGTTCTCCCCGTTGACACCAAGCTTTTGATTGACACAGACATCAAAGATTTCACGTGTCGCGATATCACGCGGGACGAGGTTTCCGTATGCCGGATATTTTTCTTCGAGGAAGTACCACGGTTTCCCGTCTTTATACGTCCAGACACGTCCGCCTTCACCACGTGCCGATTCGCTCATCAGACGGAGCTTATCGTCACCAGGAATCGCTGTCGGGTGAATCTGGATGAACTCACCGTTCGCATAAATCGCACCTTGCCGGTAAACAGCCGCTGCCGCTTGTCCCGTATTGATGACCGAGTTCGTTGATTTACCGAAGATGACACCGGGTCCACCCGTCGCTAAGATGACCGAATCCGCTGCGAATGCTTCGATTTCCATCGAACGTAGATTTTGACACACCGCACCACGACAAATCCCTTCTTCATCAATGACTGCGCGAAGGAATTCCCATCCTTCATATTTTTCTACCAAACCTTGCGCTTCAAACTTACGTACTTGCTCATCAAGTGCGTACAGTAATTGTTGTCCTGTCGTTGCTCCCGCATAAGCCGTCCGGTGATGGAGTGTTCCTCCGAAACGCCGGAAGTCGAGTAAGCCTTCCGGTGTCCGGTTAAACATGACGCCCATCCGGTCGAACATATGAATGATTTTCGGAGCCGCTTCTGTCATTTTTTGAACAGGCGGTTGGTTCGCGAGGAAGTCGCCACCATACACCGTATCATCTAAATGCTGGTAGGGTGAGTCACCCTCCCCTTTTGTATTGACCGCACCGTTGATGCCGCCTTGGGCACATACGGAGTGTGATCGTTTAACGGGTACGAGTGAGAATAACTTTACTGGTACTCCTTGTTCTGCTGCTTTTATCGTAGCCATCAACCCGGCAAGCCCTCCACCGATGATGACAAGATTTTTGTTCGCCATGTTGTCAGTTCCCCTTTCCTTACAACACGCCTGCAAACGTTAAAATCGAGCGTACGCCTACAAACGATAAACCGATGAATACGAGGGCCGCCACATAAGACATCGCGCGTTGAGACGCTGGTGACTGTGTGATTCCCCATGTGATGCAGAACGTCCAAAGTCCGTTCGCAAGGTGGAATGTCGTCGCTAGAATCCCGACGATATAAAACGTGAGCATGAATCCGTTATCGACGATGTTTTGCATCATGCTTGCATTAACTTCCGTCCCCATTGCTGCCGCAATCCGCGTTTCCCAGACATGCCATGTAATGAACACGACGAGGAAGACACCTGTGAAGCGTTGTAAGACATACATCCAGTTCCGGAAGTATGTATAACGTCCTGTGTTCGCGGAACCTGTGAATGCGATGTAAACACCGTAGACACCATGTAAAATGATGGGTATGAAGATGACAAACACTTCTAGAAACAGTCGATACGGAACGTTCCCCACGAATTCCGCAGCCTTATTGAAGTCTTCCTCCCCTCGAACGATGAAATAGTTCGTCGTAAGATGAGAAAGTAAAAATAACCCGATTGGAATGACGCCGAGCAGTGAGTGTATTTTACGACTCACGAAATCACGATGATTCGCCATCCAAATCCCCCCTTTTGTTTGCCAATCAAACGTTGGCGCATTTTGGTAGAAAAGCGCTTTCATAAGGAAATTCGTCTTTTCATCACTTATTCTACTCCTGTCCTTTTTATAAGACAACCCGAGCCGTTGCATTTAACTGCAAATAACTGCAAATTTTTTTAGGAAAACAATGACCATCGAGAATTAGCTCGCTATAATAGTTTCAGAGATAGGAGTGAATCATCATGGAATCAACACCAAACACCGCGTCAACATTCGGCATCGAACTGATCCGCGATTACGTGTTAAGCGATCTACTCGGTAACGATTATCGTCAAGTCATCTACTGGGCAGGTAAGCGACTTGCCCGGCAATTCCCCGTGTTGGACGAGGACGAATTAATTCCTTTTTTCGTAGAGGCCGGTTGGGGTACCCTCTCCCTTACGAAAAAAAAGGGGACGACTTTTTCTTTTGAACTTTTACCACCGGAATCAACTAAAGCCGAGCGACCGACCGGCTATTTTCAACTTGAGGCAGGCTTTTTAGCCGAACAGGTTGCCAAGTTGAACGGATTTGTCGCTGAAGGATATGCTGAGATGGGGAAAGAGTGCGTACATATTACCATCCAATTCGATCCGAAAGATCCTCTTGATCGTTCGAACTGATACGTGTTTCTCTAAGACGATTCGTGTTAGCATGAAACTTTTTTCGTCACGTAATCGTATAAAGTAGTCGATCATATATTCGAGGAGGAATTACGATGTTCAAGAAATTAGCAGCAGACTTAACAGGATTCAGCGATATCGGTCAAGTCATTCATCCGGACGATTTTGATAAAGCCGCCGCCGACGATTACGTGCTCCATGAGGACGGCGAAAAAATTTATTTTTTAATCAAATCCAAAAGTGATGAGTACTGCTTTACGAATTTAGCATTGATTCACCTCGACGGGGAAAGCGCCGTCAGTTCAAAGCGTGTCCTCTATCGCTATCCATACGCCCATTATCCGATTCGTCATGTCATGTTCGAAACAGCAGGAACGGTCGACTTAGATGTCGAGATCAAATTCGAAATCGGCGGAAAGCATTACTCGATCGACGTCGATAAAAAACAGCTCGAACATGTCAAAGACCTTTATAAAGCACTTCTTGCGATTGCTGAAAAGCAATATGAAGGACAAAAGATGCTCGAGTTCGCCAATAACTCGCTCAATCATTCCGTGACGATTCTCGGTGGCATCCGGCAAGCTGAAATGGATGTTCCACAAGCCTTTAAAGCATTATCACAAGAATCGTTTGATTGGTTAGAAGGACATTACCACCGTTGGAACCAAAAAGACTTCGGAGCGTTTTACGAAAAATATATCAACAACTAATTTCGTTAACGTAGAGCAACGCATCTTCAGATTCTAATACACACCAGTAGGGGACCTCCGTCAATCGGAAGTCCCCTACTTTCATTCTTCATTTTCTTGACTCAAATATTCCGCGACCGATTCAGCCAATTTTACAGGTAGACCGGCTTCCGTCAACTGTTCGATGTTCGCTTTCTTTAAGCTGCGCATCGAACCGAAATGGCGAATCAACTGCTGACGGCGTTTTGGGCCGACACCCGGTATGTCATCGAGTACCGAGCGGGTCATCCCTTTCGAACGTAATGATCGGTGGAAGGTGATTGCAAAACGGTGAACTTCATCTTGCATGCGCTGGAGAAGATAAAAGGCACTCGAGCGCGGATGGAGTTCAATCAGTTGCCCACCTTCACCGAATAATAGTTGGCTCGTCCGGTGTTTATCATCTTTTTTGAGCGAACCGACAGGTAAATCCAAACCGAGCTCGTCTTGAATGACTTCCAGCGCTGCATTCAATTGTCCGAGACCCCCATCAATCAACACTAAATCGGGAAGACGTGCCCCTTCTAGCAATAAGCGACGATAACGACGACGGACGATTTCGCGCATTGATTCATAATCATCCGGTCCCTTGACCGTCTTAATCTTAAATTTACGATACTCTTTTTTAAGCGGCTTTCCGTCTTCGAACACGACGAGCGCCGAAACGGCGTCCGCCCCTTGGATATTGGCATTATCGATGATTTCAATTCGCGATAACGGATGAACATCAATCGCGTCAGCCAGTTCCTGGACTGCCTGGACCGTTTTCTTTTCATCACGCGCAATCAATTCAAACCGTTCTCCAATTGCGTTTTCGGCATTCTTCGTCGCTAGATCGAGTAACTTCCGCTTCGATCCACGCACCGGTACATGAACGCGAATTCCAATCGCCTCTTTCAATAACAGTTGGTTGACGAGTGGCGGAACATACATCTCGCTCGGTTTGATATTCTTTTCGTAGAACTGAACGATGAAACTTTCTAATTCTTCCGCGGGTGTCCCGTAAATCGGGAACAGAGACACATCTCGTTCAATCATTTTCCCTCCCCGTAAGAAAAAGACCTGGACACACATCCACCCTTTGTCGACGTAAATTCCAAAAACGTCACGGGACGTCAAATCTGCCGTAATCATGTTCTGTTTGTTCATGATGGAGTCGATGGCGCGGATTTGATCACGTAGTTCGCCTGCCCGTTCAAATTCCATCGCTTCTGCCGCTTCGCCCATCTTCGTCTGTAAAGATGCGACGAGCTCTTTTGTTTCTCCCGATAAAAAACGACGGATTTCTGAGACGAGTTCTTTCTGTTCCGTCTCTAAACCCTGAATTTCGCACGGTCCAAGACATTGTCCGATGTGGTAATAGAGACAAAGCTTCTTCGGCATCGGCTGACACTTACGTAGCGGATAAAGGCGGTCAAGCAGACGCTTCGTCTCATTAGCGGCATACGCATTCGGATAAGGTCCGAAATAATGTCCTCCATCTTTTTTTAACTTCCGGGTCGTAATCAGCCGCGGATACGTTTCATTCGTAATTTTTAGGTACGGATAGGACTTATCATCTTTTAACATGATGTTGTATTTCGGATCATGTTTTTTAATCAGCGTCATCTCGAGGAGTAACGCTTCGAGTTCGCTCCCTGTGATGATATATTCAAAATCACGGATATCCGCGACAAGTCGTTCTGTTTTCAAATCATGCGCTCCTGTAAAATAGGACCGGACCCGATTCTTTAGATTTTTGGCTTTTCCGACATAAATGACTTCTCCAAATTCATTTTTATGCAAATAACAACCTGGTTCGTCAGGTAAGAGGGATAGTTTCGCCTTGATATGTTCTTGATGGCTCACAAAAATGTCTCCTTCCACCGTTTTTAGTTTTGCCTTATAGGGTAAACATCTTACAACGATTATGACACATGGAGGATAAAATATGCGTACATATGATTGCATTATAATTGGAACAGGCTCTGCTGGGAATCAAGCAGCTTATAAATTCGTCGAGAAAGGACTTCGCGTCGCGATAATCGAAAATTTCACTCCAGGTGGAACATGCGCTCAACGTGGATGTGATGCAAAAAAAATTCTTTTGACTGGCAGTGAAACGAAAGATGCTGTCGAGAGATTGCTCGGTTATGGTCTTAAAGGACTCATTTCCATCGATTGGCGTCAATTGATGGAACGAAAAAATGAATATACACGTGCCATCCCGGAACAAACACGTGCGCGTTATGACGAAATCGGAATCGACTATTTCCACGGTGAACCCCGATTCCTCTCGAAAGAACGGATCGTAGTCGATGACACTGAACTCGAAGCGAAACACTTTTTGATTGCCACTGGCTTGCGACCACGCGAATTGTCGATTCCAGGAAGCGAACGCTTCTTGACGAGCAATGAATTTTTAGAATTACGAGATGTCCCGCGGCGCCTTGTCTGCATCGGCGGCGGATATATTTCATTCGAGTTCGCACACCTCGCCCGCATCGCCGGGGCAGAAGTCACGATCGTGTTACGGTCCCGTCCTTTAAAACAGTTTGAACAGGAACTTGTCGAAGTGTTGCTCGAAGCGACTCAAGCACTCGGGATTAAAATCGTGCATAGTGCAGAAGCTGTCTCCTATCATGGCACGACGCTTCAACTATCAAATGATACGACGGTCGAAACCGATGTCGTCTTAAATGCTACCGGTCGTGTCGCGAGCGTCGACCAGCTCGACCTAGAAAAAGCAGGTGTCGAATACGAAGAAAAAGGCATCCATGTCAATGAATACCTCCAGTCGTCTACTTCAAACATCTTTGCTGCAGGTGATGTCGCGCTCAGTGGCAACCCCGCCTTAACCCCGTTCGCAGGAACCGAAGGGAGTCTTGCGGCACATAACATGATTGAAGGACCTTCTCGAAAACTAGAGTTATTACCGGTGCCGAGCGTCGTCTTTACTGCACCGAACGTCACGCAAGTCGGGAAAACGGAAGCGGCTTTGAAAAAAGCTAACATATCCTATCGCGGTCACTTGATCGATACCTCTTCCTGGCAGACGAATGTCCGCATCAAAGATCCCTTCGCGCGTGCTAAAGTACTGATTGGTGACGATGATCAAATTCTCGGCGCTCACTTCATCGGGGTTCACGCCGCTGAACTTGCGAACTATTTTTCATTCGCAATGCAACACCGGATTCCAAGTTCCGCCTTGCAACAAACGAGTTTCGCTTATCCGACACCCGCTTCCGATATTTCTTCGTTACTCGTTGATTAAATTTTTGTCAGGAGGTTCCGATGATTCGTTACGGCTATACGATCCTTTACATTGATGACCCCAAACAGACATTGATGTTTTATCATGAAATATTAGGTCTACCAATCAAAGCGCAGCATGGAAGTTATGTCGAATTTGACACAGGCACGACGACACTCGCCTTTAATACGAAAGAAGATGTACGAACGCTGATTGCGTACGACATCCCGGACAAGACCGGACCGCAGTCACTCGAAATCGGATTCGTTACTGATGATGTTAAGGGCGTATACGAACGAATCACCGTAGCAGGATTCCCTTCAATCCTCGCTCCAACGGTTAAACCGTGGGGACAAACCGTCGCTTATGTACTTGACCCGGACGGTCACCTCGTCGAGCTTTGTTCACCGATGTCTTGACAATGCGCCGTTAGACAATCGTCAGCGACATCTTTCGGCGGGATCGTCCCACTCGTTTAAACGAACGACCAAAAGAGTGCCTCCGTAGTTCAGGAGGCACTCTTTTTGCGGCGTATGGACAAACTCTTATGAAGCTACAGCAAAGCTGCAGGGTCGCGACAGCTTGCAATCTAAAGCATCTGTAAGCATGAGTTTCCTTCACGGTATGACCTAAAAAGCGTCACGTTTCGTTGACTCCTACGGGAAAAGTGCGTTTTCAACGCACGTTCAGAGGCAGGCAAGACCCTGCTCGTTGTCCGTGAGGACCAAGGAGCAACGGCTTGCGCCTCGCCCGAGGAAAGCAACGAAAAAAGACGCTTGATTTTCCGATATCACGTTGTTTACAGTCTGAAAAGAGAGTGCCTCCGTATTTCAGGAGGCACTCTCTTTTTTATGAAACATTCAACGAATTAGTTTGATTCAACGAATTCTTTTAATGCATCTTTAGGCATGAAGCCCATTGTTTTATTAACCGGCTCACCGTCTTTGAAGAGAACGAGTGTCGGGATACTTTGTACTTGGAACGCACCAGCAATTTCCGGGTTAGCGTCGACATCAACTTTAACGATTGTTACGTCTTGCATATCTGCATCGAGTTCTTCGAGAACTGGAGCGAGCATACGGCAAGGTCCGCACCAAGTTGCCCAAAAGTCAACGAGGACGAGTCCTTTTTGTGTATCTTCTTTAAATGATTGGCTAGTTGCGTGTACGATTGCCATGAAATATTACCCCCTAAATTTTAGATTCATTTCATGT
Source organism: Exiguobacterium sp. H66 (assembly GCF_018618705.1). Lineage (NCBI taxonomy): Bacteria > Bacillati > Bacillota > Bacilli > Caryophanales > Exiguobacterium > Exiguobacterium sp. H66. Next base: position 599,561 of record NZ_JACSMQ010000001.1, read on the forward strand.
TTGCTACAGCAAAAGTGAAATCAACCTGTTTACTGATTTGAGTATAGCACAGCGATGTCGTTCGATAAAAGAAACTGCTCACGACGATTTCACACCGCCCACCGCGCAGAAAAAGAGGAGCAGAGGATGATTCCTCCGCCCCACTTTTTAAATTAATGAACGAGCATTTTCTTGAATTCTGCTGTCAGTAATGGCACAACATCAAACAAATCTCCGACGATGCCATAATCTGCGACCGAGAAGATATTCGCTTCCGGATCTTTGTTGATGGCGACGATGACTTTCGCATTCGACATGCCTGCCAAGTGTTGAATCGCTCCGGAAATGCCACAGGCGATGTAGAGATCCGGTGTAACGACTTTCCCCGTTTGACCAATCTGTAACGCATAGTCACAGTAATCAGCGTCACAGGCGCCACGAGAAGCGCCGACTGCCCCGCCAAGTAAATCCGCTAATTCCTGTAACGGTGCAAACCCGTCAGCACTCTTGACACCACGTCCACCCGCAACGATGATTTTCGCCTCTGATAAATCGACCCCGCCCGTTGCTTTACGAATGACTTCAGAAACGATGGTCCGTAAATCTTTTAGTTCGACCGTTACTGCTTCAATCGATCCGTCCGAACTGCCTTCCGCTAACGGTTCGATGTTATTCGGTCGGACCGTAAACAGTGTTTTACCTTCTGTGACTTTTACCTTTTCAAAGGCTTTCCCTGAGTAAATCGGTCGGATGAACAACGCATCCGCTCCGCTTCCCTCGATTGATGTGACGTCACTGATTAAACCGGCTTCGAGCTTCGCTGCAATTTTGGGTGACAAATCTTTTCCGAGCGACGTGTGACCGAAGACGAGTACATCCGGTGACACACGGTCAATCAGTTGCATGAAGACTTGTCCATAACCGTCCGGTGTATAGTGAAGAAGACGTGCGTCCTCTACGACGAGAACCTGGTTCGCCCCACGCGTCGCGAGTTGTGCCGCATCTTTTGCTACGTTTTCCCCAATCAAGGCGACGACGACTTCATCTGCTACAAGTTTCGCTGCCGCAATCGCTTCAAACGAAACATTTCGTAAATTACCATCACGTGATTCTGCAAGTACAAGTGCTTTTGACATATCGTTCATTCCCCCTTAGACTACTTTTGCTTCGTTTCGTAATAGCGCAGCGAGTTCTTCGACTTGTGTCGAGATCTCCCCTTCGAGCACTTTACCAGCGGCTTTGTTCGGTGGTAAAAAGCGTTCGACTGTCTCGAGACGTGGTGCTAGTTCATCTTCGTCCAGTTCAAGATCTGAGAGATCTAATTCTTCAAGTGGTTTCTTTTTCGCTTTCATGATTCCAGGAAGACTAGGGTAACGCGGTTCGTTTAACCCTTGTTGTGCCGTGACGAGTAACGGTAACGACGTTTTGATGACTTCCGTGTCCCCTTCCGAGTCACGTGTGACGACAGCATCCGTTCCGTCGATCTCTAACTTCGTGATCGTCGTGACATATGGTATGTCAAGCAACTGTGCGACACGTGGTGCGACTTGTCCGCTTCCACCGTCAACCGCTACGTTCCCGGCGATGATTAAGTCAACGTCTTGTTCCTTCAGATAACCAGCGAGGACTTCAGAAACCGAGAAATGATCCGCTTCTTCTACATCGTCCTCAATCGAAATACGAACCGCTTTGTCAGCCCCCATTGCAAGTGCTGTTCGTAATTCTTTATCCGCATCTTCCGGTCCTACTGTTAAGACGGTTACGACTCCCCCTTGTGCATCCCGCACCCGAATCGCTTCCTCGACCGCATACTCATCATATGGATTGATGATGAACTCTGCTCCGTCTTCCTCAATCTTACCGTTTTCGAGCTGGATTGCTTCTTCCGTATCAAACGTCCGTTTTAACAACACATAGATTTCCATCACTAGCTCCCCCTTGTCAACTTCTATTCACCATCATCCGTTGTATCCGCTTACAAAAAGCTTGTCTTGAAAAGGGCTTAACTCAGCCCTTTGATCAGCATTCGATGAATACCATGTTGCGTTTCCAATAAATCATATTTAAAGCCACTCGCCATCCAACTCGTGACGACTTCATCAATCGTCCCGAAGACCATTTGTCTCGCCAACCGATAATCCAGTTCGGCTGAGAACTCGCCTGATGCGATCCCATTGTGAATGACACGGTCAATTAAATGGAGATATGGTTTGAGGACGGTCGCAATCTTTTGCCGCATCTCTTGATTTGACTGCCGTAACTCGATTTGTGTGACGACGGCCAAATCATAATCGACGGACAGTTGCTCCAAGTGTGCCTCAATCAATGCAGCGAGTTGTTTCGTCGCTGATTGATGATTCGCGATTTGAGCTTCTGAATACTCGATGAAACTCCCCATCTTCGCTTCGAACAAAGAGATCAACAGGTGTTCTTTGTTTTTAAAGTAAAGATAAATCGTCCCGTCTGCGACGCCTGCTTCTTTCGCGATGGCTGTTACTTTCGCGCCATGATAACCGTTCTTTGCAATCACTTTGACTGCTGCATCAATGATGCGATCACTCTTAGACATTGTTCTTTTCATAAAGATATCTCCTAACAAATAAAATGAATGATGGTTCATTCATATTTATTCTACCATGTCTTTCTTTACTGTCAACTGCTTTCTTCCAGCTGTTTTGCCCGTTCTTCTTCGACTAGGACACGGCGGAGAATCTTCCCGACAAATGTTTTCGGCAACTCTTGTCTAAATTCGTAGCGTTTTGGTACTTTGAACGATGCTAAGTTTTTTCGACAGAACTGATCAAGTTCTTCCTCCGTCACGCTCATTTCATCTTTGAGGACGATAAAGGCCTTCACTGTCTCACCTCTATAAGCATCAGGTACACCGATCACGACAGCTTCTTTGACTGCAGGATGTTCATATAAAATTTCTTCGACTTCACGTGGATAGATATTAAATCCTGAAGCGATGATTAAATCTTTTTTACGGTCGACAATCCGGAAATAATGGTCTTCCCCCACATATCCTAAGTCCCCCGTGTGCAACCACCCATCACGCAAGACTGCCTGCGTATCTTCCGGACGTTTCCAATATCCCTTCATGACTTGCGGACCTCGGACAAGAATCTCACCAATCTCACCTGGTGCTGCTAGCGTCTCACCATCGGCTTGAACGATTTTTGCGATCGTGTCTGGAACCGGAATGCCAACTGATCCTGGAACGCGTTTATCCCAAATGCAGTTCGTATGTGTGACAGGGCTCGTCTCTGACAAACCATATCCTTCGACGATCCGTCCACCCGTCACACTTTCAAATTTCTCCTGGACTTCGACCGGAAGTGGTGCCGAACCGGAAATACAAGCCTCGATGGACGAAAGATCATATTTTTTCAGTTTCGGATGATTTAATAAACCGACGTACATCGTCGGTGCACCCGGGAACAAGTTCGGTTTTTCTTTATCAATCGTTTTCAGCACTTGTTCAATATCAAACTTTGGTAAGATGATTTGCTCATACGTATTAAAAATACCAAAGTTTAAGTTGCAGGTCATGCCATACACGTGGAAATAAGGAACGACCGCTAATAATTTACGCCCATCACCGCGTGAATATTTATAGAACCAGTGCCCAATTTGTTCGACGTTCGCGCTTAAATTGTAATGCGTCAACATGACGCCTTTCGGTGCTCCTGTCGTGCCACCGGTATATTGTAAAACAGCAATGTCTTCTTTTGGATCAATCTCGACCGGTTCAATCGGAGGGTGCTCTCGGTGTGTCAAAAAAGGAATGGATCCCGTCGTATCGACGATGATGTTGTTGTCCTTGCGTGATTTGATTGGATATAGTTTGTTTTTTGGAAATGACAGATAGTCTGCGATGCTCGTCGTCACGACCGTCGTCAAGGGCGTCGATGACTTGACTCGTGTCGCCTTCGGGTAGAGAAGATCGAGGGTGATGAGCATTTTCGCAGAAGAATCGACTAGAATTTGCTCGAGCTCACGGTCCGTATAGAGCGGGTTTACTTGGACGACTGTTCCACCGGCGTATAATACGGCATAATAACTCAGCATATACTGCGGGCAGTTCGGCAACATTAAACCGACACGGTCCCCTTTTTCGAGCCCAGCTTCTTGTAAAACGTGTGCTAGACTTCTTGCTTCTTGTCGTACTTCCTTGAAAGTCATTCGTTTCCCAAGAAAACTCAGTGCCCGTCGCTCGGGAAAATCATCTGCCGCTTCATCTAAAGCTTGGTACAACGGAATCTCACGATAGTCGATTGATGCGGGTACTTGCTCTGGATAATCCTTTAACCATACTGAATCCATTCAAATCCCTCCCTGTGACTGAATTACTATTCATTTTTATTATACGTGTTATTTCCCCTTTACGGCTACTATTGGCTAAAAAAAGTTAAAAAATTCCTCTTTTCATGAAGACGGGTTTTCTTATGATTAAGGACTTCATCAAAAAAAGCCTACCGTTCACAACATATGAACAATAGGCTTGGAACCGAACATTTAATTTTAGCCTGACCTCGCTTCATCTTATCGTGAAGGATACGTAAATCCTTCTCCGATGACTTCACGTACTTTATGAATGACGACGAAAGCTCGTGGGTCTGCTGCTTCGACAATTTGTTTTAGTGGCGCGAGTTGGCGTTTATCGACAATCATATAGAGCATGTCATTTTTTTGTTTCGTAAAATGACCATGACTATGGATGACAGTCGCACTTCTTCCGAGTGTTTCCGTCAGCACAGTCGCAATCTCTTCTTGACGGTGACTAATGATTGTGACCGCTTCTCGAACATTCAGGCCTTCGCTGACGAGATCAATCAAATAAGAGCCGATGATGATTGCAATCAATGTATACAGCATCGTTTCTTCACCGAATAAGAACCCGGACGCTCCGACAACGATGACATCGATGATAAACATCGAGACTGCAATCCCGAGGTTCAAATATTTATTCATCAGACGGGCGATGATGACACCACCACCTGTCGTCCCCCCTGCGCGGATAACAAGACCGATTCCGACCCCGATCAAAATCCCTGCGTAAACCGTCCCGATCAGACGATTATCTGACGAAGTCGTGAATGATGCCGTCGTCGAGAGGACGAAGGATGTCACCGCAACCGAGATGACCGAGTAAATCATCGTTTTTCGACTTAAGAAACGATAACCGATGATGAAGAGAATAGCGTTCGCAAGGAGCGAAACAAGTCCCGGATCCCAGCCATACAGGTAATAGAAGATGACCGTAATCCCAATTAATCCACCTTCAGATAAATCATTCGGTATCGTAAAGTAATTGACGCCAAATGATAAAATGGCGGAACCAACGATAATCCAAAAAATATCCTTCCACGAGATGGCTTGCATGGCTTCGAATGCACGTCGTCTCGTTTCATTTGTTGTTGTTTTTCTGACATTCATTCAATGTTCCTCCTTCATATGAAAAGTAGTCCTCACTCCATAAAAATTCCGCACTGAATGAAGTTCAGTACGGAATGATCACTTAGCAAAGCCAGTTCTTTTAATTCATAAAGATCCATAACAATCCGACGACTAAAAAAGCAATCGAGACACCAAACATAATTTTTGCTAACCGTTCTAACACAAGCTCACCCCACTAACGCAGAACCGATGACGAATGACATCCCAATCGAGAGAGCACACGCAATGATACCGACTGCGATGTTTCCTTTTTCGATTTCTCGGTCTACTGGGAGATTAGGTGTCAAGAACTCAAAAATCCAATAGGTCGAGATTAACAATAAAAATCCAAAGGCACTCTCTAAAAAAATTGCCCCGACACGTTCTTCACTTTGGACAGCGAAATGAACGATGTTTGCGAGTCCGATGATTTTTCCGCCTGTCGCTAGAGCAACAGCGATGTTTCCACTCTTGATATGTTCCCAGTTCCGATACCGTGTTGTCAACTCAAACAGTGCAAGACCCATGATAATTAAGAGACCCGCAACTGAATAGAGCGCCGTCGTATAGACGTAGACGTTTTCAAAGATGTTCATTCGCGTTTCCTCATTTCAATTCGATGATTGTCACGCCATGTCCACCTTCACCTTGACCACCGAGTCGAGACGTCTTCACGTGACGGTTGCCACGCAAGTATTCCTGCACGCCTTGACGCATCGCACCCGTCCCGAGTCCATGAATGACACGGATATGATCATAGTTCGACAATAACGCCTGATCCATGAAACGTTCCAGTTTCGATAGACCTTCTTCTACCCGTACACCGCGTAAATCGAGTTCGGCTGACGGAGACGATTGTTTTGTGATACTTGAACTTCCTGACCGTTTCGTTGTCTTCTGGGTTGGTTTGGCTGCTCCGATTTTAGCGAGATCACCGGGCTTGACGTTGACTTTCATGATACCGACTTGAACCGTGTAGTCGCCGTTCGAGTTTTGATTGATGATGTAGCCTTTTTGATTGAAGGTCGTCACTTTAACTTCTTCACCTTTAGCAAACGTCGGCGTTTTATCATGTTTCGCTTTTACTTTCGCAATCCGCTGATCTTGTAAGGTTGGTTTTGCTTGTTCGAGCTGCTTGCGGGCTTCAATCAATTCATGTTCCTTGACGGCACCTGCATCACGGAGTTCTTTCAGGCGTTTGATAACAGCCTCCGCCTCTTTTTGAGCGCGTTCGACGGCTCGTGTCGCTTTTTCTTCTGCTTTCGCTAAAATTTCATTTTTCTCCTCAAAAATTTCAGCTTGTTCCTGTTCGAACTGTTCGCGCTCTAATGTCAGTCGTTCTTTTTCTTGTTGTAGTTCTTGCTCGAGCGATTCGGCACGTTGTTTCGCTTCCTCGAGTCGACCAATCATCGTTTCGACAGACTGAGCATCGCTTCCGACTTGACCACGCGCTGCCTCAATCACCATGTCCGATAAGCCAAGTCGTTTCGAAATTTCAAAGGCATTCGAGCGACCTGGGACACCAATCAGTAAACGATAGGTCGGGCTGAGTGATTCGACATCAAATTCCATCGAGGCATTGACGACACCTTCACGATTATAACCATAAGCCTTCAGTTCCGAATAGTGAGTCGTCGCGGCGACACGTGCTCCGCGACGCTTGACTTCATCGAGAATCGCAATCGCGAGTGCCGCCCCTTCCGTCGGATCAGTTCCTGCTCCGAGCTCATCAAATAGGACGAGGCTCATGAAGTCAATCTTCTCCATCATCGAGACGATGTTCGTCATGTGTGAACTAAACGTCGAGAGATTTTGTTCAATCGATTGTTCGTCACCGATATCTGCATAAATCGCATCAAAGACACTCAGTTCCGTTTCGTCGGCTGCCGGCACGTATAATCCGGACTGGACCATCAGTTGCAGAAGACCAATCGTTTTCAACGTGACGGTTTTCCCACCGGTGTTTGGTCCAGTGATGACGAGTGATGTAAATTCGCCACCTAAGGAAACGGTGATTGGGACGACATCTTCATCCGCAATGAACGGATGGCGCGCTTCTTTTAAGACGATTCGCCGTTCTTCATTCAAGCGTGGTTCGACGGCACGAATTTGATGACCATACAACGCTTTCGCCATGATGAAATCGAGTTCTGCCAACACATCGAGATTAATCCGTAACGAATCTCCGACTGCACCGACAAGTGCCGATAACTGGGCTAAAATGCGTTCGATTTCGGCACGTTCTTTGAGACGCGCTTCTTGGATTTCGTTATTTGCGGCAACGACGGCTTGTGGTTCGATGAACAGTGTTGCTCCAGACGCTGATTGATCGTGGACAATCCCGCCAAATGCTTGACGGTATTCTTGTTTGACCGGGACACAATAACGGTCGTTTCGCATCGTGACGATGGCATCCGACAACATCTTCGATTTACTGCGTAAGACACCGTCGATTTTCGAACGGACTTGTCCTTCGAGTGAGCGCAGCTGACTTCTTAACGACCGTAGTTTGTCACTCGCAGAGTCTTGGACGACGCCTTGGTCATCAATCGCATGACGAATCCCTTGTTCGATTTCGACGAGCTTCGTAATTTGCTCGATTCGGCTGTCGAGTGCCGGCAATCGTAAGTCGGGATTGTCCTCGTGCAGCCGTTCTTGAAAAGCTTTCACTTGGCGTCCGGAGTAAACGACGTCTGCTACAGCCAACAATTCACTCGTCGAGAGGATTGAACCGATCTCAGACCGTTTGACTTCACTACGCACATCCGTTAGACCGCCGAACGGATAACGGTCGCGTAGACGATAGACCGTCGTCGCTTCCGTCGTCACGGCTAAGAGTGCTTTGACTTGTTCATAATCTTCTGACGGTTGCATATTTTTGACGAACTGTGCTCCGAGCGAGCTAGCCGTTTGTTTGATGAGTAAGTCTTTCAATTTATCATATTCTAAGACGCGTAATGCGTTAGCATTCATTTAATCCACTCCTAAACGTTTTCGATCAAAGAAGGCACGCGCCTCCTGCGCCGTCCACGTATTGATGACATCTGTTGGTTCCAAGTATGCTTTACGTGCATGGAGGACTCCAAGTTTCATGTCTTCTAACATTTCTGGACGGTGTGTGTCCGTATTAATCATCATTTTAACACCCGCTGCCTTTGCTTTCGCGAGCGAAGCCGCCGTTAAATCAAAACGTGCCGGGTTCGCATTCAGTTCAAGCGCTGTCCCTGTCTCTGCCGCCAGTTCAATCAGGCGATCAACATTGACGGCATAACCTTCGCGCCGACCGATGATTCGTCCTGTCGGATGGGCAATGAGTGAGACATAAGGATTACGACAAGCATTTTCTAACCGTTGCATGATTTCAGTTTCCGTCTGATCAAACTTCGAATGAATCGAGGCGATGACGTAGTCCATTTCCTGCAAGAACTCATCCTCATAATCAAGTGATCCATCCGGCAAGATATCCATCTCGACACCACATAAGATTGTCATGTCGGGATGTTTCTTACGCGCGGCTTCAATCTCAACACGTTGTTTGCGTAAGCGATCTATCGTCAATCCGTTGACGAACTTCATGTATTGGCTGTGATCCGTGATGGCCATCCACGAGTAACCGCGCGCAGCACAAGCATCGACGAGTTCTTCGACTGATAAGGTTCCGTCCGACCACGTCGTATGCATATGGACATCCGCTTGGATATCTTTTTCCGTAATCAGTCGCGTCAAATCTTGTTCAAACTCGTGGCGCCCGCTACGTAACTCTGGTGGGATGAACGGCAAGTCATACCGCGCGAATAATTCATCCTCTGTTTGTGGCTGGAACAAACCGTCTTTCGTCTCGACACCGTATTCCGAAATACTCTCACCACGTTCTTTTGCGAGTTGCCGCATCCGAACATTATGATCTTTCGACCCTGTGAAGTGATGTAACGTCGAGGCGAATGCTGCGTCGTCGACTAAGCGGAAGTCGACTGCGATATAGTTCGTATCGCGTTTTAAGACGACCGATACTTTCGTCTCACCTGCCGCGATGATTTCATCGATTTGCTCAAGCTCGAGTAATTGTCCTTTGACGACTTCTGCTTGATCTGTCGACAAAATAAAATCAAGATCCTTGCACGTCTCTTCAGACCGCCGGAAACTTCCGCCAACTGCGAATCGGATGATTCCTTCAAATGCCGTTAGCGTCTGTTCGAGTTCACTTACGATTTTTCGCATGACACCGTACGGTAAACGTTCCGGTCGTGTTTCAAAGGTTTCGAGTGCCTTCACGTATTTTTCGACTGTCTTTTTCCCGAATCCCGGCATCGCTTCGACTGTACCATCCTCCAGTTTTTCGGCAAAGGAATCTGCATCGATGACACCGACATCATGTAATTTTGCGAGTTTCTTACCTCCGAGACCAGGAATCTTCAGTAGCGCAATCAGACCTTCTGGCACTTCTTGTTCCAGTTCCGAGAGTGCCGTACTCGTGCCTGTCGTCCGGAATTCTTCAAGGACCGCCGCTGTTCCTTTGCCAATCCCTTTCATCGCTGTGAAATCTTCAATGTCCATGAAATCGTGTTCTGCCGCTTCTAATATACTTGCCGCCTTACGAAAGGCATTGATTTTAAATGGGTTTTCACCTTTTACTTCGAGATAAACGGAAATCCGTTCTAAATGTCGAATCGCATCTTGAGTCGTTCGCATCGTCAATTCTCCCCTCAAAAAAAGCCCCCAGTTAACGGGAGCGCGTTATTTTATCAAACCGACTTTCGTCATGAGCCATTCCGCTAATAACGGTGTATGTTGAATCATGAATGTCGCCAAGCTCGAATTCGCAATGGCATCTTGAATCGATTGGACTGGCGCAAAGGCTGCCAAAAATAGAATCAAGAACACGAAAATATACATCTCGATGAATCCAAATATACCGCCGAGTAAACCTTTCACTTGTTTTAACACTGGAATGTTCGTCAAGGAATCAAACATCGATAAAATCATTGATAAAATGATTTTTGTCCCGAAAAACAGAACGATGAACCAAAATGCTTTATAAAATACTTCATCTAACCCAATTGAGCTCGGAATTGAAAACATCGTTAAATCAATTCCAGCATCGTCGAGTGTTGATGGATATGGAACCCATAATTTAAATTTTGCAGCTAGCTCATCATAAAACGAGAGTGCCACGATGAACGAGATCAACAGACTCAGTAAATGTCCTGCTTGCAAGATAACGCCTCGACGGACACCTGTCATCGTTCCTAATGCGAGAAATAATAAAATAATAAAGGTAATCATAGTTTAAAGTTCACCCAAATTCTTTTTGATTTTTACGTAATCACTACCAATATTGAGAGCCGCTAAAACGGCAATTTGACGAACGTCGAGTTGTGGTGCTTGGTCTCGAATTTCCCGAATCTTTGTATCGACGAGGAGACCCACTTCACGTACGTGTTCTGGCGACTCCGTCCCGACAATCGTATAATCATTACCTGCGATATGAATCGTCGTCCGGTTCAGCCCTTCTGAATCAGCCATTATTCTGTCCTCCTCATACTTTGCTTCTTTCATATAGTACCATCATTTTTGAAATAGGAAAAGAAGTCCACCATCGGTCTAGAGGATGGTATGCTTGTTGTCTGAAAGGATGATCTATTTATGGGAACCGTCGTTTTAAAATTACCAAAGGATAAACAAGAAGTCGTTATTTCTGATTTTCAAGCTTCTCGTATCACATCGCCACCATATGCCCGCTTTGCTGCACGCACGAAAACCTGTGTCGTCACCATCTATAATTCAGGAAAAGTAATGTTCCAAGGCACAGAAGCTGAGGCGATTTCTGCCCGTTACGGAGCCCCGCTCTTAAAGAAAGCCCCTTCCACTGCGAGTGGACTGCTTCCGAGAGACTTCTCGACTTGGTCAGTCATCGGTAGTGATGAAGTCGGGAAAGGAGACTTCTTTGGTCCGCTCGTCGTCGTTGCCGCCTATGTAGATGCACAACAAATCGAGCTCGTCCAAGAACTTGGTGTCCGTGATTCCAAAAATGTCTCGGACATCGAAATCCGAAAGATTGCCCGCGACCTTCATGCCGTCATTCCGTACGAATTCCGAATCCTTCATAATCCAGACTACAATCGGATGCAGCGTACGATGACACAAGGAAAGATGACGGCACTTCTACACAATTCAGCGCTTGGTGGTCTGCTCGAAAAGCTCGAAGTCACTCCAAAAGCGATTCTAATCGATCAGTTCGCAGAAAAAGCGACCTATTATAAACACTTGTCTGGTGAAGTAAACCAAGTTAAAGAGAACGTCTATTTTTCGACGAAAGCAGAAGGACTTCATGTCGCTGTCGCAGCAGCGTCCATCCTCGCACGCGCGATCTTTTTGAAAGAGATGGATGTACTCAGTCAACAAGCGGGTACAGAAATTCCAAAAGGTGCAGGTGCAAAGGTCGATCAAGTCGCTGCATCACTTTTATTGAAACACGGTCCAGATCAATTAAAGAACTGGACAAAATTTCATTTTGCTAATACAAAAAAAGCGACACAATTAGCTGAAAAACGAAACCGACCATCATCCTAAGGAGTGGTCGGTTTTTAAATGGCTGACTCTTTTCCTTTCAAACGCCCTAACTCCGCGAGAAGAATTTTCGTTTCATTGAACGGGACACCTTCAGTCCCGATTCGCTCGATTTCTTCGTGTCCTTTTCCGACAATCACAACGCGTTTTCCTTCGAGCGCAATTTCAGCTGCCGCGAGCAAGGCATTTTTTCGATCTACGTGACAAGAAATGATTTTATCAGACGAAATATCCACGCTCAGTTCATCAATAATTTGTCTTGGATCTTCTCGTCTCGTATCGTGAACCGTGACGATAATTCCTGCACAATATTGTGCCGCAATTCGTCCCATTTCCTGACGTTTCGTCCGGTCACGTTCACCTGCTGCACTTAATACGACGTATAATGCCTCATTCGAAACGGATAGCGCTTCTAAACATTTTCTTAACCCGTCTGGAGTGTGCGCATAATCGATATAAATTTCCGTTCCTTCAAACGATAGCCGCTCGAGTCGCCCTTTGGGTAAACGAAGCGACGGGATATGTCGAATTAATTCATACATGTTGACCTCGCCTGTTTTCATCAATCCGATCGCGGCTGCTAAATTGACCGCATTAAAGTTTCCGAGTAGCGCGATCGGGACTTCAGTAGTCGTTCCGTCAATTCGAACATTTACAGATTCCTCTCGCCACTCGACTACAATTGATGCTTCCGATTCTATCTTTGTCGAATACCACGTGACAGGAACATTTGCCCCGGCCCGCTCCATGACGTGACTCGCCGCATCTTCCTCATTTAAGACGAGTCCCTTCCCGTCATTCCTCGCTACTTGTTGAAACAACATGCCTTTCGCTTCCGCATACTCTTCCATCGATTGATGATAATCCAGGTGGTCATGTGAAAGGTTCGTGAACGCCGCTGCGTGGAAGGATACACCTTCTACACGTCCCTCAACTAACGCATGTGACGATACTTCGAGCATGCAGTCCGTTACGCCATTGTTGACCATTTCGTGTAATAAACGATGTAAGATGACAGCTTCCGGTGTCGTATTTGGTGTCTCAAAACGTTGCCCATCAATCAGAGCACCTACCGTACTGATCATTCCCGTTCGTCTTCCGGCAGCTCGAAACAAGTCGTAGGAAAGTTGCGTCGTCGTCGTTTTCCCATTTGTTCCAGTAATACCGTAGACTCTCATCTTTTGACTCGGATGGTCATAAAAAAAATCAGCAATCTTTCCTGCTGCTTTTTTCGTATCCGGTAAGAGAATCGTTGGAATCCCTACTACCCCGACTTGTTTTTCAGCAAGAATCGCAACCGCTCCGTTATCTTTTGCTTCTTGTACATATTGATGCCCATCTACCGTATAACCACGAATGCAGATGAACAGGCTCCCCGGCTTCACTTTGCGTGAGTCCGTTTCAATGCTTGTAATCACTGGGTTTTCTTCAGTCGTTAACTGGAAAGGCGAAAGCAAGTCTGACAGTAATTTGTGTTGATGATTCATGGTGTTCGCTTCCCTTCTATGTTCAAAATCCGAATTTGATTTTGATCCATTCTAGCATTTTCTAAACAGTCTTCCAGTAATCTTCAGTTAAACTTCAGGTAAGTATGCTACAACTAAAGTTGAGGTGAAAACTATGACACATATATTAATAGCAGAAGATGAATTTGACATTCGTGAACTGCTTACGGAATTACTTGAATCAAGTGGATATAACGTTTCCTGTGCCACAAATGGGATGGAGGCATTAAAGTTATATCAGTCCGATTCATTCGATTTAATCATTTTAGATATCATGATGCCCTATTTTGATGGTTTTGAAGTCGCACGCAACATTCGAAAGCAATCACAAACACCAATTATTTTTTTGACGGCCTTGCAGGATGAGGAAAATCAAGTGAAGGGATTTGACCTTGGAATCGATGATTACATCGCCAAACCCTTCTCACTTCGGATTTTACTACGAAGAATTGAAGCGATCATCAGACGAATCCAGACGAACTCTGAAGAACAACTCTCTTTTCGAGAGATTACCCTATTTCCGTCAAGCTATAACGTTTTAATTTCAGGAATTCAAACGACGTTGACCCTCAAGGAATTTCAAATCCTTCATTTATTACTTGAAAATCCTGGACGAGTCTTAGAGCGCGAACAGTTGATTCAACAACTTTGGGGATTCGATGCATTAGGAGATACACGTTTTTTAGATACACATATTAAAAATTTACGTAAAAAAATTGATTTACCTTACATTCAAACCGTGAAAGGGGTCGGCTATAAACTTGAAGCGACTAATTAAACATCCACGCATCACGGGAAAACTTTTTTTCCTGACGATGAGTTTGTTGATTGTGGCAGTTCTTTCGACGATTGGTTTTTTATATGCGACATTACCTTCTTATTATCAAAGTTATCGGGAAGAGCAATTTCACGCGACGATGGCTTCTCTTCAAGAAGAGAGCACGCATCTCTCGAGCGAAAATCTCCTTCCGTTGCTCGATCAGTTAACGGCAAAAGGGATTCGTTTTTCCTTATGGACGGAAGAAGATCAATTGTTATACGCACCTGGTTTTGGACGTGGACCGGTTCGACGAACTGCCAATACTTCTCCTGCTGGAATGATTCAAGATTCAATTCCGCTTCAATTAGTAGACCAAACTGTCATTTTAGATGTCGATCAGATGATTCAGCCAATCGATGAAGTGAAAAGCGTTATTTTAAAATTAGCGCCCTATATCGTCTTACCCTTGCTTCTGCTAGCAGGTCTTGCCGCCTATCTGTATTCGCGCATCATCTCACGCCCACTCTTAACAATTAATCAAGCAACAAAAGAACTGGCGAACTTGAATTTTTCCGTCCGAACCCATCATACTTCTGCCGATGAACTGGGTGATTTGTCACGAAACATTAACCAATTGGCGACTAAACTTGAAGTCACGATGGAGTCGCTTCAAACATCCAACGAACAATTGCGGTTCGAGTCCGAAAAAGACCGTAAGCGCGATGCGGAACGTCGTCAATTATTCCTCGCCATCTCACATGAACTCAAAACACCCATCACCATTGTGAAAGGTCAAATTGAAGGAATGCTGTTAAACCTCGGTGCCTATCGTGACCGGGATCATTATCTAGCTCGGGCGGGGCACGTCATCGAAGATATGGAGCGACTCATTGCCGAATTGTTAGAAGTCGCTCGTGTTGAGCAAATGAATCTTCAACTCACACCAATTAACCCGCTCACATTAATCAAGCATCAATTGCAACAGTTCGATCAGTTAATTGTCGATCGCAACCTCGACATCGTCCTCATAGAAAACGAGTTGACTGTTCAAACCGATGCCCAGTTACTTGAACGGGCACTCCATAATCTCTTGATGAATGCGATTTCCTATACCGCTGTTAATGGAACGATTCAAATCGAGTTCGAACAAGGAGACGAGTTGACGTTGCGCATTACAAATTTCCCGACGACCCAAGATTCGAGTGAGACCGCTGCCTGGTTTAATCCTCTCGAACGCTCTGAGCAATCCCGAAATCGTATGCATGGTGGCAGCGGGCTCGGACTTTATCTCGTTCATCAAATCATGGAACGACTAGACATCGATGCTACTCTTCAAGGAAGTCCCAATCAGGTTCAATTTGCAGCACGGTTCAAATCAATCGTTTAAGATTTCCTCCTTGCCAAACACTAACTTCATTCGTTATACTCCTTTAAGTTAACTAGTTAACTTAAAGGAGGTTTTTTAATGTCATCCCAACAAGAAGATATTCTTGGTCAACTTTCAAAAGTGGCACGGCTCGTCAAACGAGATATCGACGCCGTCCTTGCCCAACATTCTTTGCACACTGGTCAATGGGCCTTGTTAAAAGCAGTCTCCTTACTTGAACCGGTGTCGCAAATCACCCTCTCGAAATACTTAATCATCGAAAAACCAGCTGTCACGAAAACGGTCGTTCGCTTAGAAGAACTAGGCTTCATCTCTCGGAAATCCGTCGGACGACAACGCCTTGTTGAATTGACACCACAGGCAAGAGCTGCTTTCGATGCTATCGATGAAGCAGTCCAGGCAGCACATCGCTTGTTCCTAGGTGAACTATCAAAAGAAGAACAACATTCTTTAGAGATTTTGATGACCCGTCTGCTGGCGACCCACCGTCCTGTCGAACAGGAGGAATCTTCTTGAATCGTTTATTCCACCGTCACTATGTAACGACACTCGTCGTCAATCTACTGTTGTTCATCACCTTCTATTTATTGAATGCTTCCTTACCTTTACTGGCCGCACAACAGTTCAATGTTTCTCAAAGTTCGCTCGGTTGGGTCGTAACGGCATTCATTTTAGCAACGGTTTGTTCACGTCCTTTAATCGGACATTGGCTTGATCGTTATGAACTCAAACGAATGTTACTGCTGTCCGCTACATTTTTCATGATTGTCAGTTGCTTATATCTCATCGTCTTACCGCTCGAATCATTCAGTCTGTTGCTCATCATTCGCATCTTACATGGTTTTAGTTTCGGAATGATTTCTTCTTCACTGAGTTTGAGTGTGACGACCTTGATTCCAAAGCCGCGTCAAGGAGAAGGAATGGGCTATTTCGTCCTCTCGATGAACCTTGCTTCCGTTCTCGGGCCGGTCATCGGATTGACGTTGATTGCACACGATGCGCTCGTCTGGTACTTCGTAACGATTGCCCTGCTTGCGATTTGTTCGTTTAGTTTCATCTGGCGTTTACCATTAACGAGTAGTCACGTTACGAGTTCCGCACCATTTCGTTTACGGCAGTCGTTATTCTTATCAAGTCCTGTCTTGCTTCTTGCAACTGTTCTTGCTGGTATTGCGATTTCAAGTACATCCGCGTTCATTTCGCTGTATGCAGATGCGATGGACCATGTCACTTATGCCTCTTACTTTTATGGTCTTGCTGCACTCGGCATGGTTGCCATTCGTCCTTTTGCCGGTAAGCGGTTTGATCGACGTGGACCAGCCTCTGTATTGGTGCCATCGTATGTTCTATACGCCGTCGGTTTTTTAGTACTCGGACTGTTCCCGACACTTCCCGGATTATTGTTCGCCGCCCTCATCATCGGAATTGGTTCCGCTTCGATTTTCCCAGGGTTACAAACCGTCATGTTGACCTATGCGGCTCCCGCACAAAAAGGCAAGGCGATTTCGACATTCTTTCTCGCTTACGATAGCGGGTTCGGAATCGGTGCTTTTCTTTTGTCAGGCATCGCCGCGAAAGTGGGTTACTCGAACATGTTTTTGATGTGTAGCCTCATCGTCGTCAGTAGTGGACTCTTATACGGTTATTTCCGTCGATCAACGTTGCTTTCAACTAAACAAAATATTGCTTCTTAAAGCGCTCAAGGAAAAACTCTCTCGTCTAAAGACGCGAGAGCTTTTTCGGATCAACGTGCAGGAACGACCTCGCCTTCTGTAACACGTTTCTTCTCTATAAAACGCTGTTTCTTCAATTCAATGATATGATCGGCAGCACGGGCGACTTCCGCAGAGTGCGTCACCGCGATGATGCAACGGTTAGAACGGTGAGCAAGTTCTTGAAATAGCCGAATGATGTCCGTCGCAGTTTTTTCATCGAGCGCTCCCGTCGGCTCATCTGCAAGAATGATTGGGGCTTCTGTCGCAAGGGCACGTGCGATGGCGACACGTTGCTGTTGACCACCACTCAACTGCAGTACATTTTTTGTCGCATGGGCTTCGTCGATTCCAACCTGTTCAAGGAGATTTTGGGCATGTTTCTTTTTTCCTTTTATGCGTTGTCCACTCAATTCGAGTGCGACAATCACGTTATCCAATGCGTTCATATACGTCAATAAATTAAACGATTGAAAAACGGTCGCAGCATGTCGTGAACGATACGTCGTCAATCCGATTTTTCGAATATCGCGACCTTGATACGTAATCTGTCCTTCTGTCGGTGAATCAAGTCCACTCAACAGACTGAGAGCCGTCGTTTTCCCGGAACCTGACTCACCGAGAATTGCATAAAACCGTCCGGCCTCGAACTGCATCGAGACATCGTTCAAGATCCGTTGTTGCTTGCTTCCTGATGTATAGGCATAGGTGACGTTCGTCATTTCTAAAGTTGTCATAGTATTAATCCTCCCGTAATAGAATTTCTTTTGGATTCATCCGTAGTAAGGCAAGTGAAGGTAACAAGACAGATAAAAAGACGATTAGACTTCCAATTTCGATGACTTGAAGTAACGTCGTCCAATCAATCTTCGTTGTCATCTCTGTAATTTGTGGAATGCTATCTAACACTTGTTGTCCGCCGCGTCCACCCGGACCGCCAAAACCAGTCTGCGTCGCGACCGAACTAGCCGCTTCCGTCACCTCGCGGTTCAAAAGCTGATCTGTCATGAATTGTGATGTCATGCCACCTGTCGCATACGTGACAAGGAAAGCAATTGCCGCAATCGCAAACGTTTCAATTAGTAATTGCCCCATTAATTTCGAGCGTTTTTCACCCATCGCCAGTAAAATACCCATTTCTTTTCGACGTTCCCGGACGGATAATAAAATCAACAGCGCTAAAATCAAACCACCTGCGATACTAACAAGATAGACGACAGATTTTGAGAAGGACGCGACTTGTTCAATCGGTCCAACCATTTTTTGATAAGCAGCATCATTCGCATCCAGTGTGAACGTATCCCAGTCGAGTGGTGAGACCGCCATCGCTTCTTTTTTGAACGTATTGATTTCAGATGGATCTTCTAGCGCGTAGACGACACTCGATACACTGACCGTTCCTTCTTCAGTCGAGAAGCTCGCGAGTGTATCATGTGCAATGTACATCTGGTTCATCGGGTCCATGAAGCCTGCCGCTCGGAAATTCGCATCGGATGTCGCTTCCGTCGATGCCGATAACCCAATGATCGTCACTGTTACGGAATTTTCGGTCGTTGTCGATGTCAGCTTAAACGTATCCCCGACTTTGAGATCATTTTCAGTCGCTAAGTTTTCATCGATGACAACACTTTTTTCTTTAGCATCGGTAGTCAATGCTTCTCCATCCACGATTTTCAATGTACCGTTCGTGTATGTATCAAGTAGTTCCATGTTCGTCACACCATTTAAAGAGAAATCTGGCATCGTCATCCCTTCAGGCATCTCTCCCCCTCGCCCACCACCTGAGTTCGTTGATTCACTCTCAATCGGTGTGAGATCACTTGATGTCGCTGTCGTTTGTGCCAGGTAGTTGACGGACTTGACTTCATCTAGTTGTTCGATTGCTTCAACATCCGTCGTATCAATCGCTACTTCTTCTGGTCGTCCACGTTCACCTGACGCTTGTCGTTCCTGCATTTGCTTTTGTCGATCGACTTGTAGTGTCACTGTCGCCCCTAACTCTTTTCTCGCCTCTTCTCCCGCCGATTTAGCAGCATTCTGAATCGCGAATCCTGACAGTACGAGTGATCCGATTACCGTCAAAATAATCAACATGATCATCGTCTTTCCCTTTCGCGCTACAATACTTTTTCCTGCCCGCTTCAAAAAATTCATTTTTCGTGTTCCTCCTTTAATCTTCTAAGCTCATCTTATGCAACGTATCTGTAGTCTAGCTGTAGTTCGACTGTATCTTGAACGAAGAAACGACCGAAACGCAAAAAAACGAGAATGACAGTGACGTCATCCTCGTTTTAACTCATGTGATTCGATTGACCGGTTACGCACGAAGTTCTGCGTCGAACGCTTTTGTTAAAGCCGATACGACATGTTCGTGTGCTGCTGTGACTTCTTCATCGACCAAAGTCCGTTCCTTATTTTGATAACGGAGCGAGAAGGCGAATGATTTTTTGTTTTCACCGACGTTATCGCCCGTGTAGACATCAAATAATGTGACATGTTGTAAAAGCGGACCTGCTGCTTGCATGATCACTTGCTCCACTTCGCTTGCTGTGACCGATTGATTGAGGACAATCGCGATGTCGCGCGTCATCGATGGGAAACGGGACATCTCTTGATAGACGACCGGCTCTTTCGAGTGAAGTTTCATGGCATCGAGTTCAAAGACGTAGACTTCTTTTAAGCCATACTGCTCTTTCGAGAGTGCTGGATGCACTTGTCCGACGAACCCAATCGCTTCACCGTCCATCAACACACGTGCCGTCCGACCTGGATGCATCGAATCAATGACCGCCGCTTCATATGTCAACGTGACATTGAGTGCCTCTGCTAACGTTTCGACGATTCCTTTGACAACGAAGAAATCCGTTTTGACCATTGTGCCATGCGCACGGTGTTGTTCCGCTAGTCCGACAGCGACTCCGGCGACCAGTTCTTGTTCGATCGGCAACGTCTCAAGTGACGCATCACGCTGGAGGTAAACGCTCCCCAGTTCGTAGTAGGCGAGATCGGCATGTTGACGTGCGACATTGTGTTGCGCGACTTCGAGTAACCCTGGAATCAATGATGTCCGAAGTGTCGAACGTGCTTCGCTGATCGGCATCGCCAACTTAACGGGGTGGAGATCTGTTTGTTCATTGAATTGCATCGCACGTTGTTCACTCGTCAGTGAGTACGTGATGGCTTGCGATAAACCGGCACCCTGTAAGAGACGACGGATTTGACGGCGATGTTGATTCCGTTTCGGCAAGAACCCGCGGCTCGCTTCTTGCGGTAAGCTCGATGTCAATGCATCATACCCATAGAGTCGTGCGACTTCTTCCGCGATATCAGCCGGAATCATCAAGTCTTGGCGACGTGTCGGTACACTGACTGTTAGTGCATCTCCTGATAACTCAACTTCGAGTCCAAGGCGCTCTAATAACTCTTTCATGACCGTACCTTCGATTTCCATTCCGAGACGATGATTGATATACGAGACACTCGCTTCGATTAAGTGATCATCGAGTTGAAGTGTACCTGCTTGGACCGTTCCTGCAAGGACTGTTCCACCAGCAAGTTCAGCAATCAATGCCGCTGCCCGGTCAAGTGCTAACAAGACACGACGCGGGTCGACCCCTTTTTCAAAACGTGAACTGGAGTCCGAACGTAATCCAAGGACACGACTCGTCTTCCGGACAGATGTCGGTGCGAAATAAGCCGATTCGAGAATGATGGACGTCGTTGTTGCGTCGACTTCTGTATTTGCACCACCCATGACACCTGCAAGCGCTACGGGCTTTTCGCCATCTGTGATGACGAGCATCGAAGGATCGAGTGTCCGTTCGACTTCGTCAAGTGTTTGGAAGGCTTCTCCTGCTTTCGCTTGACGAACGACGATTTGCTGCCCAAGTTTTTCAGCATCGAATGAATGAAGCGGTTGTCCTGTTTCAAGTAAGACGAAGTTCGTCACGTCGACGACATTGTTGATTGGACGAATCCCGTTCGCAATCAAGCGGTTTTTGAGCCAAAGTGGTGACTCACCGATGACGACATGTTGGATTTCACGCGCCGCATAAAACGGGCACTCCTCCGACTCAAGTGTGACAGCAAGTTTCGTTTTTTCTTCATCTTCCGTCACGTCGATTGTCGGGAAAACAGCCGTCGTATTTAAGATACCTGCTACTTCATGTGCAACTCCGTACATGCTCAAGCAATCAGAACGGTTCGGTGTCAAACCGAGTTCTAATACTTCGTCATGCAGACCAAGTAGTTCTAAGACGTCTTGCCCTGGTGTGACCGGCTCACGGAATGTATGAATTCCAGCTTGCTCATCTTCACGAATATACTTTTTCTCAAAGCCAAGTTCTTCAAGTGAACAAATCATGCCTTCCGAAACGACTCCACGCAGTTTAGCTCGCTTAATTTTAATGCCCGGAAGGCGTGCTCCGACACGGGCAACGATGACATCTTGTCCTGCTTCAATGTTTGGTGCACCACACACGATTTGGACCGGTTCTTCTTGTCCGATATCAACCGTCGTGACGTTTAGCTTATCCGCTTCAGGATGCTTTTCTTTTGTTAATACATGACCGACGACGATATTGTTCAAATCGGCGTCACGGACTTCGACACCCTCGACTTCGATCCCACTCTTCGTAATTAAGTCCGCCAGTTCCTCACCGGTTTTCTGACTGACGTCAACGAACTGCTGTAACCATTGTTTTGAGACTAACATCTGTTTTCCCCCTTAAAACTGTTCGCTGAAGCGAACGTCATTCGTATAGAAGTGGCGAATATCATCTACCCCATATTTCAACATGGCGATTCGCTCAATCCCCATCCCGAAGGCAAATCCAGACATTTTCGTACTATCATATTCTGCCATCTCAAGGACGTGCGGATGAACCATACCGGCACCTAAAATTTCAATCCAGCCTGTTTGTTTACAGATATTACACCCTTTTCCACCACATTTAAAACACGAGACGTCGACTTCGACGGATGGTTCTGTGAACGGGAAGAAGCTAGGACGTAACCGGATTTCACGTGCCTCCCCAAACATTTGCTTCACGAATGCTTCGAGCGTGCCTTTTAAGTCTGCCATTGAAATCGACTCTCCGACGACGAGTCCTTCCACTTGCATGAATTGGTGTGAGTGCGTCGCATCGTCTTCATCGCGACGATAGACTTTCCCTGGGCAAAGAATTCGAATCGGTTCACCTTTCGAAGCGAGCATCGTCCGCGCTTGGACAGGTGACGTATGGGTCCGCATCAAAATTTCATCCGTGATATAAAATGAATCTTGCATATCGCGTGCCGGATGATCTTTCGGCAGATTCAACATTTCGAAGTTGAACAAATCTTGTTCGACTTCAGGTCCTTCTGCAATCGTATAACCGAGTCCAACAAAGATGTCCTCGATTTCGTCCGTGACTTGTTGCAATAAATGCGCTTGTCCGACTTTTTTCGGTCGACCCGGAAGTGTCACGTCAATCGCTTCAAGCGCTAGTTTTGCGTCCATCTCTTGTTGCTTGACGTCTACTAAACGTTGCTCGAGTTCTGTTTGGATGACACCACGAACCGCATTTGCGATTTCACCGACGACCGGACGTTCTTCTGCTGATAATTTTCCCATTCCACGTAATACTTCTGTGATCGGACCTTTTTTTCCGAGATATTTGACACGGACATCATTTAATTCTTTTTGTGTACTGGCTTGATTCACGAGTTGTAGCGCTTCGTCGCGAAGTGCCTCTAATTGTTCCCGCATGCTCGTCACTCCTTTTTTTCAAATAAAAAACGCCCCTTCAGCAAATGCCGAAGGGACGATTTAATTCAATCGTGGTACCACCCTTGTTCGACTTGAATCCATCAAGTCCTCAAGTAGCGCGATAACGGGCGCTTCCCGTCACGATCTCTCGTGCGACTCCGGAGTGAATTCAGCTAGCGGATTCGTAAAGAAGCTTGCAGTCTAAGGCTTCTTCTCCCTGATCGAATCGTTCTCTAACCTACTCTGTTCCATCAACGTCTAATTAAATGTTCTACTGTAACTCACTTTAGCATGAACGCTTCAGTGATTCAATCGACCGGAGCAAAATGATACAGTAAAATTCCTGCTGCAACGGCTGCATTGAGTGATTCGGCTTTTCCGCGAATTGGAATGTAAGCACGTCCATCACATTGGTCGAGCAATTCTGGTGCAACACCTTGTGCTTCATTCCCGATGATGAGTCCGATTGCACCAAGATTTTCGACTTCTGTATACGGATTGGCATTGCGTAGTGCCGTTCCGAGAACGAACACCCCTAATTCATGCAAGTCTTGAATCGCTTCATCAAGCGACATCATGATGACCGGCAAGTGGAAAATCGAACCTTGTGTTGCGCGGAGGACTTTGCTGTTATAGACATCAACTGTCCCGTGACCAATGATGACACCATCGAATCCAGCCGCATCGGCTGTCCGAATCATCGTTCCGACATTACCCGGGTCTTGCAGACGATCGAGTAACAGGTAACGGCCACGCTCTAAGCGCTCTGTTTGCTCTTTCATCTCACAAACTGCGAAAATCCCTTGTGTCGTTTCTGTTTCTGACAAGACTTTGGCAACTGATTCGTCAATTGTGATTAAGTCAGCCGCATTTTTCTTCCAAGAACCCGGAACTTGAACATCCTCACGGACAATCAATTCTTTGATGATTCCAGCACGAACAGCCTCTTCAACTAAGTGTTCCCCTTCAATAAGGAAACGTTTCGTTTGTAGACGTCCTTTTTTTGTTAAAAGCTTTTTCCATTGTTTGACGATCTCATTCTTCGTAGAAGAAATATGTTTCATGGTTTACCCCTCGTAAATCGCTTGGACCGCTTGCGTATCTAAACGTTTCGTAACGGCAACGATTAAATCGACTGCTGCTTCGAAATCTGCTTTATGCATAATGGAAACGTTCGTATGCAAGTAACGGATTGGTACTGTCAGTGCGAGCGAAGGAACTCCTGTGTTCGATAAATGGAATTTCGCAGCATCCGTCCCACCACCCGGTGTTAGGTCCAATTGATATTTAATGTTTTCTTCTTTTGCGACACCTGTGACAAAATCGATTAATCCACGGTGTGCGATCATCGTCGCATCAAACATGATGACTTGAACACCTTCTCCAAGTTTTGACAATGCTTCGCGATCCGTCATTCCTGGTGTATCACCTGGAATTCCTGTGTCAACAGCAAATGCAATCGATGGATGAATCAAGTTCGCAGCCGTTTGCGCGCCACGAAGCCCAACTTCTTCTTGCACCGTTGCTCCTGCAAAAATCGTGTTCGGATGTCCTTCTTCTTTTAAACGTTTGATGGATTCAATCGCAATCGCGCAGCCAATCCGATTGTCCCAAGCTTTTGCCATCAAGAAATTCTCATTTTTCATCACAGTAAATTCGCAATGTGGAACGACCGTATCTCCTGGTCGGATTCCCCAACCTTCGACCTCTTCTTTTGAAGTAGCACCGATATCAATAAACATTTCTTTGATATCGACTGGTTTATTGCGCGCTTCCGGTGGTAAAACATGAGGTGGTTTCGCACCGATTACGCCTGGAATGACTTCTCCAGATGATGTCACAATGTTCATACGCTGTGCCAGAAGCACTTGTCCCCACCAACCACCGAGTGGTTGGAAGCGGAGAAACCCTTTTTCATCCACCTTCGTCACCATGAATCCAACTTCATCCATGTGACCGGCAATTAAAATACGAGGCGCATCATCTTCTGCCCCTTTGTGTTCCGCGAATAAGCTACCTAACCCATCTTGATGGAATGCTTCAGCGTGAGGTTCTAGATACTCGCGCATCAGTTGGCGCACTTCTTTCTCGTTCCCAGGTACTCCTGTTGCGTCCGTTAGACGCTTCAACATATGTAATTGTTCATTCATCTGATTTCCTCCTCAGTAACCGTTGTCTTGGCGAACATGATTCGCCTCGTTTTTTGCAACATAAGCCTTGAAAATCATTTCTTGTGTAAAACCAAGTGTAGCACCTAATGCTAGGTATGCACCAATTAAAACATCGTAACTTTGTTCTGTTCTTGAAATCGCGAAGACATTTGTTTTATTGTAAACATCTAAAAACGCGTCTGTCGCAGTCAAGTAATAATCCCCTTCAACGAATCGATCTTTCTTATAATCAAGAGCTAGACCGAGCGATAGGAGGAAATGGACGCCATCGACATATTCCTCAAGAATCGTAACTTGTGCTGATGGTCCCTTTGTCGACCAGAATTTAAAGCAACGTGTTTCATTCGCCAGTTCGCCTAACTCTACTAATAGGGCAAGCAACCGCTCATCAAACTGATTCCCGGTCAAATTATGTTCTGACTGGATTCGTTTATCTAACTGTTCCTGCATCTCAAAAAGTGTCAACCAGTCCATCTTAATTCTCCTTCTATCCAAAAAAATAAAACGTAGACATAAACTTCTGCCTATCACCTATTTTAGCATTCCTCAAAAAAAAACGCCGGAGAATTAAATTCCCCGACGAATTGTAGAACTTAAGCGTTCAATTTTGCTTTTGCTGAGTCAGCAAGTGAAGCAAATGCAGCTGAATCTGTAACTGCGAGGTCAGCAAGCATCTTACGGTTGATGTCGATACCCGCAAGTTTGAGACCATGCATCATGCGGCTATAAGAAAGACCGTTGATACGTGCAGCCGCATTGATCCGAGTGATCCAGAGGCGACGGAAGTCACGTTTCTTTTGACGACGGTCACGGTAAGCATACATGAGAGATTTCATGACTTGCTGTTTCGCTACCTTGAAGAGTGTATGTTTCGAGCCGTAATAGCCCTTAGCTAATTTGAGTTGTTTTTTACGACGTTGACGAGTCGTATATCCGCCTTTTACGCGTGGCATATAAATTCCCTCCTAAATCTGTGTACGATTGAATAAATTACTTCGCGATCATGTGACGGATGCGTTTGAAGTCACCCGATGATACCATGCTAGCTTTACGTAATTTACGTTTCGCTTTAGTTGATTTGTTACCGAATAAGTGGCTTGTGTAAGCACGACCACGTTTCAATTTGCCAGAAGCAGTACGTTTGAAACGCTTAGAAGCACCGCGGTGCGATTTCATTTTAGGCATGAGAGATTCCCTCCTACTTCGATTCGATTAGTCTTCTTTCTTTGGAGCAAGCACTAAGAACATGCTGCGTCCTTCCATCTTCGGTCTCTGTTCAACTACACCGAACTCGCTTAAATCCGTAGCGAGACGTTCAAGGACACGTCTACCGATTTCCGAGTGAGTGATGGCACGTCCGCGGAAGCGAATACTCGCTTTCACTTTGTTACCATTCTCCAAGAATTTCTTCGCATTACGGAATTTCGTTTGGAAGTCATTCTCCTCGATTGTTGGGCTGAGACGGACTTCTTTCATCTGAATCACTTTCTGATTCTTCCGAGTTTCTTTGTCCTTCTTTTGCAACTCGAAACGGTATTTACCGTAGTCCATGATTTTACATACAGGCGGCGTTGCTTGTGGTGCGACCATGACGAGGTCAAGGTCAGCTTCCTCAGCGAGACGCAATGCCTCAGTGCGTGATTGGACTCCAAGTTGTGCACCATCCGCTCCGATAAGACGAACTTCTCGAGCGCGGATGCCTTCATTGATTAACAGATCTTTGCTAATGGTTAGCACCTCCATCGTGCAGAGCACGAAAAATGAATGATATAAAACGCTATAAAAAAAGCGTCGGCAGTTTTTCCCGCCCACACTCATAAAGAATACAATAGTCAGAGAACACTCTACTATCACATATCATCATGATGGACCAGCACAGCAACCTGTACATGGTGAGAAGCGGGATGCTTCTGCTTTGTTGTCATTTCACTTTGCTATCATAGCACTTACTTTCCCGTGATGTCAAGCCGCTTTATCAGTTCAATTAGAACGTTGCTCACATACTTGATTATAATAGCAATCCTAAGTTCGTTTAGCAAGAAGTTTCTGATTAGAAATGAATGGGTAAATTTATCTTGTGCTAAAAATTATTTATTTGAATAGTGCTTATTTCTTTATTTAGAATGATTATTGTTTTATAATTGTTTTAATCTTACATAAGGGGGAGTTAAAATAATGAATGAAAACGAAAAGAAATTAACGACGAATCAGGGTGTGCCGATTGGGGACAACCAAAACTCACGTACAGCTGGACGTCGCGGACCTACTTTATTAGAAGACTATCAATTAATCGAAAAAATTGCTCACTTTGACCGTGAGCGCGTACCGGAACGCGTTGTACACGCACGTGGCTTCGGCGCACACGGTGTCTTTAAAGTAAAAAATTCGATGAAAAAATATACAAAAGCGGCTTTCCTACAAGAAGAAGGAACGGAAGTCCCTGTCTTTGCCCGCTTCTCTACCGTCATTCATGGTACACACTCTCCTGAAACACTCCGTGACCCACGCGGCTTCTCTGTTAAATTCTATACGGAAGAAGGAAACTGGGATTTCGTCGGTAACAACTTACCGGTCTTCTTCATTCGAGATGCAATGAAGTTCCCGGATATGGTTCATTCATTAAAACCAGATCCACGGACAAACATCCAAGATCCTGATCGCTACTGGGATTTCATGACACTCCGCCCTGAATCAACGAATATGTTGATGCACCTCTTCACAGATGAAGGAATTCCAGCAAGCTACCGTAAAATGCGTGGTTCTTCTGTTCACTCATTCAAATGGGTAAACGCACACGGTAACACGGTCTACATCAAATTACGTTGGGTACCAAAAGAAGGCGTTCATAATTTATCTGCTGACGAAGCAACCGAAGTTCAAGGAAAAGATTTTAACCATGCGTCTAACGATACATTCCAGGCTATCGAAAATGGCGATTTCCCAGAATGGGACCTCTTCGTTCAAGTACTCGACCCTGCTGATGTCGAAAACTTCGACTTCGACCCACTTGACGCTACAAAAGACTGGTTCGAAGATGTCATCCCATTCCAACACGTCGGAACAATGACATTAAACAAAAACGTCGACAACTACTTTGCTGAAACGGAATCAGTCGGTTTCAACCCAGGTGTCCTTGTACCGGGTATGTTACCGTCTGAAGATAAATTACTTCAAGGTCGTTTATTCTCTTACTCTGATACACAGCGTCACCGGATCGGACCGAACTATCAACAGCTTCCAATCAACTGCCCGTTCGCTCAAGTCAACAACTACCAGCGTGATGGTGCAATGCCGTTTAAGCAGCAAACAAGTTCAGTCAACTACGAACCAAACCGTTACCAAGATGAACCGAAACAAACACCTGAGTATACGGAAGACACACAGCCACTCCATGATGACATTCATGGCCGTCTCGAAATCGAGAAAACGAATAACTTCGGCCAAGCTGGTGAAGTCTACCGTCGTATGACGGAAGAAGAACAGATGGCCCTTCTCAATAACCTTGTGAATGACCTTCAACAAGTACGTCACGAAAACACGGTCTTACTCGCAATCTGTAACTTCTACCGTGCCGATGCGTCACTCGGTGAAAAGTTATCGGAAGCATTAAACGTCGACATCAAACCGTTCTTGCAACAAATGCAAAAATGATAAGCCGTATAAACGAACAGCCTACTCCTGAATCGGGAGTAGGCTGTTTTTAATTATAGAAACACTACTGACAGAAGAATTTTACATAGGATGACCAGTTCTTCTTTTTGCAGCAACCACTTGTCACGTTTCGCTTCAATACGAAATTTATATGCTTCACGGGACAAAATTGAACCG
Source organism: Exiguobacterium sp. H66 (assembly GCF_018618705.1). NCBI lineage: Bacteria > Bacillati > Bacillota > Bacilli > Caryophanales > Exiguobacterium > Exiguobacterium sp. H66. The sequence goes on from NZ_JACSMQ010000001.1 coordinate 628,658, forward strand.
TTCTGATGTCTCTACTGAAAAATCATCCAATTTCGAATAGAGTACGACTTGCCCTACTTTGACTTCTTTGATTTTATTTTTACGAAGATTCAGCTTTTCAGCATCCGTAAATCGATTATAGACGGGTTTAAATCCATTACTTTGATGTGGTTGCATTTGGATCGCACGATCTGTATTTTCAATCTTATTACCTTTGATGATTCCACCAACGACACCGCGTCCGAGAATCGCGATCGCCTTACCATCTGCTCGATGAACGTTTCGGATTGTATTCATTTGAACGATCGGCTTCTCCCAATTCATCATCGAAATCGCGTGATCTTTCGTACCATCAATCGTATTGTACTCAATTCGAATATTCTGATGTGGACGGTCTTGCGAGTATTGGTGGGTACCGACTGCGACATTTATGTTTTTAAACGTATTGTTTCGAATCACAATGTTTTGATTCGGTGTCCGATCCTGCGCAGACCACTTCCATCGAAATCCTTGTGTTACCGGATCAGGTGTATCTAAATTAATTGATTCATTGGGTCCCGTATTTTTAATCATCGTCGCATTGATGAATGCCATATTTTCTATCACAGCATGATTCGTTGCATCTAACTCAATCGCGTGTGAACCGTTTTGGTTACGAATCGTCAGTCCACCGATGTAAAGATTCGCGTTATGGGCAATCGCAAAGGCTGCGCCTCTAGCGAGATGACTTAAGTCGATTTGTGCATTGCCCTGACCTTCAATCGTCACATGGTTCGAACCGTTGTATTTTCCGACCGTTGTCTTCAGACGCAAAACGGATGGTGGAATGAGGTCGAAGACACTTGTTGTTGCTGCGATTTTCGTCGTCCCGGTATCGAATGTCTTTTTAATGATGACACCATCTTCTAGACGAATCGTTGTATTCGATGGAACACCAACACGAATCGGCGACAGATACGTTCCTTTCGCTAAGATCAGTGTCCCGCCACCTTCCGCCTCAATTTTTTCTAAATAAGACCGCAACGTATAATAATGTTTAGTTTTTTCATTATACGTCGAATACTTTCGTAAAACAGAATCAATCGGCTCTGTCCGAGGTGTAATCCGGTATGTTTTCATACTTTCGACTCGTTCGATGTCCGGCGCAATGAAAGTAAACGACATCGCACAAAGACACACTAAAATTAATTTCTTCAACCGTTCCACCCCTCTCATCCATGTATCGGTCGGTTCTCAAAAACTATGTAGATACAAAACGGGTGGACTCGAAAATTTCTCCAAAATCCATCGGGGTAAGCTGCGATTCCTCCCGGATGCAAGAAAAAGCCAGCTTTCCCGTGCCCGTGACGGACAGGAAAGCTGACTTGTGTCGTGCTAACCGATTCAGATTATTATTGATTACTTCGAACGGTTGGCGATCTCTGCTTCTAAATCAGCAACGAATTGCTCAAGCGAGGCATTGCTTGAATCTTTCGAGCCATAACGACGGATGTTGACTTCCCGTGACTCCACTTCTTTATCCCCGAGTACAAGCATGACCGGGATTTTGTTCATCTGTGCTTCACGGATGCGGTAACCGAGCTTCTCATCGCGGAAGTCCGTTTCAATCCGGATCCCTTTTTTCAAAAGCATCGCTTTAATTTCACGTGCATAGTCTTCCTGTGCCCGTGAGACCGGAATCAATTTGACTTGGACCGGTGCGAGCCATGTCGGGAATGCCCCTTTATATTCTTCGATCAAGTACGCAACGAAACGTTCCATTGTCGAAACGACACCACGGTGCAAGACGACCGGACGATGATCTTGTCCGTCATTTCCTTTATACGTCAATTCGAACCGCTCCGGTAACAAGAAGTCGAGCTGAACTGTCGACAGTGTCTCGTCCTTACCGAGTGCTGTCCGGACTTGAACATCGAGTTTTGGACCATAAAACGCGGCTTCACCTTCTGCTTCGAAATACTCAAGTTCGAGTTCATCCATCGTTTCTTTCAACTCACGTTGCGCCATTTCCCAAATCGCATCGTTGTCGAAATACTTTTCCTTATCTGCCGGGTCACGGTAAGACAGACGGAATTTATAATCCGTAATCCCGAAGTCCGCGTAGACTTCTTGAATCAAGTGAACGATGGCTTTAAACTCATCTTTCATTTGATCCGGACGGACGAATGTATGCCCGTCGTTTAGGACCATGTAACGCACGCGTTGCAGCCCCGTCAGTGCACCTGACATTTCATAGCGGTGCATGCCACCAAGTTCTGCGACACGGAGTGGTAAGTCACGGTATGACCGTGGCTCATTTTTATAAATCATCATGTGGTGCGGACAGTTCATCGGACGAAGGACAAGTTCTTCATTATCCATTTCCATTTTCGGGAACATGTCATCTTGATAGTGATCCCAGTGACCTGACGTCTTATACAACTCAACAGAACCGAGCACAGGTGTGTAGACATGTTCATAACCAAGCTCAAGCTCTTTGTCGACGATGTACCGTTCGACAGTACGACGGATGGCCGCCCCTTTTGGTAACCACATTGGTAACCCTTGACCGACGTCTTGCGATGTGAAGAACAAATCAAGTTCTTTTCCGAGTTTCCGGTGATCGCGTTCTTTTGCTTCTGCTAAGAAGTGTAAGTGTTGTTTCAGTTGGTCTTTTGTTGCCCAGGCTGTTCCATAAATCCGTTGCAGCATTTTATTTTTTGAATCACCACGCCAGTAAGCACCTGCGATGCTCATCAATTTGAAGACTTGTAGCTTCGCTGTCGCCGGGACGTGTGGACCGCGGCATAAGTCGAAGAACTCGCCTTGGCGATACAGTGTCAAATCTTGATCGGCTGGAATCGACTCAATCAATTCGATTTTAAGCGGGTCATTCAGTTCCTTATAGATGTTTAAAGCTTCATCACGCGAAACGACTTCCCGTTCGATCGATAAGTTTTCACCCGCAATTTTATTCATCATCTTTTCGATGACCGGAAGATCTTCTTCTGTCAAACGACGTTCCAAATCGATGTCATAATAAAAGCCGTTTTCAATTGTCGGTCCGATTCCAAGGTGAATCGTTTCATCCGGGAAAAGACGTTTGATCGCTTGCGCCATCAAGTGCGCAGACGAGTGACGAATCAAATCGAGTCCTTCTTCTGAATCGGGCATGACGAGTTCGATGACACCGTCTTTTTCAATCGGACGTCGGTAGTCGATGACTTCACCGTCTAGTTTTGCGGCAAATGCCTTTTTACGGAGTCCTGGACTGATGGAAGCCGCGACTTCTTCAGCAGTTGTACCGGCTGCGAATTCTTTGACCGCGCCGTCTGGAAATGTAAGAGCAATAGTTGACATGACTGTTTCCCCCTTAAATTAAATAAAAAAAAGACCCATCCCTCTAAAAAGGGACGAGTCTTCATCTCGTGGTACCACCCTCGTTCCCGAACATGTTTCCATGTACCGGCTCGAACACGCGATAACGGGCGTGAGACGCAAACGGATTAGCCCCGTCTGTGCTATGAGGGAGTAAAGAAAACGAGTAGAGTCCATGAGAAGCTTTCACCATCCTTCTCTCGCTTGTTTGGTCCAGTTCGTCCTTCGTATCCTCAATCTTTGCAATTCACTATACTGGTTGTGCACTAAGTATAGCGAAAGATGAAGTTCTTTGACAAGGAAAATTAATAACGCCGGCGATTTTCACCTAAAAATTCGACTGGATTCGTCGTCGTCCGGATGCGTTCCATCAATCGCATCGCCTTTAACTTATCCCCTTGGTCATTCGTAATCCCGAAATGAAGCTCGAGTTCATCATAGGATAAATTCGAACTGAACAATGTCGGCAAGCGATGCATCATCCGGTACTGCAAGATGATCCCGAACAGTTCGTCCCGGACCCACGGGCTGATCGACTCCGCCCCGATGTCGTCAATCAATAAAACGGGAACCGTCTGAAAACTCTCGAGGAACGTATCAAAACTATCAGACCGGATTCGGCGTTTCGCTTCCGAGACAAATCCCGGCGCATGGACAAGAATTGTCGCAACACGCTCTTTTTTGAGCGCATTCCCGATTGCTGCGAGCAGGTACGTTTTCCCGACACCGAAACTCCCGTGCAGATACAGTCCTTTGACCTGCTCTTTCGAACGAATCGTATTCAAAAATTGTGACGCTGCCCGCAAGGCAAGTTTTCGATCCGTCGTCGTCAAATCAAAGTCACTGAAGTTCGCGTCCCGTACTTCATCCGGTAAAAACAAACTTTTGAATTTTTTCTCGAGCGCCCGTTCATTTTCACGATCTTTGAGTGCTTGCGTTTTTTCATAAGCGACCATGATTTGACCTTTTTCTAAATGCAGCACGGGCTGATAGCCTTCGATAACGGCTTTTTTTTCAATCACTTGATGACCGTCCATCTGCTCGGCATATTCATTGAGCTTTAACATCCCTCGCTCAATCGTCCGTTGATCAATTTCAGGATGTGTCCTTAAAAAGACGATGACACCTGGATGCGATAGGACTCGCTCATGAATGGCGCGCACGGATGCCGCGACACCTGGACGATTCAAGATTTTTTCAATCGATGATTGGATATGTTCCATCTCACTACTCCTTTACTTCCCCTTTAGTTCACGCAGAATCCGTTCCATCTCTGCATCATCCGGTACTTCGGATTCAAAACTCGCTTTTTTAGTCGCTTCATATTTTTGTTGTTTCTCTTTTTCTTCTTGTAGCCATTTCGGATTCGGTCCAGTCGAACTCGGACGCCCTCTTCTGCCGCCAACCGTTTGGCGTGACCGTTCTTGCTTTTGATCCTGTTTCTTTGCGATTAATTCGTCTTGATCTTTTGTTTTCGCTAATGCTTCTGCTGCTGTCGCGTAACCTTTCTGTTTCCAATCGTCGACAATCGACAGCAAAAAGTTTTTACTGAAGCGATTGTCCTTTTTCATGACAAGTGCGTAATAATAGGCAGCATTGACGATTCCCGACGACATTTCATAATCGATGATCAATTGCTGAATCAATTCTTCATCTCGTTCAGAAAGTGACTTCACCTTACGTAACTTCGCGACATAGTGCTTCGGATGAGTCCCTTCCATCGTCTCACTTTCACTTAAATCACCGACTTCGACTTCTTCGAGGACAGCGACCTTCGCTTTTTTATCACGACTGAGCTTTTGTTTCGCCGATAACATCATCTGTTTACAGCGCTCTTGCTTCTCACTGTCCGTCATTGGTAGGTACGCTTCATGCCGGAAGCGGGCATTCAACAGTTCCGCCATCAAGGTTTCATTCGACTGTGTGACGTAAGCTAGCTTCAGCAACAATTGGTCAATCGATTTCGTATAAAAGCTTCTCGGGAGAAAACGATCGGTCTGTCGCTTCATTTCTTCTAAGTCGAATGAATAATCAAATTCATAGGCGGCACGTTCTTGTTTCGCATACGATTTTGGTTGATGGGCAGAAGCAAGTCCTGCTTTGACATCAAACACTTGATCAAAACGAACCGTCCGGTCAACGACATTTTTCGGTAGCTGCTCCGTCCGAAAACGATTTTGAAGTGCTCGAAAGCGGATTTCTCCGACACGATAAAACAGTAGGCTTGATAAGACACCATCATTCAAGAACGTATTCGGTGCTAACGGGACGCGAATTTGATAAACATAACGATAGGCAGCTTGTTTCGCCTCAAATGTTCGAATCAATCCAATTCCTTCGAGCTTAAAAAGCTCCTCTTTAAATTCATCAACAGAAAAGCCTAACAATGTTCCTAGTTCTGCATGTGAGATATATTGTGATTTCGTTTTACCAGGAATCATCTCACTCCAAAATGTTTGGTACAGACCAAGTGCTTTTACACCGATGATCGGCTGATACAAATAATAGAGGGATTGATAAGCTTCACGATCGACGACACCATTACTCATGATTAAACATAAGTCCGTTCCCGATACATCACGTTCCAACATCTGTTTCGTCCCTTCTTTCGTGAGAAAAAGAGAGGTGCGTTCTGACCTACAGACGACCTCTCCTCGATTACGTTAAATTTTCACGTTCATTTTCTTGATGGCGTTCCATTAGTTCAGATAACTCTTGGAAAAAGACATTGATGTCTTTGAATTGTTTATAGACACTCGCAAAACGGACGTAAGCCACTTCATCAACAGAAGCGAGTTCATTCAAGACGAGCCGGCCGACCTGTTCACTCGGAATTTCATGTTGTGCCGTTGCCCGCAAGGCTTTTTCGACACGACTGACGACCGTTTCGAGTTGCTCAATTGAAATCGGACGTTTTTCACATGCACGGACGAGTCCACGTAAAATTTTATCACGATTGAATTCGTCACGGGTCCCATCCTTTTTCACAATGATGAGTGGTGTTTGTTCAATCATCTCGAATGTTGTAAAACGATAACCACATGATTCACATTCACGACGGCGCCGAATCGAGCCAAAATCTTGCACAGGTCTCGAATCGAGAACCTTCGTCCCGTTATAATTACAGGCTGGACAACGCATGCCGCACCTCCGTTCACGTAAATTCTTTTGTTCCAATCATTTTCAATCGGTATGTCGCATCTAATTCTCGATAGATTGTTTCAATCCATTGCTCGAGGTCCGGACCAAGTAATCCTTCGCGATGCAAAAATAGATCAACAGCTGTTCTACCAGAACCGACCATGATGACTGTCGCTAGTCCATCTAACCCAGTTCCTTGAAAAGATAATTCTCCTCGTTCAACATCAATTCGTTTAACGGTTCCGTGTTGCTTCGCCACGACAGTCTCAAGACCTGTAAACAACATCTCGGGAGTCGCAGCATAATAGTGCGTTCGTAATTTTTCGTTTTTATGCGTATCAGACGTTTCAAGTTGTTTTTGCAAACGTTCTTTAAATCCCATCCGCCATCACCTTTTCTGTTTTCTTCTACTATTAAGAATAACAGACGTCAGACATATTAAAAAGCCCTCGCCATAAAGACGAGGGCTGGTAGTTCGTGTTTTTGTCAGTTAACGTGCTGAATCGTAGCTGCCGGAACTTTAACTGGTCCCATGCCACGCGGAATTTCGACATTTTCACGGATTTTTGCATCTAATGCGTCAGCGATATAATTCGCTGCGATTGCTGGATCGATGCGATCCCCACACGTAAAGACATCAACTGATGCATATCCGTGTTCTGGGAAGCTATGAATCGTCAAATGCGATTCAGAAATGATGACGACGCCGCTTACTCCGTGTGGAGCAAACTTATGGAATGCGACTTCGCGTACCTCTGCACCTGCTTGAAGTGCTGCGTCAACGAAGAGTCGTTCGACAAACTCCATGTCGTTTAATTTTTCAGGATTACAATCCCAAAGTTCTGCAATAATGTGTCTTCCCATAGTATCCATTAGTGGATCCCCCCTACATTCAATGGTCTTCAAAGTATAGTCATGATCACTTACTTTGCGCCTGAGTCGTTCGCACCCACGGGGGAAAGTTAGTCCAGAGAGGTCCTAACCCTTTAAGCTGCGATTGCCAGACCGATTGAAGTTCACGATTTGAATTATAGCGAGTATCAAAAAGATACACAAGGATAAATTTTAAATTTCAGCGTCTATTTATTAAAAAAACGCTCTATCTGTTGGTATAGAGCGGTTTCAAAAGTATAAATTATTTTAATTCTAATTCCTTTTCAACCGTTGTCGCCTCAATATGTGCTCCAATCATCTGAACGAGATCGACGACACGACATGAATATCCCCATTCATTGTCGTACCAAGCAAGCACCTTCACTTGGCGTCCACCCATGACCATCGTCGATAGGCCATCGACGACCGTCGAACGGACTTCACCGTTAAAATCAATCGAAACGAGCGGTTCCATCGTCAACCCCAGAATCCCGTCTAACGCACCGTCCGCTGCTTTCACGAACGCTTCGTTTACTTCTGCGACTGTCGTATCCCGACTCACTTCGACGACGAGGTCAACGAGCGACACGTTCGGTGTCGGAACACGGAGCGCAAGCCCGTTCAACTTCCCTTCGAGATGCGGTAAAACGAGCGAAATGGCACGTGCCGCACCAGTGGATGTCGGAATAATCGATGATCCACAAGCTCGTGCCCGACGTAAATCCTTATGTGGATTATCAATATTATTTTGATCATTCGTAAAAGCATGAATCGTCGTGACGAGTCCCGTCTCGATTCCGAATGCCCGATCGATGACTTGAACGACAGGCGCAAGACAATTCGTCGTACAGGATGCATTCGAGACGACATGATCGTTCTCATGATCGTACATCGCATCGTTGACCCCCATTACGATTGTCCGAATGTCCCCTTTCGCCGGTGCCGTGATGACGACTTTTTTTGCTCCCGCCAACACATGTTTACTTGCGCCGTCTTTTGAATTGAACTTTCCTGTTGCTTCGACGACGACATCAATCTCAAGTTCCCCCCACGGTAATAACTCAGGATTGCGTTCGCTGACGATTTTCACGAGTTGTTCATTAATCATCAAACCACCCTCGACAATCTCGACCGGGTATTCAAACTTCCCATGGACCGTATCGTACTTAATTAAGTGCGCGAGTGTTTCCGGTGGATAACTTGCATTAATTGCGACGACCTGACTTTTCCCCTCAGCGATTAATCGACGGAACACCATTCGACCAATACGCCCAAACCCGTTAACTGCCACCTTGACTCCCATGTGCGGATCCCCCTTCAATGTGACGGATAATGCTCCGTTTACAGATAGAACTATATCATGAAATGTAAGCGATTTCATTATGTAAACAAAAAAAAGTTGAGAGAAGTCATGAACTTCTCCCAAAACGATACTTCTGCTTCTTTAATTTCGTTTCCGCTCCAAACCTCAACGTGTGACAGGTAACGTTTTTAACCACTGATCGATTTGTCGGTATAACGCTTCGATCGTTCCTTCGTTGACCAACACATAGTCGGCGAGGAGACGTTTCTGTTCAATATCGAGTTGAGATTGCACACGTGATTGCGCTTCCTCCCGTGACATTTGATTGCGTTCCATCAAGCGATCCAATTGTAGAGAAGCGTTACAATAGACGACCACGACTTGATCGACAAGCTGTTTCCAATCTCCTTCTAATAAAAGCGGGATATCAAAAACAACTAAAGATTCTTCTTGCTGTTCCAATTCGTCTGCCCGGGCGAGCATCTGTTGTCGAATCTTCGGATGCATCAACTCATTCAGTAAATTCCGTTTTTCACTATCGTGAAAAATAATTTCACCAAGCTTGGCTCGGATTAATATCCCCTCTTCAAATGCTTCCGGAAAGGCAGCTTTCACATCTTGATAAGCCAGTCCATCCGGTTCCATGACTTCCCGCGCGATCAAATCAGCATCGATGACCGGAATCCCATTCGTTTGTAGATACGTCGCGACGGTACTCTTTCCCGTCGCGATTCCTCCCGTCAAACCGATTCTCATAACGCGACCTGCTGACAGTTCGGACAGAAGTGTGTCCCACGTCCACCAACCTTGATTTTTTCAATCGCTGTCCCGCAACGCGGACACGGAACACCTGTTTGACCATACACAGCAAGTTGCAGTTGAAACTCCCCTTTTCCGGATGGCGAGACATAACTCCGAATCGTACTGCCGCCACTTTCGACGGCTTTTTGTAAGACATCGACACCTGCGACGTGAATCCGCGAAATATCGTCAAGCGTCAAGGCCCCTGCTTTCGTTAACGGATGAACCCGTGCCGCGAACAACGTCTCATCGACATAGATGTTCCCAAGTCCTAAAAAGATCGATTGATCGAGCAATGCTGTCTTGATCGGGCTGCGTTTTTTGCGAATTAGATTTTCGGCTAAGACTTCCGCCGTGAACGTCGGATCAAACGGTTCCCGCTCGAGTTGGGCAAGTGGTGGGACCTGCATCACGGTCGCTTTTTCCCGCAACTCCATCGTCCCGAACTTTCGGACGTCGTTATAATGCAACTCTGAGCCGTCTGTGAATCGGAAGATGACATGAGTATGCTTATCTTTTTCAATCGCTTGGGGATACGGAAAATACTTCCCTTCCATTCGTAAATGACTGACGAGATAAAATTGTTCAAATGCAAATAAAAGAAATTTCCCGCGCCGTTCGACCCGTTCGATCCGCTCTTGCTTCAAAGCGTCGACAAACGGTGCGACTTCCATTCCCCGAATCATCTTCGGATGGAAGACCTTCACAGAAGAAATCGTTTTTCCAGAGACCGTCCGCTCCAGACTACGTCTGACGGTCTCGACTTCAGGTAATTCAGGCAAACTAGCTCCTCCTCTAACAGATTATTTCGTTTCGTACCATGAATGCCCCGCATCCCCGTCAACGCGTAACGGCACTGACAATTCGACCGTCTGCTCCATCGCTTGTTTGACGAGTGCTTTTAAAGCGTCCAGTTCTTCGTCTGGTGCTTCAAATATCAATTCATCATGTACTTGAAGCAATAAACGCGCCTTGAGTGGTGACGTTTCAAGCGCAGCATGGACATCGAGCATCGCTTTTTTGATGATATCTGCCGCCGATCCTTGAATCGGTGTATTGATTGCCGTCCGTTCTGCAAAACCACGTAAGTTAAAGTTCTTCGAATTGATGTCCGGGATATTACGCCGCCGGTTCATCAATGTCTCGACGAATCCGTTCGCGCGTGCTTTTTCGATTGCAGCATCCATGAATAACTTGATTTGCGGGAACAGCTCAAAATAACGATCGATGAAGTCTTGTGCTTCTTTCCGACTGATGTTCAAATTTTGTGAGAGTCCGTAATCACTGATACCGTAAATGATTCCGAAGTTGACAGCCTTCGCTTGGCGACGCATGTTTCCTGTCACATCACCCGGATCGACCGAAAAAACACTACTCGCTGTTTGCGTATGAATGTCAGCGTCGTGTAAGAATGCATCGACCAGCGTTTTATCTTCCGACATATGCGCCATGACACGCAACTCAATTTGTGAGTAGTCGGCAGCGTACAGTGACCATCCGGCTTGACTCGGAACAAACGCTTTACGAATCTTACGTCCCTCTTCAATCCGGACAGGAATATTTTGCAGGTTCGGGTTAACGGAGCTGAGTCGTCCCGTTTGGGCGATCGTCTGCGCGAACCGTGTATGGATTTTCCCATCTTCTTTGATGACTTTTTGTAACCCTTCGACGTACGTCGATTGGAGTTTTTGCAGTTCACGATATAGCATGATGTGATCGATGACCGGATGGAGTGGTCTTAACTTCTCTAAGACGTCTGCTGCCGTCGAATAACCCGTCTTCGTTTTCTTAAAGGCAGGAAGCTCGAGTTTTTCGAACAGGATGACGCCAAGTTGTTTCGGTGAGTTGATATTGAACGCTTCACCCGCTTGACCATAAATCAATTCCTCAAGATCCGTTAAGCGTCCGGCAAGATCATGTTGCATCTCTTGTAATGTCGCGACATCAACACGGATGCCGGTCCACTCCATTTCAGCAAGCACACCTGACAAAGGACGTTCGAGCGTTTCATACAAGTCGAATTGTTGGTTTGCTTTGAGTTCTTCTTGTACTTTCGGGAACAATCGCTCAATCATCCGTGCTTTTTCTGCCAAATAAGGATGCAACAGTTCGTCTGTCGGCACGCTACGCTTTGCGCCTTTTCCAAGGACTGCTTCTTCACTCGGCGCCATCATCGCATAATGACCGGCAATCGACGCAAGTGTCGTACCGCCACTCAAGTTCAATAAGTAGCCAGCGAGTAACAAGTCATCGAAGGCTTGCAGTTTTAAACCATGTTTCCGCAACGCGAAGGCAGCTTGTTTCGCATCGAGACAGATTTTTTGATGGTCCGACTCGATCCATTCGCGAAAAGCAGGATCCTCGACCAATTCACGAGAAGCGACATAAATTTGATTCGGTGTCGCGATACTAAAACCGATGATGTCTTCTTCCATATAGTCTTCGCGCAACTGCTCGACGACGAGGACAGCATCCTGCACGTCTGAAGGAAGTGTCGTAATCGTCTCGACGTTCAATTGTTCCTTGTCCTCTTCCTTGATGACAGGAGCAAAACGATTCGTTAACGATTTAAACCCGAGCGATTGGAATAACGAATACGGTACTTGTGTATCGACATCACTGATTTGTAAATCCGGTAATGTGACGTCAAGCGGGACATCGAGTTTGATTGTCGCAAGTTCTTTCGACAACCGGGCAAGGTCTTCGTTCGCGATGACCTTCTCTTTTTGTTTTCCTTTTAAGTCTTCGACATGCTCATACAGTCCTTCAACTGAACCATACGCAGAAATTAATTTAATCGCTGTTTTTTCGCCGATGCCAGGAATTCCGGGAATGTTATCCGATTTATCACCCATCAGCCCTTTTAAATCAATCATTTGAATCGGCTTCAGTCCACCGTACGTCTCGGCAAACAAGTCTTCCGTCATACACTGAACGTCCGTGATACCGCGCTTCGTGATCAATACCTCGACTTGATCGGTGACGAGTTGAAGTAAATCTTTATCACCCGTGACGATCCGTGTCCGGTCTGCCAGCATCGTCCGCGCTAGGGTTCCAATCAAATCATCTGCTTCATAACGATGAAGCTCCATCATTTGAATACCGAGCGCTTCACAGATATCACGTACAATCGGGAACTGCTCCCGTAGTTCAGACGGCGTCTTTTCCCGACTTCCCTTGTATTCTTGGTACACATCGTGGCGGAACGTTTCGCTCGAAGCATCAAACGCGACTAACATATGCGTCGGTTGCTCCTCTTCAAGTAATTTAAGTAACATCATCGTAAAGCCGTAAGCGGCGTTCGTGTTACGTCCTTGTGCGTCCGTCATCGGCGGCAAAGCAAAAAAGGCACGATACGTTAGTGAGTTTCCGTCAATCAATAAAAGTTTGTTTTCCATCGTCTCCGCTCCTTTGGAAGAATTTCTGTTCTTATTGTATCACTCTACACACATTTGTTCGCTAAAAACGCCATAAAAAAAGACGATTGGCTGTGAAGCCAATCGCCTTGTGGTGTACGACATGGGAGCTGAACCAGTCGTTCCACAGATGATGAAGAAGGTATCTTTAGCATACAATCGCTCTGTAAAGAGAATATGAACTCACGGTGAAGTTCAGCCTTTTTTCGGTAAACGTATCGTAAAGGTCGTTCCTTGTTGCTCCTCCGACTCGACATCAATCGTTCCATGATGCAAATCGATGATGTGTTTGACGATGGCAAGACCTAACCCTGTCCCACCTGAATTACGACTTCTCGCTTTGTCAATCCGATAGAAACGTTCGAAAATCCGTTGCGTTTCTTTCGGATGTATTCCGATCCCGTCATCCTTGATTTGGAGCGTGACCATCTCTTCCCCGTCTTCTAGGCTGACCCAGACATTCCCACCATTCGGCGTATAATTCAAAGCATTGGCAACTAGGTTGACGACGACTTGTTTCAACCGATTCAAGTCTGCCCGGATGAAGACTTCCTCTTCCGTCTCGATATGGATCGTCATCTCTTTTTCTTGCGCCTTATGATGCAGCAACGCCTCTGTCTCGTTAATCAGACTCGTCACATCGACAATCGTCGTCTCAAGTTGATAGTTATCTTGTTCAAGACGCGATAACTCCAACAAGTCCTCTACTAATGTCTGCATCCGCTCAGACTCATCGTGAATGATATTCAAAAATTGTTCGCGGATTTCCGGTACGTCTTGCGCACCGTCAAGCAAGGTTTCCGCAAATCCTTTAATCGACGTTAATGGTGTCTTTAACTCGTGACTAACATTTGCGACGAAGTCTTTCCGCATCTGCTCCAGCTTCTTGATTTCCGTGATGTCATTGAAAACGACGGTCGTACCTTGGACACGGCCATTCTTACCGAAGATTGGTGCCGCACTGACCATGAACGTCCGACTATTGATTCCAAAGCGGACACTCGATTGTTTCCGGTTCGGTTTTTCCGTCAAGTAAACATCTTCAATGACTTGACTCATTTTCTCATTTGGCAACACACGATAATACAGTTGACCATTTGATTTACCATGAATGTTGAACATTTCCCGATACGTCCGATTGACGAGGAGAACGTAGCCTTTTTCATCAATCAACATCAGACCGGCACCCATGTATTCAATCAACGACTCAAGTCGCGCGCGTTGCATCGCTTCACCGGACGAAGCATTTTCTAAATTACGTGCGAGTAAATTGATCGACTTCCCTAAGTCCCTTGATTCATCTGGTGAATTTAACTCATAGACACGGGATTTATAGTTTCCGTGCGATAGTTCACGCAAAACTTCCGTCGCTTCCGCTACAGGACGTAAGAACCGTTTCGTCGAGCTGTAGACGGTAAAGAAAATCATAAACAAAGACACGATGAGCGAAAGAACGATCACCGTCCAAATGCGTGAGTAGATGACATCTAAGTCTTTCGTATAACGAATCAAGCTGAGGTACACTTCATTTCCACTAGCTGTCTGGACAGGTTTCGTGAACTGGAGACTCGTATCATCGGTCTTCGATTCGAACGTCCCATCCATCGGAATCGCTGAGAAATTGATCGCCCGCACATTTAATTTCGTAACATCAACGGGTGTCCCGGCAATGATTTCTCCCCGTGAGTTAAATAAAATCATATCGAAATGCGATTCTGCGTACAATTGGTCGACATACGCAGCCATCTCTTCTAACGATCGACCTTGTAAAATCGTTTCAACGAGTGATGTTTCATCCATCAACTTTTCTTTTTCGTTATTCACATAAAACTCTTTAAACGATTGTCCTAACAAAAAACCAAGCGCAATCAGCACAAGACTGATGAAGGACAACATTTTTAGTATGAATCGTTTTCGGTATTTGCTCATTCCACTTTCGGCTCCTCCATCTTATATCCGAGCCCACGGATTGTTTTAATATAGATCGGTTTTTTCGTATTCGGTTCAATCTTTTCACGTACGTGACTGATATGCACATCGACAATTCGCGTATCTCCGACGAAATCATAGTTCCAAATCGCAGATAGGAGTTGATCACGTGTCAAAACCCGACCTTTATTTTTAGCGAGGTAAACGAGCAACTCGAACTCTTTTGGTGTGAGCTCTAGGCGTTCCTCTGCTTTGAACGCTTCATAGTTATCCGGAACGATTTTGACGTCCCCGATTAAAATCGTCCCATCCGTCGTTTCTTCCGTCGCGACTTGCTGATTCATTCGGCGAAGAATCGCCTTGACACGGGCTACGACTTCGCGCGGACTAAACGGTTTCGTCAAATAATCGTCTGCTCCGAGCTCAAGTCCCAGCACTTTATCAAATTCGTCATCTTTTGCCGTCAACATCAAGATTGGCGTGTTGATTTTTTGTTGGCGAAGTCGTTTACAGACTTCAAGTCCATCCAGTTCCGGTAGCATTAAATCGAGTACAATCAATGCGGCATCTTGCTTTTCCGCTAATTTTAAACCGGACATGCCGTCGTGGGCAGTCTCTACAATAAAGCCAGCTTGTTCTAGATTGAATTTCAAAAGTGTAGCGATCGAGAGTTCGTCATCAACAACAATTATTTTATCTTTCAAAACAGTCGGCCTCCTCGGCAAATCTCATCTTCGAATGCGGAATTCATTGGAATCCACTTCTTCTGTCTTCATCTTAACGACTTTTCCTACTGAATCACAAATCTTTCTTACCTTTCTTTACACAATCTTTAAGGTCAAGCTACGTCGAAAGTCAGATTTCCGTGTAAAAGCCCATCAATTCGGGAAACAATACTGTATCGTCAATGAATCTGGAGGAATAGACATGGAATGGAACAGCCCTTTACTCGCTGCATTTACCGCATGGTTTATCGCACAAGCCGCAAAACTCGTCACAGGTGTCATCAAGAATAAAACTTTTGATCTTGAAATCATGTTCGCGTCAGGCGGCATGCCAAGTTCACATAGTTCGACCGTCGTCGCTCTCGCCGTCGTCATCGGCTTCCAAGAAGGCTTCGGTTCGTCGCTGTTCGCTCTCGCGACCATCTTTGCAGTCATCATCATGTATGACGCGACAGGCGTCAGGCAGGCTGTTGGGTTACAGGCAAAATTACTGAATGACTACTTCAAGGGAATCCGTCATGACACACCACTATTAAACGAATTAGTCGGACACACGGAATTCCAAGTATTCGTCGGCATGTTGCTTGGTTTAGCAGTCGGTTTCCTATGGCCCGTCCTTTTCTTTTAATTCAAAGTACAGGAATGTTGGAGAATTCTTCAAAAATTGAATACCAAACTCAACATTAAAATAAAAACTGAGCACTCCTTCTTTCTGAAGGAGTGCTCAGTTTTTAGATAAAGCGGCAAGACAATCTTCCATAGAAAATTCTCCATCTTCGTAACAAATTTTCTATAACCTAAATAGCTGACTAAAAGCGAGGATATCTCTCACAAAAAAATGATTGTTGGAAATGCCCATCAAAATGGGTACTTATGGTTTTAGTATCACCTTAATGCAACCGTCTTCGTGATTATTAAAAGTTTTATAAGCTTGTGCGGCGTCTTCTATACCAACCTTGTGTGTAATAATATCAGTCGGGTCGAACTCCCGATTAATAATTTTTTGAAATAACCCCGGCATCAAATGGACAACCGGTGCCTGTCCCATCTTCAACGTAATATTTCGCGTGAAAAAATCGCCAAGCGGGAACTGATTGTATTTTTCTGCATACACACCTGTTAATTGAACGGTTCCGAACTTACGAACTGCATCTTTTGCAATATTGATGGCACTCAACGTTCCGCCCTGCAATCCAATTTTTTGTTCAACCTTTTCAAGCGAAGACATTTTTCCATCCAGTCCAACACAATCAATGACAACATCTGCTCCACCTTGCGTCAACTCTTTTATATACTGTCCAGTTTCTTGATGATCTTGTAGATTTACAGTCTCGACATGGTTTGTCATCTTCGCATGATTTAAGCGATACACTTGTTGATCAACAGCGATCACTCGCTTCGCACCCTGCAACCACGCAAATTTTTGAGTCATTAATCCGACCGGACCGGATCCGAGAATTACGACGGTATCACCTTTTTTCACTCCACTATTCACAACACTCCAATATGCAGTTGGAATAACATCGGATAAAAAGAGTAGAGCCTCATCTTCTAACTCACATGATTCAGGAATAACGAGTGGCATGAAGTTTCCGTAAGGCACTTTTAAATATTCCGCCTGACCACCGGGATGGTCACCAAACGTTTCCGTAAATCCAAAGTATCCACCTGTATCAACGTGAGGATTCCCATTCGAATTATCACATTGACTTTCCATATCATGCTCGCAAAAGAAACAATGACCACAAGCAACGTTAAATGGTAAGACGACTCTGTCTCCTCGTTTTACCTTTGTTACTTCAGGACCTATTTCTTCAACAATTCCCATTGGCTCATGACCGATGACATAGTCTTTTTTTGCCGGCATCGTTCCTTGGTAAATGTGTAAATCTGAACCGCATATTGCTGTCGATGTAATTTTAACAATAATGTCATCATTCTTTTCAATCGATGGATCTGCTACATTTTTTACTTCAATATTCTTTGCCCCTTGATAGGTTACAGCCCGCATGTTGTTTCCTCCCTTTACTGAGAAATAATATGCAATGAACGTACCTTCCATTTATACCCTACTAAAAAAATATTAATACACATTCCTTGTATTAATTTGATATGTTCCTTAAAATTTCTAATGCCTGATTGTACATATACTCAATATATGCGAACGATTTATAAAGTCTGAAATTATTCTGATTGAGGAACGATATGACATCCTCCGTTCAAAATTTTACGTTCCTACTAAGCAGCTACATTCCTTTTAACGCAAACACCACGCCTTCCCGAAACAGTCAAGACTGTCTAGAAAGGCGTGGTGTTGTAATTTCACATTCATAAAATCGTCAGGACAGATCGAACGGTCTCCGCCGAACGGTCAAGCGATTTTTGTTCGTCTTCTGTCAACTCAAGCTCGATAATCTGTTCGAGACCATTCCCACCGATAATCGTCGGAACCCCAAAGTATAGATTGTGATAGCCATACTCCCCTTCAAGATACGCGATGGCCGGTAAAATCCGTCGCTGATCTTTTAGGATTGCCTCTACCATCTCGACGATGGCTGCTGCTGGCGCATAGTAGGCAGAACCGTTACCAAGTAACTGAACGATTTCTCCGCCACCTTTACGTGTCCGTTCAACGATTGCCGCGAGGCGGTCGGCAGAAATAAGTTTCTCGACCGGAATACCACCTGCTTGTGAATAGCGAAGTAACGGTACCATGTCGTCTCCGTGTCCGCCGAGAACAAATCCTGAGACGTCCTTGACGGAAACATTCAACTCCATGGCGATGAACGTCCGGAACCGTGCCGTATCAAGCACGCCCGATTGACCGATGACCCGTTCTTTCGGAAATCCTGACTCCTGAAAGACCGTATAGGTCATCGCATCAACCGGATTCGTCAAGACGATGATGATCGATTCCGGTGCATACTGAACAATTTCTTTTGTCACCGATTTCATGACAGTTGCATTCGTGCTGACTAAGTCTTCCCGACTCATCCCGGGTTTCCGGGCGATACCTGCCGTAATGACGACGATATCTGAGTCACTGATGTCCTTGTAGTCAGACGTTCCTTGAATCCATGAATCAAATCCTTGAATCGGAGCCGTTTCCTGTAAATCAAGTGCTTTGCCTTTTGTCGGATTTTCCAGTTGCGGCATATCGACGAGTACGATATCTCCAAGCTCTTTTTGAGCAAGATAAAGTGCTGTCGTCGCTCCCGTAAATCCACTACCGATGACTGAAATTTTCTTCCGCTTATTCATCTTCCCATACCCCCTCTAATCCGAGATTACATGTTTTTGATGAGTTCATCCGCGAATTCAGAACATTTCACTTCTGTCGCGCCATCCATGAGACGTGCGAAGTCATATGTGACCACTTTTTCTTCGATTGATGTTTCCATCGACTTGATGATTAAATCAGCCGCTTCGTTCCAGCCAAGGTGACGGAACATCATTTCTCCTGAAAGAATGACAGAAGATGGGTTTACTTTATCAAGACCAGCATACTTCGGTGCAGTACCGTGCGTTGCTTCGAAGATTGCATGTCCTGTGATGTAGTTGATGTTTGCTCCAGGAGCAATTCCGATTCCACCGACTTGTGCTGCAAGTGCATCTGAAATGTAGTCTCCGTTTAAGTTCATTGTCGCAACGACATCAAACTCTTTTGGACGCGTAAGAATTTGTTGTAAGAAGATATCTGCAATTGAATCTTTGACGATCAATTTGCCAGCAGCTTCAGCTTCAGATTGCGCTTTGTTTGCTGCGTCAGCACCTTCTTCTTCTTTGATGCGGTCATACTGGTTCCATGTGAAGACATGCTCTGCGTATTCACGCTCAGCAAGCTCGTATCCCCAGTTTTTGAAAGCACCTTCTGTGAACTTCATGATGTTTCCTTTATGAACGAGCGTCAATGAAGCACGTTTGTTTTCGAGTGCATATTCGATTGCAGCACGGACGAGGCGTTCTGTACCTTCTTTTGAAATCGGTTTAATTCCGAGACCCGATGTTTCTGGGAAGCGAATTTTGTTGACACCCATTTCTGTTTGGAGGAAGTTAAGTAATTTTTGTGCACCTTCGCTACCTTCTGCATATTCGATTCCTGCGTAGATGTCTTCTGTGTTTTCACGGAAGATGACCATATCAGTATCTTCAGGACGTTTAACAGGTGACGGAACACCAGTGAAATAACGTACCGGACGGAGACATGTGTACAAGTCGAGTTCTTGACGAAGGGCAACGTTCAGTGAACGAATTCCACCACCGACTGGAGTCGTGAGTGGTCCTTTGATTGCGATGATGTGCTCGCGAATTAGGTCAAGCGTTTCTTCAGGAAGCCAGCTACCTGTTTTATTGAATGCTTTTTCGCCTGCATAGACTTCTTTCCATTCAATTTTCTTTTCGCCGTTGTATGCTTTTTCGACTGCAGCGTCAAATACGCGAACTGCGGCATTCCAGATATCAGGTCCAGTGCCATCACCGATGATGAAAGGAATGATTGGAGCGTTAGGTACGTGCAATGTCCCGTTTGTTACCGTGATGTTTTCGCCTTGAATTGTAGCCATGTGTAAAATCCCCCTTGAATAATAGTTAACGTCAAAAAGCAGGAGAGGATTGCTCCTCTCCGTCGCTTAACGTTCGTTCATAGACACGTATGTCCGGTGCGTTTCACCAATATAATCTGCGCGTGGGCGAATGAGGCGATTGTCACTATATTGCTCTAAAATGTGCGCTAACCAACCTGACATCCGACTAACAGCAAAGATTGGTGTAAACAATTCTGTATCAAGACCAAGTGCATGGTACGTAGAAGCAGAATAGAAATCAACATTTGGTTTCAATCCTTTTTCCGACTGGACGATTTCGTCAACCTTAACTGACATCTCATACCATTTCGGCTCCCCGATTTGAGCAGTCAATTGACGGCTCATCTCTTGAAGGTGCTTCGCGCGTGGATCACCATCTTTATAAACACGATGACCGAAGCCCATGATTTTTTCCTTGTTCTTAAGTTTATTATGAACATACTCGTCAACCTTTTCAACCGAATCAATTTCAGTCAACATTTTCATGACCGCTTCGTTCGCTCCACCATGAAGTGGACCTTTGAGTGCACCCATTGCTGCCGTCACACCTGAATAGACATCAGAAAGTGTCGCGACACAAACACGTGCTGTGAACGTCGAGGCGTTCAACTCATGATCGGCGTGAAGCACAAGCGCTTGGTTGAATGCTTTTTCAGCAACTTCCGTCGGCTCTTCACCTGTCAACATATACAGGAAGTTCGCAGCGTACGAAAGACCGGATTTTGGTGCAATCGGATCGTGCCCCTTCTTAATACGCGCGTACGCCGTTACGAGCGTCGCGATTTGTGCTTGGAGTTTGATGGCTTTAGCGTAGTTCGCCTCTGTCGACATATCTTCAGCAGACTCATCATACAATGCAAGCTGTGATAAAGCAGTTCGGATGGCTGCCATCGCATTCGCTGTTTTCGGAGCTACTTTTAACGTCTCAAGTACAGCCGGTGCAACTTCTGCTTCAGTAATTAAAGCTTCTGAAAGTTGCTTTAACTCATCTTCTTTTGGCAAACGATCGTTCCAAAGTAAGAAGACGACTTCTTCAAATGAGGCGTGCTCCGCCAAATCATCAATTGTATAACCACCATACGTCAACTGACCATCGATAATCGAACTAATCTTCGATGCTGTCGCGACGATTCCTTCTAACCCTTTTGTTTGAGTCATGTAAAAATCCCCCTTTTTTTCCCCCAGAAATTTAAAACGCTTTCATTTCCGTATTGAAAAAAAGACGTCTACTCAAGAAATCCCCTTGCTGAATCGCTTGTTCTTGAATAGACCATCTTGTTTCTGTCCTTAGTATAAACAAAATTAACCAAAAAGTGAACGAACTTGCATACTATTATCAAAAAATTAATTCGTTTGCGTTCATTTAAGTCACTTAGCCACTAAATGCTTTTGATATAACATCCCACATTCCAATGACGAGTGCAGCGATTCCTGCTCCTATCAATGGACCTACGGGAACACCTCTGAATAAACCGACCGCAAGAATTGTTCCGGCAAGCAGTGCCGTTGTGACGAGTGGATCTTCCTTCATCAAACCGACCCCGTGGGCAGCAACGATTGCGACGAATATTCCCGCTAAAAATGAAATGATTCCGATATGACCCCGGATGCTGTTTAACAATTCCTTAAACCCGATGTCCCCTGCCGCAATCGGCACGAGAATTGCAGCCGTGATCAATGTCACGCCCCAGGTGATCCCCTTCGCCTGCAACGATGGGAAGAGGCGACTATCTAATCCAATCGCTTTGACGATTAACAAGAAGGCAGCTGCGATGATGAGTGACTTATTTTGCGCAATGACTCCGATTAAAACGAGACCAATTAAAAAGAGATAGGCTTCCATGACGACCCCCATGTTTCGAAAAAACGGACATGGCTTTCGCCATATCCGTTTCATTGATTATGCGTTGTACAATTTCCCTGTCAATGGATCGATTGAAATCATTTGACCATCTGTAAAGATTGTCAAAGCATTTTCAACACCGACGATGACTGGTTTGCCGAGTGAAGGACCTACGATACCAGCATGGCTTGTCAATCCGCCATCTACTGTGATCATTGCAGCTGCTAACTCGATTGCAGGCATCATGTCACGATCTGTTGAGTTCGTAACAAGAATCATACCTTTTTTTGCTTTCGCGTTTGCTTCTTCAGCTGTGTGCGCGATGACGACTTCGCCAACGACACCACGTTCGCCGATTCCGCGACCGTTCGCGATTTCTTTACCAACGATATGAATTTTCAACATGTTCGTTGTACCGGCAGTCAGAGCAGGAATCCCAGCAGAGATGACGACGAGGTCACCGTCTGTGACGAATCCAGCATCTTTTGCTGTATCGGCAGCAAGTGTCAACATATCATCCGTGTTGTCCGAGAGATGATCAACGACGATTGGATACACACCCCAGACGATATTCAACTGACGCGCAACACGCGCGCTTGGTGTGACCGCAACGATGTTCGCCTCTGGACGGTATTTTGAAATCCGTGATGCCGTGTAGCCTGATTGTGTCGGCGTCAAGATTGCTTTTGCGTCCAAGTTGATTGATGTATGCGTAACCGCTTGAGCGATTGCATCCGTCACCGTGTGCTCACTACGCGTTTGACGATCTTTCAATAATTTTTTGTAGTCGAGCATTTTTTCTGTCCGCTTCGCAATCGTATGCATCATTTGAACAGACTCGATCGGGTAATCCCCTGCTGCTGTTTCGCCTGAAAGCATGATTGCATCCGTTCCATCAAGAATCGCATTCGCGACGTCTGATGCTTCGGCACGTGTCGGACGTGGGAAACGTTGCATCGAATCAAGCATCTGTGTTGCTGTGATGACTGGTTTACCATAGTGATTACAAATTTTGATGAGGTCTTTTTGAGCTGGTGTTACTTCTTCAGTCGGAATCTCGATTCCAAGATCACCACGTGCAACCATCAAACCGTCTGAAATCGCGATGATTTCTTCGATATTGTCAAAACCTTCTTGGTTTTCGATTTTCGGGAAGATTTTAATGTGGCTCGCGTTGTGTTTTTCAAGTAATTGACGAATCGCCACAACGTCAGACGCACGACGGACGAATGAAGCAGCGATTAAATCGATGTCACTCTTGATTCCGAACTCGATGTCTGCGATATCTTTATCTGTCAAAGCAGGTAGGTTAACTTTTACGTTCGGTAAGTTAACACCTTTTTTCGTTTTGATGATACCTTCGTTTTCGATGTCACAAAGAAGTTCACGGTTCGCAAGTTTCTCCGCAACACGAAGTCCGATTAATCCATCGTCTAACATGATCATCGAACCGACTTCGACATCATCATACAAACCATCATATGTCACAGAGAATTTATCTGCTGTACCGACGATTTCATTTGCATCACCGCTGACGACGATGACTTGTTTGCCACGGACGAGAAGCGCTTTTCCTTCTTCAAACGTATGCGTCCGAATTTCAGGACCTTTTGTATCTAAAAGGATTGTTACTAATTTGTTTGCTTCTTCAGCTGCGCGACGGATATCCGTGATTCGTGCGCCGTGTTCTTCATAGTCACCGTGTGAGAAGTTCAAACGAGCGACGTTCATTCCTGCTTCAATCATTTCTGGAAGACGTTTTTCTGACGCCGGTCCAATCGTACATACAATTTTAGTTCTGCGCATATTCCATAAACCTCCTACAATGTTTGGCCGTTTGTCAACAGTGCCAATAAACCTAACCAAAATAACCTCGAGTATTAAAGATATATTAGATTGAGAGTTGTTTCGACAATTCTAAGATATCAAGATCGAGTACATGTTTGTTTTCATCTAATGCTTCGTCAATATCAAGATCCATCATTTTACCACCCCGAACGCCAACAACACGTCCCTGTTTACCTTCAAGTAAAATGTCGATTGCGTAAGCGCCCATCCGGCTCGCAAGTACGCGGTCAGCAGCTGTTGGCGCTCCTCCACGTTGAACATGACCTAACACGGTAACGCGTGTATCAAGCCCTGTTTCTTTCGCGATTTGATCCCCAACATCTTGCGCCCGACCTGCACCTTCAGCGACGATGACGATCGAGTGTTTTTTACCACGATTGACACCACTTTGAATACGATCGAGGACTTCTTTTAAATCTTCTGGACGCTCTGGAACAAGAATCGACTCCGCCCCACCTGCTAATCCAGCATAGAGTGCGATATCTCCAGCATCACGACCCATGACTTCGATGACATATGTCCGTTCATGCGAAGATGCCGTATCCCGGATTTTATCGATTGCTTCGAGCGCTGTATTGAGCGCTGTATCAAATCCAATCGTATAATCCGTTCCTGGAATATCATTATCAATCGTTCCCGGAAGACCGATTGTCGGGAAACCAAGTCCCGTCAGTTTTTGAGCACCACGGTACGACCCGTCGCCACCTACGACGACAAGTGCGTCAATTTCGAATTTCTTCAAGTTGACGACTGCTTTCGCACGTCCTTCTTCTGTGCGGAACTCAGGACAGCGAGCTGAACGAAGGAACGTTCCTCCACGCTGAATAATGTCCCCAACTGACCCAAGGTTCAATTGGACGAGATCTCCATTGATTAAACCTTGATATCCATTGTAGACACCAAATACTTCTAGGCCATGAAAAATTGCTTTACGTGTAACAGCACGCACCGCAGCATTCATCCCGGGTGCATCTCCACCACTTGTTAAGACAGCAATCCGTTTTAAACTCACGTTAATCACCTCTCTATTAATCTGAATCTAAAATAGCACGTTGTTTTCTTGTTTTACAACAAGGCAGATTGCATAAACTTGAACAGACAGTTTGTTCAGCCTATCACGAAATAAGGAATCCCAACCATGATAGCGATTACATGCCCCTTATGTGCCAATCCGGTGATATTTTTCTGTGCGCTTCTCAATCAGCTGTTCTGATGTTAACTGTGTAAGATACGCAAGCTTCTGTTCTAGTACAACTTTTAATTTGTCCGCCTGTAATGAAACATCTAAGTGTGCTCCACCAATGACTTCAGGAATGATTGCATCCGCAATCCCTAGACGCAATAAATCGGGTGCAGTAATTCGCATTGATTCCGCCGCTTGTTCTGCAAGACTTGCATCTTTCCAAAGCAAAGCAGCTGCACCTTCAGGTGATATGACAGAGTACGTTGAGTTTTCGAGCATCAACAGTTCATCACATACACCGATACCAAGCGCTCCACCAGAACCGCCTTCGCCAATGACGATCGAGATGATCGGCACTTCCATGCCAGCCATTTCAAAGAGATTTTTCGCGATCGCCTCGCTTTGGCCGCGCTCTTCCGCTGCACGACCCGGGTAAGCCCCTTTCGTATCGATGAACGTAATGATTGGACGGTTGAACTTCACGGCTTGTTGCATGAGTCGGAGTGCTTTTCGATATCCTTCCGGATGAGGCATTCCAAAGTTTCGGCGGATATTTTCTTTCGTATCCTTACCACGCTGATGGCCGATGATTGTTACAGGTCGACCGTTCAGCATCGCGATTCCACCAACGATTGCAGCATCATCATATCCATGCCGGTCGCCATGAAGTTCGATGAAGTCGTCACAAATCCGCTCGACATAATCAAGGGTCGTCGGTCGTTCAGGATGACGTGCCAACTGCACACGGTTCCACGCTTTCATATTCCCATAAATATCGAGTTCTAATCGACGTAATCGTTCTTCGAGCAAATTCAGCTCTTCTTTAAAATCGAGACCTTGCGTTTCCGCCATGTCGTGAAGTTCTAATATTTTCTCGCGTAACGCGATGACTGGTTGATCAAATGGTTGCATGATTTGTTCCCTCCGCGTGCATCATCAGAATTCGTTTATAGTAGGTCTTCAAATCGTGTCGTGATACGACATCATCGAGTTGACCCGCTTGTAGTAGAAATTCCGACGTCTGAAAATCTTCCGGCAATTTTTCTCGAATCGTTTGTTCGATAATCCGTCGTCCTGCAAATCCAATCAACGCACCCGGCTCTGCAATGTTGTAGTCTCCAAGCATCGCAAAACTAGCTGAGACACCACCTGTCGTCGGATGAGTCATGCATGAGATGTAGAGGAGTCCGGCATCCGAATGTTGCTTCAGGAATAAACTCGACTTCGCCATTTGCATTAAACTGACCATGCCTTCTTGCATCCGTGCCCCACCTGAAGCAGAGAAAATCGTTACAGGCAATCGGTGTTTCGTTGCATACCGGACTGCTTCTGCAATCGCTGCTCCAACTGCCGCCCCCATCGAACCCATCCGAAAGCGAGCATCCATCACACACGCAACGAGTGGATAACCATCCACCGTCCCGACACCACAGACGATGGCTTCTTCAAGACCTGTCCGCACTTGATCGCCCTTCAATTTTTCTGGATAATCTTGAAATTGAAGCGGGTCTGCTTTTACGTTCGGAAGATCAAAATATGTGATGCTACCGTCATCAAATAGTTGCGAAAAACGTTCCTGCGCCGTCAAAGGATGGTGATATCCACATGTACAGACACGCAAGTTGGCTTCAAGTTGTTTCGTATATTGGATTAATTTACATTTTGGACATTTCGTCATCAGTCCGACTGGGACGTCGACCCGTTGCTCTTTCGTCGTCAACGTCACGAACTTTTTAGGTTTTCGAAAAAATGCTTGCACGTTAGTTCCCCCTTGTAGTTCCTAAGAGCGTTTCAGGAGTGCTTCCCGTTCCGCTCGCGTATAGAGTTCCCCTTGACCAAAACTTTGATAAAATGCATTCACTTGTCTCCAAATCCGCTCGAACAAATCATTTTTCACCGTATTGATCAACGTTTCTCGAAACGCAGTATCTGAATCGAGATGTTCTTCCAGAAACGTATAATCGTCCAACTGGGCAATAGCAGATTGTTCAAGTAAGCGAAGTGTTCCTGCTAAATCTTCAAATTTCGAGTCGCCGGTCACTAAAAATTGGGCAATGATTTGAATATAGGTATGGTCGTCACGATTTAAAAGAAAGCTTCCTCCACCATGTCTCGTCTCAATGATTCCGAGATAAGCAAGCGTTCGCAATGCTTCCCTGACGGACGGTCGGCTGATTGCTAGTCGCTCAGCCAACTCACGTTCAGATGGGATCCGATCTCCCGGAACTAATCCATCCTGCTCAATCATCAATTTAATTGCCGCGATGTTCATTTCAAAAGCGTTTCGCTTTTTCTCCATTTTTACGGCACCACCTTTCTGACGTACCCGTCATTACATAAAATCAGGTGGCATTGGTCAGACCAATTACCCCTTATTATAACAAATCTTATTACCTACTACTAGTTTGATCGGGGGACATTTTTTAAGATGATGTTCGCTTCACCAAATTGAATCCGTAATTGCGCGAACAGCTCTTCTTCATGACGAATCGCATATAAACCCGGCAACGTCTTTGTTTCGTTCGTGTCAGCATAGCGGACGACGACCGGAATGTCACCCGGTGCGATTTCAAGTACACGTTCAAGAGGAGCCAGCTCATTTTTAGAAGGTAACTTGATGAACAAGACATCTTGACCAAGCGGACGCAACCGCTCTAAAACGAACTGCCGTTCACCTGCCCGGTCTTGCACCTTCACTTCGATCAACAACACGTTTCCGACATACAACGATCGTTTATACATGTCGTACTGTTTCGGGAAAATGACGACCTCTTCGTTCGAATACCCATCAACGGCTTGCATGACGCCCATTGATTGTGCACGTTTCGTCTTAAATTCCCGCAGCTGCTCGATATAACACACAAGGTAAACGGATTCTTCCATCTCGCTTGAAACATCATGAAAATGCGTCGTCTCGACTTGGGGTGTCATCGCTGTCATCAAAGGTGAGTAGGTTAACCAGAATCCAAGTGCTTCACGTTCGAGCCGCGCCCAGTCCGTCGCAGTACGTGTGACGGCCTTTGTCGTTGCCCGCTTACCGAGGCTTGCTAATTCGTCCGGTAACAACGTATTCGAAGCCATCGTAAAGTAATCAAGGACTTCTTGTTCTGCCAGTCCGCGGTCGCCATGTGTCGCACGGTCGAATGCTCCACCATAGAGTAACAATTCGATTTTAGCGCGTTCTTTTTTTCCCCAGCCGACGGTCGTCAGTAACGTCGTGATTGTCTGCGATGATTTCGCTGCTTCTTTCAAAGCTTTGAAATCGCGTTCCGATATTCCACGTAACACTTGAATCCCGAGTCGGATGCCTTTTCCTTCCAAAGTCGAACGATAGTCTGAAATCCAAATATCAGGTGGTAAGGCAGGCAAACGCTTGTCCCGCATCGCCCGGACGAGTCGTTCCGGTTGATCGATCGACACAAGGGAAAAAACTTGTGGATAGTGAGCTTTCATATAACCTAACGCATAACTAATCTTCGTATAGGCGACTGCGTGACTCCGGTTAAAGCCATAGCCCGCGAAACGTTCGATTTGATCATACAGTGTCTCAGCAGTCGTTTGCGCAAGACCATTCTGAACGGCACCTTCTAAAAAACGCACTTTCTCTGATTCGACCGACGCACTATTTTTTTTCGATATCGCCCGACGTAATAAATCTGCTTGCGCCAGTGTAAATCCGGCGACCCGACGCGTGATTTCCATGATTTGCTCTTGATAGACGATGACACCGTATGTCGTCTCTAGTACTTCCGCTAAAATCGGATGAACCGTTTGATAAGGTTGTCCCGCCTTTCGTTTCGCATATAGATCGATGAATTTCATCGGCCCCGGCCGAAAGAGTGACATCGTCGCGACTAAATCTTCAAAACGGGTCGGTTTGACTTCACGTAACGTCTGCTTCATCCCGTTCGATTCAAACTGGAAGATATAATCCGTATCCCCTCGTGCAAATAAACGCAGGGTTGCCGAATCTTCTTCCGGAAGCTCTTCCATCGAAAAATCGGGACGTTCCCGCCGAATCAACTGTTCCATTTGTCGAAGACGCGTCAAATTCCTGAGTCCTAGTAAATCGATTTTCAAGAGACCTTGTTGTTCGAGTGCTTTCATCAAATATTGGGTGACGAACCGCTCGCTCGATCCTGTATCGAGCGGCGTCGTCTCAATCAAGTCTTCCGAGCCGATGACGACACCGGCTGCATGAATCGACCGCTGTCTTGGCAATCCTTCGATTGTTTGGGCGAGGTGTAACAATTGGCGCCGCTTCTCACTTCCGGAGAACCAGCGGTAGATGGTTTGCTTTTGTTCGATTCCTTGTAAGGTCGTTTCTTTAGCGATTTGCTTCGCCGCAGCATCCGTCTCATCTTTTGAAAACTCGAGGACACGGGCGACATCTCGAAGTGATGCTTTTGCACCAAGGGTCGACAACGTCCCGATTTGACCGACGTGACTTCGACCATATCGGTCAACGAGATAATCCAGTAGCTCCTCGCGGCGTTCGTCCTCAATATCGATATCGATATCCGGCATCGTGATGCGTTCTGGGTTTAAGAAACGTTCGAACAGCAACCCATATTTCAACGGATCAACCGTCGTAATGCCTAATGTATAACTGACGAGCGACCCGGCAGCCGACCCACGTCCAGGACCGACACGAATGCCGACCGCTTTCGCATGCCGTACTAAATCCTCGACGATTAAAAAGTAGTCAGCAAATCCAGTTGTTTCGATGACGTCGAGCTCGTAACGGAGTCTCGCCTCCGCAGTCTCATCAACTAGACCGTGTGCCAGTAATCCGTCATGCGCAAGCTCACGTAGTTTCCCCATTGAGTCATCCACGACACGTGGCAACGGTCTCGACTGTTTCGGTAATGTAAGTGTTTCTTGCGTCTGCGCCCACTGTTTCAAGAGACGTTGTTCGTGCTCGGTAAAATGTTCGCGTAATTCTTCATCCGACTTGAGATGTGCTTGTCGATTCACTTTTTGTTCTTGAAACGGTGTCCCTTCGTCAATCGCCCGGAGTGCTTGGTAGGCATCTGCGTCGTCACGACGCAAGTAGCGGACAGGATCGATCGGGATGGTTTCAAGTCCTAACTCTTGGGCAACTACCCGGTAACGCTCCCTGCTGTCCCGTTCGACAGTCGAGCGCGCCATTTTCACACCTAAATAGACCGTCGCATTTTTGGCATACCCCATCCAATTCACGACTTGACGCCGAAGTCGCGTTTCATCTTCTGTCGCTTGACGTTTCGGCTCAAGGATTGCGATTAATTCGCTGCACTCCTCTGTTTCCTGTCCACTGGCTAATCGGTATAACATCTGTAATCCCCGACCTGTTTTGGCATACCATAAAATATTGAATTCATCGATTTCCTTCATGTCTTGTTCATAACCGACGACCGGAAGCAAATCCCGTTTTTGACATTCAGAAACGAACGCCGGAACCCCCGTTAGCGTCGTCTCGCAAATCGCCGCAGTTGAGGCTCCCCTTCGCTTCAACTCGTCGAGATACGGTGATAGACGAATCATACTCTGCAATGGGCTGTAGGCCGTTCGTACGTTCAATTGCATCATATTTCCTCCCTCCTTTTCTACTTCTTTCATCCATTATAAGTTTTTGCATGGTAAAAGTTTTCAGAACATTCATATCTAGCGACTCCTGACTATCGCCTTCTTACTCAATATTCGATACAATAAGTATAGAAATATCATGACGCGGAAGGAAGGAGTGTTTCTGATGATTTTAAATCGTAGCCAGATTGCCCGTGAAAAAGTCGAGCAACTCAAACTCGGTGTCACTGCCTTTACTGAAACAGAAGAAATCGCCGAACGCATTCGGAAGTCTGTTAAAGAGTTAGAACTCAATGTCATCGAAGACCATACAGAACGCGGAATTTGGTTTATTCCGCAAGAAGAGACAACGACGCACTGAGACCACAAAAGGCTGTCCGCTATGTATCCGAATCTGGATGATAGCGAGCAGCCTCTTTTCATTCGAAGCGGAAGTCTCGTGCGACTGCGTCGAGACGGGCGACGACTTGATCCACTTCTGACAAGTGATCGATTGTCGCGCCGGACGCCATCGGATGTCCACCGCCCCGGAACTCCTTCGCTACTTCGTTGATGACGGGTCCTTTTGAACGAATACGCACGCGGACCTCTTTTTCCGTCTCGAGGAATAACGCCCAACTCTTCATTCCTTTAAGGCCGGCAAAACTATTGACGAGCAATGAAGCTTGTTCGACCGTCGCATCGAAACGTTTTAACGTCTCTTGCGTCAAGACGACATAACCGACGCCTGCATCCGTCAACTGGATATGTTGCAGGACATATCCTTGCAAATGAAGTGCAACGAGTTCCGTTTGATACATGTTGCGATAGAGCCAATCTGTATCGATTTCGAGATCAAGCAGTTGTGCTGCGACGGCAAACGTTTTGCTCGTCGTCCCTCTAAATTGGAAGCGTCCTGTATCCCCGACGATTCCTGCATAAAATTGAATCGCCGCTGCCGCCGGGATAGGATATCCCCAGTCATTCAACAGATGGACAAGTAATTCCGATGTCGAACTGACGGTCGGATCGACGAGTTGGACTTTTGCATAAGCATCTTCGTCCGGGTGATGATCAATCTTAATGACGTGACGCCCTGTCATCGCAACATGACCGTCGATTCGTACTTCATTCGCCGTATCTAAAATGACGACGAGTGCTTCTTCATACATTTTCGGTTCCACTGCGTCGAGCGTCCCCATGAACGATAGGGAGTCTGCCATCTCACCGACGGCGTAGATTTTTTTCTCCGGAAATTGTTGCTGCAAGACTTCACGTAACCCGAACTGGCTTCCAAGCGCATCCGGATCCGGTCGTTCATGCCGATGAATAATAATCGTCGATGCGTCTTCAATCAATTGTCTGATTTGTTCTTTCACAGTGCACAGCTCCTCTAAATATTGATATGATACAAACAGATACGAAAAAGAAAGGAAGGTCATCCCCATGCAATTCGTTCTAATCTTGTTAATCGTCTTGTCGCTAGGAGGCTATTTACTCGCTAAGCGTCGTGCATTCCATACGAAGAGTACGAATCGGAAATTTTTATTTAACACCCAAGCAAGCATTTGGCTCAGCCTATTCGTCATCTTGTTCGCAGCCAATCAATTTCTGTCTGGCGACGGATTGACGACGTTGACGGGTAAAATCGTCTGCTCGATTTTAATCGCAGTTGGTCTCGCCTCATTCATCGCTGGTTTCATTCGTTATCGAAAAATTTACCCTTATGTTGTTCGCGAAATGGAACAATCGTAAAAAAGACGGCTTCTCCGTCTTTTTTATTTGGTCATTTATCGGTCGATCAATTGTGAGGTCACGAGTGCCTTCGCTACAATTTGGGTGCCTTGGTACATCTCGACGTCGACTTTCCCGAACTTTCGGCCGACATCAAATACATTCGCCCGAATCGTAATCGTACTCTCAATCTGGACCGGCTTGATGAAGTAGATGCTGACATTTTCGATGACGAGGTCACCCTTCTTCATATGCCGCAACATCCGTGTCGCACCCTCGACGAGCAGCGTCGTCAAGACGCCACTCGACGCCGTCCCCATGAAATTCGTCATCTGCGGTGAGACTTCAAGCGACAAATACTGTCCCCGGTCATCTTCGGCCGTCTTGATTTGCCCTGTAATCAAATCATCAAACGTTTCGCCGACTTGCGGCTGACGATTTGCGAGTTGGAGCGCCTTCAAGACATCTTGCCGACTGATGATGCCTAGCAACCTGCCATACTGGTCGATGACCGGCAACATTTCGATCCCTTCCCAAACCATCTGGTGCGCCGAGTTCGTCACGCTCGTCCGAATACCGACCGTGATCGGATGGCGGGTCATGACTTTTTCAACCGGCCAATCATGCGGTCGGTCAATGATGTCTTTCGCCGTGACAACGCCGACGACCTTCATCTGTTCATCGATGACAGGATACCGATTGTGTTTCGTCTGTTCGTTCAATTCATGCCATCTTGAAATCGGGTCGTTTGTCTGTAAATAAAAGGTATCATGCAACGGAATCAAAATATCGGAAACGAGCAAAATCTCCTTTTTGATCAGGCGATCGTAAATCGCCCGGTTAATCATCGTCGCAACCGTAAACGTATCGTACGACGTCGAAATGATAGGAAGTTCCATTTCATCTGCCAAGCGCTTCGCATCTTCCGTCGTATCGAAACCGCCTGTGATTAAGACTGCCGCTCCCGCCTCGAGAACCAGTTCATGCGCCTTTTCTCGGTTACCGATGATAACGAGACTATCGACGTCGATGTATCGCATCATCGCCTCTAACTTCATCGCACCGATAACGAATTTCGTTAACGTCTTGTGTAGACCGTTCCGTCCGCCGAGAACTTGTCCATCAACGATGTTGACAACTTCTGCAAACGTCAGTTTTTCAATATTTTCTTTCTGTTTTTTCTTAATGCGGATCGTCCCGACCCGTTCAATCGTCGAAACAAAGCCTAGATTTTCGGCTTCTTTAATCGCACGGTATGCCGTACCTTCTGATACCGTTAAATCTTTCGCAATCTGCCGGACGGATATTTTTGCGCCAACATCGAGATCTTCAATGTGCCGGATGATCTGTTCGTGTTTCGTAGGCATGCTGTATCCCTTCTTTTTCCTATATTCTACTCTTCTGTCATTATACTGTACTACTCGAAAGAATGAAAAGTGTACTAGTCCGATTTGCGAGAAATGTTTTCCAAAAGCAAGGATGTTATACTGAAAAGTGACTATTAGAGAGGTGGGAATAAGATGTTAGAACGTACGAATCAAATCAGCCAAGTATTAAAAGAATCAGGCATCGATGTCGCCTTGATTACTTCAAAAGCCGGTGTATTCTATTTTTCTGGTGTCTACGCTGAACCACACGAGCGTGTCATGGCCGTCATCGTTGACGCGAATGGAAAACGAGCACTCTTCTGCCCAGCACTCGAAGCAAGTATCGTAGCAGCAAGTCCATGGGATGGTGAAGTCGTCACTTATGCCGATCATGAAAATCCATTCGACAAAATCGCGCAATTGCTCGGCTCGTTCGCCGTCTCAAACAACCGACTCGGGATTGAAGGGGAACACATGACGTTCAGCCGTTTCAAAGAGCTTGAGTCTCGTTTGGAAAATGCGGCAATTCTCGATATCGGAGATAAGCTCCAAGCATTACGCCTCCAAAAAGATTCAGAAGAAATCACGATTTTGCGCGAAGCCGCTCAACTCGCAGACGAAGCAATCGAAATCGGGAAAAATGCAATTCGCCCCGGCGTGACTGAAATCGAAGTCATCGCACAAATCGAATTCGAGATGAAGAAAAAAGGCGTCCGCGAAATGTCTTTTGATACACTCGTCTTATTCGGTGCAAACAGCGCTGATCCGCACGGTGTCCCTGGCGACCGCGTCATTAAAGAGGGCGATTTCGTTTTGTTCGACCTCGGTGTCGTTTGGAAAGGATACTGCTCTGATATTACACGGACGTTCGTTTTTGGAACTCCGAGTGCGGAACAGGAAAAAATGTATCAAACTGTTTTAACCGCGCTTGAAGCAGCGACAGATGCGAGTCGTGTCGGCATCACACTCGGTACACTCGACGAAGCGGCACGGAACGTCATCGACCAGGCTGGTTATGGCGAATACTTCACGCACCGCGTTGGTCACGGTCTTGGAATCGACGTCCATGAATTCCCGTCACTTGCATCGAATAATCTTCTGACAGCTGAGCCTGGTATCGTCTATACACTTGAGCCTGGCATCTACGTCCCTGACGTTGGTGGCGTTCGAATCGAAGACGACATTCATTTAACAGCAGACGGTCCAGAAGCATTGACGCGCTATCCGAAACACTTACAATCAATCTAAGCCAACTAAACATCTACTAAAAAAGGTTATCTCAACCGACTGAATTCTTCGGATGAGATAACCTTTTTTATTTTCGCGACTGATGAACGACGTTGACGCCACCTGTCACATCGAGAATCGCACCCGTAATCAGACTCGCATCTTCTGCAAGTAAAAATGAAATGGCGCGGGCGATATCGCCCCCGACACCGGTCCGGCCGACAGGCGTTTGATCGTCTGCGACTGCTTCATCAATCCACTTCGTCTTGTTGTCTCCGACGATGTTTCCGGGATTGATCATATTCGCCGTAATTCCGTACTCCGCCTCTTCTAACGCAACACTTTTCGTTAAGCTCACCATCCCACTCTTCGCAGCAGCGAAAGCAGCTCGATAAATCCATCCTGGCGCTGTCGCACTTTCCGGAAAACCATATGTGATGACACGTCCATAGCGTTGCTCCCGCATGATTGGAATCACTTTCCGTAGTAACCAAAAGCTCGCCGTCAAATTCCCTGCGACGACTTCGTCCCACTCTTCGTCTGAATAATCGACGAGTGATTTCCGTTCAAAAATATACGGTCCCGCATTAAGTATCAATGCATCAATCCGCCCATGCTTTTCCATCGCTTCATCTACTGCTTTAAGCAATTCGGTTTGTTTCGTCACATCTGCTTGAATTGGATAAAGACGTTCATGTTCAAACTCCGGCTTCGATCGGTGCAATGCTGTCACATACCATCCTTCGTCTAACAGACGGCGTGTCACCATTTCTCCAAGCCCTTTCGTTCCTGCTGTAATCAACGCGTGCCTCATCTTGGCATCGCCCCCTTTCACCTTGTTCTATCTTACGATGTTCACGTTTGAAGAACAATTTTTAGAACTCTAACAATGTTCAACACTTTCCATTTGTGGGAATGGTATAATAAGGACGTAGTATCAGCCGAATACGAAGGGATGGATTCATCATGGCAATCGTATATCATAACGTACTAGTAGCAGTTGACGGATCAAAAGAAGCAGAACGTGCATTTGAGACCGCAATCGACGTCTCACTTCGAAATGACGCCAAGTTAGTCATCGCCCATGTCATCGATACACGGACGTTCGCGACTGTCGAAGCATATGACCGCACAATCACAGAGCGTGCCGAGTCTTATGCAAAAGAATTATTAGACGAATATGTCAAAACGGCGCAAGAACGTGGAGTCAAAGATGTGGAAGTCGCAATCGAGTACGGTTCACCGAAAGTCACGATCGCGAAGAAACTCGCTCCAAATCATGATGTCGATTTAATCATTTGTGGTGCGACCGGTCTGAATGCCGTCGAACGTTTCTTCATCGGTAGTGTCTCTGAAAGCATCACACGTTACGCCAAATGTGATGTTTTGATCGTCCGTCTGTAATTGAATTCATTATTTTCTCCGCACCTTCTCACGAGGGTGCTTTTTTTCGCAAAAAAATCCATCGAGCCGATGCCCGATGGATAGATGTGCTTATTTAAATTTAACGGTGACGTTACGACGTCCCCAGCTGAATGCTTCTGAGCGCGAGTAGTACAAGATATCAAGTTTTTTCCCCTTGATGGCTCCACCTGTATCCGCTGCCGTGTACGTACCTTTTAATTTCCCTTTATAATACACTTTGACCGTCGAACGAAGCGGGATGACACGCGGGTCGACCGCTACGACTTTTTTCTTCGAACTCTTGATGTTCCAACCAATCGCTGTCAAGTTGCCGCTGCCTGGATCGTACGGCGTGTAAGCTGTCGCACTGACGTTTGTTAGTGTTTTCCAACCGCTTGAAGATTGTTTTTTAGAAGACGAGCTCTTGACGACCTTTGAATAACGTGCGCTTAAGTATGCTGTTTTTCCTTTGTAGCTTACTTTGTACCAGTTACCTGTTTTTGCTTTGTACGGTAAAGTTTGATTTTTATAAAGAAGACCTAATTTTTTCGATGACGTGGTTGCTTTTTGACGAACAACTAGGCTATTGACCGACGATTTAACATTCTTTTTAGTAGCAGCTTCTGCTTGAAGACCTGCAAACGAACTGAGTGCTAACAACATTGCTAAAACACTAGCGAGTATTCGTTTCATCATGTAATCTCTCCTCCATAATTGTTCCCGATTTGTTAACTGAGATTAATATACATGACAAAAAGGGGCAGTGCCGTTACATATAGACCACAAAAAAATGTCGTTACTATTACTATTATGTTACAAAAGGCTCATATTTATGTTTTCAAACCTTATTTACGACTTATTTTTGAAATGAAGACAGATTTCAGAACGTTATATGACAAAGACTGTAACATAACTAAAAAACAAGAACAAAAGTTCTCGTTAAAAAATCATTGTTTTAGCTTTATCAATACAAAAAAAAAGACCGGACATGATGTCCGGCCTTCGTGTAGATAAACTCTTATGAAACGTGAACATACGATATCGAGGCGGATTGCGCTCTAAAGTGTCTGCATGACTGGATTTCCGTCATGGTATTCCCTAAAAAGCGTCACGTTTCGTTGACTCCTACGGGGAAAAGTGCGTGTTTAACGCACGTTCTGAACTGCTCCCCGTCAAGTAGACAGGTCAAATAATATAAATTTTTTAAACGGCTTGAGCCCTGAATTCCAGCGGACTTAAGCCGTTTAATCGTTTTTGATACCGCAGCTCATTATAAAATCGAATG